>CAZWIO010000002.1:0-309253 GCA_964634195.1 uncultured Methyloceanibacter sp. | reverse complement strand
AGAACAGATCGCGTCCGCGAGGAGCAAAACAAGTGTGCGAGAAATGGACGCTTACCATCAGAAAGCTGCTGCTTCCCTATTGCGTTACGTGCCGTTCGCTGTTCAGTCAGCGAAATTCCCTGTTTGTGCTTCTAGGGAATTCGGCGACAACGCATTGAAAATGCTGCTGGACGGAAGAGCAATATAGCCGTGGCGCGGCGCATAGGCCAAAACTTCCCTGTATTTTCCCGCGAAACAGGGAAAATGAAGGTGGAGACGGGTTCGCCGATGACTGCCTCCACCGCCAGTTAACCTGTGCTCGCTCTTCGACTTATCGCCTGTGCAGCTTGAGTCATGCGCCCGAGTTCTTGAGCGCTGCCGCTTGTGCTGTAAGGTTGCGCGGTGATCATCGACAGTCCGCGCAGGCGAGAACAACTGGCCGCCGTGGCAGAGCGGCTGCCCGCGCATGTCGCACGGCTCGCTTGGTCTAAAGATCAGATCAAAGCCGAGCGGCAGCGGGCTTTGCGCGAGACGCTTGCGTTCGCCAAGGCCAAGTCTGCCTGGCATGCCAAGCGACTGGGCGGTCTCGACGTGGACTCCTTCACAGAGGCCGATCTCGCGCGCCTGCCGGTGATGACAAAGTCCGACGTGATGTCGAACTGGGACGAGCTGGTCACGGACCGCCGCCTCACGCTTGCCGGGTGCAACGCCAACATCACCGCCAAGCTCGAAGGCAGGACCCAGGACTACTACGACCTCGACGACTATCTCGTGATCGCCACCGGCGGCTCGTCGGGCGTGCGCGGCGTGTTTCCGTGGAGCTGGGACGAGTTCATCGAGATCGCCTGCGCGACCTTTCGCTATCAGCTCCGCGACGAGCCTCCGGAGCGCCTGTCGGGGCGGCGACTCTTGGCTGTGGTCGAGGCCGGCGAAATTGTCCATGGCAGCCCGTTTCTGTTCTCGGTATCGACCGATCCGTCAGCTCAGGTGCAATGGTTTCCGGCGGACACGCCGCTTGCCGATCTTGTTGCGGCCCTCAACCAAGCACAACCGACGCAAATCAATTGCTATGGCTCCGTGATGGAGGAGCTCGGTGCGGAAGCGCTATCGGGACGGCTCAAGATCAGTCCGCATCGCGTGACCACAAACTCCGAGCCGCTGCTGCCGGAGACGCGCGACGTCATTCGAAAAGTCTGGGGCGTGGAGATCAACAATATGTGGGGCTGTGTTGAGGTCGGTCATATCGGCATCGAATGCGACGCCCATCAGGGCATGCACCTGACCGACGATCTCATCATCACCGAGTTCGTCGACGAGAAGGATCAGCCGACACGCGACCCCGATGCCATAGACCGCGTGCTGGTCACATCTTTATTCGGACGCACCCTGCCGCTGATCCGCTACGAGCTGACGGATATCCCGGTTCCCGACGACAAGCCTTGCTCGTGCGGTGCGCACTTCCCGCTGGTCAGCGGTGTGAAGGGGCGTGCGGACGATATCTTCGTCTATACGGGCGGCATTCATATTCACCCGATCGTGTTTCGGACGCCGCTCGGGCAGAACCC
Organism: uncultured Methyloceanibacter sp.; assembly: GCA_964634195.1. Lineage (GTDB taxonomy): Bacteria > Pseudomonadota > Alphaproteobacteria > Rhizobiales > Methyloligellaceae > Methyloceanibacter. Next base: position 307,709 of record CAZWIO010000002.1, on the reverse strand, counting down.
CGGCATCGCCGAATATCAGGTTCTCCAGACCGTTGACGGCGCGAAGATCGCCGTGGTCGCCACCGGGCCGATCGACGTCGCGGCCCTTCGCCGGGAGATCGTCGCTGAGCTCGCCAAATCCGGGCTTCCGAACGCGCAAATCGAGATCGATCTCGTCGACAGCCTGGAGCGTCACAAGGAAACCGGGAAGCTGAAGCGCTTCATTCCGCTGAACCTTGGCTGAAATCCCGCAAGTTTCAGAGCGCCGGGTCAACAAAGACCGGAAATCTCAAAGGTTAGCCATAGGGGGTGATTTCTCTACAGGAAAATATATTTCCTACTAGTTGACAGTCGCCGCGACTTCGTAGCATGGTGAAGCAGCCATCCTTCCGGAGCTTCCTGTTCATGTGCGGCATTGTCGGGCTGTTTCTCAAGGACCCCTCCCTCGAACCTGAGCTCGGCCGGCTGACCGCCGGGATGCTCGCGACCATGTCGGACCGCGGTCCTGACAGCGCGGGCTTCGCCGTCTATGGCGGAGGGCGCGAAGGCGTGAGCAAGCTCACCTTGCGCGGCCGTTCCGCCAAGGCGATCGAGCAGACCACGACGCGAATCAAGCATGCATTTGAGGGGGTTACCGCCGAGCTGCACGACACGCATGCCGTGGTCTCGGTCCCTGATGGCGACGCCGACGCGCTGATCGATTGGCTCAAGCGCGAGGCGCCCGAGACCGAAATGGTCGGGCGCGGCAAGCGCATGGCGTTGTTCAAGGAAGTCGGCCTGCCCGAGAAGGTTGCCGAGCGCTTCGGGCTCGCCGAGATGCACGGCACCCACGCGATCGGCCATACCCGCATGGCCACGGAATCCGCGGTGACGACCGACGGCGCCCATCCCTATTCGACAGGCTCAGACCAGTGCCTGGTCCACAACGGATCTCTCTCCAATCACAACAACGTACGGCGCGAATTGCGGCGCGAGGGGCTCACCTTCGAGACCGAGAACGACACCGAGGTCGCCGCCGGCTATCTCACCTGGCGCATGCGCGAAGGGCTTCCGCTCGGCGATGCCCTGAAGGTGAGTTTGGACGATCTTGACGGGTTTTATACGTTCGTCGTGGGGACTGAGAACGGCTTCGGCGTGCTTAGGGACGGCATCGCCTGCAAGCCGGCGATCATGGCCGAGACCGACCGCTATGTCGCGTTCGGCTCGGAATATCGCGCGCTCGCCGGCCTGCCCGGCATCGAGAATGCGCGCATCTGGGAGCCGGAGCCCGCGACCGTCTATTTCTGGGAGCGTTGAGCATGCCGGATGTCGATCTCGGCGTGACGCCGCTCCGCGAGCTGAACGCCACGCTGCACGGGCTGCGTCCCGACACCAACGAGCGGCACTGGGTGATCAAGCACCCTGCCGGCCGGCACGCCATCGCTGCCGGGCTCGACGCGCCGATCACCGTCGAGATCGACGGGCCCGTCGGTTATTACTGCGCCGGCATGAACAAGAACGCCACGGTGCTGATCCGCGGCAGTGCCGGCACGGGCGTCGCCGAGAACATGATGTCGGGCTTCGTGCATGTCGAAGGCGACGCGAGCCAGTCGGCCGGCGCCACCGGCCGCGGTGGCCTGCTCCGCATCGACGGCAACGCGTCGTCGCGCTGCGGCATCTCCATGAAGGGCATCGACATCGTGGTGAAGGGCTCGGTCGGGCACATGAGCGCCTTCATGGCGCAATCCGGCTCGCTCGTGGTGTTCGGCGACACGGGCGACGCGCTCGGTGATTCCATCTACGAGGCGCGGCTCTTCGTGCGGGGCGAAGTCAAGAGCCTCGGCGCGGACTGCGTCGAGAAGGAGATGCGCGACGAGCACAAGCAGGCGCTGCATGAGCTGCTCGGCCGCGCGGGATTCAACGGCGAGGTCGACCCGTCGGAGTTCCGCCGCTACGGCTCGGCCCGCAAGCTCTACAATTTCCACGTCGACCACGCGGGAGCCTATTGATGGACCAGACGCCACTCACCGCCCCACGCCCGTCCGCGGTGTTCGACGAGTTCTCGCTCTCGGAAATCCGCCGCGCGGCCGCGACCGGCATCTACGACATCCGAGGCTTCGGCGCGAAGCGCCGCGTCCCGCATTTCGACGACCTGTTGTTCCTTGGCGCCTCGGTGAGCCGCTACCCGCTCGAAGGCTATCGCGAGCGCTGCGACACCGACGTCTGGCTCGGCACGCGTTTCGCCAAGAAGCCACTCCACCTGAAGATCCCCATCACCATCGCCGGCATGAGCTTCGGCTCGCTCTCGGCGCAAGCGAAGGAGGCGCTCGGCCGCGGCGCAAGCCAGGTGGGCACCTCGACCACCACCGGCGACGGCGGCATGACCGAGGAGGAGCGTCACCATTCGAGCCTGCTCGTTTACCAGCTCCTGCCCTCGCGCTACGGCATGAACCCCGACGATCTCCGCCGCGCCGACGCGATCGAGATCGTGGTTGGCCAGGGCGCCAAGCCCGGCGGCGGCGGCATGCTGCTCGGCCAGAAGATTTCCGACCGCGTGGCCGAGATGCGCACGCTGCCCAAGGGCATCGACCAACGCTCGTCCTGCCGTCATCCGGACTGGACCGGCCCTGACGACCTCGAGATCAAGATCGAGGAGCTGCGCGAGATCACCGATTGGCAGAAGCCTATCTACATCAAGGTCGGGGCCTCGCGGCCTTATTACGACACGGCCCTCGCGGTGAAGGCCGGCGCTGACGTGGTCGTGCTCGACGGCATGCAAGGCGGTACCGCGGCCACGCAAGAAGTGTTTATCGAGCATGTCGGCCTGCCGATCCTCGGTGCCATTCGCCCGGCGGTGCAGGCGCTGCAGGATCTCGGCATGCACCGGAAGGTGCAGCTCATCGTCTCGGGCGGTATTCGTAACGGCGCGGATGTCGCCAAAGCGCTGGCGCTCGGCGCCGACGCCGTGTCGATTGGCACGGCCGCGCTGATCGCGCTCGGCGACAACGATCCGGCGCTCGAAGAGGAATACCGCAAGCTCGGCACCACCGCCGGCTGCTATGACGACTGGCACGAGGGCCGCGACCCTGCCGGCATCACCACGCAAGACCCCGCGCTTGCCGCGCGCTTCGATCCGGTTCTCGGGGGACGAAGGCTCGCCAATTACCTGTCAGTGCTGACCCTCGAAGCGCAGACCATCGCGCGTGCCTGCGGCAAGAGCCACGTGCTGAACCTCGAGCCCGAGGATCTCGTGGCGCTGACGGTCGAGTCCGCGGCGATGGCTAAGGTGCCGCTTGCCGGCACGAACTGGATTCCTGGGCTGAAGGTAGAATGATCGGCGGTTGGACAACAGCCGCCTCGGGTGAAGCGAAGGGGAGTCGAGATGGCGGTTGATCTTTCAGTCGAAGCCCGCAAGCGCGGGATCAAATATTTCCTGATTTCCTATGTCGACCTGTTCGGCACGCTGCGCGCAAAGCTCGCGCCGGCGGTGGCGATCGGCGACATGGCCAAGGACGGCGCCGGTTTCGCGGGCTTCGCGAGCTGGCTCGACATGACGCCCGCCGATCCCGACGTGCTCGCCATCCCTGACCCCGCAAGCCTGATCCAGCTCCCCTGGAAGCCCGAGGTCGGCTGGCTCGCCGCCGACCCCCAAATGAACGGCAAGCCCGTCGAGCATGCGCCGCGCAACATCCTGAAGCGGATGATCAAGAAGGCCGCCAAGGAAGGCTTCCAGATGAAGACGGGCGTCGAGTGCGAGTTCTTTCTGCTATCGCCCGACGGTCTCGCGATCAGCGACGCAACCGACACGCAGGCCAAGCCTTGCTACGACCAGTCGGCGCTGATGCGGCGCTACGACGTGATCAGCGAGATCTGCGATTCCATGCTCGAGCTCGGCTGGGGGCCGTACCAGAACGATCATGAGGACGCCAACGGCCAGTTCGAGATGAACTGGGGCTTCGACGATGCGCTCGTCACTGCGGACCGGCAGACCTTCTTCAAATATATGGTCAAGGCCATCGCCGAGAAGCACGGGCTTCGCGCCACCTTCATGCCGAAGCCTTTCGCCAATCTGACGGGCTCGGGCTGCCATGTGCACGTCTCGCTCTGGAAGGGCAACAAGAACCTGTTCGAGGACGGCAAGGACGAGATCGGACTGTCGCGGACGGCCTACAATTTCATCGGCGGCCTGATGGACGCGGCGGACGATCTCTGCTCGATCACCAACCCGACGGTGAACTCCTATAAGCGCATCAACGCACCGGTCACGCTCTCCGGCTCCACCTGGTCGCCCAACACGGTGACCTTCGCGGGCAACAACCGCACACACATGATCCGCGTGCCTGGCGGCGGCCGCTTCGAGTTCCGGCTCGCCGACGGCGCGGCCAATCCGTATCTCCTGCCGGCGGGGATCCTCGCCGCGGGGCTCGACGGCATTGCGCGCGGCTCGGACCCGGGCAGGCCGCTCGACATCGACATGTATGCCGAAGGCCACAAGGCGCCGCCCGGCACGAAGAAGCTTCCGCTCAACCTGCTCGATGCGCTCCGGGTGACCGAGAAGTCGAAGCTCCTGCGGCGCGAGCTCGGCGACGAGTTCGTCGATTCCTACGTTAAGCTGAAGACGCGCGACTGGAACGACTTCGCGCGCCAGCTCACCGCTTGGGAGCGGGCCACGACGCTCGACTGCTAGCCGGAGCCCCGGCATCGCAGCCGCACGCCGCGCTCGGCAAGTTACGCGTTCGCAAAACGCTAGGTCGCCCCCTAGTGGAGGAAGCAATGTCACCGCGCATCAAAGGCCCGCAGAACGTCCTGGTCCTCCAGCATGCTCGCGTCGAGCATCCCGGTGTCTTCAGCGACTTCCTCCGCGAGGACGGCTCTCAGCTGCTCACGGTTGAGCTGGACGAAGGTGAGCAGCTGCCAAGCAGTCTCGATCCGTTCGATCTGATGATCGTGATGGGCGGCCCGCAAGACGTCTGGCAGGAAGACCAACATCCATGGATGCGCCCGGAGAAAGAGGCGATCCGCAAATTCGTGGCGGACATGCAGCGGCCTTATCTCGGCATCTGCCTCGGACACCAGCTCCTCGCCGACGCTCTTGGCGGCAAGGTCAAGCCGGCGCGGACTCCGGAAGTCGGCGTCATGACCGTCGAAAAGACCGAAGCGGGTCGAAGCGATCACGCGAGCGCCGGCCTGCCCGACCCGCTCACGGTGCTGCAATGGCACGGCGCGGAAGTCGTGGCCGCCCCGCCGGGCGGCACGGTGATCGCATGCTCGGCGGCCTGCCCGATCCAGGCCTTGGAGGTCAACGGGCGCGCCTATAGCCTGCAGTATCACTTCGAGGTCGCGGACGACACGGTGGCGAACTGGGCGGTAATCCCGGAATATGCGAAGGCGCTCGAAGACGTCATGGGCGCGGACGCGGTGTCGCGTCTCGATGGCCAGGTGGCCGAGCAGCTGCCACAGTTCAACAAGAACGCGCGCACGCTCTACGACAACTTGAAAGCGATCTGGGCGCTATAGCGCTCGCGGGGCGGATGCGCGGAGAAAGCGCCACCGCCCGAAGCCGTCGCTGATCTAGGTCGTACACGAGTAGCCGAACCCCTTCTCCGATACCTGCCTTTTCCGTGCCGGATGTCGTTAAATGGACGTCCGGCGTTGAGGCCGATGGTCGTTTGGCGGCCGTCGGCGCCGGAAAAAACGGAGGAGACTGGGCTTATGAAGATTCATTGGCTTGCAGCGGCCGCAATGCTGCTGACGACGAGCGGTGCTCTGGCAGAAGGCGATATCGAGGCCGGCCACCTTAGAGCCGTGCTTTGCGCCGCCTGCCATGCGCATGACGGCATCAGCATCAACGACAATTGGCCAAACCTCGCCGGCCAGAAGCAGGCTTATCTCGTCAAGCAGCTCAAGGATTTCCGCGCGGGCCGGCGTCCGGGTGACGTCATGCCGGAGTACACGCAACGGCTGAGCGACAAGGATATCGAGGATCTTGCCGCCTACTATTCGAGTTTGGAGCCCTGCAGCAAGCGCTAGGCACAACGTCTAACCGTCCGTGCCTCAGAATTGCCAGGTGAGCCGGCCGTGTCGGAGACGATCGGCCAATCTACCATTAGCTTAGCAGCCTCAGCCCCGGTCAGGCTGCTGTAGCTATTGGTAGCGTGAGGGTGCCGTTGCCGATCTTGGTCAGACCGATCGCGCCTGCGCCCTTCTCGACGGTATATGATCACCGAGAACGGTTCGTGGGAGAATGGACCCACGGCGCAGTGTTTTATCAAGACGCGCTTGCTTGCCGCCAATGTCAATTCCCTGATACGGCGGGAAGATACAGGGAATTTGAGAACGGAGGCGCTCACCGAGCGACAACGCATTGCTCATTCATTAGCGAAATTCAAGGGGTTACTCGGAAATTCCCTGCACGTGGGAACAGGGAAATCTTGTTGGGCGAGCAGGGAACGGAGGACCGGAGGTTAGTGAGTCGGCAAGCCGGAAATAAAGATCCCCTTCAAGAAAATCGAACACTGAGCATGCGATCCTGCACGACGAAGAGGGTTTCGACGGGTCGCTGCGAAAGCAAGAGGCCGGCAGCCAACTTCCGATCAATCTCACGTATCAAGCCGTCCAATTGCGATTACGGCATTGACCGCAGCCACTCCTCAATGAGCTCGAGACAGTCCACGAGAAGGCGCACCATGACTGGGCGAAGTGCCGCGCCGTTCAGACCGTCGAGGTCGCCCATGCGCCTATGCTGCAAGGCAGCGCGGGCACGAACACGCAGACCATGTCGGAAGCGGGTTCGACCGGTCGCATCGGCTGCGCTAGATCGAGCACTTGTATGCCGCCCGGGCCAGTCTGTGGTCTGTCATCAAAAGCGTCGCCGAACCAAACCCGGCCAAGTTGTGGTCTGTCAGAAGCATTCCCGGCATGGTGAGATAAAAACGAAGACCAAAGAAGGAGCGCTCTGCTAAACTCCGGCACTGCTTGCTTCACGCCGGTCCAGAGCTCGGAATAATCGAAGTTGCCCGTCGCATCGAAAACGCCGGGATAGGCGACACAGTAGACGGTGAACAAGCAGCGCAACGCGCTCGGCCAAGACGGCCTGAGTGATTAAGCCGGCGCTGCTGGCTAAATCTCGCCCAGCGAGAACCCTTGAGCGACGAACGGACAGGAACAAGCAGCCAGCAGTCTCCAGACGCACGCGCGCCAGTCGCGTCTTCCGAGCCGTCTCTCGACGACCTGCTTGAAGAGTTCGAAGCGGCGAATACTTCGCCTTCGAAGACGCAACAGAAGAGCAACGAGGAGCCTGCATCCTTCCAGAGAGACGCGTCGCAGAATTGCGCGAGCAGATCCGACACGGTGAACGGCGCGGAAGAACTCCGCACTTGGGCCCAGAAGGTAGATAAGGAACGGCTAGAGCGACGCGAGCGCGAGGACAGCGCGGGGGTGCTGGTTGAGGCCAATGCGAAGGTTGCGGGTTTTGCTAATTTCACCCGTCGATCGGCTCAATCGAAGCGTGAGCGCGGGTAGCTCCAAGACGTGCGACTTGCTCCTTCAGGCATTTGATCGGGCGGCAGTCCAGCAACGACTGGTGCCGGGAACTGATCCAACATGGAAAAGAAAGCGGCCCTGGGTTTCGCCAAGACCGCTGAGTAAGGATTTCCAATCTGGAAAGAGTCTATTGGGACGCGCTGAGCCTGCGCGCAATATGGTTAACAGTGCGTTAACGCCGAATTGGTCGGATGAGAAGGGAAGCGATCCTGATCGGGCGTTAAGGACCGCTTCCCTGGAGCGCACCTACTCTTAGGGTGCGCACTTGGCCAAAAGCTGCGCCTAGAAAGTTGTCGAAGGCCTAAGATGCGGAGGCAAAACAGCCTCACCTTTTTCAGGCGAGTTAGAGCTATGATTGCTTATGCCTCGCCCGAACCTTGAAAACCCATCTCCTGAAGACCTGGAGCACCTACGGCGCTTCCTCGAGGAATGCGATTGGGTAGAGGTTAAGCCGCGAGTGCGGGAGCTGGTCGAGAAGCACTTCCCACATCTGCTTCACAAGCTCAAACCGCCGAAGCAGAATTAGCCCATAGCAGGCATCGTGGACGTCAAGAAATTTGCGAAGGGACCGGCGGCGGCGCTCCATGGGCGTAAGGCATCCCCACAAGCCCAACCGCGCCGGCCGCAACGAGGATGACGCCCAGCACCATAAAAACGACAGCGAGTTTCCTCATTGTCGGGCTAAACCGACTAAGGAAAGGCTGAAGACGGCGGCTACTTAGGCTTCCTCTTGGAGAGGGCCTTGGTTTGCGCCTTACCTTGACGCTCGGGGGAGGTTCCACTCTGGGTCGATGCTTCGATGAAGGTGCTCGGCGATAAGTCCCACCGCGCGGTGCATCTTCTCATCGTCGTGGTCGAAGGACTCTTCCAGCAGCTTCAGCACTACCTCGAGCAGGGCGTCAATGGCGGCGTCGGGCTTAATGCCTCGAATTGCGTTCATTGCGCGGGCATAGACTAAACCGTTGGCCCTGCGATACCGGCGATGCCGGGCAGCCTCCAAGTTGATGATTTCACTCATCTGGCCCTCCTGGGTCGCACTTTAAGTGAGTCGCACGACGGGCCGTAAGATGACGGTCAAGTTTTTCACGGGAAAGTGGGTTGGAGTTCGAGCTACAGTCCGACACGCAGCAATAGGAGCGCCGGCAGGAGCGCTCCCAGGGCGAGTAGGTCAATATCTTCTGCTGCGAGTGTCTTCCGTCTCAACAGGGCTGCGGCAACCCTTCGATCTTTTCGCGGTGCTTGAGTATTAGTCTGCGCGTCTGCCGTCGCATCCGCGGCTCATAGCGTGGCCATAGATCATCGGAAAGCTCCGGCGCTGCCATAAGCTCGATTTCGCGTCGGTCCATACCATCGCATTGGTAGGCAGCTCGAAGCTGCGCCCAACTCGCGCGACCGCAAAGATTGCATGGAAGCGGGCTCCAGAAAAAGGGCCGGTACTACGCCAGGCCCACCCCTCCCTGCTCCTTGTTTTCGTGGATCACCTTGACCGCTATATTGGCCGGGTCGCTTAGCGGGTGCTGTGATGAAAACACGTTGGTTTAAGCGCGAGCTTAGTCCTTGCCGGGCTCGTTGCAGCGTGCGACGAGAAGGATAAATCCGCCGATAAGCTCTCTCCGGATGTCGAAACACCAGCCTTGCCGGATGGAGTGCCATCTGGTGAAGCGCCCAATCCCAATTGACCGCAACCGGTCTATCCCGACGGCCCTTTGCCTGGAATAGGGCCGTAAGAATGAGCGGGTAGTACGGGTCCATGGCATGGCCGAGCACGATAAGACATTGATCGATGATGTTCTGGCGGCGTTTCTCGCAAAAAGGGAGGCTGACCACCTAGCATCGTATTTGGCCCGCGGCAGGCGCTGGAGAGACTTGAGCCTTGACCAACTAGCGGCTCAGTTCAGAGAGGCTGCACGTGTATGCGCCAGGGATGTTTGGGTGGGGGGCTGGCGCGATGAAGGATGTGAGCGCAGAATATCAGATTAGGGGAATCGCGTCGCCCTCGCTCAAGGAGCTACCCGAATGGGAGGCTATCAAGGCGACGCTCATACGTGCATTGGCTGACATGTCGCAAGAGCGCTTCGACGAGCTCGGTGCTGATATCATCGACGAATGTCGCCGCATGAAGGATTACGAGCAATAGAACGATACCCTTGGGCTGGTTCAGGTTTTGTCGCATTTTGCGGTGAAACCTTCGCCTCCCCGCTTCCGCCAGAAGCTCGGCGCAAAAGGGCGCCCGGCGGAGGATCGATGCCCACCGGTGGCAGACCGGCTTTGGGGCGCCCGTCTTGTCGAGAAACGCGATCTTGTAAATGCCCCTACGAAGGCACCGCCCGCACCCGCGCCTGCCCGCGACCTGGCGCTGATCCCGTTGGCATTTCCCACAATCCTCGCACCGCATGGCATCGCGATCTTCATCCTTCTGCTCGCCATCAGCGCGGAGCCGGTGAAGGACGGCGGCGCTTGCTCTGTCGTGGTGATCCACCGTCAGTTTGTTCAATTTGGCTGTTAGGGAAACGCGGCTTGTAGTTTGTGTCGCTGACCCGGTCAGCGTGTCGGAGCCGATGTCGAAGCTTTCGCCCCATCGGAGTGACATCGGAAAGGTCTTGGGCTTGGTGACCACATGCCCGTCGACCTTGACCGATGCCGGGCTGCCCGACGCCGGAGAACTGTTGAAGGCGAGCGTACCTGGACCCAGACCATCGTAGCCGAAATCGAATTCGACAATGTGCCCAGGCCGCAGGGCATCCAAGGCGTCCCACTTCAGGCGCTCCAGATCGACCAGGTTCCACAGAAACACCGGTTTGCCTGCAGTAAGAAGCTTCTCTCGTAGGCTCTCCGCGCCCATTCTATTCCGGCATCATGGCTCGCCGCTGGTCGACCATGCGGATAAAGTCCTTCGACGTCGCATCCGACCTGTCCAATAGATCCCTGAAATCCGCCCAGTCCAAGGCCAGAACTTCGACGTCAGTGCACGTTCGGACATCGGCGTTGCGGCGCGTCTCTGTCAGGATGCCCATCTCGCCGAAGACGTCGCCTGCTCCGAGCGTGGCAAGCTCAACTTCCTTATCGTCGTCGGTCAGTCGAACGACCGAAACCTTGCCGTCGACAATGATGTAGAAGCGATCCGCCTCGTCTCCTTGCCGGATGATGACATCGCCCTTCTCGAACTTGACGGTCTGCAGACGGCCGGTGGCCCGCGCGAGAACTTCCTCTGAGAGCCTGGGAAACGCGCTGGCCAGCCAATTATTGTAGGTCGTGAGCGTCTCCTCGCCTGGATGCCAATGCGCTGGGCAAAGCTGCCCACAGCGCAGCGCCTGAAGGATGCGAAGCGGCTCCTCGACGTTACGGCCAACGTCGAGGTCGTTCACACTCATATGGCGGAGATACCCGTCGGGATCGACGATGTAGGTGCCTCTAAGAGCGGCGCCATCCTCGAGAAGAATGCCGAACGCCCGGGTAAGTTGCTGGGAGGTATCCGCGAGCACGGGATATTTCACGTTGCGTAGGCGCTCGTCGCCCTCAAACCAGGCCTTGTGGCTGAAGAAGCTGTCCGTGCTGGCGCCGATGACGACGGCCCCTTCTTCCTCGAACTGGTCCTGCATTGAGGCGTAGGCCGCAATCTCTGTTGGGCAGATGAACGTGAAATCTCTCGGGTAGAAAAAAAGGATCAACCACTTTCCCTTGTGATCAGCGAGCGACATTTGCTTGGGACCGTGGGCTCCCGAAACCCAATAATCAATCTTCATGTCGGGGACTTGCTGTCCTATGCCGATAGTCATCGGACGTTCCTCCTGTAGTCCAGGATCCTTCCTGAGCAGACCTTCCGGGAGCTTAATGAATGAGGGAGCGATAGACCATACCGCCGCGCTGTTGTTTTAGCCGGCAAAAGAAGGCGCGGGCTGACGCTGTTCTTCACATTGCGTTCAGCTTCCGAGCGCTAAGCTGGCCAAATGAGACGCCCCGAAATAATTGCTGCCTTCTTATTGTTGTTCGCCCTCTTGGCTGGGGCTTCAGTGGGCGCCGTCGCCAAGCATGGGTTGGGTTTCGAGCTGCAGCCTAACTCGCAGGAATAAGGCGGGCCGAAGCCCACGCCCTCTGGTTTCGCTAAGTCCAGGTTGCCGCACCCGGTTGAGACGCGAAGGGTGCTCGCGCCTGGCGGTTTTCCTTATAGAGTGGCCGCCATTGATTGAATGCCAGCGGTTTCTCGAATGAAAGAGGCCCCTTCCGACACGACTGCAAAGGCCAAATTGGATTCTCGTCGAGCAATCCGGTCCCGGGCTTCACTTGATTCAGGAACTCCGTGCGAATCCCGAACCCGATATTCCGCTGCCGATCGCCATAAAACCAGAACAGGAGAAGCTGGTGCGCATGGAAGCGCAAAGCGCACGCTTTGAAGCGGGACAAGTCTACCTGCCAAGGAATGCACCTTGGCTAGGCACCTTGCTGCAGGAAGTTCTGGGTTTTCCGAATTCGCGCCATGACGATCAGATAGACAGCATCTCCCAATTTTTGAATTGGGCCGAGACGGATCACATCTTCCGGCCAACGCTGGCGACAGTTGCGCCAAAGGTTTTCACTATGGATGATTGAATACCTTTGGAGCAGGCCGTTCATTTGGCACACCTGACGGCTGGACCGGAACGCTCATGGGCATCGGCGAGCTATCCATTTTGGATCAGTGGAGCCGCAAAGCGCACGCCAGGGCCTCGCCCAGCTTCGGCTGCGATAAACTCGATGCCCTGCGCCCGCAACGCGTTCTCAAGCCGCCGAAACGTCTCAGCGGCGCCCCTGAGGCGCCCTTGCGCGACTTCGATACGCTTGATCGTGGCGCTACCCACCTGAGCCAGGTCGGCAAGCTCAGCCTGACTTATGCCGAGCAGGGCGCGAGCAGCGCGAATCTGTGCGGGAAGCAACACCCTAGGGTTCCCCAATGACATCGTACTTGACTATAATAGAACTGTATACGATCCTTTTAGGATCGTTATAGGGACTAGGAGTAGTAGCATATGGTACCGTTACAGGCAAGCCCACCGGCTCTGGCCAGCGAAACCGCCAAATATCGCCTCTTCCGCGAGCGCGTTCTGACGGAGTGTCCTGACCTCGACGAGGCGACCTTGGCCGACACTTTGGAGGGGATCACAGACCTCAATGCCATGGTCGCCGCAGTCATCCGCTCCGCCCTACTCGATCAGGCATTGGCCGTAGGCCTTAAATCGCGCATTGACGATCTGCGTGCCAGGCTCGATCGGCTGCAGCTCCGGGCCGAGAAGAAGCGGGAGCTCGCGCTCGGCGCCATGGAGAGCGCAGGACTGAAGAAACTGGTCGAGTCCGATTTTACCGCTTCGACGAGAGCTTCCCCGCCTGCACTTATCGTCACCTCCGAGGGCGACATTCCGGCAGAGTTTTGGATCGCACAGGCACCGAGACTTGACCGTCAAGGAATCGTCGCGAGCCTCAAGCGGGGCGTCGTCGTCCCGGGCACGGTTCTGTCAAACCCACATCCCGTTCTAAGCGTGAGGACCAAGTGATGGCGTTCACCGAGCCCCAATTGCGCAAACTGAAAGCGAAGCTGGACGACAAACATGTACGGACGCGCACCAACAATGGCCTCGGCTGGAGTTACATCGAAGGCTGGCATGCCATCGCCGAGGCCAATCGCATCTTCGGCTATGACGGCTGGGACCGGCGAACGCTCGATATCGCCTGCTTGGCGACGGAACTCAAAGGTGAAGCCTATCACGCCGCCTATAGAGCCAAGGTGCGCGTCACCGTCCGCGCCGGCGAGACGCTCATCGTGCGGGAGGGATCAGGCACCGGAGAGGCCAAGGCTGCCACGCCCGGCCAAGCACACGAACTCGCCCTGAAAGGCGCGGAGACCGATGCCACCAAGCGTGCGCTTGCCACGTTCGGCAATCCCTTCGGGCTTTCTCTCTACGACAACGGCCCGCGAAAACCCCAAGCCAACGGGGGTGCTGCGGCTCCGGAGGCCAGGGGGCCTTGGAGGCTCCGTTCAAACAAGGGCGTTTTCGTTGCTAGCTTCGACATGGCGGACGGCTTCGCTGCCGCGCTACAAGACGCGATGAGCAAGGCAGGTGACATTGAACAGCTCTTTGAGATATGGGAGCGCAATGTCGAGACCGTCCGCGCCATCCACAGAGTGGTCGTTGAACAAAACCCTGGCTTCGGAAAGCGCCTTGTCACCCACTTAAAGAGTTGTTCGATAGCGCTGGTCAAGCCGAGTGCCGACGCGCCCCGAGCTGCCCTCTCGGATGCCGGCCAGAGCCTGCCCGCGGAGCAGCGACACAAAATCGACAAGAGCGCTTTGACCATCGGTGCACCGAAGCGACACCGCTCGCGTGAGCATTTGCGATTTGTCGCCCGGCAGCCATGCCTGATATGTGGCCGTTCACCCTCGCAGGCTCACCATGTTCGGTTCGCGCAGCCTAAAGGGCTAGGCCTCAAGGTGAGCGATGAATTCACTGTTCCGCTATGCGCCATTCATCACATGGAAAACCATGCGACTGGCGACGAGCGAAACTGGTGGGCGACGCATAAGATTGATCCACTTTTCGTTGCTCAGTCATTGTGGAAGCAGTCCACTGGAACGGTTCAGACTCAGCATACGTCCGAGGCAGAATAATTGGGGGGCTCTCTTACGACAGAAGCGAGAAATGCTTACTCCCGCGTCGGCCTCTATCACGCAACCGCATGCCGCGCTTGATCCAGCGGCTTCTGCGCTAGCCCGCCGTATCGTGCCCCTAGGCAGACCAGCCGCACACATAACAGCCGGAAGCTACTGGCCGGTTGCTGGGTGTGCGCCTCACACCAGGAGCTCGTTAGCAGATGCCCGAAAGGCGCGCTGATCGACAAAATGGACATACCTCGCAGCAACTTCGCCGGTCATCTGCGGTGCCCTGCACGCGGTAGAAGCGATCAAGCGAGCGTCGGAGTACACACAACGGCTGAGTGACAAAGGATATCGAGGATCTATTCGAGTCTGGAGCCCTGCGGCAAGCGATAGGCTGACACGTTTACGACGTCTAATTGTCCGTGTGCGTCAGAATTGCCAGCCGAGCCGGCCTTTGATGGCTCAACCGATGGGCAAGGGGGTGACGCTCGCGTGAAAGCGGGGTGCCCTTAGAGGAAGCGTGTTGGGTGTGCTATTAATGCAGTCTCTATGGCATTTAGAGGTCGTGGTCTTGCGAGATGGCGGGATCGGCAAAATCGGACTATGAGGGCATTCTCTCACAGCCGATCGAATATGACGCTCTTTCGACCTTGAGGGATACCGGAGCCATAGCCTCGAGGATCGATGCTCTTTGCCTCAGTTTTGGGGTGGACCCACGGAACGTCAACCGCCCCCTCGTGCTGCGTTTGGCGCGCCGTTACGTTCCGGGGTTCCAAATCGGTAAGGTAAAGCGGCCGCGGCAAAGGAAGTGGGACGATATCGGCTTAGCTTCTCTATGGCTGCTACGTCGCGACGTTCAGCGGGGGTCCAACGTAGACAAGGAGACAGTCGCTAAAGTTCTTCGGCACGAAAGTGTCTGGCAGATCACCGGGAAAATTAAGCCAGTATGGATACAACAGTTGCTCAACAAAGCACGATTAAGTCCTCTGGTACAACTGATCGAAAGCAGCAATCCGGCAGACAATCAGTTTGCACGAGAATTTATCGCCAAACATGCCAGGCAGGTTGACGTCTGATCGCGCCGCCGGCCGATCAGACTCGGCAACCGGCGCCTGTAACGTCTCAGCGATCCGGCGCCGCAATTATTGTCGCGTCCTTGCCCACGGTAGTGGCTGCAACCAGGGTAGTTGTTGTGTTTGGCGCGCTAAGCGCCCTGACTTCGTGCTTGTCCTAGGCATTACTGTTTTGGACATGTCAGGCGTCACGGCGGTGCGGTCTTCACTCGCCGACGGCAAGGGCCGTGCGATTCGCATCATGAGGGCTATTGTTTGCGGGGGCATCGAGAGACGGTCCGATGTGGGGGCGGCCAAGACCCGGAATCCCGGAGCAGGATTGGAGGCTCGGTTGGATCGTTGAATTTTGCGCGGCGCCGTCGTTATGCTCGAGGACAGCGTTACCACTAGCTGTTTTTCACTCTTATTGTCCGACGCTGTCGGCATCGGCGTTGTCGGCTCACGCGCCCCGTCCGCTGCGATAAGTAGAAGGAGAAAGCCGAACGAGGGCGCAAGCCAGTGCCATCGTCGACTGAAACTGTGCGCTAAGGCCTTTCGCGCGCCTTGCCCGATCCCAGCTTGCGCCTTAACAGAACGTCGGATGCAGTCAATGCTTTCGGACCATGCCGCGCGATGCTTGTCTAACCATTGAGAGTGAGCCTGTAAGTCGTTGCCCGCAGTGATGACGAGCCTTTTGGATCGAATTGCCGCCCTTCTTGCACGGGCTATCCTCGACTCAAACTGCTCCAACGAGCTGTACACGAGGCCGCTCCACCTCTACGCGAGTGCAGACGGAATAAGTCAGTTTTCTTAAACGCGTGCACCAAGGTCGCTTGTTGAACTTGGCTGTCACTCTCTCGAATCAGCCAGAAACGACTTAACAAAAGTTGAAGGCGGTTCAGAAAAGGCATTTCACTGCAATGCCCGACTGAGCTGAAAGCTCGCGCGCGCTGCGGGGATAGCCGTGTGCTGGCGAAGCGAGCCTCATACAAAGCTCGGTCTCACCGCTGAAGGGTTCGTGTAGTTTGCCGCCGATCGTCAAGGTCGGTTAGCCTCTCCCACAACATGTTCGACGCGTGGGCGTTGCGGCCGAAAGCTTGTTGACCGCGCGGTGCAAAGCCCGCATTCTTCACGGCGTCACCGCTGTCTTGCGGAAGAGACCGATCTACTCGGCGCCGAAGGAGCAACCGCCCCGGAAACTCTCAGGCAGCAAGGACCGCAAGGCTATTGACGCTCTGGAAAGTGACCGTGCTTTCGCCCGGTCCACCGAAGAGGAAAAGGCGCGAGCTACTCTCCGTCGGGAACGCGCGCCGAATCTTTCAGGTTCGTGACAGAGGGGGCTTCTTGTCGTCGCGTGATGCGTCGCGCGCGAACCTTCGGAGCCTCAGCATGGGTGTCGAACCCGCCAAGTCATCGCCTGATCCGCTGAAGCGGACACCGCTGCACGCGCTGCATTTGGCATTGGGCGCGCGCATGGTCCCGTTCGCCGGCTACGATATGCCGCTCAACTATCGCGCAGGCGTGTTGAGCGAGCATCGGCATACGCGCGCGGCAGTCGGGCTGTTCGACGTCTCGCATATGGGACAGATCCTGCTGCGCCCGAAATCCGGAGCTCTTGTCGATGCGGCGTACGCGCTCGAGCGCATGGTCCCGGCCGATATCTTGGATCTGGCGTCGGGACGGCAGCGCTACACCGTCTTCACCAACAATGCCGGCGGGATTCTCGACGATCTCATGGTCGCGAACCGCGGCGACCACTATCTGCTCATCGTTAATGCTGCGCGGAAAGATGAGGACGAGGGCCACCTGCGCGACGCTCTCGCGGCAGACTGCGAAATCGAACCGTCGGACCATGCGCTGATCGCCTTGCAAGGTCCGAAGGCGGAGGCTGTTCTGACAGGCCTTGCGCCTGATTGTGCCAGCTTGCGCTTCATGGATGTCCGCGAGATGCCGATCATGGGCAAATCTTGCACGGTCGCGCGGTCCGGCTACACGGGCGAGGACGGGTTCGAGATTTCGCTGCCGGCGGACGTGGCCAGCGAAGTCGCCGAGGGCTTGCTGGAAAATCTGGACGTGGCGCCGGCCGGGCTCGCGGCGCGTGACACGCTGCGGCTCGAAGCGGGCCTTTGTCTCTACGGGGCCGACATGGATGAAACCACGACGCCGGTCGCGGCCGGTTTGTCTTGGACCATTCCGGCCGTACGCCAGCGGACCGGAGCGCGCGCTGGCGGCTTTCCCGGCGCAGCGACGATACTCGACGCCGTGGAGCGCGACGCCGAGGTTTATCGCGTTGGTCTGGCGCCCGAAGGCCGAGCCCAGATCCGGGGCGGCACACGCCTGTTCGCCGAAGGGATGACCGCCGCCGTCGGCCACGTCACCTCTGGCGGGTTCGGGCCGAGCCTCGATAGGCCGATCGCCATGGGCTACGTGCCAGCCACGCTCTCGACGCCGGGGACGCGGCTGTTCGCCGAGGTTCGCGGTCAGAGACTGCCGGTCGCGGTCGTCCCGCTGCCTTTCGTCGCGCACCGTTACAAACGCAATTTGAGTCAATCTCGATCAGGAGGCACATCTTGCTGAAATTCACCAAGGACCACGAGTGGCTGCGGCTCGACGGAGACGTTGCGACGGTCGGCATCACCGCGCATGCGGTGGTGCAGCTCGGCGATCTCGTCTTCGTGCAGCTTCCGGAAATCGGCACCAAGATCGGGAAAGGACAGGGCGTGGCGGTCGTCGAATCGGTGAAGGCCGCATCCGATGTCTACGCGCCGGTCGCCGGCGAAGTGGTCGCGATCAACCAGGCGATTGTCGACGACCCTTCGATCGTGAATGCCGACCCCGAAAATTCCGGCTGGTTCTACAAGCTGAAGATTGCCGACGCGCAGGCTCTCGACGACCTCCTGGACGAGGCGGCCTACAAGGCGCTCGTCGGCTGAACGGAGCAGGCCATGACGCAGCAGGAGAGCTACGAACCTTACGACTTCGCCAACCGCCGCCATATCGGGCCGTCGCCTGAGGAGATCGCGGCGATGCTCGAAGTCGTCGGCGCAAGCAGCCTCGACGCGCTCATCGACGAGACCGTGCCGGCGGCCATCCGGCAGGCGGAGCCGCTCGAGCTAGGCCGGCCGCTATCGGAGCGCGGTGCGCTCGATCGCTTGCGCGAAACGGCTGGCAAGAACCGCGTGCTCACCTCGCTGATCGGCCAGGGCTATCACGGCACGATCACGCCGCCCGCCATCCAACGCAATATTCTCGAGAACCCCGCCTGGTACACGGCCTATACGCCCTACCAGCCGGAGATCAGCCAGGGACGGCTCGAGGCCCTGCTCAATTTTCAGACCATGGTGGCCGACCTGACCGGCCTCGATGTCGCCAATGCCTCCCTGCTCGACGAGGCGACGGCCGCGGCCGAAGCCATGGCGCTTGCGCATCGCGTGACGAAGTCGAAGGCAGACGCCTTCTTCGTCGACGCGCAGTGCCTCCCGCAGACCATCGCCGTCCTGAAGACGCGCGCGGAGCCGCTCGGCTGGGAGATCGTGGTTGGCGACCCGTTCAAGGACCTTGTGCCTGACCGGGTGTTTGGCGCGCTCTTCCAATATCCGGGTGTGGAAGGCGCGTTTCACGATTTCTCCGAACTCGTGGCGAAGCTGCATGCGGCCCAGGCGCTGGCCGTCGTGGCCGCCGACCCGCTGGCGCTGACCCTTCTGAAGCCGCCCGGCGAGACGGGCGCGGATATTGCCGTGGGCTCCATGCAACGTTTCGGCTTGCCCATGGGCTATGGCGGACCCCACGCCGCCTACATCGCCGTCAAGGATGCTCATAAGCGCGCGCTGCCCGGACGGCTGGTCGGCGTCTCGATCGATGCGCGCGGCAACCGCGCTTACCGCCTGGCGCTGCAGACCCGCGAGCAGCACATCCGGCGTGAGAGCGCCACGTCGAACATCTGCACCGCCCAGGTCCTGCCGGCGGTGATCGCATCCATGTATGCCGTGTTCCACGGACCCAAGGGTTTGAAGGCGATCGCCGAGCGGGTGCATCGCAAGGCCGCGCGTCTGGCGGATGGCCTAGAATCGCTTGGCTTCAAGGTCGGGCCACACGCGTTCTTCGACACGATCACCGTCGAGGTCGGGCCGTATCAAGGCCTCATCATGAAGAACGCCGTCAGTCATGGCGTGAACCTGCGGAAGCTCGGGACCGACCGCGTCGGCATCACGGTGGACGAGCGCACGCGACCGGCAACGCTCGAGGCCGTTTGGCGAGCGTTCGGCAGCGACCACCTTGTCTATCGCGACGAATATCCCGCCGATCGGCTCCCGGAGGCGTTGCTGCGCACCACGCCCTACCTCACGCATCCCGTGTTCCATATGAACCGGGCCGAGAGCGAGATGACGCGCTATATGCGTCGCCTCGCCGACCGCGATCTCGCGCTCGATCGCGCCATGATCCCCCTCGGCTCGTGCACCATGAAGCTCAATGCAACCGCCGAGATGCTGCCGATCACTTGGCCCGAGCTCGCGGAGCTCCATCCCTTCGTCCCGGCGGACCAGGCGCTCGGCTACGCCGAGATGATCGCGGACCTCGAGGCGAAGCTTTGCGCGATCACCGGCTACGATGCGTTCTCCATGCAACCCAACTCGGGCGCGCAGGGCGAATATGCCGGGCTCCTTACCATCCGGGCCTACCACCAAGCCCGCGGCGAGGGTTATCGTGATGCCTGCCTGATCCCCGCCTCGGCGCACGGCACAAACCCCGCCTCCGCTACGATGTGCGGCTTCAAGGTCGTCGTGGTGGCGACCGACGCGCACGGCAATATCGACCTCGAGGATTTCCGCGCCAAGGCCGAAGCGAACGCGAGCAGCCTCGCCGCCGCGATGATCACCTATCCCTCGACCCATGGCGTGTTCGAGGAGACGGTGCGCGAGATTTGCGACATTACCCACGCGCATGGCGGGCAGGTCTATCTCGACGGCGCCAACCTGAACGCTCTAGTCGGCCTGGCGCGCCCGGGCGATCTCGGCGCCGATGTCGGCCACCTCAACCTGCACAAGACCTTCTGCATTCCCCATGGCGGCGGCGGACCCGGCATGGGCCCGATCGGGGTCAAGGCGCACCTTACGCCGTTCCTACCCGGACACTCCGAGACCGGCGGCAACGCTATGATGGTGTCGGCCGCGCCGTTCGGCTCCGCCTGCATCCTGGCGATCTCGTGGAGCTACATTTTAATGATGGCCGGTGCCGGTCTCACGCAAGCCACGCGGGTCGCAATCCTGAGCGCGAACTATATCGCCCGGCGCCTGGCCGGCGCCTATGGCGTGCTGTTCACCGGGAGCAGGGGACGTGTCGCCCATGAATGCATCATCGACACGCGCCCGCTTATCGCGGAGGCTGGCGTGACGGTGGACGATATCGCCAAGCGTCTCATCGATTGCGGGTTCCATCCGCCGACCATGAGCTGGCCGGTGCCGGGCACATTCATGATCGAGCCGACAGAATCGGAGACCAAGGAGGAGCTCGATCGCTTCTGCGAAGCGATGCTTGCCATCCGCGAGGAAGCCCGTGACATCGAGCAGGGACGCTCTCACCGCACGAACAATCCGCTCAAGAACGCGCCGCACACCGTCGAGGACCTGATCGGCGAGTGGCACAGGCCATATTCGCGGGAGCGAGCCTGCTTTCCCGCGGGCGCGTTCCGCGTCGACAAATACTGGCCGCCCGTCAATCGCGTCGACAATGTCTACGGCGATCGGCACCTCGTCTGCGCGTGTCCTCCGCTCGAATCCTACGTCAAGGCCGAGCCCGCGAAAGACGAGGCGCAGGCCTCGCGGCTGACCGCATCCCGTCCCCGCCGCGAATGAATGGAAGCCGATAAATGCCTCTCTATAGCGTGCTGATAGCCGATGCGATTCATGACGACGGGCGCGAGCTGCTTGCCAAGGATGCGAGGCTTCGCGTCGACACGAGGTTGGGCCTCGACGAGGCGGCGCTGATCGACTGCATCGCGGAATACGACGCCCTGATCGTCCGCTCCAAGACGAAGGTCACGCGGCCGGTCATCGCTGCCGCGTCACGGCTCAAGGCCATCGGCCGGGCCGGAATCGGCGTCGACAATATCGACGTTGGCGCGGCAACCGAGCGCGGCGTCGTCGTGTTCAACACACCCGACGCCAATGCGACGACGACCGCCGAGCTGACGCTTGCGCATCTGCTGTCGCTGAGCCGCCATCTGCCGCAAGCCGACCGGTCGGTCCGGCGCGACGAATGGCAGCCGGCGCGCCATTCGGGCGTCGAGCTCGCCCACAAGACCATCGGCATTGTCGGCTTCGGCACGATCGGACGTCTGGTGGCGCAACGCTGCGCCGGGCTGAAGATGCGCATCCTCGCCTATGATCCGTTCGTGGCGCCGGAGATCATGCAGCAATCGGCCGCCGAGCCCGCCGAGCTCGACACCCTGCTTGCCGAGGCCGACTATGTCAGCCTTCATTGCCCGCTCACGGACAAGACGCACCACCTGATCGATGCCGGGCGCCTCGCCGCGATGAAGCGCGGCGCGCGGCTGATCAATTGCGCCCGCGGCGGCTTGGTGGATGAGACCGCGCTCGCTGAAGCCCTGCAAAGCGGCCAGCTCGCCGGCGCGGCCCTCGACGTCTATGAACGCGAGCCGCCGCTTGGTTCGCCGCTGCTCGCGCTCGACAACGTCGTCCTGACCCCGCATCTCGGGGCTTCGACCGAGGAGGCCCAGCAAGCCGTCAGCGTCAGGATCGCCCAGGACCTGGTCAAGTTTCTCGCGACCGGCGCGGCGGAAACGGCGGTAAACCTGCCGCGCGTCACCTCGGAGCAGCTCGCCCGCACGGTACCCTACCAGCAGCTCGCCTATGCGCTCGGCCGGCTCCTCGCGTCGCTCAGGGAAGGGCCGATCTCGGAGCTTGAAGTGCATCTGTCCGGCCGCGTGGCCGAGTTCGATCCTCGTCCCATCACGGCGGAGGCGCTGGTCGGACTGCTCAGCCGCCGCCTGACCAGGCGCGTCAATCGGGTGAACGCCAGCCATCTCGCCAAACTGCAGGGCATCGAGGTCCGTGAATCCAGGACGGAGACCGCCCACGATTTCGTGTCGCTCGTCGAGATTGCCGCAGTCTTCGGCAGCACGCGGGTCACCGTCGCGGGCACGTTGCTCGGCGAGCGACACGCGCGGCTGGTGCGGATCGACGATTTCGATGTGGAGGCGATCCCCGAAGGTCATTTTCTGTTCACACGGCACCACGATCAGCCGGGCGTGGTTGGCGCGATCGGCGGTATCCTGGGCCGCGAGAACATCAACATCCACCGCATGCATGTCGGCGTGGGTCATAGCTCCGAGACGGCCATCGCCCTGATCGGCACGTCAGCCTCGTTGTCGCCGGGCGCCTTGGCGGAGATCAGGGCGCTGCCGCCGATCGAGCAGGCCTTGGAATTCGAGCTATAATGAAGCGCGCGACGGGGTTCGACATTGTCTGCTTCGATTGCGACAGCACCCTGAGCCGCATCGAGGGCATCGACGAGCTGGCGCGGCGGGCCGGCGTGGAGCAGGCGGTGGCGCCGCTCACGGCTGCCGCGATGGCGGGCGCGGTGTCACTCGATACCGTCTACGCGCAGCGTCTTGAGCTCATCCGTCCCGACCGCGCGGCGGTCGAATGGCTCGGTGCGCGCTATATCGAGGAGATTGTGCCGGGCGCGCCCGAGACCGTCGCCGCGCTGCACCGCGCGGACAGGTCCGTGCATATCGTCAGCGGGGGCTTGCGCCCGGCGCTCGAGCCTCTCGCGCGCGTGCTCCAGATCCCGCAGAGTCACGTTCATGCCGTCGATGTGGTCTTCGCGGACGACGGAAGCTACCGTGATTTCGACCGCCGCTCGCCGCTCGCATGCGCAACCGGTAAGGCGGAAATCTGCCGCGCCCTAGCCGCGGGGCGCCACTCGGTCGCGCTGGTCGGCGATGGGGTCACGGATCTCGCCGCCCGGGAAGCCGGCGCTTTCGTGGTCGGCTTCGGCGGCGTTGCGCGCCGCGACGCCGTGGTCAGTGGCGCTGATGTCTTCATCGCGGGCCCGGACCTGACCGCGATCCTCGACGCGCTCCTTCGTCCCGCAGCATCGGAACTGCGGGCCTGATTTCCATTTGGAGTTCGCAGACGGCGAAGAAGGCGGGCGTCTCTCGCTGGCTCAAGTAGGGTTTGAAGGCTGCACTCGAACAGGGAGGGTTAGCGCTAGAAAGCCTAAGCGCCGGACCTAGACAAGCTTAAACAACGCCAAGACCAATCGCCACAACGACGGCGAGGCGAGCCACTGATTTGGCCTTGCTACTAGCTAAACGACGACTGTGCCTGTCAACGTATGAAGGCAGGCCGACAGAGCCCTAACAATTCCAAACCAGGAAGTTCACGCTTGCGAGTTCCGCCCTGATCTTCGGATCAAGTCGGGCGGTGCGCTTCCAAGCAGCTACCCTAGCTTCCTAGCACCATCCCGACTCCGACGCCGAGTAGTAGCGCGAGAAAAGCAGCCATCGTGGCCAAGGCGAGGTCGCTAAACATTTATCTCCCGTAGATTTAGCAACGCTTGAGCTCGCCGAGTTTAGATGGATTTTGGAGGTCTTGCTCTGCCTCGATGCAATTTTTCCCCTTAATCTCGGTCCACCGCGGGGAACCCTGCTAACCAAGAGTACCAGCAACCTCGTCACGGCCATCCAGCGTTATTGGCGCAGGATGGGGCACATTGTCGGCAAGTGGCATTAGCGGCGCACGATCAATCTGCCCCCGCGGTTCGTACCCCATCGGAAGCGTCGGCGCCCCATTGGTTGACGAAGCTTCAGGTGCTCTGCAAGAAAGCAAGGTCATACCCATCATTGTGGCCATGACAAAAGGGATCGTTTGCCCGGGAAAGGTCATCGAAGCACGCCTGGCAGGCGAGATGCCCTGAGAAGCTCCATCCCCAGCAGGGTCGCGCGTTGCATTTAGCTAGCCAGAAGCATGCCTATTGCAACGCTCAGTCCTAACGCGAGACCTGCCCCCATCATAGCCACCAAGATTTCGCCCAGACTCAACATTGTCTCGTCTTAGCCCTTAGAGAAGCGACCCCGGGAGGTTCGTCCCGGGGTCGCCTTGGAAAGCCGCCCGGTGGAGTGTCCAGCGGAGCAGTAACGCGGAAGTGTTGCGCGACCGTTAATCTGGGACATAGGCCACATTGAGCGGCGGAAGCAGGTCGTCCATCAGCTTGCGCACGATGGCCATGACACCAGGCAAGCCCGCGCACCGCTCGTGCAATATCTCGAGCTTCAGGCAACACACGAGGCTGAGCGAGGGGCGGCTGAAGAAAAATTTTGAGGATGCAAGGGCGGCTCCGTTGCCTGTTCTTCATTGTGCGTTTAGGCTCTGCCCTGCAAACTGGCAACAATGAAACGCTCCAAAGCGATTGCTGCGGCCCTATTGTTCTTAGCACTCTTAGCTGGGGCTGCGCTCGGCTCGGTCGCCAAGCACGGATTGGGCTTCGAGATACAGTCCAACTCGCATTAAGAGAAGCCGGTGCCTCTGCATAGGCCTCGAGCGCGAGGACTCGGTAGGAGATCTAAGGGTCGCGCTGCCGTCAGTGTCACGGCAGCAACTCTTCGTCGACCCTCCCTGGCTCTCCCGCCGACTGGGATGGAGCCGTAGGCCGCAGCGAAAAATGCGGCCCTAAGCCGGGCCCTCTCCTGTTAGATCCAGCTTAGTTAAGCGCTTGTGCGTTGCCGCGCAGTATCCTCTCCGCTCGTTCGGGAAAGCTCTCGACGAACCACCGTGCAAGCTCGTTGGGCGTATCCGGATAGTTTCCAGGGTACCTATGCCGAACGGCGCAAGGCGTACCATCTGTGCTAGGTATGACATCCCAATCAGCGTGGGAATCGGCCGCTGTGAATAGCAGGGCCAAGTGGCGCCGTTCCCTACTAGTTGGCATAGCCCCATCTTAACATGGGACCTTCGACCCCAACGACGATAAACATAATTGGTACGGTTGTTCGGCAATAGGTTGGCTCATCACCCTGCACGTCAGGAGCGCTTTTTACGTTTGCAGCCGTCGGAGAAGATGCGTTACAGAATGTAGGTTGGGACCAGGAGATGCAGGGGGCCAGCCTAGCGCCGGCCCTTTTTGTTTATCGGCTCAATCGGTCAAGAGATCATAGCGGCGCCGGACCTCCGCGTAGGCGTAGACAAACGCCATGCTGTCCGCTCAGCCGAATTTGTCGCTGTTTGCCAGGCGAGCCGTCCAATTTGCCTCATCCGGAGGACCGTCGCGGGTGGCGATTTACCATCTCGATGGCCTGGAGATTACAACTGCGGCCGCGCATTCCACCAACTATGAGCTGGCGAAGTTCTTCAGCGTTGATGGCGAGCCTCTCCATCAGGCTAGCATAGCCTCATGCGGGGTGCCCTTTGAAAAGGTCCCTACGCCTCTTTACCTTTCGTTAGTCGACGCAGCCCAAAGTGGTGACAAGCTGGGCCTCACAAGGGTTTTGCGTTTTGGGGGGTTCCGTCAGGCGGCCTCAGGTTCTTCCCAACCTGACCTGAGGCCGCCTTCTTGTCTGAAATCCCCTCGATAACCGCGTACGCTGGCGCAAGGCGATGCGCTTGCCGCGCTTGGCTTGCACCGTCGCCTCATAGCGAACCACGCAAGGCTCACAGCTAACTCTGCGTCGGGGGCTCCAACTTGTGCAGCAGGTGCGGGAAGTGCTCCTCAACAATCGCAACGCACCTGCGGGCCGACCTCCACCCAGTCGTATTCGTATTCCTCAAGAAAGCGCCGACGCTGCTCTAGGTCGTCTGGAGAGGGGTTGTGGAAGTCTGGGCCGGACATGATCGCGATCAAATGAAGAAGCTTCGGACGGGGCGCTCACGGGGCTTCTTCGAATTCCCTACCTCTGGGTGATCGTATCAGGGGGTGAGTGCCCACCACTCCCGAGAGGCATCTCTCATTGCAGGTTTAGTAAAAGCGAGACGGAACTCTCCCGTTGACGTGCTTGGTATTCTCCTCAATGAATTTTTCACTTCTTTGGGATCAACGTGGGTTATTAGCGCGTAGGGCGGCAGTGCAAGCGACCCAGTTTGACCATGCGTGCAATCATAGCAGTCGCGGTCCTGGCCATCTGCCTTTTGTTGGGAACCTGTTCGCGCCCTGAGCCGGCGCGCTATTATGGAGTATACCAACCAACTCCGCTCCCCCCTCATCAGAGCGAAGGTGCGGTAGAGCCAGGCTCTCCTTCTGTGAAAAAGCCTTCGGCAAAGACCAAAGTCCCTTCAGCTAAAATGCCGTCGCATCGGAAGCCTCCCGCGAAGGCCAAGCCGGCTGAATTGAATGCGCCTCTGCCTAAGGTTACTAAGGCTGTAACAGCCGAACCTCAGGTCGGCCCCCCCGACGCACAACCAACGCCCAAAGCCACCGCCGCGACCCCAAGTCCACTTACCGTAGAGGCGAGATTCAAGGCGGCCCAGGAGAAGGCTAATCGGGACGGAGTTCAAACCCTTACGCGAGAAGACATCGAGGGGCTGAACTACGATCAGATCAAAGAGCTGAGAGGCTACTGATTGGAAGTGGCTGCGCATCGGAGGCTCGGTTGCTCCGGTCTCATCGGCGTATCTCGCCCAGTCGTGCGCACGCAAGCCTCTACGAGGAGAAACACTCATGGCCATCACCCGCCGATCCGTCATGGCTGACAGTGCGGTCGTGGCGGCTATTGTCAGGCTTTGAAAGCGGGTGGTCGCCCGACGAGTTGAGGCGGCCATCGCGGAAATTGCGGCGGCGATGCGTGAGAAGAAACTCCGGTTGGCGGTGCCAGTACGTAGTTGCAATCAGGCTTGTGTGGATCCGAACTCAGACGTTCCGGTGGTCATGACGATTTCCCAGCGCATGTGGCGTTTACCTCCATTCGAGGTTCTTCGTTGGACGAGGGGCTCACCGCGCTACCATCTCGGGTGCTAGGTCTTAGCCCCCTAGCTAGGCCCGGCGCCTTCGTTCCCCCCATCGGAACGTCCCACTGGCGTCGGGCCTACTCATGCCGCAGGCCGATCCCACGGCAGATCAAAGCACTGCGGATGACAGTAGGGCATAAACGTGATCCGTGGCGCGTGTCGAGCCAAGGAGAATCGCCGGCGGGTTTCGGGCTGCAGCTGTTGACGGAGATCGCTTAGCATCGCCCCGATCTAGTGCCGTGTGTAGGGGCTTTACGAGTGTCTACTCTTAAAGGAGCGCAAAGATTCGAGGCGGCAAAAGAGCCGGCCCGGCACTCTGCTTGGGTGCAGGGAACAGCCGGGCCTAGCCAGCCGCGTGATACCCTATACCGCGATACCCGATACTAGGACTGGCTCAGTCGAAGCTAGCACATGCGGCGCTCAGTCAGCGGGCGACCGGCATAATCGGTTAAAGTACAGTCCCGAAGCGCCCACGCGACAGCGATCACGAGGACACATACTGGTCGATAGCGACGCTCTCGCCCAGTAAGATTACGCGAAGCTTGGGAGGTCGCGGCGGATCAGCGGGGAGCCGGTCGCGTCAGTCGATAGCGCCGTGCCTGAGCCGTTGCGCCAGAGCGACGAGATTGGCCTCGTCGCTTGCAATTGTGCCTTCGACGGCACGCGTGGTCTGCTGCGTCGTACCCTGGAGTTGTTCCAAGTGCGACGCGATTTTCGAGGCGAGCTCGATGTAGTGGTGGCGTATTAAGTTGAGGCGGCGACGCAGATCTTCGTTGATGGCCCGCATGGTTTCTAACTCGCGGTGCTGGGAGGCCGCGCAATTGCGGAGGTTGGCATGTTCAGCGATGAGCCGTTGGACGGCTGCCGCGCCCGCAAGTGCAGCACTTTCTAGGGCTTGGTCGCCCTCCAACTCCGCCGGCGCCATCATCGCGCCGTTTCTCGAAACTTGGCTCATTCTGACTCCTCCTCGATACTCCTAGGCTCCATCGAACGAGGGCCAGGTAGCCGCAATAGCAATCGGGCGAACCTTGCGCCTCTCCTAATAGCCGACTCGCGCCAATGTCCGTTTAGGGATGCGCAGCCGAAAAGCGCCGGGCAAGCGAGGCCAAAGTGGCGTTTTGATCCTCCGTCGAAACTGAAGACAATTGATGAATCTTGATCGATGCGTCCTGTATCCCCTGGTGCATCTGCTTCAATTGCACGAGCAGTTCAGCCGCAAGCTGCCTGTATTGCTCGCCCACCGTCGCGGCTTTCTGGTGCTCGAGACGGAGTTCTTGAATAATGCCGCAGAGGCGCTCGCGCTCGAGCTTGAGAGCGCTGCGCTCTGCGATGATGCGGCGGATGGCGGCCGAGCCAGCGAGCGCCGTGGCTTCAAGTTCACGATCAGAGGGCTGCGGAACTGGCGAAATCTGCTCGGGGCGCGATGGCTGCCCAGCTTGACCTTCATATACCGGGTAGTTAGGCATCGCTGAAACCTTGGGCATGCTCGATGCTCCCGCCGTCATGGCGCTCTCCCTGAATTTCTTAGCTCAGTAGAATAGAGTCTTACATCCGCAGGAACTACCCAAAATGTTATTTAACCTTAATGAGCGCAGTCGAATTAAGTGAATAGTTTACAAGAGCAACCTTGGAATTCATGTAACAGCACTTTAAATTCATCCCAATGATCTTCGAAACCAATGAGAGTCTGTTTGAGAATTAGCTCAGTGGGCTAGAGCATGCTTTCCATGCCGACGTGGATCATGCTTCGGAGACGTCGATGCGTTGCTCGTAATCGCAGACGAGGCGCCGCCAGCGGGTGAGCCAGCCAAAGGTCCGTTAAGCAACCGGCGCCATCTCGCGACCTAGAGGTGGCGCGAAGGCTCTGGAATGAGGCGGTGGGAGAGTATCTTGCTATCACGCGCGTTCGCCGCGCCTGTCAAGGCTGCATTGTCGGCGGCGTTGTCCGTCGCGAGCAGAAAATCGGGATGGCCCGGCGGCTGCGGCGCGGCCTTTTGGCTGCTCGACATCGAGGCCAAGAATTCCCGACGGCACACTGATAGAGGTCGCCGAATGCTCTGCCGGTGTGACAGGCGGCACGATCCGTGTCGTCCGCGCGAAAAGAGCGGCTTCCTCTTAAATCGAATCAAGCGGCTGGCGCAGCCACGCGCGCTTCCGTTGGCGCCTCACGGCGCGGACGCGCAGGACCCTTCACAGACACAGTCCGCACATTTGTGCTGGGTGAACGCATGGAGCGGCCGTCGAAATATGCACCCTTCTCGATGGCAAGGGTCTGATGCTCAATGTCACCGACGACATGAGCATCGCTCTTAAGCAGAACATCGCCGGCGCGAATCGGACCCTTGACCCTGCCGTTCACCACCACCTGATCAGCTTCTATCCCGCCTGTGATTGAGGCCTTGCGCGATATGATAAGTGATGTGCAATGAAGGTCGCCCTCTACATGCCCGTCGACCTTGACCAAACCTTCGGCGGTAATGGTGCCTTTGACCTTCAAGCCTTCAGCGATGGTCGTTCTTTTGCTACGTTTGAACATGACGCTTCCCCTTGTTGACGCAGAACATGCAAGGATGCCGCTACCCGCAGGTTCAATGGTCTGCCGCATTCGTGGCGCGAGTGCGGCACATCCGGGGTTTGGTGCCAGCGATAGCAGCGATAACTAACCGGGTCGGGCCTGAAGGCAAAGGGCGGGGCACTCGCGTCACGGCCTAATCCAACCGCGCGACTCTAAGTGCGCCTTTGCTAAGGGGCCAAAGGGCATCGCAAAGCAGGACGAGGAGGTACTTCAACTCCGCTTCACTCGTTGAGAGATCGATCGTGGTCCCATTCGTCAGATGAAGTCGAGGATGGCAGCCGATCCGAGTAGCTTGGTCCTAAAATACTCGAAGCTTTCAAAGTCCGCTGGTACATAAGCCGTCCCGACCTCTAGCGGCGGCAAATTTTTTCGTGACATTTGCGTGCTCTCCCCTGGCAGTGAGGTTGGGGAGAATACCAGACCAAGGAACCCAAGCGACGTGCGCATAGTTGTGGCATCGGCGCAGCGCACCCCACCCTAGCCTGTGCTGCGCTTCCGGGAGGAGCGCTGGGGCCCCAGCGAACACGGCCTATTCCGCATCGCCCAGCTGAGAGAAAAGGCCCCGCTCCCCTGACGGGCCTATGCTTTGCGCAGCCTCGACGGCAAGCACATGAGCCACTGACAAAGCTTTTGCTCCTCTGCTCAAGAGCACAAGCAGCCTAAGGGGTTGGTTAAAAGCCACGCTTAAATGCTCGCGGCCCGTGCACGAACCATGCTATGGTCGCAAATGGCTCTTCTTCGGGTGCAGGAAGAGGTTATGGAGGGGATGCAGTCATCGTGGCCGAGAGTTAGTCTGCGCGGCGCTAGCGCCGTTGCAGCTTTGCTGGCGCTCGGCTTCGGCATGGCTGCCGCAATCGCCCCCGCCGACGCCTCGAAAGTGGGCGTTGCCGCCGCCGTGAACCCCGACGCCTTCTCGTCGCTCTCCGGCACGCCGACGAACCAGCTCAATATCGGCAAGTCGATCTTCTTCAACGAGCGGATCAAGACCACCGACAGCGGACTCGTTCAGGTCCTGCTCGTCGACGGCTCGACCTTCACGGTCGGCCCCGGCTCCGACCTCGTGATCGACAAGTTCGTCTACAATCCGAAGAAGGGCACGGGCGAGATCACGACCTCCTTCTCCAAGGGCGTGGTGCGCTATGTCGGCGGCAAAATCTCCAAGAACGCCGACGCGGTGAAGATGAAGACGCCGGCCGGCGCGCTCGCCATCCGCGGCGGCATGTTCCAGGCGAAGATCAATAGCGGCGGCAAGGGCATCTTCTCCTTCCTCTACGGTGTCGGGCTCACCTTCAACGGCAAGAACGGGCAGGTCTACAAGGTGTTTCAGCCTGGCTACACGCTCGACCTGACGAGCGGCACGCCGAAGATCAGGCCGACCACTGCGGCGGACACCAACCTCATCATGAAGGCCTTCGCCAAGGGCGGCAGCGGCACCGGCACGGCGGACACCGGAAGCACTAGCGGGACCAAGCCGAGCACCAACGGCAATACCAATCAGGCCAGCAACACGATCAGCGAGATCATCAACACCTTCACCCAGTCGCAGCTTCAGGCTGAACTTCAGGCTGAGATCGACAAGCTGAAGAATCTCCAGACCGACAACACGCCGCCGCCAGAGCCAGGCTACATCCCGCCAACCATCCCTGACCCTGAGTGCACGGTTGATTGCGAGCCGACGCCGGACCCGACACCCGTCAATGCGCGTGTGGTGCTTGCGGCGGGTGAGCTACTCATCGACCAGATCCGCGATCTCAGCGCTCTAGATGGCCGCTTGTTCGGCGGACTCACCGACGCGGAGGGCGCCCCACAGCTCAATTTTCCGTGGTTTGCCCCCAATCAAGCGACTGAGCCGTGCACGAACGGCATCTGCGCGGTAACCGGTGCGACGATCACGCAGGGTGAGGAGACGGCGGCGTTAGCGGGCGTGGGCGTGTTCAAGCCCGGCTTCTTCGCCTATCAATTGACGTCCTTGGGATCGAACTCGAACGGTCCACCCAACGTCGCCGAACCTTCCGTTGAACAACCCAGCGGGACCGGCGCTCAGCTGCTCGCTTTCGGTGGCGAGGGCTACACATTCGCATCGGCGGGCGAAGGCCCAGGCAACCTATATAAGTTTGACCTGGTCCCCGACATGTCCCAGCCGACCGCATTCGGCCCCTTCGCATCAGCGGGAGCCTCGCCCACGCAGTATAGCGTAGATCCCGAGGACCGGATCGTTCTCGGATTCGGCAGCAATGATGCGGGGACTGGCTATATCTCACCGCTGCTCTTGCTGGATAAGAACGGGGGCAGCAATGCTAGTGGCGTCTGGCTGCAGTCGAGCTTTTTCTTGGGCAACGGCGAAGAGGGCGAGCTCGGCGCCGGCGATACCTTCATCAATGTTTCGCTTGGCAATTGGACGGCTGCAAACGGCCTCTCCGGTACGACTCGCAGCGGCGGGACGTTCAATCGAACCATCGAGGCCAGCGGCCCTGTCGGGAGCCTTCCCGGCCCTGACAGCGACGGCAACCTGTCCCACTTCATGGGTACGGACAACCCCAACATCGTTGTCGGCAATGGGGCAAGCACGCATATCGGCATCGGCTCGAGCAGCATCGGGCCGGTGCAGCAGCCAACGGGCACGCAGGGTCCGCTTAGCGGCTTCGCAGCGGGATTTGCGCAGTCAAGCGACGGAAGACCTGCTTTCGTGGCCAATTTTTCGCCGAGCGACGTGACGCTCTCCTTTGACGCCAGCACGAACACGATGACGTCCTCCTTTAAGCTCACGCAGATCGACCCTTCGGCGCTGGGAGTTATTCAAACCGTGCTGAACCAGAGCCCCCAATTCAATCTTGGCTTCGGAGGCAACGCACCATCGGCTGTTATCGACGCCGACACCTTCGCCGCGATTGAGAATCAGGACGGTTCGAGCGTCTCGGAGAAAGTCCGGTACGGCTTTCTTGGCTTGCAGACACGGACCGAAAACTACGACTTCGAAACTATGGAAGGCTTCGTCGTCAGCGCCGATGCGATCAAGGCGAACGAGGTTCTATTCGCGGGCCAGACGGTTCAGACCGAAAGCGGTCTGCGACAGAAGCGCGCCTTCTGCCAAGATTGTCAGTTCATGAAATGGGGCGCATGGGGCGTGCAGACTACGCACGTCAAGAACGGCGACACCGTAACGACGAACGTGCCGCTCGGCTGGTGGATCGCCGGAAACGTGGTGGATCCTTCTGACATTCCCACAGGCGGGTCGGCGACTTACACGGGCGATGCCATCGGAACCGTCGCGACAGGCGGGAGGCAGTATGTGGCGACCGGCGGCATGAACTCAACCTGGCACTTCAACAAGCGCCTCAATACAATCAACATCACGAATTTCGACAGAGACAAGAATTTCTCCGCTCTTGTGGCGGCCGACGGAGCGAAATTCCGTGGCGCCATGAGCGGCCCGAATGGAATGATCGGCGCAGCCAATGGTGCGTTCGTCGGACGAGTGCCGAACGCGGCCCCGCAGGGCATGATAGGCAATTTCGGCGTTGGCAACTCCTCCTACCAGGCAACCGGCATTTTCGGCGGCGTCAGATAAGCCATCCTTGACGTAGCCAGCGCCACCTCCGCAGGCAAATGGGTGGGCGTGCACAAGTCCCCTCCAACTCCCAAGCCTGCCCGCCCGCGGCCCGACTGTCTCGCGGTCCAACCTAGCCTGACTGGGCTGCCCAACGCATCTGGCCCCCCGTATCGGGGTAGGGCTCTGGCCGAAGTCCACGCCTCATAGACGGATCGGTTGGGTAGGGTCGCTTCTCGCCTTTGGCCTCGGGTATGGCTATTCGACTAACAACCTGCTGAGACCTACGATAATAAACATGACTGGCACGGTAACGAGGCCAAATGCGATCCAAGTTGCCAGGCCAGCCTGCAACCCATCGTCTCGAAAGGTACTTACCAGGTCGCGGGTCAAAACGAGCCAAGGCGCAATGATACCGAGAATCAGTGCCAGCCAGTACCAAGCCATGTCCATCATCATATGCCACCACAACAGAGAAATCCATGTTGGCGGCGGAGGCAACTGCCCAAAAATGGGTCGGCGCGCTAGGCCGGATCCCTGCACCTTATCTCGTCCTGAGTAAGATGCGCCACCGCAGCCCGACTCAGCTATGCCTTAACTCTCGGGCGGCCTCGGTGTCCCATCCCGGGGCCCTTTTTCTAAGGTGCCCAATGCCAGGCGCAGTGCTATAAAAGGTATTGGTCGCGCCACCTCCTCCAAACAGGTTGCGGTGACTAGTCGTGCCGGTCGGGACACGTGCCAACAAGCCCGACCGGCGCGCACCGCACATTCCCCTTCCCGCTAAACTCAAATACAGCAGCCATCGCGGCAAAGTTGACGGGAGACCGGAAGCTCGGCGTCTTCCCTGCATATTCTGCGCAAAAGGGAGCGACGCGAGAGCTATTGGGGAACCAGCCCGGACATAACCGTAACAAACAGGCAAAGTGGACCGTTCAGAGAACTGAACAGGATCATCAATCATTTCGTCCCGCTCCGCGACTGCGGCCGAAGATCAGGAATGATCGCGGGACTGCGACCACAGAATTGAGGTAGGCGTAGAATTGCAGGTGAAAAGCGTCTTCGATTAGGTAGAGTCATAACGAGAGCCGCCCGCTGTGGGTATCCCGTTAGGGCAGTGAGCAAGAAGCCAAGAATGAGCCTGAGAGGCGCCTAACATGAATGACAACCTTACAGAGGAGGTCGTTGAGCTAGTTCAGAAGATTTCGGCTGCAAGCATGGGGTATAACAACACCGCTATCTTGTTCGCCGCCATAAACATTCTTGCCCAACAGGTTGCGATCATCGCGAGCACAGAAGCAGAACTGGTGCAGTTCAGTGGCGAGGTAGAGGAAGCGTTGGGATCAGCGATTTTGAGCTGCTGGGGGCAAAGAGGCGCTGCTCCCTGACAAGCAGCAGACCGAACCCGGCGCTCACTAAACCGCCGCTTCGTTGACATTCTAGCACTTGGCCCGTCATCTCTGCGATGATGCGTTAGTACGGGAGCCAACGAGGAAGGTTCCCATTTTTCTGAGACCTTGGTCTTGGGCCCAATGCAACCTTACTGCCTTGTTCCGACTTTATCCGGAGGAGCCGGCCGAGGCGGCTCCCAGGTGCGGTGAGCTTTTGCCAAATATGGCCAAGTCCGGCCCGCTCTCCGCCTGCCTCTGGGCCGTCGCGACGGCGATGCTGATCGTGGGCATCGAAGTCGGCCTTTCCGACATTGACACGCCGGCGCGGCGCGCGCTCATGATCTTTGCGGTCGCGATCGTCGGCTGGGAGGCGGCGCCTCAGGCGGGCTTGGAGCTGGGCTACACGCCCTGCTCGGGGCAAAGCTCGTACCACGCTTCAAATTCGCCTCCCGCTTTGTGGATTTCGACAAGCTTCTTGGCCGTGCCGATCTCGTTTTGACCGCCGAAGGGCGAACCGACTGCCTAACCGCCAGCGGTAAAATGCCTGGCGAAATCGCGCGTCGCGCGAAACGACACGGCGTCCCGGTCGTCGTGCTAGCAGGCGAAATCCGCGGGTTCGCCGAGACACTTTATGCGATCGGCATCGACGCCTACTTCAGCATCCTGCTCCAGCCTTGCTCCCGCGCTGAGGCGATGCGAAAAGCGCCTAAGCACTTAGCGCATGCCACCGAACAAGTGGTCCGCCTCCTGCTCGCCACCTACAAATAGCCGCACCAGCCTGCGCCGCGTCGCAAGGGGCTAGCAAAATGCAGCACGCCGACGGGCGCCTTAATAATTGTCGAGAAATTTTAGCCGAACTTGCCTGTCAACCAATGCTCGAAAAAAGATTGCACCTACCTGATCGGCTCCAAAATTCTGCGCCACGAGATCACTAGAACATCATCGGGTGTCTACCAGTTCGCATCGCCGCAACAACCAACCAAAAGGATGCAGTGATGATTGAAAACCCGAAAAATGTTATAATGCCGCAACCTAAAATCGCATCTGCGGATGACAAGTCGGTGGAGAGTGTCGCAATTGCGGGTGCTTCCGCGATCCAGCGTCTGATAGCTCAACGTGACAGCTACTACACTCGCCTGAGTGAGCAGGAACGCAAATTTGAATTGGTGAAGGCAGACAATGAAGATCTCCGACGACGACTTGCTTTGGTTCGCGAAAGCTACGTTGGAGCTGCTAGGTCCATCCTCGCTCAGCTTGAGCAGCTTGACCGAACGACGCAGGAGGTGATGGGTCGAGGGTCGCGGCGATCTGATACCGCAAATGTCGTTCCCTATCGCCCACCGCTTTAACGACAGTCAATCGGTCTGGCCCTCCAAGCCCGCGCACGGTGGCGCCGTTGAACTGATTGGGGTATTGTCGCTTTCGGCAACGAATTATTAACTATGAGCTGCGAAGGTGGCATCCATCAGTATTGCGTAGCCCCTTTGCGTTTACTTGGACGGCTCCGGGACGGAATCCTGGAGCCGTCCACCTTTGTCTTAACAGACGCGCAATAGTTCGGCGCTACTTCCTCGCATCGTGCGGGATGGCTCAGGTACCGGCGAAGCCAAGGCTACGACTCCCGGCCAAGCACACGAACTAGCCCTGAAAGGCGCAGAGACCAATGCCACCAAGCGCGCGCTTGCCACTTTCGGCAATCCGTTCGGGCTTCCCCTTTACGAGCGAGACAGTGCTGTCGCGCGCAAGCCACACTCGCTGGGGCCCCTGCAGGTGCGCAGGCCAAGGGCCTTGGATGCTCCGCTCAAACAAGGGAATTTTCCTTGCGCGTTTAGACACGGCCGCTTCCTTTGCTGCCACGCTACGCGACGCGATGAGCAAGGCCGACGACATTGAACTGCTGATTGAGATCTGGGAGCACAATGTAGAGGCCGTCCGCGCCATCCATAAAGTGGTCGTTGAACAAGACTGCGGCTTCGGCAACCGTCTCGTCACCCATTTGCCATGCCGATCTGCGGCCGCTCCGTCACAAGCGCACCATGTTCGGTTCGCGCAGCCTAGAGGGCTAGGCTCAAGGTGAGCGATGAATGCACGGTACCCCTATGCGCCATCCATCATACGGAAAACCACGCGACGGGCGGCGAAGGAAGCTGGTGGGCGAAGCACGAGATTGAACCACTTGCCGTTGCCCACCCGTTGTGGACACAATCCAACGGAAGGCTCCAGGCTCAAGACGCGCCAGGGTCAGGATAGACCAACGTCGTTGCGTCACCCGGGGCGCCCACGTGTACCCCAACCCGTGGTCGCCCGTTGCGCACTGCAGCGCCGCTCTCACTACCTCCTTCTTGGTCAGGCGCTGACCATGTAGTAGAACGTGACAGACCGCGTGCTTCTTAGGGGATAAACGTGGAAATCTGCATGATCGGCGCCGGCTATGTCGGCTTAGTTTCTGCGGCGTGCTTTGCCGATTTCGGTTGGACGGTAACGTGCGTAGATAGAGACGAGAAGCGCATCGCCGGCCTGAAGAATGGCGAGATGCCTATCTACGAACCGGGACTTGATGAACTCGTGGAGCGAAACGCCGCAGCCGGCCGCATGCATTTCTCTACCTCTGTAGCGGATTCGGTTCGGGATGCCGACGTGGTGTTCCTCGCTGTCGGCACGCCGCAGCGGCGTGGCGACGGCTATGCCGACCTCACCTATGTTTTCGATGCCGTGGAAGAGATGGCAGCGCATCTTCGCGACGCGACGGTCATCACGACCAAGTCGACGGTACCGGTCGGCACCAGTCGCGAGATCGAGCGCCAACTCAGGACGCTGCGTCCAGACGCGGATTTCGCGGTGTGCTCCAATCCCGAATTCCTGCGCGAGGGTTCTGCAATTCAGGATTTCACACACCCCGACCGTATTCTCGTCGGTTGTGAAAATGAATTCGGACGCCAAATCATGGCGAGGCTGTATGAACCGCTCGCGCTGCGCAACGCGCCAATCGTGTTCGTCAGCCGTGAGTCGGCTGAACTCGCCAAATATGCCGCCAACGCCTTTCTTGCCATGAAGGTGACCTTCATCAACGAAGTCGCCGATCTATGCGAGGTGGTCGGTGCCGACGTGCAGGAGGTCGCCACCGCAGTCGGAGCCGATGGCCGCATCGGGTCAAAGTTCCTGCACGCCGGTCCGGGCTATGGCGGATCCTGCTTTCCCAAGGATGTTTCGGCGCTGATTCGGACCGCGCGCGAAGCTAAGTCGCCGCTGTCGCTGGTCGAACAGGTAGACAAGGTGAATACCGAGCGGAAGATCGCCATGGCCGCGCGCATCGAGGAAGCAGTCGGCGCGCCGCTGCGCGGCAAGATCGTCTCTGTGCTCGGCGTAACGTTCAAGCCCAATACCGACGACATGCGCGAGGCACCCAGCCTCGTAGTGCTGCCAATGCTTCAGGCCAAGGGCGCGTCGGTGCGGGCCTGCGATCCGCAGGGCCGCGCCAAGGGTGAGGAGTTGCTGCCCGGCGTCGCATGGTGCGCTAGCGCGGTAGAGGCCGCGGAGGGCGCGGATGTGCTCGTGGTGCTTACCGAATGGAATGAGTTCAGGGCGGTCGACCTCGCGGACGTTCGTAAGCGCATGCGCGGCAACGTACTGGTCGACCTGCGCAACGTCTACCAGCCGGCGCTCGCGCAAGAGGCGGGCTTCATCTATCGCGGCGTCGGCCGCAGCACCGCCCATCACTCAACAAACGGCGCATTGCGCTCAGCTTCGACCAAAGTACAGCACGACGCTGGTCCG
Source organism: uncultured Methyloceanibacter sp. (assembly GCA_964634195.1). Taxonomy (GTDB): domain Bacteria; phylum Pseudomonadota; class Alphaproteobacteria; order Rhizobiales; family Methyloligellaceae; genus Methyloceanibacter. The sequence goes on along the minus strand of CAZWIO010000002.1, from coordinate 269,288 downwards.
CATTATCAAGCCGCGCTAACCGAGAAGTCCCCGTGGAGGTAGCCTATCTCAAGGATATTCCTCGAGGGTGAGAGTTCCTGTGCGAGTTCTGCGTAGCGCTGGATAAACGTCTTCTTTGCGAGGCTCACGGGCGTAGCTCGCGCAAACTGTTCCCCGTTTCATGCGATCCCTCTGATAACAGGGAAGCGTATCGCAAACATGGCGTCAACGATGCAGCGTCCCGGTTGGTCCTCTGTAGGGCACCGGCCATGTGTCACTAGCCGGACGCTAGTCTCGAGATCTTGGGATTAAATGGCCGCGCCGTAACCACCGCAAGCCGTGAGCCACTTTGCGTAGCGGCGCCGTTAGGCGCCAGCTCCGCGAGGACGTCAATTCCTCGGTGCGTTGTCTACAATCGGCAAGGCGTTGCCAACAATCGGCCAGCTGGGAGGTCAATATCCTTACTTCAGCGTCGAGCAGGGCCATTTGCCCTTCCCGTACCTTAGCGTGTCTTTCCAAAAACAATTCATGCGCCGACTGAATAATCCCTGAACGCTGCAGTTCTTGCATCGCCGCGCATGTAAACAGATTTCGATCAAACTCTTCCTCAATCTTACCTTCAGCCTCAAGCTGAGCCCAGCGGGCCCAATGCCACCCGCGTTTCGGTTGCTTATCGGGGACATAATATCTTTTGATACTGGAGACTTTTCTCAAGAATCGGGAGCGGCTAGTAAAGGGCAGATGGGCTATAATCAAATCGAACGGAGTAGATTTTCGGAGGCTCGAGCCTGGAGGGGCTCTAACATCGTGAGCCCCAACCGCTAGTCCGTCCAGAAACTGGGGCCGACATAAAACCTTCGGTCCAGGGTTACCGAAGATCCATACCAATTCCGGGTTTATTCTCAGTTTATCGCGAAAGCTATGGTCTACCTTTGTAGTTATAAGGCGTATATCACGATAGTTAATTGGAAATAGCGCCGCTGAATCAAGGCCTCCACGGGTCACAGGAACGTTAAATCGATCGATTTGCAACACGTCCGAATCTAAAAGAGAACTAACATCCTTTATGTTGCCTGAAGCTGGAAGCAAAAATTCATCGCAATCAAGGAAATATATCCAGTCAGATCTGCTATCTAACGCAGCTTGTTTGGTTATACTGAACCAGCTTACCTCAGATGTGCCTATCAAAGTCTCCGCATTACTGTCATCAGCATGAATAATCCTTATGTCGACAGGATATTTATGAGCGTTTACTGTTTCGATCGTTCCATCCGTCGAGTTAAGATCGCAAACAATAATTTCATCCACCCCAATGGAAATGAGATGATTCAAAGCTGGCAATATCAGCTCAAGCTCGTCCTTAACGCTGAGGATGGCCGCTATACGCACTAGGTCGCGTCCTGGATGTAACGGCTGAATGGTTTACTCGACTGCACGGTATATCGCGCGAACGACACGTTCGCGCTGTACGCTGGTAAGATCTGGCGCCATCGGCAAGCCGATTAGTCGCTCGCATAGTGCTTCAGTGGCGTCCAGATTGTCAGATGGCGCCTCTGCAAAATGTGCGTGGCGCTGGATGCCTCGACCATACCACATGCGAAATTCGATGCCGTCAGCTGCCAGACTGCGCTGCACAGCCCTTGACTCGTCGAGGTCACTACATAAGAAGATGGCGTACCCGCCGTCAATCTTTGGAAAGCCATAGAAAGCATCGGCGCGTCCGATCTGTTCAAAGCGGCGTCTGTAGTCCATTGATACGGCTTCCATAGCTGAGCGATACTTCGGCCAGGAGTCAAAGCGAGCCAATCCTACCGCTGCGTGATATTCGCTCATCTTACCATTAAGGCTGGTCGAGATGCTCTCGCGCGATCCCCAAAAACCAAAATTTAAAGTCCGCTTTATAGCACTGATGAGTTGTGTATCTGTAGAAATGACGCATCCGCCTTCACCTATACCGAAACCTTTTGTGGCATGAAAGCTGAATACCGTAGGTAGCGCACCCAAAAACTCCGTTGGATCTCGCTCAACTACCGAAAACGCAGCGGCCGCATCAATCACGACAGGTATCCCCGTGCGTTCTTTGAACTCAAACCACGAATCATGGGGGAGGGGTCGACCGAAGGGCGCTACAGGCAGTACAACGCCGATCTTGTCAAGCATTGGGTGGTGAGTAAGTGCGGCTGGATCTAAAGACCATGTCGTCGGGTCAATTTCGCCAAAGTAAACTTCGTAGCCACTGCGCTCAAGGGCAACGGCGCTTGCCGCAAAGCTGAATGATGGCAATAGCGCAAATGGTCTATCTGGTTTAACTGGGTGCGCGATACTAAGGATTGCCGCTAAAAGCCCCGATGTACAATTGGTGGTCGTGGCAACACACCTATCGGTGAATCCTAGTCCTTCACCGATCCTCCTTTCAAACTCCTGTGAAAGCGGGCCAAAATTCGAGTAAACACGTGAGCCGTCAATCCTTTGCAAATATGGCAAAAGCTCTTCTGTGCTTGGCAGCAGCGGTTTGAGTACCGGAATTGGTTCCGTTGCGACACTAGATGCAGCGGACGCCGAAGGACTGTCGAAATCGCTCATAACGTTTGGCTCCGCTCACGGCAATCGAATGAGGTAATCCCTCCCATGCCCCTTTCCAAGGAGGCAGCCAAGCATCACTTTTGCTGGCCACGCCGCCAGGTAACTTGGCCGCCGGGACCTCGCCAACCAATCGGTGTTGCAGGTAACGACCTAATGTGGCATGCGTAGTCGGTATTATGGGGCTCCCTGCCATTCTCAACCAACCGTCTGCAGTTGGCTAGTGCGTAGCATTCTCAATGCATCCCAGCGATTGGCAAATGGCAAATACAACCCCCCACCGAACCCGCGTAGACTTCCGACGTCTGATCGCACCCATTGAGGAGCAGGTTCGCAAGTATGGATCAACGCCCAAAGGCCTGTGGGCCGATAAGAACAGTTCGGAGAATCTAGTCAAGCGTTATGATGCGTTGTTCGAGATAATGGAACACAATAGATCTCAGAAGTTGCTGGATCTAGGTTGTGGAACGGGCTTAGCGTTAGACTATATAGAAGCAAAAGGATGGCTTGAAAATGTCGACTACATGGGGATCGATATCAGCTCAATGATGATTGAGATTGCACAGAAGCACTGGCCGCAATATCAGTTCCAGCAGCGCGACATTATGGTCGATAAATTGCCTGATCTTCATTTCGATTGCACGATAATCGCGGGTGTCTTTACGTCGAAGTTTAATCTTTCTTACAGCGAAATGGAGCTATTTGTTCATAACGTGTTACGGGCCGCATGGCCCGCTACCAGGCACGCGCTGGCATTCAATGCTATGACAATCCACGTCGATTGGCAGCGACCAGAGCTATTCCATTGGCCGTTGGACTCAGCGATCGGATTTTGCAAACGGCACCTTAGTCGCCATGTCATTGTGCGCGCAGACTACGGTCTTTACGAATATACAGTTCAAGTATACCGAGATCCCAGGCCGTCCAGTAGCATCCCGTCACGCTGGTTATAAAGTACATTGGCTACCCTAGATATGTCCTTGTACCGCACCGGCTATCTCCATCCCGGCTACGCCCAGTCTCTTTCCGAATTTGGCGTACCTATCGAACTTCCGAGGAGCGGTGCATGGCTACTAAAGCGCCAGATCCCGCATTCGAAGGGCTGGGACGGAATTGCATGTTATCCATATTTGGTGTGCGCTGATTGGCCCGCCCTAAAAGAAGATCTTAGATCGATAGCCGGAGAATTAGTCACTTTCGCGGCTGTAGCGGACCCATTCTGCAGTCTCGAAATTAATGATTTAAAGCACGCGTTTCCGGACATTTGCATTCATTTCAAGGATCATTACGTGGCTGACCTCAGTTGGACCTTAGATAAGATCGTCTCACCACGACATTTAAGGAACGCACGGCGAGCGTTAAGAAGAGTGGAGGTCGAGTTTCACACTGAGCCATTGGGACTACTTGATGATTGGATGCGGCTATTCGATCAAGAAACTCGACGGTTGCAACTTACGGGCATTCGCGCTTTTTCGCGAGCAAGTCTCGCCCAGCAACTGGCACTTCCAGGTTCCGTGATGTCCATAGCGCGCCATGACGGTCACATTATAAGTGCTCACATCCAAATGATACATGGTGACATCGCGTACGCGCATCTCGCTGCTAAGGTTCCAGAAGCAAGAACGTTTGGCGCTGACCATGCATTGTACTACTCTGAACTGTTGTACTATAAAGACAAAGTTCGTTGGATTAATTGGGGTGGCGACGCGGGGCTCGCTACGAATGGCAGCCTCAGTTTCTTTAAAAAGGGTTGGTCGACAAATACCCGCCCAGCATACTTTTGTGGACGGGTTTTCAATCGGTCCCTCTATGAAACGATTTGCCGCCATATTGAGAAGACAGACAACTATTTTCCTATGTATCGGAAAGGGGAATTTTTGTAATTGGGCTTAGTCAATAACTCTTTCAATGACCTGTCTGAAGCGGGTTGGTGCATCATATCTGTTCATCAAAGAAGCCAATCGCTTCGCGCAAGTTGCATATCGTCTGTCTCGAAGCACGGCTGAAACCATACTTCCAATGCGGCGCGAGTCTACATCGGCAGCTCGAGCGCACATTCCGGCGCCAGTATTTGCTATCGACATCGCCGAAAGGTATTGGTCGATATTGGCCCATAGACCTATTACAGGCTTGCCGCATGTCAACGCCTGATATGCGGTTGTACTTCCACCGTTACAAATTATCGCATCTGCTAGCCTGCATACATCGGTCCCAGGTAAGTACTTAGCTAGGTACGTATTACATCGCGACGATTTTATTTCAAATCGACCTGCCGTGGCGACTAATACATTGACCCCTAATGCCTGTAGACCCGGTAGTATATCTCGAACAACGCTTACCGGACCCGTTGACCCCAGCGTAAGATAAATCAAAGGCAAGCCTGAGTTCCAAGTATGCCACCAATTCGGGGGAGGAACCGCAGGCGACCATAGGACCGGCCCTAAGAATACATGATTACGTGGATATTTTCGGAGTTTAATGAAGCCGGGTGGTTCCGAATAGAGGGTAAAGTCACCCCTTGTAACCACTTCGCAAAATCCTTGGAGCGAAGGAAGACCGAACTGCCCACGAAGTGTGTTTAGCATTTGAGTTGCAGATTTGGTCCGGCTTGGTGAGGCTAACGATAAATTTGGCGGTCGCGGATCAAAGTCCAGATCTCTGAAGGGGCTCCAATATACGTTTGCGACCGCAATATGAGGAATGCGCCGTAACTCAGCCGCTATGGAAGCGGTAAATCGTAGGTCGCTTATAATCAAACTTGGCCTAACCGTGTCCACAATATCTAAATCTTCTTTCAGACATTCAAACAGTTCGCCCTCGTTGGGTGAAAAGTCGCCATAGGTAGCCGCCTTAGCAAAAGCCTCACTTTCCACACTTGAGATATTTAGAAATTCGATATTGGTTGATCGCTTGAACAAATCATGGGTTCGAGCATTACACGCAAAATATACTTTATACTTATTGGCATCCAGAGCTTCGGCGAGGACAAGCGGTCTTACCACATGGTAAAGCGCTGCGGCCTCGCCAAAAAATAACAATGACTTGTTACCCATGCACGGCCGTCCATCCAATCAACGCCACCGGCTGGGTTTCAATGTCCATCTAGCCCTTCTCACTGACTGTCGCGGTACATGAATGGTAGTAGAGTGCTTGGAATTTTAGTGGAGTGGCCGCGATTTTTCTTTTTTAGGTCTTGTAAGCAGTCGAACACTTGGCCTCCATAATTTCTCTTACTAAAAATGCGCTGAGCTCGCGCAGCCGCGGCCTTCGCGATGCGGTTGGCAAAGTCTGGGTCCTCTATAAGTTCCAATATTGCCCCGGCGAGTTCTCCTATGTTGCCAGGTTCGTACGATATTCCCGTAACTCGATCAATCATGTATTCAGAAACTCCGCTTCGGCGCGCGTAGACTATGGGCTTTCCCAACAGCATTGCCTCTGCAGCGGAGCGTCCAAAGGCTTCATTACGCGAGCATACAAGTATGATGTCTACTGACGCCATTGCGGGATAGGGTTCCTCTATGAACTCTAGCACGTGTATATGTTCATGAAGGGTTAGGTCAGCAACTAAATCTAGAATATGGCTTTTATATTCAGGTTGCGAGTGTCCGGCCAACAGGAGCTCGATGTCATGTCCCTTGTCTACGATGTGTTTAACCGCGCAGACTGCATCATGCTGGCCTTTACTCGGCATGAGGGTTGCGAAAAGCCCCAGATGAGCTGACGCGGGACGCTTGAACAGGCCATCCATCTTCTCAACATTGTTCGGCATGTCTATATAGCGATAAAGCGTCTTGCACCTATCCTTATTCACGTTCGGAAACATAGTTTCTTTAATTAAATTACATGCCACAAAGAGCAAATCGCTCCCTCTGCTTATTTGCTCGCAAACCACCTCGATCTTATCTAGGAAATGAAAGCCGTGATCGAGTTCACCGAATTCGCAAATTGACCAAACATGTGGTCGCCCTAATAGCGAGGCGGCTACGGCACCCCAAGGCAGGACCATGGATTGGGTAAAAACAACATCTGGATCTATTCTATTTAAGAGGGGCAAAAGCGAAAACCTAAGCTCTCGAAAGGCATCGATAAGCTTTCTACGCAACTCCCCCGTCGCTGCATTTTCGCGCATCGCCCACCATGTCCCCATTTTGGGGCTTATAATAACTGCAGCGCCGGATTCCTCGAGCTTACAGCTTAATGGACCACAGCTGGGAACGACGACACTGCAAATAACGCCGTAGTCAGCTACAAGCTCATCCACGAGTTCTAACAAACTGCGTTCCGCACCCATTAATTTACTGCCGTGTGAAAAAAAAAGAACATTTAGCGCATTGGCCTTACGAATACAGTATAAATACATAGATGATGATTGATGCTGGCTCACAAACGGCCAGGCCTTTGGATGGCTTAGAGCGAAAAATTGTGCTCTCGTATCATCAATAATAAATGTAGCAAATCCGTGTGCATCGAGCGCCACAAATAATTCACTCGGGTCGTAATTATGTTTAATGAGATCCAGTGGCTTAAACTCTATGATCAATTTCGCATCCGTAGTACTAAGATATTCGAGAGAGTGTAAGTGCAAACGGAGAAGTGCAGCAGTACTTATTCGTATTAGAACGGAAAAGTCAGTCTCTTTGGCATCACGTATACCGGATATAATCGCATTAATGCTATTAAATGTGGTAACAATCTGTGATAAAACCTGGCAGCGTAGACCGTGTACGGCAAGATTGCGGATTAGAAGCCGACGTTCGGCAGAATTACTTTCAAATGCAGCAATAGAAAGCTTTGGGTTGTTTTCAGCGACCAAAAGATCGAAATAGCCATAGCGTGCGCCGATATCGACGAAGAGATTGGCGTGCCGAGCTATTCTTGAAACGAAGATAGAAACCAATGATTTGGTACCGATCTGCTCACGGCTTATCGTATCCTGGCGTGGTAGCCACATTTGGAATTTGGCGTGAGCCGGCGTTATCCGAACGAATTTTTGCAACCCTGCGTCCGCGTTAATATCGTGGCTGACTATGATGCCGTGCACTGCAATCAGCAACCTGCTCCCGGTACTTCATGCTTCCATAGGGTCTTTTTGACAAAAGTAAGCGTGATACGAGAACTGCCCGCTAGCTCGGTCGAGGCAAGGGACAGATTCTTCAAACAATGTGTGTGAAAAGTTGCCTATAATCTTTAGCCCACAATTCATTAGTAATGCTTCTATGTACTGGTGCGAATGAAGGTAAGTCTGAAGACCTCGCATATCAACCATTCGTTTTAAGTTCGGATCAGGAGAAATCATGCGGAGGACGTCGAAAAAGAAATAGCCCGATTCGTTCAGCATCCGTGTCGTCTCTGAAAATACTGGCTTGAGGTCCGGGAGGAAATGGAGGACACCTGTCGACAAAACCGCTCTCGCCACCTTTGATGAAACCGGGTAAGGTACAATTTTCAGATCATGTTGATGAATGCTAAGGCAAGTGCCTTTGTTAATACACGAGTTTAACATTTCCTTCGATACGTCCAAGCCAATTACCTTTACACCCATTCGATTGAATAAAGTTGCTCCATTGCCAGTCCCTACACCCAAATCCACTATCGTCTCTCCGGACTTGAGAATTGGGAAAAGAACGCCAAGGGCAATACAGGGGCCGAACCACTTTTTATCCGTGCAGCGATCGTAGGCCGAAGATGCCACCCGGTCGTAGAATGCCTGTACCGGGTCTGCAATCTTATCAGCGGCATGAGCATCAAGCGACGATGCGAGAAAGAGGCGCTTCATAAGCAAGCGGATCATTGCTGTGCTCAAACAAGGCCTAGGGGCGCTCTCGGGCTGACGATGCCGCACAAAACAAGTCGATCCATTCTTCCGTGTCAATCACGTAGCAAAGCCCTCCGGCACCGCCAGATCGACTACCTCTAACATTTCAGCCCCCAAATTGGCGAGATTCGTGTGCAGCAAAAGGCCCAGCGCTTAAGGGTCAGGGGGCGCTAGTTTAGCAGCGCATTCTACCGCCAGTCGACATTTTGCCTACCAACGCTCAACCGACATGGCATTGGCAAGACATCTTCGTGCACGCATGCAACCACTCACGCAGAACTTACGCCCGGAGGAGACGTGCCGACATTTTCCTCATGATATAAAAACTTTTATGCATATACCCAGCTTTTTTCCAATATATATATTTCGGCATGACTTCGGCTTTGAGAAGGCTCACCCATATCTTCGAGATGTTGCAAGCTTCAAACTCTCTTCCACGCACATGACCATTTTGCACCATGGCCTCCTTAAGTGCGGGATCATACTTCAATTTCTCAAGCGCAGTAACTATCTCACCGACGTTTCGGGCGGGCAGGAAATCCAAGTTAGATTTCTTTAATTCCAAATATGCTACATCTGGAGATAGAATTGCCGGCACGCCAGCTAACCACGCGTTGTATAGTTTGCTGGCTGGCTTCATGGTTAGAGAAAAAAAAGGTGAAGCTCGATTATTGGAAGGCGACTGCCTAACAGCAACTATTGCGTCGATGTTACTATAATCATGCCATTTATCGCGACCGACCATTTGCCAATTAAGTCCCAGCCTATTTACTTCACGGGCCAGATCGCTAGTATTCTGTAAAAATTGTTCTGTGTTTCCTATAAAACATATGTTTTCAAATCTATCACCCCGTTTGGCGTCCCGCGCGATTAAGCCCGGTTGCGGCCAATAGGGGACCGTAGCGGAATCAATCAACAGGCGGCCCAGGCCCCTCATGATGCGATCATTTTTGTTTTGGGTAATGACATAATTCGCAAAGACACACTTGAGATATCGATCTGGCTTCAGCTCGATTATAAACCGGCTTGGTAGTACTTTCAGTGAACTAGGTAACATATCGCTGTGGGCAAGTACAATGCCCTCATCAGGAAGCTCGGCGACTAGTTCGCATGGCAATCCGCATTGCCTCATATATATATATGTTTGAATAGTCCAATTGTATGGGCCCAACCATGTGCAAAAGGTAGAATTTTCTAAACGCGCCGGATGGATTTTTATCGAATCATTGATCCACCCCCAGTAAGCGCCAATGTTGTCTGGCACCGATGCAATAAGGTGAGGTGCCGGCAAGTAAAAATATAGCATGCAGCGGTCAAAAGACATGTTTACGCAGGTGGTCCTGAAGCCCTATATTAGCGGAAAGCGATCGCTGGTCTTTAGCTTGAGTTCAGTGAGTCTGTCACGGGCAGAGTTACCATAGGAATATGGTCTACATGCGTCCCCTGAAAGTAGCGCCCGAAATAATATCAGTAATCCGATAAATTTGTCTAACTCATGGACGTTCTTTCGATCGGAGAACGGCTCGAAGAACGCGATCCACGGGTGATCCACCCCCACAACGTGGAAAGTCTCAGCGCCGCGGTGGTACGCGACTGATGCGTCACCGATGACTCTGTACAGGACCTCCTCATCCTGATGAGGCTGCGTTTCAACCTCATGAAAATCCTCTATGAGGGCATCAGCGGAGCGAAAAAAGATTTTGGCTCTAGGGAGGTCCTTCACGTATCGGAATGTCACCCTGCGAGAGGTATCTAGTTCACCGGCGACGACACTCGTGTTGCGTTTTAGCCCGCGTCCGAATGGACACCATCCGCCGTGGATAGACCGATAGATGGACAGGAAATGCGTAAGGATGCCGAAATTCTCAATGCGGAGATCTGCCCTTCCAGTCTCACGCCGCATCCTATGGACGAAATATGCGAGGTTTGGCATCAGCGGCCAGTCCTCAAGCGAGTGCAGCCGTCCGAGACTTAGACGCGCGGCCCGGAGAAGCTGTGTTTGATTGAAGAAGATTGGGGTATCACAAAAGTGAAGTGCTCGTGGAAATTTGCGTACGAGCCTCTCTTGTACTGAGACGAGCGCATTCGCGACCGTACAATTTAAGGTGAAGTCGATTGCTACACTGCCGATATCGTCGAGGCACGTAATGACACGTATATTGTCGAGAACCGGATGTGAATTCCCGTCGGGTGTGCGCCGCAATATTGTCATGGCTTCCGGCGGAATTCCCGCAGCTGACAGTGCCGGAACGATAAATCGCCACACACGCCAAGCAGCGCCAGCAATGAGAACGTGCGGAACAGGATTACGGAATGTCATGCGCCTTTGTGAGCCACCGTGCGAGCCTGTGGGCCAAAGCGGATATAGTCATTGTCGGATTGGCTGACCCCGCGATAGGAAACACAGCTGAGGATATGCAATACAAATTCTCAACTGCATGGAACCGACAATGGACGTTGACCACGCTTTCTTCCGTAGTACCCATCGGCAGAGCCCCAGCATGGTGGCTCGCGCCACAAAGCTCAACGCGGGCTTCCAAAGCAACCGACCCGAGCATTTCCTGCGCCCGCGTAGCGAAGCGCGTAAGAAACCGTTCCATGTCGAGCCAAGTATCGCGCGAGATGCGCCAACTGACCTCGGCGCGCGGGTCAACGTTAATGCGATTCTCTCGCTCCGGAAACTGCTCCAAATTTACTAGTAGATCCCATTCTTTCCAATCTCCTGCAGAGCTTGTCGGTCTCAGAAACAGGGTGTGGTTTCCGATTGCATCGGCTTCCAGTTCTGCCTCCGGCAAGGCGAAGGCGAGCAATCGGTTTTGCGTCGATCTCAACCGCATCACGTGTTCGACGAGGTCACAGTTTCGCTCAAGAATTAATCTTCCCACAATGCCTTTGGGATGGTCCATGAAACCCACGTATTGCTGGGGAGGCTGCGGAGTGCATGCCGAGAGCAAGCGAGACGCAACAGCAGCAGATTCAATCCCTCCGCAAGCGATGACGATGTCGCGCGCGTCAAGGCGTACTTCGCCGTTAGGCGTGTCGAAGTTGAGGCGCACAAGCTTCTCCCGGCTCGCGGTTGCGGCAGTCAACCGCGCCGAGGACAGGATACCCAAGCGGCCGGCTTCCCGTAGTCCGTGCCATTCGCTAAGCAGGCGCGGCGGCGGGGTCTGTTCGTAAATGCCGACAAGCCGTAACCCATGGGCGGCCGCCAGTAACTCGAATTCGTCGAGTACGGTATCTTCGGGCCAAGTTGGAAATTGATATGTTTGTCTGACCCAGGCAAAATCCGTATCGAGTTCGTCTCGATCGATGGGCCAACGGCGGCCGCGCCACTGGCGGCGAAAATCAAGCGCATCGAGGGTGCGCCACTTACCCGACCAAAGCTCGGCCGTTCCACCAAGGCCAACGTATCGCGGCAAGTAGTTGAAGGACAGAGGAACGTTTGCGCCAAATTTCTTACCACCGCTCACTATGGGTTCGCGGCGAAACGGTACACGCGATAACTCCACGTCAGCTGCTGTAATGTCTTGACCACCACGTTCAACAATGAGAATAGACCGCCCATCTCGGATTAGTCCGCGCGCAAGATCCAATGCAGCGAAACCCGATCCAAAGATTACAATGTCCACACTCTGATCCAATGTCAATCAAACCCTCTTACAATATTGCCGCCCTAATTCTCTTTTCTATCTCTCGGCCTTAGACAAGAGAGGAACCCGAGTCGGGTGCCTGGCCTTATGAATGAAAAGACATTGTCGGCGTCATCCTAACTCCTGGATTGTTTATGCGCGATGAAGCACGCCACTTATTACCCTTATTACAATGTCACATTGGGTACGTGCTTGGCAGTTTTTCTTCTTACTTTGGCCACCATGGCCACGCTTTACGCTTTTAACTCCCCTGCCTACGTCCGGATCCTTCGCGAAGATGGCCCAATTGAATGGGCTACGGCGGTCCTTTTTGTCGGAGCCGGCGTAACCTCACTGTATGCTGCTTGGATTACGGAACAGAAGGGCGCGAGGCTATTTTTTGTAACTTTTGCCTTATTCAGTATTGCATTAGGCCTAGAAGAGATCAGTTGGGGTCAACGAATTATCGGTTTTGAATCCGGTGAACTATTTACTGCAATCAATAGTCAGCAGGAAACCAATATTCATAATACGCTGGAGAAAATGATGAAAGAAACGGACTTTTATATTTACACGACGCGCCAGATGGCAGCGATGATATTGGGTACTTACGGAGTTATTTTGCCACTTTTAACGAGTAAATCGCTCATAGCAAAGGGAATAATCGCGGTGCCCCCTTTGGGCCTCGTCCCCGTATTCTTAACAGCATCACTTTTTGCATGGCTCGACTGGCCGATGGGTATTGAGGAAGAGATAGGCGAGTTCTTTTTCGCACTGGCCTTTTTCTATTTGCCGGTGCTGTGGATCCTACGAAGCTGCTATCGATGATGCGACCTGCATCCGGTGCATGACGCGCTGCGGTGTTGGCCCGATATTTCTCCGGGTTAGAGCACAATGATCTACCCAGCCGCCCAAAGAACCGCCCTGAACTCCCGGCGGTAAAGTGTCAATACACACGGAAAACATCGAGGGTGTGCTCATCTTCGTGCCTCGCGCGACCTCCCAACCCCGGAATGGATCATTTTGCCTACGGCGCGGCCCACAAGCGTCGAAGCAGTCCGGAAAGGCCCTGCTTGTCAGGCTCTTTCGTCGCCTTAACAAAGCGCTGGGCCCGTAGTAAAAGGCGGAACGGCGAGTCTTCGCGGAGGACATTCATCGTGAAAATTTGCATGGTTGGCGCCGACTATGTGGGCCTCGCGTCTGCGGCTGTTTCGCGGATTTTGGTTGGACGGTGATCTGCGTAGACAAGGATCGGAACTGCGTTGCTGGGCTAAAGAAGGGTCCGATTCCCACTTATGAGCCAAGACTGGAACGTTGCAACCAGGCGTATACAGTTCTCAGGGTCCGTCCCTGACTCGGTGCGAGAAGTTGACGTCGTGTTCCTTGCGGCCGGCACGCCACCACGGCGAGGCGATGGCTATGCCGACCGCGCCTATGTCTTCGACGTGGGCGAGGGAGCTAGCGCCGCAACTCGGCGACGCAACGGTCGTCGCCACGCATCTATTGGAGCGTGGGCCGTGGAACAGCGCCCCGGTCGGCAAACGGCGCCTCGCGCTCAGCCTCGTTCGGGGTGCGGCCCGACGCCGAACGCCCCATACCAATCCCGCACTAAGCTGCAATTAATTGGTGCGCGCGCGTTACCGGACGCATTTAAAAAGAAGGCTACCGTCACAAAATGAGCAAGGCATCCGACATTCACTCGAGTCGGCAGTTTGCAGCCGTTCACGGAGATCGTCGCGCGACGGCGTTGCCTATTGGCGCGTTTGTGAACAGTGCAAGCTTCTGGTACCCGACCTTCGTGACAAACTCGGCGTGGCTGGACCACGCACCTTTCGCGTTCTGGATTACTAGTATCCTGAAACCGTGCACCCTGGTCGAACTTGGGACTCATAGGGGCTTTTCCTACTTCGCGTTTTGCCAAGCCATCAAGGCACTTGGGTTGGAGACGCGAAGCTACGCCATCGATGTCTGGAAGGGCGAGGAGCACGCGGGTTCCCGCGGTGAGGAGATCTTCGGATCCGTATCTATTCACAATGAACTTCATTACGCGGCTTTCTCACAGTTGGTCCGGTCGACCTTCGACGACGCAAGCTCCTATTTCTCCCCCGGCTCCATCGACCTGCTCCACATCGATGGTCAACACTTTTACGAGGATGTGAAGCACCATTTCGACACCTGGCGGCCGAAGCTATCCGATCGTGCTGTCGTGCTCTTCCATGACACGAACGTGCTAGAGAGAAGGTTCGGTGTGCATAAATTTTGGAAAGAACTTGAGGCCGCGAACCTCAACTTCGAGTTTCTCCACGGCAATGGTCTTGGCGTGTTGGGTTATGGCGGCGACATGCCTGAAGAAATTGCCGCCCTTCTCCAAATGACCGCCGACACTGCAAAGACCCATGGAGTGCGGTCTGCCTACGCACGGCTCGGCGCCGCGATCAGGGCGGATTTTATCCATATGGCGAGCAAGGCGGTCGAGGTCGCCGAAAAATTAGAGCGGGCACATGAGCCTGTAGTTCGGTTGGAGGCTAGCGAAGCCAAGGCAAGGACGCTCGCTGAAGAGCTGCAGGCGGAGCAGGAGCGGACGCGTGAGCTTGCGGGCCACCTGCGGGAGCTCTTGAGTTCAACGAGCTGGCGGATCACCGCGCCGTTACGCGGAGTAATGCGCGCGGTTCGCTGGGCTGGCCGCAAAATGCACCGCGGCTTTGGCGTGGACCAGTGCAAGGAGAGGCGCTCTACATACGTCAGAGCCGCTGAATCGGCGTGCGAAAGGAATGATTGGCCTGGTGCAATCAAGCTATGGAGTGACATACAAGAACGATTCGGTTGCGATGACGATTTGACGGCTCTCGCGAAATTCAATTTGAGTATTGCAAGGCGCATAAACGCCTTGGAAGCTTATGGCGAAGCTATCGGACTATACCTTAGCAGGAAGAGCCAAAAGCAAGACAACGACTTGAAGATTGCCGTCTATACAGCAATAACGGGGGCCTATGATTCCTTGAAGCTGCCGGAGCAGCTCGATGCTCGGTTTGACTATCTGCTATTTACAGATGCGCCAGTGGGCGATACAGGCATTTTCTGTATCCGGCCCATACCCTATTACAGCTTCGATCCGACGCGCACCGCGCGCTTCGTGAAAACTCACCCCCATATGCTTTTGCCAGATTACGACATTGCTATATGGCTGGACGCAAATGTCCTCATCGTGGGAGACATCTATCCCCTGATCGAAGATCTTTTGGTGTCTGGTCGTCCTCTTGCTGCGTTTCCCCATCCGCTGCGCACCACACTGGAGGAGGAACTTCAAGCATGCACGCAGCGTGCCAAGGACGACGCGGAGACTATGAAGGCTCAGGTCGAGCAATACAGGCGAGCAGGCTACCGCTGCAAGGATCTCATTGAGAGTAATCTGATGCTGTTCGATCTGAGGAGCGAGGTTTTGCCCCCTTTCTTGGACGCGTGGTGGACCGAAATCGATCGGCACAGCAGGCGCGATCAGTTGAGTCTGAATTATGCCCTGGAGAAAACCGGCGTGCGCTGGCAAGCATTGAGCAAGCCGCCTGATAGTACTCGTAATCATCCGGCTTTGGCACTGGTTAAACATGCTCATGCGGGTCCGGCGCATACTCTCATCGCGGCGCTGGGCGTGCCCATGGTCAACCCAAGTTCAGGACCGTCATTTGCCGACATCAAGGAGCAGCGCGTGGCCGCGCAATGCACGCGGCGAATAGACATTGTCGTCTGTGTCTATAACGCTCTCGAGGACGTCAAGGTGTGCCTGCACTCGATAGCTCAGAACCGGGACAGCGAGTGCCAGCGACTCATTATCGTCGATGATGGCTCCGACGAGCCTACTGCCAACTACCTGAGAGACTACACTAGCGCAGCGCCCTGGGTCTGCTTGCTGCGCAACGACGCTCCGCGCGGTTATACCCGTGCGGCTAATCAGGGACTTGGGGCCACCACAGGCGAACTGGTGATCCTCCTTAACAGCGACACGATCGTGACCAACGGTTGGGCGGAGAAGATGGCCGACGCGGTGTTTTCTACGCCGGGCGCCGGACTTGTGGGCCCGCTGTCAAATGCGGCAAGCCATCAATCCATCCCAAGCCCGGATGGAACAAACGGGCAGACCGCCATCAACAATCTTCCACCGGGCATGACCCCGGAAAACCTGAACCGGTTTTGCGAGATCTGGACCGTTGCCGGAATCATACCCCGTGTTCCCCTTGTCCATGGCTTCTGTTTAGGGATCACCCGAGCGGTCATTGAACGGATCGGCATGTTTAGCGAGGAGCATTTTCCCAATGGATACGGAGAAGAGAATGATTATTGCTTTCGAGCGACCGACGCGGGGTTTAGCCTCGTGGTTGCGACCCATACGTTCGTCTATCACGCCAAGTCGAAGAGTTACGGGCCAGAACGATTGAAACTGGCGCAGGCCGGCACGGCCAAACTGCGCGAACTGCACGGCCGCCCGCGCATAGATAGGGCGGTGAGAAGTATGCGAGAGAACCCTGTTCTTGACACATTTAGAGGTAAGGCCGCCGCCCTCTATACTAGAAGCTGCAGAGCGCTCGGATAGACTTTAGACTGACACCTCTTGTCAGGGATTTGGAGAATAGTAGACAACATCGCTGGAGCTCCATATGGGATCTAGTACAGTTGATCAGCAAAACAGCGATAAAGGCAGAGAGATAGCGACTGATCAGTCTTCCGCAACGGCCCACCCCTCCATGGGTAAAACTAATTTGACACGGCGATTTCGCCACTGACATTTCGACTACTCCTTCGCGGCGGGGCCGCATCGAGTTTCGCGTCACCGACTGCCTCCTATCGTCAATCCATGAGTGGCACATGCGGTTTGGCGGGTCGGTCTTCCTGTAGGCCCTAGAGGCGCTGGAGTGCACAACTTGCACTATATATATAGTGACTGCACGTTGAGTTCGAAGCTTGGGGCCAATTTCAATGACGAGCAAGCCAGCGAATATGAACATCAAGGCATCTGAAGTCGAAGCTGTGAACAGGCAACTAGCGGACTATTTGAGTGGCGGATTGTTCGATTTCATTGATTTCGGCTGCAGCAATGGAGGTTCGCTTATTTTTGGCCACGACCGCTTAGGAGGAGAACGAGGTTTCGGGATCGACCTGTCTCCCTCAAAGATCGAGCAAGCGAGAGCGGCCGGGTTCCAGGCTTGCGTTGCCGACGCCAGGCAACTCGCCCTTCACCCCGATTCCGTGCGTTTCGTGACTATGATGGATTTTTTGGAGCACTTGCCTGGCTATAAGGACGCAATGCTCTGCATTGAAGCGGCCTGCGCGGCCGCGCGACAGTTCATCTTTATACAACAGCCATGGTTTGACTCGGATGGATATCTGTTCCGCCACGGCTTGAAGCTCTACTGGTCAGACTGGTATGGTCATCCCAACGCAATGACCTCGTTGGAAATTCAGCGGATCATGCGAGGTGTCGCCAAGGTGAGCCGTTGGCGGCTCTATGGTCGGACACCGATTTTGACGAGCATGGACCCGTGCGTTCACCCCCTATCCTCGCCGACAGATCAGCATAAGTGGATCGCTGGTCAACATGAAGCCAAGAAGACCATAAAATTCACCGAACCTGTTTATCGGCAGATCGGGTGCATCGCCATTCTGAACGATGATACTGATTTGTTAGACGAACTGGAACATCGGGTCGGGTGGAGCAGCGTGCTTTTTGATAGTCTCGCTTCCTAATCCGCTAGCGACTGCGACCTACCAGGAACACCCGGCCATGATCCGGAAGCTGGATGGAGAGGACTCTGAAAGGCATCATTCTGGCGGGGGGATCGGGAACGCGGCTCTATCCAGTAACCACCGTCGTTTCCAAGCAGCTTCTCCCCGTATTCGACAAGCCAATGATCTACTACCCGCTGGCGACACTGATGTTCGCCGGCATCCGCGATATTTTGATCATCACGACGCCGCAGGATCAGCCTTTGTTCGAGCGCCTGCTCGGCGATGGGTCAGACATTGGCCTTCACTTCACCTATGCCATTCAAGAGCAGCCGCGCGGCCTGGCCGACGCTTTCAACGTCGGCGCCGATTTCATCGGCTCTGATCGCGTGGCACTCATCCTTGGCGACAATATTTTTTACGGACATACATTGCCCGAGCTCTTGGCGAAGGCTGGACGCAAGCAACAGGGCGCCACGATTTTCGGCTATTTTGTGAATTCACCTGAGGCCTACGGCGTCATCGAGATCGACGATAACGGGCGTGCGATATCAATCGAGGAGAAGCCGGCCAAGCCGAAGTCGAATGTCGCGGCGACCGGCCTTTATTTCTACGACAACGATGTGGTTAACATCGCAGCTACCCTTAAGCCTTCGCTGCGTGGCGAGCTCGAGATCACCGACGTCAACCGCGTCTATCTTGAGCGCGGGCAGATCCATGTGGAGGTGCTTGGCCGCGGCTTTGCGTGGCTCGATACCGGCACGCATTCCTCTCTCGTAGAGGCCAGCCACTTCGTCCAGATTTTGGAGCAACGGCAGGGTATGCGCATCGCCTGTCCGGAGGAGATCGCTCTGAGGCTTGGCTATATCACCCCGAGCCATTTTTTCAGGTTGGCCGAACGATGTGCAAAGAGCGGCTATGGTCAATACCTGCTCAGCGTTCATCGTTCGATTACCCAGCCACGAGTGGCGGTGCTGTGACTATGCGTTTCGCGCAGGATACGTTTTTCATTACCGGCGGCGCCGGCTTCATAGGCTCGTCGGTGGTCCGGTACTTGCTGAGCGAGACGGAAGCGAACGTCGTCAATATCGACAAGCTCACATATGCCTCAACCTTGAATTCCGTCCCACAAGCAGAAGGTAACGCGCGCTACTGTTTTGCTCGCGTGGACATCTGCAATGGGCCCGAGTTGCGGCGTCTGTTCGGCCGCCACAGCCCCACATATGTCATGAACTTGGCTGCCGAGAGTCACGTCGATCGCTCCATCGACGGACCCGGGCAGTTCATCCAGACCAACATCGTAGGCACCTTCACCCTGTTGCAGGAGGCGCTGCGCTATTGGCGCACGCTCGACCGGTGTGCACAGCAGCGCTTCCGCTTTCATCACATCTCGACCGACGAGGTCTTCGGCTCGCTCGACGCCGAGGGCGTCTTCACCGAGGAGTCTCCATATGCGCCGAACTCTCCATATTCCGCGTCAAAGGCGTCGTCCGACCATCTGGTCAGAGCTTGGCATCACACTTATGGCCTTCCCACCCTCATCACCAATTGCGCGAACAATTATGGTCCGTATCACTTTCCAGAAAAACTTATCCCGCACGTGATCATTAGGGGCCTCGCCGATCAATCATTACCGGTCTACGGCGCGGGCACTAATGTAAGGGACTGGCTTTATGTGGAGGATCACGCGCGCGCGCTTGCTCTTGTTGTCGAGCGTGGCGCCGTAGGAGACACGTACAATATCGGGGGCCGGCAGGAGCGGACGAATATCGATGTCGTACGACAGATCTGCCGGCTGCTCGATGAGCTTGCGCCTTCGCGCAAGGGGCCGCGCGAGGGCTTGATCGCTTTCGTGGCCGATCGCCCCGGTCACGACCTGCGCTATGCTATCGATCCGTCGAAGATCGAGAACGAGCTCGGCTGGCGCCCGGAAGAGACATTCGAAACGGGTTTGCGCAGAACGGTGGAGTGGTATCTCGACCGGCGCGACTGGTGGCAGGCGATCCTCGACAGAGGCTATCAGGCGGAGCGCATTGGGCTCGAGCGCACGCCTGAGGTTTCCAGCTCAACCGAGGCGCACCCAAGCTGACCGACACATTCGACGACAGGCGTAAGATTCTGGTTTTTGGCGCCGCCGGCCAGGTCGGGCATGAGCTGATCGCAAAGGCCGAAGGCGGGGCGGTCGGCTTCGACCATGCTTTCGTGGATATCGCCGATGCGGCGGCAGTCGAGCGCGCACTTCGCGAGTTCCCGCCAACGGCCCTGGTCAATGCCGCAGCCTACACGGCGGTGGACAAGGCCGAGTCTGAGGCGGACGCGGCGTTTCGAGTCAATCGTGACGGCGCCGCGGTCCTCGCTCAAGCGGCTGCCGCGGCCGGGGTGCCCCTCATACACATTTCGACGGATTACGTTTTCGACGGTACCAAGCGGGCGCCCTACCGGGAGGACGATCCTGTCGCGCCACTCAGCGTGTATGGGCTCAGCAAAGCCGAAGGCGAAACCGCTGTACGCGAGCTTTGCCTTCACCATGTGATCTTGCGCACTGCCTGGGTTTACAGCCCGCGCGGCCGCAACTTCGTCCGGACGATGCTGCGTCTTGCTCCGACATCGCCGGCGTTGAAGATCGTCGACGACCAGCTCGGCTGCCCTACCGCCGCTGCCGATATCGCCACCGCGATCCTCGCGATGATCACGGCGGTCGAGCGGCCTGGCTTCGCCGCATGGGGTACTTATCACTATCGCGGCGCGGACATTGTGAGCTGGTTCGGTTTCGCGGAGAGGATTTTCGGCATGGCCGCTCGATACGGTCAGAACGTGCCTCGGCTCATTCCTATCGGCACGGCCGAATATCCGACGCCGGCGCGCAGGCCCGCTTATTCGGTTCTCGCGACAGACACTATCGAGGCAACATTTGCGATCCGCCCGCGGCCCCTCCGCGCCAGCCTCGGAGATTGCCTGAGCGATCTATTCAGCGGCGGTGTAGACAAACAAATCGGCTGAGTCCTTCAGCCGGGGAAACGACCGGTCCCTGTCGACCACGATCGCCCGATCTTCGTCGACCGGCCAAGCGATTTTGAGATCGGGATCGTTCCACAGGATACCGCGCTCGTACTGCGGCGCGTAATAGTCGCTGGTCTTGTAGATGACCTCGGTCTCATCTTCGAGCGTGCAAAATCCGTGTGCGAAGCCTTTCGGAATCAGCATCTGGTTCCAAGCCTCCGCGCTAATCTCGGCTACGGCGAAACGCCCGAAGGTCGACGATCCGCGGCGAATGTCGACGGCGACGTCAAAGATTCGTCCCCGCACGACTCGGACGATCTTGTCCTGCGCGAAGGGCGGTATCTGAAAGTGCAAGCCGCGGACCGTTCCAGCCTTCTTCGAGACGGAGTGATTGTCCTGAACGAAATCCATCTCGATGCCGACACTCTGGAACAGCTTCCTGTTGTAGGTCTCGGAGAACATGCCCCGGTCGTCGAAGAAGCGCTTCAAGGTAAGTACCTTAACATCGGGGACTTCGAGCGAAACGCTTTGCATGGATTGCGCCGGGGTTCTTCGATTGCTGACAGCCGCCCTGACTCGCTAAACAAAAGCTCGAAGAGTGTCCACTATAGAAGTCTGCCTTGCTCGCTCAGTCGGTGGTAAGGCGGCACGAAGCCATGGTTGGCGATCCCCAAATGCATCCAGCTAAGGACAAAGCCGCGAAAGGCCCGTCGCACGCGAAAAGCGCGCCACAAAGGGCGGTCGCCATTTTGCGCAGCGCAATTGGGCGGCTGCTGCCCACCCGGCTTCGGACACTTCTAGTCAACTCCCCACTCGCGCGCGCCGCGCTCGCTGGTCCCGAAGCGCGCGCCCTCAACAAGAGCCGCGCTTTGCGCGCGCAGCGACACTTCAATGCTTCGGACGCAGCGATCGACGCGGCGCTGAGAGAAAATCCGGGCTCGCTGGCGCTCGCCGTCGAACATGCCGAGATCGCTTCGGCGCGTGGCGATTGGGAACAAGCGCGCATCCGCTGGCAGGCAGTACTGGACCGGTTTGGCGATACGGCACCCTTCGCTGCCTCGCTCAAGCTCGCACGCGCTTGCCGCAAACTTGACAAGCTCGAGCTAGCCGAGGCGGCGGTGGCTGTGGGCCGTGCAAAATACCCCAACGCAATAGCCCTTGCAGTCGAGGGCAGCGAGATCGCGTGGGCCCGCCGCGATTGGCCCGAGGCCGCGGCACGCTTTCAGGCCCTGGCGGACAGTTTGGGCGAAGCGGCGCCGGATCGTGTCCGTGTGAAGCTGGCTCACGCTCTCCTGTTTCAAGGCAAGTGCGAAAGTGCCCGAGCCGCGATCGAACAAGCAACTGCCGAACGCGGCGACAAGCCCAACCAGCGGCAAGCGGATCGAAGACCACCGCGCGCGAGGGGGGCAGGATCGAGTTTCACCATCGCGATCAAGTGTCCCGCACCGAGTGAGGAGGTGAAGGAATCGTGGGGCGACTATCACTTCGCCAAGGCACTGGCGAAGGCACTCGCCAAATATGGCAACCAGGTCCGCATCGATCTTCTCCCGGATTGGTACAGCTCGGGGTCGGCAGACGATGTGGCGATCGCGCTGCGCGGTATTACGCCCTACGTGCCGGCCAGTGACGGGATCAATATTTGCTGGCTGATCAGTCATCCCGAGATGGCCGAAGACAGAGAACTTGAGTGTTACGACCGAGTCTTCGTGGCCTCAGCTTCCCATGCCAAGACGCTTGGCGCGCGGCTTTCCACCGCCGTCCACCCTCTCCTTCAGTGTTCCGATCCCGAAGTATTCCATCCGGCCACGCGTGCCGGTCCGGCCGAGGATTTGCTTTTCGTCGGCAATACCCGAGGGACGCATCGGAAGATCGTCTCGGACGCGCTCGCCGCCGACCTTCCACTCGCTCTTTACGGCCGCGGCTGGAACGCCATCGTCCCCCCCCACATCGTGCGCGGCGAGCATATTGCAAACGCGGAGCTCCACGCGCATTACGCAGCGGCCAAGATCGTGCTCAACGACCACTGGCCCGATATGGCCAAGAACGGCTTCGTCTCGAACAGGATTTTCGATGTCGCGCTATCCGGTGGGTTCGTGATTTCCGATCGCTTCGTCGGTTCGGAGCTGTTCGAGGGCACCGTCGTCACCTACGCGACGCCAGAAGAACTCCGCGAGCTCTGCACAAGGTGGTTGTCGGACGACGCGGGTCGGCGCGAATTGGCCTCGCGCCTCCAAGAGCTTGCGCTGACGCATACCTTCGATCAGCGGGCCGCGGTCTTGCACAGGTCGCTCGAGGATATATCGGCGCACCGAGCCATTGAGAACCGTCCGCTCAGCGGCTGACGCGCGCTCAGCGGGCGACCGAGCGCCCAAACGCTCCTGCCGAGCTCTTCGCGCGTGCCCGAAAACGGCTGCAGCTTTGAAAGCGCCGCGAGCGACTACTCTCGGTGCACGATCACCTCGTCAAAAAAAGTGCGGAGCGTTTCAAGCGTCTCGTCTTTGGAGGCATAGGCATGCGCGTACTGACTGTCTTGCCTGCGGCGCTGCGCGAATGTTCCCTCATGCAAAAAGAGGTAGACAGCCCGACTTGACGGCAATTTCCCGTTCTCGCCGCGCAGCGCTTCGAGGATGCCCCTGGTATAGTCGATATATTGACCGTGAATGAGCCATTTGGCCCCGATGTTGGCGCGGTAGATCCTTTTATAAGTGTTGATGCGTTGCTGGATGCATGCCGTCCATTCCGACGCCGGCTTTCCACTGAGGCCAACTCTTAAGATGACTGGGACCAGGAACTCGAACTGTCTGAGCCCCAAGGCGCGACCAAGAGGGTCGTCACGCGGAGCAGCAAACTCTGTCAAAGCACGTATCAGCGTCTTCTTGCCCGTGGCAGATGGACCGAAGAACCAGATAAAGGAATCGATACGTTCTTCGAATTGGTCCGCGCGCGCCTTCCGAGATTCGCCCGCCAAACGCGACTGCAGTGCAGTGTGGAACTTCCTCACGGGGGTGCCCTCGACTTTGCGGCATCGCGAGGCCGGTCAACCCTGCGCCCGCAATCCGGGCAAGATCGCAAGGTAGACGAGCTACCGCAACAGCGTTGGCCCAAAAAAAGGCGCAAGGCCCCCGTGGCCGATTTGTCGCCGCCAATCGCTGGCCGGTCGTTTGGCTCGCTTATCGCGCCGACGCCCTCTACCATATTGCGCCGAAGCGATCGGGGTGGGTGAAAGGATTGGAATGAATAGCGTGCGCGTTGCCGTTCTTGCGTTTTGTGTATTGCTGGCCGGAGCGCCGCACGAATTTTGCGCGGCCAGAGAACGCGCGGATCGAGTTCAGCTTGCCGCGACCTATCACGTCGATTTCGGCGCCTTCAACCTGGGCAACTTCCATCTCAATGCCGCGCTCAACGGTCCGGCATATGAATTGAAGGCGAAAGGCAAGTTCTCGTTCATCAGCGGCTTGCTCTACCGCGCGTCAGGCAGAACGGAAACCACGGGCAAGCTTTCGAAGAACGGCGCCGTGCCGTCCCGGTTTGAGGTCACCTACAAGGGCGGCAAGAAGAAGGAAGAGCGGCGCTTCGATTTCGTCAACGGAGCCGTGGAACGCATCGCCATCGTGCCGGCAAAAAAGCCAAGCCCGCGCAGCGTACCCGTTACGCCGGATCAGCTTGTGAATGTGCTCGATCCGCTGACGGCAGGGTTTCTGTCGGTGCGCGTCAACCGGGCATCCGACAAGCAAGACGTCTGCCGCCGCTCCGTGCCGGTCTTCGACGGCAAGCAGCGCTTCGACATCGTTCTGACGCCCAAGCGATCCGAGCCTAAACCCGACGGCGCGCCGACCGGCGTTGCCGGGCCTCTATCGGTTTGCCGCGTGAAGTACAAGCCGATCGCCGGCCACCGACCCGACCATCCTGGCGTGCAGTTCTTGTCGGAGACGAAAGACATCGAAGTCTGGCTGGTTTCAGTGCCGCGCACCGACCTCTACATCCCCTACCGGATCGTTCTGCCCACGACTTGGGGCAATGGCGTCGCGACCTTGAGCGAGATCGAGCTGCGTTAGCCGCTGCCAGCTCCGGGCGATCGGACGGCATACAACCGAACGCTCTAGCGTTTGATGATGTCCAGCCACAGCTCCTGGTAATGCTGCGCGGCTCTCGCGATCGACCAGTTCTTCGCGATCCTCTCGCGGGCGGCTTGGCCGCGCATCTTCCAGACGTCCGGTCCCGCCTCGACCATTGCGCCGATCGCAGCGGCAAGCGCCCCCGCATCGCGCGGCTGGACCACCGTGCCGGTGTCTCCCACGATCTTGGCGGTATCGCCGACATCGGTAACGATGCAGGGAAGCGCGGTCGCCATTGCCTCGCCGACCGCATTCGGGAAGCCTTCGCTACGCGAGCAAAGCGTAGCGAGATCGAGCCCGCGCAGCAGCCGTGCGATGTCTTGCCGCTCGCCTAGCGCAATCAACCGTCCGTTGATCGGGTCGGGAATGCTCAGCGTGTCGGTACCACGCCCGATCAGCACGAAGCGTATGTCGGGGTGGGTTGCCGCGACCCGCGCGGCGGCCGCAAGGAAGGTCGCGTGGTCCTTCTCCGGATCGATGCGCGCGACGAGGCCGACGACCTTATGACCATCCTCAAATCCAAGCTCGCGGCGCACGGCCAACCGGTCGTCTGCGTCGGGCCGCCATTCGTCGAGATCGAAGCCGTTCGGCAGATAAGCCCAGTGGTGCGGCCGATAGCCGAGCGCCGCGTGCGCCACGCGCCCCGCCTCGCTGTTATAGGCAACCGCCGCTGGCAGGCGTGACAGGCGCGCCAGCGACATCACCGTCCAACGGGTCAACCGCGGATGAAGCTTGAGATCGAGATTCGAACACCGCAGGCACCAGACCACGGGCGGCGACCCTGAAAGCGGCGCCGCCAGCGTGCCGAGGAGGTCGGCGTGATAGAGCCAGGTCATGATCAGGTCCGGCCGCAAGTGCTGAATGAGCTTGGCGAGCTGCGGGATTTTCCCGACGCCTGGCCGTCCCCGCTGCATGCCGACGCTGTGCATCTCGACTCCCGCATCGCTCAGCGTTGCCGCGTGCGTATTGTCGTCGATCAGCGTCACCACGACCTGTCTCGTGTCGTCGCTGAAATCGTACGTGGCGATGCGGGTAAGCATGCGCTCCGCGCCACCCGGACCCATGCCCGTGATGAGGTGCAATATCAAAGTCATCGGAGCCGGCCGCTAATCGGCATGCTGGCCAACGGAGTCCCGCGCGGACGCGACGGCATCTTTTTGTAATTTTCCTTCAGGCTTCCGCAAGATGAAGACATGGGATGCGAGCCGGCTGCCAATGAGAGCAAGTATCGGCTTCATGACGTCTGACCGACCCAGCCGCGCAAACCGGCGTAGAAATGGGTGCTGTTCGATACGATAGGCGATGTAATCCGCGTCCTGGCGCTCGCTCGTGAAATACGGTGCGAACGCAGCGTCGATCTTCGCGATGGGCTTGTAGAAAGTCCAGACGTCGATCCATTCGAGGCGCGTCTCCGTCCATTGGCGAGGCCCGCTATTGCCCTTCTTGTATCCCAAGCCGAGCGAGCGGAGCGCGAGTGTGTACCAGTAGCGGAACCGACCGTCCCGCTTCATCCAATGGCTGAAAGGAATGCCGATATGGCCTTCCCGCCAGGTAAGAGCCGACGGAAAGACATTGACGAACACCCCGCCCGGCTTCAGCGCCCGGTGCACCTCCTGCACGGGCAGCGAGAAATCCTCGATATGCTCGAAGACCTGATTGGCGGTGACCAAGTCGAAGCTGGCATCCGGGAAGGGGATGAACTTGTCGTCTTTGAGCTCGAGGATGCGGGCCCCCCAAAGACTGCCGGCCATCGCCATTTTCCGCGCGCTGCCGCCGGCATAGTAGAGATCGACACCATAGGCATCGAGCCCTCGCTCAAGGGCGGCGCTCACGACCTCGCCCCTCCCGCAGCCATAGTCCAATAGCTTGATCGGCCCGCCCGTGGACCCGCCGAGCCGTTGCGCCAATTGAACGACGTAGCTGTAGTTGGCCGACACGCAATTGCGCCCTTCAAAGCTATCCGGCCTGCATCCTAGGCGCTGGGCTTGCCGCTCGACAATCGCCCTAAAGGCGCGCTCGGGCACCCTCTTGCCTAAGACACTTGGCCCCTTTATGGTCACGGCGTGAACGCGGTCATAGCATGACCGCAAAGGGCGAGGCAGGCTATGCCCTCGGGGGCCTTGATCGAGAAGAAGCGCGACGAAGGCGAGCAGGAGATCGTTCTCCGGCTGCTGGAGCATGTCAGCGACGACGACGCCCTCTCCCAGTCTAAATTCGCCGCCCGGGTTGGCATCGCCAAGGGGCTCGCCAACGCCTATTTCAATCGCTGCCTGAAGAAGGGCTGGATCAAGCTCAAACTGGCGCCGCGGCAGCGCTACCTCTACTATTTGACCCCCAAGGGATTTGCCGAAAAGGCGCGGCTCACTGCCCAATTCCTGACTTCTTCTTATCAGTTCTATCGCCAGTCGCGCGCCGACCTGATCGCCGCAATGTATCAGGCCGGGGAGGAAAAGCGAAAGCGGATCGCGGTTTTGGGCAGCGGAGAGTTGGCCGAGATCGCGGCCCTCGTTTGCGGGGAAGCCTCGGTCGAGATAGCAGGATTTATCGGCGCGGACGGTTCTCGCGAGCGGATTGCCGGCTTTCCGGTCGTGCGGAAATTTAGCGACCTCCCTGATGCCGATGCCGCCTTGCTCGCGACCGTCGAGGACGCCAAGGACGTCTACAACGCCTTCCGTCGCGAGCAGCCTGGCGTTGAGATCTACGTGCCAAAGCAGTTGCAAGCGCTCGTGTGAGGGTGAGGGTATGGATCGGTGGTACGTCGTATATACCCAGCCGCGCTGCGAGGACCGGGCGCTGTGGCACCTAACCAAACAGGGATTGCGCTGCTTCATGCCGAAATTTGCGCGGATGCGCAGCCACGCGCGCCGGAAGGTGACGATGCTTGAGCCGCTGTTTCCGCGGTACTTCTTCGTCTGTTTCGATTCCGCCACGACGCGTTGGCGGGTGATCAACGGCTCGCGCGGTGTCGTGCAGCTCCTGACGCAAGGGCCGGATCCCATCCCAGTGCCGTCAGGCATAGTGGAAAAGCTTGTTGCCGAGACGGACCAAGGCGGCGGGACTTCGCTTTCCGCGCTCGGCGTGTTTTGGCAGGGGCGGAAGGTCCGTATCAATGACGGGCCGTTCGCCGGACAGACAGCAAAGATCGACGCGCCGCCTTTGGACGGTAGCGCGCGCGTGAGATTGCTTTTGAGCTTGTTGGGGCGGGCCGCTCCGCTCGAACTTTCTGCCTACGCGCTCGAGCCGGCCTAGCCGCGCTCGTGACGCGCCTTCTTGGTTCCTGTGTATGGGGATATTTCACCCGTACTGCGGTAGCATTGGTGAGTGGACGCAAATGACCATCGAGGGGCGTGACCTCTCTTTCGCGTTGATCGGTGTCGGGGGATTCGTTGCCCCGCGTCACCTGCGCGCCATCAAGGATGTCGGCGGCAAGCTGAACGCCGCCCTCGATCCTTCAGATTCGGTCGGCGTACTCGATAGCTATTTTCCCGACGCCCGCTTCTTCGTCGAATTCGAGCGCTTCGACCGCCATATCGACAAATTGCGGCGTTCGGGCGAACAGCTCGATTTCGTGAGCATTTGCTCGCCGAACTATTTGCACGATGCGCATGTTAGGTTCGTGCTTCGCTCCGGCGCGGACGCCATCTGCGAAAAGCCGCTGGTGCTCAATCCCTGGAACATCGATGGGTTGGCGGAGATCGAGGCGAGCACTGGCCGCCGCGTGAACACCATCCTGCAACTGAGGCTGCACCCGGCGATCATCGCCCTGCGCGATACCATCAACAACGGCGCGGACGACCGCATTCACGATGTCGATCTTGCCTATATCACTTCGCGCGGGCGCTGGTACCACGTGTCCTGGAAGGGCGACGAACACAAATCGGGCGGCATCGCCACCAATATCGGCGTGCACTTCTACGACATGCTGACCTTCGTTTTCGGCCCGCTGAAGCAGAACATCGTGCATCACCGCGGGCAGGATTGCGCGGCGGGCTATCTCGAATACGAGAAGGCACGCGTACGCTGGTTCCTGTCGATCAATCGCGCCGACCTGCCGCAGAATACGCCACCCGGCCAAACCACCTTCCGCTCCATCACGCTCGATGGCGAGGAGATCGAGTTCTCCGACGGCTTCACCGACCTGCACACGCGGAGCTACCAGGAGATCCTGAAAGGCAATGGCTTCACGCTGGAGGACGTGCACCCGTCCATCGAGACCGTCGCACATATCCGGGAGGCCGCGATCGAGCCCCGCAAGGGGGACCAGCATCCGTTCCTCGAAGCCGCGCTCAGCGGCACGCGCTACAGCAATGGCCGCGCAGTTTAAAGGCGTGTTCGTGCATAAAAGCGCCTATGTCGATTCTCCCAATACGATCGGCGCCGGCACCAAGATCTGGCACTTCAGCCACATCTTGCCGCACTGCGTGATCGGCCAGAACTGCATCATCGGCCAAAACGTCGCGATCGGACCCGAAGTGAAGATCGGCAACCACTGCAAGGTGCAGAACAATGTCAGCCTTTACAAGGGGGTCGAGCTGGAAGACGGCGTGTTCTGCGGGCCGAGCTGCGTCTTCACCAACGTCAACAACCCGCGCGCCGAGATCGAACGCAAGAGCGAGTTTCGAAAGACGCTGGTCAAGCGCGGTGCGACCATCGGCGCCAACGCGACCATCATATGCGGCAAGACGCTCGGCGCTTATTGCTTTATCGGTGCCGGTGCCGTGATTACCGACGACGTTCCGGATTATGCCCTTATGGTCGGCGTCCCCGCGAAACGGATCGGTTGGATGAGTCGCGCCGGAGTAAGGCTTGGACCTGACCTCGTTTGCCCTCTCGAAGGCGCCCGATACCGCGAGACATTAGATGGCCGTCTTGAAGACGTTCAAGGCTAACGACCTCGCGCCGATCGAGTTCATCGATCTGCAGGCGCAGCGCCGCCGGATCGATGGCCGCCTGCGCCAGGCGATAGACGCCGTATTGTCCCATGGTCAGTTCATCATGGGCCCCGAGATCGAACGTCTTGAAGGGCAGCTCGCGGCCTATAGCGGCGTCAAGCACGCGATCGGCTGCTCGAGCGGCACCGATGCGCTCGTGCTCGCTCTCATGGCGCTCGAGGCCGGCCCAGGGGACGCAGTGTTCGTGCCGTCCTTCACCTTCGCGGCGACGGCAGAAGCCGTCGTTCTCGTCGGCGCGACCCCGGTATTCGTGGATTGCCTCGAAGACACATTCAACATGGATGGCGACAGCCTAGAAGCGGCGTTCAGCATGACCCGCGCCAAAGGCGATCTTCGTCCCGTAGGTGTGATCACGGTCGATATGTTCGGCCAACCCGCCGACTATGACGCGATAGAGCAGATCGCCGCCGCACACGGGCGTTGGCTCATCGCGGACGCGGCGCAGAGCTATGGCGGGACATATAAAGGCCGCAAGGTCGGGGCGATCGGGAAGCTCGCGACCACAAGCTTCTTCCCGGCGAAGCCGCTCGGCTGCTATGGCGACGGCGGCGCCGTGTTCACCGATGACGACGCGCTAGCCGCGACGATTCGGTCGCTGCTGGTGCATGGCAAAGGCACTGACAAATACGACAACGTGCGCATCGGTATGAATGGCCGCCTCGATACGTTCCAGGCCGCCATCCTGCTCGAGAAGCTGAAGATCTTTGACGCCGAGATCGAAGCGAGGAACCAGGTGGCGGCGCGTTACGGCGAAGCGCTTGGCGTCATCGTGCAAACACCGCGGCTGATTTCGGCGGCGACCTCCGCCTGGGCGCAGTACACGATCAAGGTCCGCGGCCGTGACACGCTTGCGGGTGAGCTTCGCGCGCGCGGCGTTCCGACGGCCGTCTACTATCCGAAGCATCTCGCGCAGCAGATGGCCTATAAGGCCTTTCCCGTCGCGCCCACCGGCTTGCCGGTGTCCGACCGTCTTTCGTCAACCGCGCTCAGCTTGCCGATGCACCCTTATCTCGACGTCTCAACTCAAGACCGGATCACGGCCGCAGTTTGCGAAGTGGTTCGCGAGACCTTTGACGGCGACACGCGGGGCAGGAGAGCCTGACACCATGGGGGACATGTCACTTTCGGCCAAACCGCCGGTTCCAATGCGGTCGACGCGGTTAGCGCAGCCCGATCTATCGCAGCTGCTCCGCGACTTCTACCGGAGCGCAAAGAACAAGGGCTCATGGTTCTACGCGTCGTGGATCGAGATCCTCCTGGCTTACCGCTCGACGTTTGTCGGGCCGCTCTGGATCGTGATCGGCACGGGCGCTTTCGTATTCATCGTCGGCTCACTCTACAGCCGCGTCGTCCTTACGGGTGGAACGAACGTCTACCTCGCGCACCTAGCGGTCGGCCTTGTCCTTTGGCAGTTCTTCATCCAGACGATCTCCGGCAGTTGCGGCCTATTCAGAAAGAACAAGGCCAACATCCTGGATGGGGAGAATTCGTATACGCTTCTCCTCCTCAAAATGGTGATGACCAACGCAATTTACCTGTTGCACAACGCCATCATCGTCGTCCTGGCCTTCCTCTATCTGCGGCTCGCACCAACTCCAGCCGCGCTGATCGTGTTCCTGACGTTTCCGCTGGTGATCGCCAACCTGCTTTGGATTTCAGTCATCTTCTCGATCCTGGGAACGCGGTACGCCGATTTCGAGCAGTTCGTGCACGCGACGCTCCGCCTGATGTTCTTCATGACCCCCATCCTATGGATCCCGCACGAACATATCAGAGGGGCCGCGATCGACCTTCTGCTCTACTTCAACCCCTTCTACTATATGCTGGAGGTAATTCGCGGCCCGTTGGTTTACGGCACCGTCCCCTATTTCGAGATCGCCGTGGTCACCCTGACAATCCCGATTGGCTGGCTGATCGCGAGTTTCCTTTACCTGCGCACAAAGGCGTCGATCGCACTATGGCTCTAGCCAGAACTAAAACGTCGGAGAGCGTGCCGAACTGGATCTCAGTCCGCAACGTCAGCTTGCTCGTGCCGCTCAGGCGGAAAAGCGGTGGCTCATCGTTCAGGGATCCGCTTTCGCTTCTGACAAGCTTTTATAAACCGGCTCAGACGCAGCGGGAGGTTCGGACCATTCTCGACGGCGTAAACCTCGAGGTCGGGGACGGCTGCCGGCTCGCCCTGATCGGCCGAAACGGCGCGGGCAAGACGACTTTGCTCAGGCTCATGGCCGGCTCCGTGTCGCCAACGCGCGGGGTTATCGAGATACGGGGCACCGTGCGGGCGCTGCTAAACATGTCCTTGGGCTTCCGCAACGAGGCAACCGGCCTGGAGAACATCTATCTTCGTGGGCTGTCGATGGGGATAGGTCTCTCCGAGATCCAGGCAAAGATTCCGGACATAATCGAGTTTTCAGAGCTCGGCGATGCCATTCACGATCCCATCCAGACCTACTCAACTGGCATGCGCGGCCGGCTGGCGTTCTCAATCGTTACGTCGCGCACGCCAAACGTCCTCCTGATGGACGAATGGATCAGCGCCGGCGACAAGTTCTTCGTGGCGAAAGCACAAGCGCGCTTGCAGGCCCACATCGACGAATGTCGCGCCTTGGTGCTTGCCTCGCATAGTGCATCGATCCTCAGCGATATCTGCACCCATGGCTTCGTGATGGAAGGAGGCCGGGGTGCCTATTACGGGAAGATCGACGACGCGCTAAAATTCTACGACGAGATGCCGCGTTCGCGTAAGAAGTCCGTTCCGCACGTCGAGCAGGCTTAAACATTTAGCGCTCGCGCGAATGTCCCGCCAAAAAATCGTGTTCTCGCTTGTCGCAAATCCAGCGACCACGGACGCTCGCGTCATGAAGCAGGCGAGAACGCTCCAGCGCGCCGGCTACCAGGTCCGCGTCTTCGGCAGATTGGAGCAAGGATTCGATGCATTCGAGAATTGCGACGGAATCCCGGTAAGACGGTTCGATTGCTATTCGCTTCACAACGCTTCGCTCGAGAAACTCGCCGAGTGGATAGATGACAGAGATCTCAGCGAGATCTATGCCGACCGCGTCGCCAGCCATCCTCGCCGTAGACTTGGCTATGCGCTAAGCAGGCGCGTCTGGCACCTGCTCAAGCGGGTACAATCGGGCATGATCAACCGGTCGATCCTGGAGAGCACATACGGTCAGAAAATCGTCGACGGCATATTTTTCTGCAGGCACGCACTTTATGCGATGAACCTCATCGATCTCGAATTCGACGAGATCCCCGACATCGTCCATGCGCACGACCTTTATACGTTGGTGGGGGGCGT
The DNA here is from genome assembly GCA_964634195.1 of uncultured Methyloceanibacter sp. Lineage (GTDB taxonomy): Bacteria > Pseudomonadota > Alphaproteobacteria > Rhizobiales > Methyloligellaceae > Methyloceanibacter. The sequence goes on along the minus strand of CAZWIO010000002.1, from coordinate 236,199 downwards.
CGGATTGGGCCGGCACTTTGGCGCGAAGGTCGTCTACGACGCCCACGAGATCGAAACCGAGCGGATTCCGCCGCTCCCGCCCGAAAAAAAGATGTTCATCGACGCTCTCGAGCGCGGCTGTCTCAAACACGTCAACGATCTCATCACGGTGTCGTGGGGCTGCCAGAGCTTCTATGCTGACCGGTTCCCGTGCCCAAAACTCGTGATGAATGCACCGGAGATTGCCGATCCGGGCGGCGGCGACATTGGGGAAGATATCCGTGCTCGGATGCGGCTCGCCGACAAAGTCCCTTTGGTTGTTTATACCGGGGGCATCTCAGGCAAATATCGTGGCTTAGACAAAGTCGCCGCGGCGCTTGCCATACTGCCAGGGTATCATTTCGCTGTCCTGGGCCCCAGAAAGGCAGAGAATGACGCTTGGTTCTTGCAGGCAGCCGAAACTCACGGCGTCCTTGACCGCGTTGAATTGTTTGATCCCGTGCCTGCAAGACATGTCACCACCGTCATTCGGACGGCAAATGCGGCGATCTGTCCAATTCAGGATGTCGGCCTGAGCTACCGCTACTGCATGCCTAACAAACTCTTCGAGGCGGCATTTGCGGAGCTTCCCATCTGCGTTTCGGACCTTCCCGATATGCGCGCGTTCGTCGAAGAGCTTGAAATCGGCGTGACTATGGACCAAACCGACCCGTTATCCATAGCGAGCGCGATCAAACAAGTCTGCTTGAACCCGGCAAGGTACAGGAATGGCGCGCCTGACAGGCTTTACAAGTACAGTTGGCCCGCTCAAGAGGTTGAGCTCCGAAGAATATACGAGGCGCTCGCATCTTGAGGGCAACGCGCTCCTGGGTTCGGTGAGACCTGTGTTGCGATTGCCCCAGCAGGCCGCTCGATATGGTCGCCCTGGGGCTCGCGTGCATTTGGGCCATGCGCGGTCGGGACGACCTTCCCGACGCTTGGCTCACCGCCCTCACGCGACAGCATGTTGCCGGCTCTGTGGATGACTTGGAGACAGTTGAAAGCCTCGATTGCTGGAAAGCTGGTGGACCTGGCCCCGGGGCTGGCCTCGAGGCTTGCCGCATTCATTTGCGGCCGGGTGCCGAAGCGTCAAGCGCTTCAAACTATCGTACTCGACCTCGGGCTGGATCGGATTCCTGAGGAACCGCGTCACGGCGACATAGCATCCGCGTTGTGGATGGCGGACGTTCTCTCTCGAGCCGAGCTTCACAAATGGCTTTCGGGCCTGTTTGCCCATCGCAAGCTTGCCGCGTTTCAGTCCGTTCTCAGCGCGGACTTAGGCGCCGACTACCAGGATATCCTGAGCTTTCATCGTCTCTGTCTAGTGCACCATAGGGGCGAGGTCGATGCCTACGCCGACCAGGAAGTCGTGACCCTTTTCGAGGCGGCCAGAGATGACCCGCTCTTGAAGGGTCCTATTGTCAATGCCGTGCTTCGGCATCTGGTCTTGACAGAGAACGTTAAAGCGCTCCTGGACATACTCAGCCAGCTTTCGCCTGAGCAAGCGAAGCGCATGACCCGTGCGACCTGGCAGGGGGTCGCACGACTCTTATTGAAGCGAGGCAAAAAGACCGAAGCGCAGGCGCTGCTCAGCCAACATCTCAAAGAGATCGGACCAGAGGAAAAGCTCTATTTTCTCGAGGTCTTACGCGAGATCGAGCCTTCGATCATCGGCACATCATTCGCTCGAGACTTAACAAACTGGCGGGATGTCTTGGACGCTCTCGTTGCGATGCTGCGCGATGGGGATCCTGAGCGACTCGCAGAGTTCCAAACGAACCTAGAAGTGCCTCTGCGCTCGATCCCGCCGGATCGCGACTTGTTGGACATCCGGCTGAACCCCGCTGAACGTGTCAGGTTGCAGTCGCTGGTGGTCGATGCGCTGCGAACAAAACGGCCTTTGTCCATGATCCGCCTCGGCGACGGAGAGGCTTATGCCTTCGAGGCTCCGCAGGACATCTCGTCGGCGCCCGCTGGGATATTCGATCAAGACAACAAGGTCCGCGAATTGCATTGGTGGGGGACACATCCGAGCGAGCAAGCGCGCGCCGCGATAAGGCGCGGCGTCCTCGAGGCAACACGATCTGCCGACGTGCTCGGCATCCCGAGCGTCTACAGGCTCGTTCGCGACTGCGCTGGCGTGGCAAAGCTTGGTACCAACCGCCAGGTTCGCGGGCTGATGGTCGTTCTTCGCGCGCTTGGCCCCCAGGTGCCATTGGACAATCAGGTATTCACCGAGGAGCGCGCCCATCAGGTCATTCTCGACGAACCTTTCCTGAAAGCTCTGTGCGGAGAAGCCTCCTCAGTGGTCGTCGTAACCTGCTGGAAGGAAGAGGATATAAGAGGCCAATTCCTTGAGAGCGCGCAGTTTGTAGTCATCCCTCCTCACGCAAAGCTGCACAACGACGATGTAGGCGTTCAAGAGCCGCTTTTCGCCGTCTACCAGGGGATAGACGAAGCGGTCCGGCGCGCCTCCTCTCCGGGCGCGTTGGTACTGGTCGGCGGCGGCCTCATCGGGAAGATATTCGTTGATACCGCCCGGAGGAACGGTGCCGTGGCCCTGGACATAGGATCGATGCTCGACTACCTCGCGGGCCGCAAGACCCGCAACATCGCGGATATTGTCTAGGGGTCGCCACTAGCCTTCCATCCTCACCAGGCCAACCTTGATCTGCAAAGGCGCATTGCGAGAGTGCAGGCATTAGGCCCAACTCACTAACGTTCTTGCGAGTTCTTAGGCTCCGCACTTCAGTCCACTGCATGACGCGCAAACCGGCACGCATAATCAGCATCGTCGGTGCGCGGCCGCAATTCATCAAGGCCGCCGCAGTGAGCCGGGCGTTTCTGGCGACACCCGGCATCGAAGAAACGCTCGTGCACACCGGGCAGCATTTCGATGACGCGATGTCTGCGGTGTTCTTTGCGGAACTTGCCATTCCGGCTCCGGCTTACAATCTCGACATCCACAGCGGTGGTCATGGCGAGATGACCGGGCGCATGCTCGAAGGCCTGGAACGCGTCATGCTGAGAGAACGGCCGGACGCCGTGCTGGTTTACGGTGACACCAACTCGACGCTTGCCGGCGCTCTCACGGCTTCCAAGCTACAAATTCCCGTCATCCACGTAGAAGCGGGCTTGCGATCGTTCAACCGGCGGATGCCAGAGGAGATCAATCGGGTGATGGCGGATCATTTGAGCGCCGTTCTATTTTGCCCGACAAGCGAGGCGGTCAAGAACCTCGCGGCGGAAGGCATCACCGAGGGCGTACGTCGCGTCGGCGACGTTATGTACGACGCGACGCTCTTTGCGCGGGAGAGGATCGAAGGCCCATCCGCGGCTCTCGACAGGCTCGGCCTTGCCGCGAGTCGCTACGCTCTTTGCACACTGCACCGCGCCGAGAACACGGACGACGACGAGCGCTTCGCGCGCCTTATCGACTACCTAGAAGACGAAGCGCGCACCTGGCCGATCGTCTTCCCGGTGCATCCGCGCACGCGCCAGCGTCTCCAGCGCGGCCGCAAGCCAAGCGACAATCTCATCCTGCTCGATCCGGTGGGCTATTTCGATATGCAGCGTCTGCTCGCTGGCGCGTCGCAGATATTCACCGATTCCGGTGGTCTGCAAAAGGAAGCCTATTTCCACCGGGTGCCGTGCGTCACCTTGCGCGAGGAAACCGAGTGGGTGGAAACCGTCGAGGCCGGCTGGAACAGGCTCTGGACCACACCTGACTACAAGAAGCGCCGAGACATTGCCGAGTACGGGGATGGCAACGCCGCCAAGCAGGTCGCCGCGATCACCGCAAAATATCTGTCCTGACTTCGCCGTTCGAGCCCAACCCCGCCATGCGCATCTTGATGGTGAATCTTGTCCGCTGGGCGCATGCCGCCGGCGAAGTGCAGCATCAGCTTGGCTTGTTGCGAGCGTGGCGCGGCGCCGGCCACGACATCCGCATGATAACGCCCCGCAGCGACGACACGGCAATTCTGAACGACATCAAAGCGCTCGTGCGGTTCTCGCCTAATACGCAGCGGATTGGATTCTCGCCTAGCCTAAACACGCTGCTGCAGATTCCCGTCATTGCCCAGGAGCGCATGCGCTTCCGGCCTGACGTCGTCTATTCGCGCGTGAACATGCTGACGGCCTTTCTGGTCGGAGCCTGCAAGCTGATGGGCCTGCATATCGTCATCGAACACAATACTTGGCTCGCGTCCGAGCGAAAGGCGCGCGGCGGGCATCGGCTCGTCGCGTGGATCGAGGAGAGATCGCAGATCCAGGCGGCGCGATGGGCCGACATGTCGCGCTGCGTTACGAGCGGCATGGCGGACCGGCTGCACGCTGAGGGCGTGCCGCGATCGAGGTTGCGCAATATCGGCAACGGCACCGATATCGAACAGTTCCGTCCCCTCCCGCGCACGGAAGCTCTGGAGTCCTTCGGCTTCGACCCCCCAAGAACCTATCTCGGATTCATCGGCAGCATAATGCCGTGGCACGGTGTCGAGATTGCCGTCGAAGCCTTCGAGGCGCTTGCGGCAAGTGAGCCCGACATCGATCTGTTGATCGTCGGCGATGGCCCGCAGCGGCGTGGGTTCGAAGCGCGCCTGCGCGAACGCGGGCTTGGCGCTCGAGCACACTTTCTCGGGCGCGTGCCATCAGCCCGGGCCAACGCTGCGATCAACTGCTTCGATATAGCGCTACTGCCGCTTTCTGAACGCTTGAACGTCGCCTACGGCTTCTCCTCGATCAAGATTCGGGACTACGCGGCGGCGGGCAGGCTCGTGGTTTGCGGACATCTGCCCGGCAATATCGAGCTTGCCGGCCAAGGCTGGCTATTCACGCATAGGCCTGACGACGCGGCGAGCCTAGCAGCGGCGTTGCGAGAACGCCTGGCCGACCGGCAGAGCTGGCGCGCAGCCGCGCGCGCTGCCCGCAGCTACGCCGAAACGCATTTCGCCTGGGAGGTGATTGCGGCACAGGTCCTGGAGATGATCCGAGCGTCATTGGCCGAACCGTCAAAGCAGCTAGCCTCCATGGACGACAAAGAGGTTACTCGTGACCGCCAAGCTTGAGCGGGATGTTTAGCCCTTTTGGCGCTTCGCTTGCCGGGATATATACCAGCCCGAACCGGCCCAGAGTGCGCTCCTCCCGACCCCGATCTTCGCGCCTCCGAGGCCGCTGACCCTTTCTTCAACGTTTAGCTCCGACGCGGGGGATCAATGAAGTTGCCTGGGTTGGCCAACATTCGCATCGGCGTCGTCGGTCTCGGCTATGTGGGATTGCCGCTCGCGGTCTATCTCGCGCGCCACTTTCCCGTCGTCGGCTTCGACATCGATACCGAGCGTGCGGATGAGCTTGCGCGTGGCATCGACCGCACACGCGAAGTGACAGACGAGGAGTTTGGGCGCGCGAAGTACGTCCGCTACACCGCGAAGGCGGACGACCTGAAGGACTGCAACTTCTACATCGTCACCGTACCCACCCCGGTCGATCAGGCGAAGCGGCCGGACGTGAGTGCGCTTGTCTCCGCAAGCCGCACGGTCGGCTCGGTGCTGAAGCCAGGCGACATCGTCGTCTATGAATCGACGGTTTATCCAGGCGCCACGGAAGAGGTCTGTGTTCCGGAATTGGAGAAGGTATCTGGTCTTGTCTACAATCGGGATTTCTTCGCGGGCTATTCGCCCGAGCGCATCAATCCCGGCGACCTGACCCATCGCATTCCGGACATCATTAAGGTCACCTCGGGCTCGACACCCGAAGTTGGCGACCTCGTAAACGCGGTCTACACGACAGTGATCTCGGCGGGCACGCACAAAGCCAGCTCCATCCGCGTCGCCGAGGCTGCCAAGGTCATCGAGAACATCCAGCGCGACGTGAATATCGCGCTGATCAATGAGCTCGCCATGCTTTTCAAGCAGCTCGGCCTTGAGACGCGAGAGGTGCTCGAAGCCGCCGGCACCAAATGGAACTTCCAGCCGTTCCGCCCGGGCCTTGTCGGCGGCCACTGTATCGGCGTCGATCCCTATTACCTGACCTATAAGGCAGAAGCGATCGGCTTCCACCCGCAGATGATCCTCGCCGGGCGCCGCATCAATGATGGCATGGCCACATACATCGCCAACGACGTTATCAAGACCATGCTCAAGCGCAAGCAGAGCATCGATGCCGCGCGCGTATTGGTCATGGGCTTCACCTTCAAGGAGAACGTGCCCGACACGCGCAACACAAAGGTCGCCGATCTCATCCACGCATTGCAGGATTTCGTTGCCGAGATCGTAGTCTTCGATCCTATGGCCGATGTCCCGCTGGCGAAGCATGAATACGGGATCGACATCGACAACGAGCTGCCGCAAGGCCGGTTCGACGCTGTTATTCTCGCGGTTAAGCACGATCAGATTGCCGCGCTCGGCGAGGCGGCCATCAAGGCGCTGCTTGAGCCGAACGGTCTTATCTACGATCTCAAGAGCATCCTGCCGGTGACCGCGAGCCACGGACGTATCTGACGGCGATGCAGCGCGTTGCGCGCTTGCCTAATCCGGCTTCCGACCGTATTCCATGCGCTCCGCCGCTAGGCTGGGCTCGATCATGAAAATTCTCATCACTGGCGTAGCCGGCTTCATCGGCTTCCATACTGCGCGCGCCCTGCTTGACCGGGGCGACGAGGTCATCGGCCTCGACAACCTCAACGCCTATTACGATGTGCGCCTGAAGCAGACGCGGCTCGGGCAGCTCAATTCGCGCAACCAATTCTCGTTCACAAAGACGGATATCAACAATCACGAGGCGTTGGACAGACTGTTCGCTTCATATAAGCCGCAGCGCGTCATCCATCTCGCGGCTCAGGCGGGTGTGCGCCACTCCCTCGCCCATCCTCGCGACTACATTGACTCGAACCTCGCCGGCTTCTTAAACATTCTCGAAGCCTGCCGCCACCATAAGGTAGAGCACCTGGTCTTTGCCTCATCAAGCTCGGTTTACGGCGCCAACGCGCGCACGCCTTTCAGTGTCCACGACAATGTCGATCGCCCTGTGAGCCTCTACGGCGCGACCAAGAAGGCCAACGAGTTGATGGCGCACACTTACGCGCATCTCTTCGGCGTACCCACGACGGGTTTGCGTTTTTTCACGGTTTACGGCCCGTGGGGAAGGCCCGACATGGCGCTCTTCATATTCACAAGCAAAATTCTGGCCGGCGAGCCCATAGACGTTTACAACAACGGCCACAACGCGCGTGACTTTACCTATATCGACGACATCGTTGAGGGCGTTGTGCGCGTGACGGACCGGATTCCGACGCCGAACCCCGAATGGTCTGGTGATGCGCCGGATCCAGGAACCTCGTCGGCACCCTATCGTCTCTACAATATCGGCAACAACAATCCCGTCGAGCTCATGGATTTCATTGCCCGCATCGAGGAAGCAACCGGACAGAAGGCCGAAAAGAACTTCCTTCCGGCGCAGCCAGGCGACGTGCCGAAAACCTTTGCCGACACGGCCGACCTCGAGGTCGATGTCGGCTTCAAACCTGCAACGCCCATCGATCAAGGCATCGCAAAGTTCGTCGGCTGGTATCGTGAGTACTACGAGGTCTGACCCATGGCGAGGGCCGACGGCAGTTGTCCCTCGAAAGCCGCTGCTACCGTTCCGAGCATTGGGTGGTCGTGCAAGGCACCGCAGCGATCACAGCTCACGGAAAGACGGTGCTGCTGGGCGAGAACCAATCGACCCTTGTGGCCGCCGGCACGGAGCACCGCCTAGCCAACCCTGGCGAAATTCCCGTTTTCCTGATCGTGGTGCAGGCCGGCGCCTATGGCGGCGAGGAAGAAATCGACGCGCTTAGCTAATGCATAATGGCACCCATCGGCGGATTGACACCCGCATGTCCGGTCAATCGGGTTTCCCGATCAGGCAATCGATCAGTTTTCTTGATTTCAAAGGTTTTTTTCCGCATCCTCCAAATCTGCTCATTAAAGCGGCTGGGCATGCCACGATACGAGCCATGGAACGCCGAACGCGCCGAGGAAATCATCGCGCGGCATCGGCATCAGGAAGGTGCAGTCCTTCCGATCCTGCATGACTTGCAGGAGGTTTTCGGCTGCGTGCGGTCCGAGGCGGTGCCGATGATCGCCGAGGCGCTGAACCTGTCGCGTGCCGAAATTCACGGCACTGTCACCTTCTACCATGACTTCCGCAAAGAGCCGCCCGGCCGGCGCGTGCTGAAGCTTTGCCGCGCCGAGTCCTGCCAGGCCGCCGGTGGCGATGCGCTCGCCGCGCGCGCCGAGGATAAGCTCGGCTGCAGGATGGGCGGCACCACCGCTGACCGGCGCGTGACCCTCGAAGCCGTCTACTGCCTCGGGCTTTGTCATTCCTCGCCGGCCGCCATGCTTGACCATGACAAGGTCTATGGCATGCTCGACGAGGAGAAGCTCGACGCGCTTCTGAAGGAGGCGCAAGCGTGAGCACCCGCGTCTACATCTCCCGCGATTCCGGCGCGCTCTGCCTAGGCGCCGACGAGGTCGCCCGCGCGATCTACAAGGCGGCCGAGCAGCGCGGTGCCGATATCGAGATCGTGCGCATCGGCAGCCGCGGCATGTATTGGCTCGAGCCTCTAGTCGAGGTGGCGACGCCGCGCGGCCGTGTCGGCTACGGACCAGTGAAGGCTTCCGAGGCGGATGCCCTGCTCGATGCCGGCCTGCTCGAAGGCCGCGAGAGCCCGCTCTGCATCGGCGTGGTGGACGACTACCCCTTCATGAAGAACCAGACGCGGCTGACCTTCGCCCGCGTCGGCATCGTCGATCCGCGCTCGATCGAGGACTACATCGCCCATAAGGGCTATGCCGGCCTCGCCAAGGCGCTCGAGGTCGGCCCTAACGCCACCATCGAGCAGGTCTTGACCTCGGGGCTCCGCGGGCGCGGCGGCGCGGGCTTCCCGACCGGCATCAAATGGCGCACCGTCTCTGAGACCCCGCCGCAACAGAAATATATCGTCTGCAACGCCGACGAAGGCGACAGCGGCACCTTCGCCGACCGCATGATCATGGAGGGCGACCCCTTCGTGCTGATCGAGGGCATGACCATCGCCGGCATCGCGGTGGGTGCCACCAAGGGCTACATCTATATCCGCTCGGAATATCCGCACTCCATCGAGGCGATGAACATCGCCATCAGCGAGGCGCGGAAAGCGGGCTATCTCGGCAAGAACGTCGCGGGCTCGGAGTTCGAGTACGACATGGAAGTGCGCGCCGGCGCGGGCGCCTATGTCTGCGGCGAGGAGACAAGCCTGCTCGAAAGCCTCGAAGGCAAGCGCGGCGAGGTCCGCGCCAAGCCGCCGCTCCCCGCCCATATCGGCCTGTTCGGCAAGCCCACCATCATCAACAACGTGCTGTCGCTCGCCTCGGTGCCGATCATCATGAGCGAAGGCGGCGAGTATTACCGCGATTTCGGCATGGGCCGGTCGCGCGGCACCATGCCGATCCAGATCGCCGGCAACGTCAAGCATGGCGGGCTCTACGAGACGGCCTTCGGCATCACCCTCGGCGAGCTGGTCGATGAGATCGGCGGCGGCACCCGCTCGGGCCGCCCGGTGCGCGCGGTACAGGTCGGCGGCCCGCTCGGCGCCTATTTCCCGCGCGAGCTGTTCGACACGCCGTTCGACTACGAGGCCTTCGCCGCCCGCGACGGGCTGATCGGCCATGGCGGCATCGTGGTATTCGACGACACCGTGGACATGGCCAAGATGGCGCGTTTCGCCATGGAGTTCTGCGCGATCGAGTCCTGCGGCAAGTGCACGCCCTGCCGCATCGGCTCCGCCCGCGGCATCGAGCTGATGGACAAGATCATCGCCGGCCAGGACCGGGCCGCGAACCTGGCCGTTCTGGAAGACCTCTGCAACACCATGAAGTTCGGATCGCTTTGCGCTCTGGGGGGTTTCACCCCATATCCTGTGTTGAGCGCGCTCACCCATTTCCCCGAGGATTTCGGCGCGGAAAAAAAGCGCCTCGAAGCTGCTGAATAGAGGAAACGCTATCATGTCGTTGGTTCAGGAAATCGATTACGGCACCCCGGCCTCCGTCTCGGAGAAGCAGGTCACGCTCACCATCGACGGCGAACAGGTCACGGTGCCCGAAGGCACCTCCATCATGCGCGCGGCGATGGAGCTCGGGAACCAGATCCCCAAGCTCTGCGCCAGCGACATGCTGGAATCGTTCGGCTCCTGCCGCCTCTGCCTGATCGAGATCGAAGGCCGGAATGGCCTGCCCGCCTCCTGTACCACCCCGGTGGCGGACGGCATGGTGGTGCGCACCCAGACCGAACGGCTGAAGCAGATCCGTAAAGGCGTGATGGAACTCTACATCTCCGAGCACCCGCTCGACTGCCTGACCTGCTCGGCCAATGGCGACTGCGAGCTGCAGGACATGGCGGGCGCGGTCGGCTTGCGCGACGTGCGTTACGGCTATGAGGGCCTGCGCCACCCCAACCCTGGCCTCGATACCTCGAACCCCTATTTCACCTACGAGCCCTCCAAGTGCATCGTCTGCTCGCGCTGCGTCCGCGCCTGCGAGGAGGTGCAAGGCACCTTCGCGCTGACCATCGCCGGCCGCGGCTTCAAATCGGTGGTCTCGCCCTCTCAGGAAGAGCCCTTCCTCGATTCCGAATGCGTATCCTGCGGCGCCTGCGTGCAGGCCTGCCCGACCGCGACGCTCAACGAGAAATCCGTGATCGAGATCGGCACACCGTCAAAGGCCGTGGTCACGACTTGCGCCTATTGCGGCGTCGGCTGCGCCTTCCGCGCCGAGATGCGCGGCGACGAGCTCGTGCGCATGGTCCCCTGGAAGGACGGCAAGGCCAACCACGGCCATTCCTGCGTGAAGGGCCGCTTCGCCTATGGCTATGCGACCCACAAGGACCGCATCTTGAAGCCGATGATCCGCGAGAAGATCACCGATCCGTGGCGCGAGGTCTCCTGGGAGGAGGCCATCAACTACGCGGCCTCGGAGTTCAAGCGCATCCAGGCAAAATACGGCAGGGGCTCGGTCGGCGGCATCACCTCGTCGCGCTGCACCAACGAGGAGACCTTCCTCGTGCAGAAGCTCGTGCGCGCCGCTTTCGGCAACAACAATGTCGACACCTGCGCGCGCGTCTGCCACTCGCCGACCGGCTACGGCCTCGCCACCACCTTCGGCACCTCGGCCGGCACGCAGGACTTCGACTCGGTCGACGCGTCCGACGTCATCATGATCATCGGCGCCAACCCGACCGACGCGCACCCGGTGTTCGGCTCGCGCATGAAGAGGCGGCTCCGCGAGGGCGCCAAGCTGATCATCCTCGACCCGCGTCAGATCGACCTGGTGCGCACGCCGCATATCGAGGCCGATTACCATCTGCCGCTCCGCCCGGGCACCAACGTCGCCGTGGTCACCGCCCTCGCCCATGTTGTCGTGACCGAGGGCCTGGTGGACGAGGACTTCGTGCGCGAGCGCTGCGATTGGGACGAGTTCCAGGACTGGGCGGAGTTCGTCTCCCTGGAGCGCAACAGCCCCGAGGCCGTGGAGAAGGTGTCGGGCGTTCCGGCCGAGCTGATCCGCGGCGCGGCGCGCATGTTCGCCACCGGCGGCAACGGCGCCATCTATTATGGCCTCGGCGTCACCGAGCACAGCCAGGGCTCGACCACCGTGATGGCCATTGCCAACCTCGCCATGGCGACCGGCAATATCGGCCGCAAGGGCGTCGGCGTGAACCCGCTGCGCGGCCAGAACAACGTGCAGGGTTCCTGCGATATGGGCTCCTTCCCGCACGAGTTCTCGGGCTACCGCCATGTGAGCAACAACGAGGTGCGCTCCCTGTTCGAAGAGGCCTGGGGGCGCCCGCTCGAATCCGAGCCCGGCTTGCGTATCCCGAACATGATCGACTCCGCCGTCGACGGCTCGTTCAAGGGCATCTACATCCAGGGCGAGGACATTCTGCAGTCGGACCCCAACACGCAGCACATGGCCGCAGGGCTAGCCGCCATGGAATGCGTGGTGGTGCAGGACCTGTTCCTGATGGAGACGGCGAACTACGCGCATGTCTTCCTGCCGGGCTCCACGTTCCTGGAGAAGAACGGCACCTTCACCAACGCCGAGCGCCGCATCCAGCTCGTGCGCAAGGTGATGGCGCCGAAGAACGGCTACGAGGACTGGGAGATCACCTGCCTGCTCTCCAACGCCCTCGGCTATCCGATGCACTACGATCATCCCTCGCAGATCATGGACGAGATCGCGCGGCTCACGCCGACCTTCGCCGACGTGTCCTTCAAGCGGATCGAGGAGCTCGGATCGGTGCAGTGGCCGTGCAACGAAAAGGCGCCGGAAGGCACGCCGATCATGCACATCGGCGGCTTCGTGCGCGGCAAGGGCAAGTTCGTCATCACCGAGTATCTCGCGACCGACGAGAAGACCGGCCCGCGCTTCCCGCTTCTGCTCACCACCGGCCGCATCCTGTCGCAATATAATGTCGGCGCGCAGACGCGGCGCACTGGTAACGTCGCCTGGCATCCGGAGGATCGGCTGGAGATCCATCCGCACGACGCCGAGCAGCGGGGCGTGCGGGACGGCGACTGGGTGAAGCTGACGAGCCGCGCCGGCGAGACGAGCCTGCGCGCGCTGATCACCGAGCGCGTGGCGCCGGGCGTGGTCTACACCACCTTCCACCACCCGACCACGATGGTGAACGTGGTGACGACCGAGTTCTCCGACTGGGCCACCAACTGTCCCGAATACAAGGTGACGGCCGTGCAGGTCATGCCGTCCAACGGGCCGACCGAGTGGCAGCAGGAGTACGAGGAATTCACCCGCCAGGCACGGCAGATCGCCGAGCCGCCGCTGGTCGCCGCGGAATAAATGTCTTAGCAGGGCTGGTGATGCGCTTGGCCTCCTCACCATACCTCCCCCTCGTGGGGAGGTCGGCTTGCATAGCAAGCGGGGTGGGGGGTGGCCTCACCCTCCGGACTGAGACTCTGGAATCTTCACCCCACCCGCTCGGCCTTTGGCCGAGCAACCCTCCCCATCAAGGGGAGGGATAAAAAAGGGAAGCGCCTCGCCTCATGTCGCCCGACCGCCTCGTCCATATGGCGAACCAGATCAGCCGGTTCTTCGAGTCGCAAAGGCCGAGCGAGGTCGTGCCGGGGATCGCCAGCCACATCCGCAAATTCTGGGATCCGCGCATGCGCACGGCGATCTTTGCCTATATCGATGCCGGCGGCGAAGGGCTCGATCCTCTCGCGCGCAAGGCCATCGAGACCCTCCGCGAGCCTGACGCCAAGCCCGTCGAGACGAGCTTCCAAGGAACGGGATGAAGTTACCGCAACTACCGTTTGTCATGCCCGCGCAAGCGGGCACCCAGTAATCGCCGCATCATCCATTCTGCATAGGTCAGTGCCTACTAGGTTCCCGCTTACGCGGGAATGACACGACAACGCGAGGAGAGAACCGATGACCGCAATCACTCGCCGCTTTCTGTTCGCCCTCGTCGCCGCTGCCGTTGCCGGTCTCGCGCTCGCGCCGTCATTTGCACGCGAGGAAGGCAAGGGCCCGCTCATCTTCGCGGCGGCGAGCCTCAAGGACGCGCTCGACAACATCAACGATGCCTGGGCCAAGGGCGGCAAGCCCAAGGCTACGATCTCCTATGCGGCGTCCTCGGTGCTTGCCAAGCAAATCGAGGAGGCAGCGCCCGCCGACGTGTTCATCTCGGCCGATCTCGACTGGATGGACTATCTCGCCGAGCGGAACCTCATCAAGCCAGACACGCGCCTCAACCTGCTCGGCAACTCCATCGTGCTGATCGCGCCGAAGGACTCCACGCTCGAAGCGAAGATCGCGCCGGGCTTCGACCTCGCCGCGCTGATCGGCGACGGCAAGATCGCCATGGGCAATGTCGACTCGGTGCCGGCCGGCAAATACGGCAAGGCTGCGCTCGAGTCGCTCGGCGTGTGGGACAGCGTGAAGGCCAAGGTGGCGCAGGCCGAGAACGTGCGCGCCGCACTCACGCTGGTGTCGCGCGGCGAGGCGCCGCTCGGTATCGTCTATGCCACCGACGCGAAGTCCGATCCGAACGTGAAGGTGCTCGACACCTTCCCCGGCAATACGCATCCGGCGATCATCTATCCGGCCGCGGTGCTGGCCAGGGCGACCAGCCCCGACGCGCAGGCGTTCCTCGATTATCTGAAGTCGGAGACCGCGGCGAAGCTGTTCGAGGACCAGGGCTTCGCGGCTCTTGTGCCGACGCTCGTCCCCGCGCAGTGAGGGGCCGCGTCTCGCGTCTGCATGGTGTCATTCCCGCGTAGGCGGGAACCCAGTAGGCATCGACCGTACAGAACGGGTGAACACGTCGACTACTGGGTTGCCCGGTCAAGCCGGGCAATGACAAGTGCTTGGGGCTAGCTCTTCGGAAAGCCACCCATGCTCAATCTCACGCCCGACGAGCTCACCGCCATCAAGCTGTCGCTGCGCGTCGCGACCGCCGCGACCCTGCTGAGCCTGCCCTTCGGCGTCGCGGTGGCGATGCTGCTCGCGCGCGGCCGCTTCTTCGGGCGCTCGCTGCTCAACGCGCTCGTGCTCTTGCCGCTCGTGCTGCCGCCGGTGGTGACGGGCTACATCCTACTGCTGCTGTTTGGGCGCAAGGGCCCGATCGGGCGCTGGCTGGACGAGACCTTCGGCATCGTGTTCGCCTTCCGCTGGACCGGCGCCGCGCTCGCCTGCGCTGTCATGGGCTTTCCGCTTCTGGTGCGCGCCATCCAACTCGCCATCGAGGCGGTCGACCGGCGGCTCGAGCAGGCTGCGAGCACGCTCGGCGCGAGCCGGCGATGGGTGTTCCTGACGGTGACCCTGCCGCTGATTGCGCCTGGCATCATCGCCGGCGCCATCCTCTGCTTCGCGCGCGCCATGGGCGAGTTCGGCGCGACCATCACCTTCGTGTCGAACATCCCCGGCGAGACGCAGACGCTCCCGACCTTGATCTACACCTTCACCCAAGTGCCCGGCGGCGACGCGGGCGCGTGGCGCCTCACGCTCATCTCGCTCGCCATCTCGCTCGCCGCGATCCTCGCCGCCGAGGCGATCGCGCAGGCTGTCGGCCGGAAGGTGCGGGGACAATGAGCCTCGAGGTCGCAGCACGCACCGAGCTCGGCGATTTTTCGCTCGACGCCGCCTTCGCCACCGATAGCCGGGTCACAGCCATTTTCGGCCCGTCTGGCTCCGGCAAAACCACGCTCGTCAACATCATAGCCGGGCTTATCACACCTAAAATCGGCCTCGTCGCCGTCGATGGCGCCGTGCTGCTCGACACCGAAGCCGGCATCGATATCCCCGCTTATGCCCGGCGCATCGGCTATGTGTTTCAGGATGCCCGGCTTTTTCCGCATCTTTCGGTGCGGCAGAACCTGCTTTACGGCCGCTGGTTCGCACCGCCCGACGCGCTCCGGATCACGCTCGATGAGGTCGCGAAACTCCTTGATCTTACTCCGCTTTTCAAGCGCGCCACGCCGCAATTGTCGGGCGGCGAGAAGCAGCGCGTGGCGATCGGCCGGGCACTCTTATCCTCGCCTCGCCTCCTCTTGCTGGACGAGCCGCTGGCCTCGCTCGACCATGCGCGGAAGGCCGAGGTGATGCCGTTCCTCGAGCGCCTGCGCGATCATGCCCGGGTGAAAATTGTCTATGTCAGTCATGCGGTTGCCGAAGTGAAACGGCTGGCCGACACCGTCGTCCTGATGCGCGACGGCCGGGTCGCCGGCATCACCTCAGCTAAGGATTTGCGGATCGATGGCCTCGAAAGCGAGCTCGTCTGAAGGCGTCGGTGTCCTGCTCGCAGGTGGCGCCTCGACCCGCATGGGCGGCGGCATCAAGTGCTTGTTGCCACTTGGAAATCAGCCGCTGCTCGGGCATGTCATCGAGCGCTTGCAGCCGCAAGTGGGCAGCCTCGTTATCAACGCCAATGACGACCGTGCTAGATTTGCGCAATTTGGGCTGCCGGTGATCGCCGACGTGATCGGCGGACGCCAGGGTCCGCTCGCCGGCGTGCATGCCGGGATCGCCTGGGCGAAAGCGAGTTTTCCAGAAGCCCGCTTCGTCATCACCGCCGCCGCCGACACCCCGTTTTTCCCCGAAGACCTGGTCCAGCGTTTCCTGGCCGCGCTCGGAGGCGGCGAACCGAGACTGGCGGTCGCAACGTCTGCAGAGGGACTGCATCCGGTATTCGGGCTGTGGCCCGTGGCGCTTGTCCCCGCGCTCGAGGACTCATTGCAGCGCGGGGAGCGAAAGATGAGCGCCTGGGTGCGCGAGCACGGTGCGGAAGAAGTCTATTTCGAGGCGACAAAAATTGGCGGCCGCGAGATCGACCCGTTCTTCAACCTCAACGAGCCTGCGGACTTTTCCGCAGCGGAAGCTCTGCTCGCTCGGGGAGCGCGACGCGGTGCGGATGGGTGAACACCTCGAACCCGTCCTTGCGTGCGATCGCCACCAAGGTCATGCCGCAGGCCTCGGCCATGCGCACCGCGAGCGCGGTCGGCGCCGAGACCGCGACGATGATCGGTGCGCCGATACAGGCCGATTTCTGCACCATCTCGATCGACACGCGGCTCGTCAGCACGACGATGCCCTCGCGTGCCGTGGCGTTCTCGCGCACCAGGGCGCCTGCGAGCTTGTCGAGCGCGTTGTGCCGGCCGACATCCTCGCGCACCGCGACGAGCCCACGGGACGGCGTCCAGAAGCCTGCGGCATGCACCGCCCGCGTCTCCTGGTTCAGCGCCTGCTGCGGCAAGAGCGAGTTGACCGCCGTCATGATCTCTTCCGGCGTGTAGGCGCGCCCCACGCCGACCTTGGGTGGCGGCCGCATGGCCTCGACCAGGCTCTCGATGCCGCACAGCCCGCAACCGGTGGGGCCCGCCATCTTGCGGCGGCGGCCGAGGAACTCGACGGCGTCGCGGGCTTTGAGCCAGATGCGCAGCTCGATGCCGACAGCGCGGCCGTCCGCCTCTTCCTCGACGATCTCGATGCTGTCGATGGCGTCCGCCGATTGGATCACCCCCTCGGTCAGGCTGAAGCCCACTGCGAAATCTTCGAGGTCCTGCGGCGTCGCCATCATCACCGCATAAGAGGCGGTGTTGAAGGTGAAGGCGATCGCCGTCTCCTCGGGGATCGCGCGTTCGCCACGCGAGGCTTCGCCGTCGCGCCAGATGGCGCAGGGGACGCGGATGACGGGCTTGATCATTGGCCTTTCCTGCCGGGGCGGCCGGCATTTCGCGCTGCCGCCCCGACCTTCATACCGCCGCGGCAAGTGTTGCACAAATGCTGGGCGCCGCCCTGGATTTGCAAGGTTTTTCGGCTATATAACTAAGCAATGGCCCTCGACGCACAACCGAATCCGAGCCTGGTCGATCCCTTCGGGCGGACCATCGACTATGTGCGCGTTTCGGTCACCGACCGCTGCAATCTCCGCTGCATCTACTGCATGAGCGAGACCATGCAGTTCCTGCCGAAGCGGGAGCTGCTGACGCTCGAAGAGCTAGACCGGCTGTGCTCGGCTTTCGTGCGCCGCGGCGTGCGGCATCTGCGCATCACCGGCGGCGAGCCGCTGGTGCGGCGCGAGATCATGGATCTGTTCCGCGCCCTGTCGCGGCATCTCGAGAGCGGCGCCTTGGACGAGCTGACGCTGACCACGAACGGTGTCAGACTTGCTCAGTATGCTGACGATCTTGCCGCCGCCGGCGTAAAGCGTATCAATGTCTCGCTCGACAGCCTCGACCGCACGACCTTCGCCCGCATCGCCCGCGGCGATTTCCTGGACCGCGTGCTGGACGGCATCGCCGCCGCCAAGCAAGCGGGCCTGCGCGTCAAGATCAACACGGTGGCGCTGAAGAACGACAACGCCGCCGAGCTCCCCGACATGATACGTTGGGCGCATGCGGGCGGCATGGACATCACCCTGATCGAGACCATGCCGCTCGGTTTCGTCGAGGAAGACCGCACCGACCAGTTCCTATCGCTCGCCGATGTGCGGCGTGAGCTCGAAGCGATCTGGACGCTGCATGAATTGAGCGACCGCACTGGTGGCCCTGCGCGCTACGTGCGCGTGACCGAGACCGGCGGCAAGCTCGGCTTCATCACGCCGCTCTCGCATAATTTCTGCGCGAGCTGCCGGCGCGTGCGCGTCACTTGCACAGGCACGCTCTATATGTGCCTCGGCCAGGACTCCGCGGTCGATCTGCGCGAGCCGCTGCGGGCCTCGCGCGACGATACCCTGCTCGATGCCGCCATCACGCACGCGATCGCGCTGAAACCGAAGGCGCACGACTTTGCCCTGCCCGAGCGCGGCGCGGCACCCGCTGTCGCGCGGCACATGTCGGTGACGGGGGGCTAGGTGATCAAGCTTCTTCTGCTCGGGCGATTGCGCGATCACGCGGGCGCAAGCCATGGCGAGATCGCGCTCCCCGAAGATGTGCGCACACTAACCGCTTTGCAGGACTGGCTCGGCGCGCGCGAGCCGGCTCTCGCCGACGCGCTGCGGACCGTAAAGCCAACGGTCGCAATCAACCGCAGCCTGGTCCGCGATCTTGCGCACCCGATCCGCGACGGCGACGAGGTTGCCTTCCTTCCACCGATGAGCGGCGGCTGATCATGCAGACCAAGGTCATAGACAGCGCCTTCGACCCCCACGCGGAAGCCGCCGCATTTGCCAAAGGGCGGACGGGTGCCGGCGCGCTCGTGAGCTTCGTCGGCTATTGCCGCGATGAGACTGCAGGCCGGACTGTCAACGAGCTCTATCTCGATCATTATCCCGGCTTCACCGAGCCCGAGGTCGCGCGCATCGCGAGCGAAATTGCCGGACGCTTCGATCTCGTCGACCTGCTCGTCATCCATCGCGTCGGGTCTGTCGCGCCGGGCGAGGCTATCGTGCTGGTCGCGACCCTTGCGGCCCATCGCGCGGAAGCCTTCGCCGCCGCAAGTGCGCTTATGGATTATCTCAAGACCGACGCGCCGCTCTGGAAGAAAGAGACAGGCCCGGACGGCACGCGTTGGATCGAGCCGACCGACAAGGATCACGCGCGCCGCGCAGTGCTGGAGAAGGTTACACCATGAACGAGCGCGTGGACCCGCCTGGCGGCGGACGCCTTTCCGACGAGGTGGAGTTTCAGCCGCGCCGGATCGCCGTGCTGACCGTGTCGGACACGCGCGACGAGACGAGCGACACGTCGGGTCAGTTGCTCGCCGACCGCGTCGTGCGCGACGGCCATATCCTCGCCGGGCGCGCGCTGGTGAAGGACGATGTCGCCGAGATCCAGGCGCAGCTCCGCAGGTGGATCGATGATCCGAATATCGATGTCGTCATCTCGACCGGCGGAACCGGTCTCACCGGACGCGACGTGACACCGGAGGCCGTGCGCCCGCTGTTCGACCGCGCCATCGAAGGCTTCGAGGCGGTCTGGCACATGACGAGCTTTCAGACCGTCGGCGTCTCGACCATGCAGTCGCGCGCCTGCGCGGGGCTTGCGGGCGGCACGCTGATCTTCGCGCTCCCGGGCTCGAACGGTGCCTGCAAGGACGGCTGGGACAAAGTGATCCGCTGGCAACTCGACAATCGCCACCGCCCCTGCAACCTCGCGGAGCTGCTCCCGCGCTTCACGGAGCGCTGACATGGCCAAGACTGGCGCGGCAAAGACCGGCGCGCTGACCCATCTCGACGCGCAAGGCCGCGCGCGCATAGTCGATGTCGGCGGCAAGCCGGCAACAGCGCGCGAAGCGGTCGCCGAAGGCCGCGTGCGCATGCAACCCACGACGCTCGCGCGCGCGCTTGCTGGCGATACGAAGAAAGGCAGCGTACGCGCGGCGGTCGAGTTCGCAGGCATCATGGCGGCCAAGCGCACCGCCGAGCTGATCCCGCTCTGCCATCCGATCCCGCTCACCAGCGTGACGGTCGATGTCGCGGCCGACGAGGCGGGCTCGGCACTCGTCGTCACCGCGCGCGCCAAGACCAAGGCCGAGACCGGCGTCGAGATGGAGGCGCTGACGGCGGCCGCCGTCGCTTGCCTCACCATCTACGACATGCTGAAGGCGTCGGACCGCGCCATGGTTATCGAGTCCATCATGCTGCTCGAAAAGCGCGGCGGCGCCTCCGGCGATTATGTGCGGAAGCGCTAAGCGGAACGGGCGGAGCTTCTCATGCTGAGCGTCGACGAAGCCCGCGCGGCGATCCTGAAATCTGCGCACCGGCTTCCCGCCGAAACCGTCAAGCTTGAAGATGCGCTTGGCCGTGTATTGGCGGCGCCGGTGATCGCCGTGCGCGAGCATCCACCCTTTCCGTCATCGGCCATGGACGGCTATGCGGTGCGGAGCGCCGATACGCCGGGTAGGCTCAAGGTCATCGGCGAGGCGGCTGCGGGACATGGCTTCGAAGCGCCGTGTGAGCCGGGCACCGCGGTGCGCATCGCGACCGGCGGCGCCGTGCCTGAAGGCGCCGATACCATCGTCATCCAGGAAGACGTGAAGCGCGATGGCGACCGCATCGACGTACCGGAAGCGAAGCCAGGCAAGCATATCCGAAAGCGCGGCGTCGATTTCACCGCTGGCACCGAGCAGCTGCCGGCAGGGCAGAAGCTTGACGGCATCGCGCTCGCGCTTGCTGCCGCATCGGGCGCCGGCACGCTCTCCGTCATACGCCGCCCGCGTATCGCGATCCTGAATAGCGGCGACGAGCTCGCCGAGCCCGGCAGCGTGCCGGGCCCGTTTCAGATCTTCGAGTCGGGCAATTACGGCATCGCCGGCCTGATCGCCGAATGGGGCGGCGTGCCGCAGCCGCTCGGCCTCTTGCCCGATGACGAGGACGCCATCACCCGCGCGGCGGAACGTGGCCTCGCCGAGAACGATCTGCTCGTCATGGTCGGCGGCGCCTCGGTCGGCGACCACGACCTCGCGCGGCCGGCACTCGAACGGCTTGGGCTTGACCTCACCTTCAGCAAGGTCTCGGTCAAGCCCGGCAAGCCGACCTGGTTCGGCACCACCAAGCAAGGCCCCGTGCTCGGCCTTCCCGGCAACCCGGCCTCGGCGTTGGTCTGCGCGCATCTCTTCCTGCATCCACTGATGGAGGCCATGCTCGGACGCGATCCGCTTGCTTGCGTGGCGCCGGTGCCCGCGCGGCTTGAGCAAGCGCTTCCCGCCAACGACAAGCGCGAGCAATATTCGCGGGCGCGCTGCGACATCGACCAGAACGGGCAGCTTGTTGTGCGCTCCTTTGACAAGCAGGACTCGTCGCTGTTGTCGGTGTTCGCGGCGGCGAATGCGCTGCTCCGCCAGGCGCCGGATACGCCGGCGCTTCCCGAAGGCGCGCTGGTCGATGTGCTCTTGTTCGCGCGCCTTTAGCCGGTAAAACGACGCATGACCCTTAAATTGAGCCGACTTTGCGTCGTGACGCTGATCGCTTTCGCCGCTTTCTCGACGACGGTGCAGGCGAAGGAATGCCGCGATATGCGCTTCGAGGGCGCGTCCTATATCGTGTGCAGCTTCAACCCCGCGACCGAGGAGCTCCGCACCTTTTGGCGCGGCCAGAGCGGCGCACCCTACCGGACCTTCGACCGGCTGGCGTCGGAGCTTGGAGGCAAAGGCCGGTCGCTGCGCTTCGCGATGAATGGCGGCATGTACCGGGACGATCTCAGCCCGGTCGGGCTCTATGTCGAGGACGGGCGCACGCTCGCGCCGGCCAACACCAAGACGCATACCAGGCGGCCGATCCCGAACTTCTACAAGAAGCCGAACGGTGTCTTCTTCGTCGGCAAAGGCAAGGCCGGCATTCTGGAAACGTCGCGCTTCCTCGCCAAGAAGCCGGCCGCGCGCTTCGCCACGCAGTCAGGACCGATGCTGGTGATCGACGGCAAGATCCATCCGGCTTTCATAAGGAACTCGAAGGATCTGAAACCGCGCAACGGCGTCTGCGTTGCGGGCGGAACGCAAGTGCATTTCGTCATCACCAGAAGCTGGGTGAATTTCTACGAGTTCGCGCGCTTCTTCCGCGACGGGCTCGAATGCGACAACGCGCTGTTTCTCGACGGCGGCACGGCGCCCGGCATCTATGCGCCGGGCTCCGGCCGCAACGACTTGCCGGGCCACGGCGGGTACGGGCCCATCATCGCCGTCGTCGAATAGCCTAGAGGTAGAGGTGGCCGAACGAGGCCCCGAGCCAGGCGATGCAGATGACGCCGATCATCAGGAACAGCTCGACGAGCTGGTAGCGCCTGACGAAGCCCCAGATGCGGCTTCGCCGGCGGGGACGGTCATACGCGGCACTGTCGAAGTGATGGGTGAGGTGGGCCATGGCTGTCCGCCGCGGTGCTTCGTGCCCGCGATCTGGCCCACGCTTCTACGCGCACCGTGCAAACAAACCGTTCAAATTTAATGCAAACAAATGGTTGATGCGGCCAAGGCGCCTCTGCCGAGGCCAGCCCCGCCGCCCAACTTGTGAAGCTACCGGTTGCCGAACAGCAGGTCCTTCATCACGTCCTTGGCGACGTCTTCGGGCTTCTGCTTCTTCTTTTTCTTCGCCTTCGGATCTTGTGCCGCTGGCTGTGCCGGGGCCGCTGCCGCAGGCTCCGCCGCGGGCGGGGGCGCCGCGGCCGGAGCGGGCGCCGCTGCCGGCTCCGGAGCAGCAGCCGGTGCGGGCGCGGGTTGGACAGCGGCATTGCCAGCGGGCGGTGCTTTCTTGCCGGGCTTCTGCTTGTTGAGCAGCCCGCCCAGCCCCTCGATCGCGCCCTGCCTCAGGGCGTCCTTGTTGATCTTCCCATCCTTGACGATGTCCTGCAGAGGCACGCTGCCGGTTGCCCCGCCAATGCCCGCCTTCTCGCCGAGCTTGTCGATGCCGGGTAGCGAGACGAGACCGCCGCCGATCTGCCGGAGCTGCTCGTAGGCCTGCGCCGGGTTCTCCAGAATGCCCTTGATGTCGGGATAGATCCGCGGCGCGGCCCAAGGCCCGGCGATCATGATGGGCACCCCAAGCCCTTTGAGGTCCGTCTTGCCGCCCTGCCCCTCGAGGCTCGCCACGATCTGCGGCTCGACGCGGAACTTGAGCGCCTTGCCGGGCAGGTCGACGGTGCCCGCGCCGGTCATGCGCACGAGGGGGCCGATCAGCTTCAGGTCGTTGGTCTGCGCCTGGCCGCTCGCGACCTTGAAGCTCGCGCCGAGCGTTGCGAAATCGGTCTTCTCCGCGGCGCTGTCCTGCCAGCCCGTGAGCGTGCCTTGGGTGAGGTTTCGCACCGTTTTGGCCACGTTGATGCCGCGGATCGCGCCGTTGGCGAAATCGAACTTGGCGTTGCCGCCGAGCGCCGAGACCATGGCGCGCTGGCTTGCGCCGCTCGTCGCAAGGTCGAGCCCGATCGTGCCGGTGCCCTCGATGTTCTGGAAGCTCGCGACGTCGCGCAGAAGCGCGTGGCCATTGAAGCTCGCGAGATCGAGCTTGACCCGCTGCGCCGGAACCTTGCCGCTCGCATCGACCGCGAGCGCGACATTGCCCTTGCCGCCATAGACGCCGATCCCCGGCAGTTGCGCATTGAGCTTGCCGCCCGACAGCGTGGCCTCGAGATTGACCGGGCTGATCTTGACCTTGTCGTAGATCAGCGTCTTGGCGGTCAGCTTCAGCTTGCCGTTGACCATCCGCAACGGGCCGAAGTCGATCGGCGCATTGCTCCACCCTGCGCCGCCGCCGCCGGAACCGGCACCACCACTGCCGCCACCACCACTGCCGCCCGACGTCTTGGCCTGGCCCCCGCCCGACTTGGCGAGCAGCGCATCGACATTGACGGTGTCGGCAGCGAGCGCGGCGTTTACCGCTGGCACCTTGCCCGAGAGATCGGCAGCGAGCGCGCCCGAGAACGCATTGCCATAGGCGTTGGCGGTGAATTTGGGGAGGTTGACGATATTGTCCCTATAGGTCGCGCTGCCCTGCACCACGACGTCGGCTGTCCGCGCCGTGAAGGGATTGACGGTGACGAGACCGTCTTTGTAGGTCGCGTTGCCTTCAACGGTCGCCTCGGCCGTCTTCAGCGTGAAAGGCTGCAGCGTGAGCACGCCGTCCTTATAGAGCGCGGCGCCTTGCGCGCTCTTGTCGCCAGCTTTCGCGCTGAACGGATTGAGCAGCAGCGTGCCGGCCGCGAAAGTCGCGGTGCCCTTGAAGTCGATCTTGTCCGGAAGATAGGCGGGGGCGCCGATATTCAGCGCGACCGGCGTCGCCGTCCCACCCAAGAAGCCGCCGAAACTGCCGATCGTGCCCGAGGCAGCCACAGCCTTGCCGTCGAACACGGCATCGGTGTCGAAGCTGAGTGCCGCGTCGAAGGCCGGCAGCGAGGCTTCAAGGTTGAGCTTCTCGATGCGCTTGCCGGGCGTCTCGCCGGACGGCGGCAGGATCACCGTGCCGTTGCTGATGCTGAGCTTGTCGAGCGTCATCTTCTGCAACGTGTTGGCGATGGACGACGCCCCATCGCCCTCGCCCTGAGCGCCGCCCTCACTGTCCCTCTCGGCGCCGGCATTCGCGCGCGTCTCGGCCGCAGGTACGGCGATCACCGGATCGACCAGCGTGAGCTCGGTGAGCTGAACCTTGCCGCTCCAGAGCGCCGACAGCACGAGGTCGACGCGGAGCTTCTGCGCGGTGGCGATCTCGTTCTCGGGCGTCGCGCTGCGCGCCACCCCGACATCCTCCGCGGTGAGGTGGAGCGAAGGAAACAGCGACAGCTTGACCGGCCCATCGACCCGGACTTTGTAGCCCGTCATGCTCTCGACCTGGGCGAGCAGCTTGTCGCGCACCTCGTCAGCCGAGAAGAGGAGCGGGCCGGCAAAAAACAGCACCGCAACGACGACGACGATCAGCGTGAGCGCGGAGAAGATGAAGCGCACGATGTCCCTCCCCGAGTCGAATCGGGCTTAGCGTTCCGAGCTAAGCTCTACCTCTGAAATAAGGATAAAGTCTGATCGCGCGGGCCCTGAGGACCGCGAAAACCTGCAAAAATCCGCGAGAATCCGGCCTCAGGGCTGGCTGTCGTCCTCTGGCGCGAGATAGGCCGCAATCGCCGAGAACAGCGTCTCGGCGACGTTCCCGTATTTATAGGCGCCCTTCTCGTCGAAGCTGTCCTCGCCGAACGTCGTCACCACGCCGATGGCGATCTTCTCGCCCGGGTGATAGGCCGCCGTCGCCGCGTAGCCGCCGAACAGCGGCGGCTGCACCACCCACGATCCGTACAGGAACACGCCAATCCCGTAGCCGTGCACGGCGTCGAGCGCGCGGCAGGTCGGGCATTCCTCGGTCTTGCTGCCGAAGCCTACGAGCTCGCGGCTGACCTGGGCCCGATGCGAGGACGGCGAGACGAGCGTGCCCGCGCCGATCGCTTCCAGGCTTTTCATCGCATCGTAGACATTGGTGGTCTGCACCGCGCCCGGAGCGGTGGTCCAGGACGGGTTCCAGAAGGTCGATTCCTCGTAGAAGCGCGCGTCGGACGGAACGCCGAGAGCCTCACGTCGCTCGGAGCTGAAGGCATGCAGCACGGGCGCAGGAATCTCGGCAGTGATCGACGCCTTGGTGTTGTCGAGTCCGAGCCGCCTGAAAATCCGCTCCTCCATCAGCTCGGCGAGCGGCTTGCCGGAGATTTTCTCGAGCACCTGACCCAGGATAATGTAGTTCGTGTGGGAATAGGCCCAATTGGTGCCCGGCTCGAACAGGAGCGGCTTGAACACGCCGAACGAGACAAGCTCGTGCGGCGTCCAGATGCGGAACGGGTCGTCATAGATGTCGGCGGTCAGATCCTCGTCGAGCACGTAGTCCGCGTAACCTGACGTCATGTTGGCCAGCATCTTGAGCGTGACGCTGTCGGCGTGCGGAATATCCGGAAACCATTTGGAGAGCTTGTCGTCGAGCGATGCTTTATCCTCATCGACCAATTGCAGGAGCAGCGTCGAGATATAGGCGAAGGCAATCGCGCCGTTCCGGAAATGCATGTCCTTGGTCGCGGGCACGCCGGACATCGACTCCCCATACGCCTCGGTCAGGAGCTCTTCGCCATCGATCGTGATCCGCACGATCACCGCCTTGAGGTCGTATTTCTTGATGGCGTCGCGCACGAGGTTGACGATGGCGTCGGCCCGCTCATCCGCCCGCGCCGGCACCGCCAAGGCGATGCACAAAGCCGCGAGCAGAACGGCTGCGAGCGAGCAGCGCGAAATCGAACGCAATACCGGCATTTGGTCCCTCGGGCTCGGCCGCGCCGCAGTCTGGTCGGGGGGTGGACTATAATGTTGGAGCGCCAGGGTGCAATGGCGTGCGATCCTGGAGCAAGAGGCAGCCGTGAAATACCCGCCCGAACGCATCGTCTGCCTGACCGAGGAGACCGTCGAGACGCTCTATTTGCTTGGCGAGCAAGACCGCATCGTCGGCGTATCGGGCTATGCGGTGCGGCCGCCGCAAGTGCGGCGTGAGAAGCCGCGCGTATCGGCTTTCACCTCGGCGAACGTGCCGAAGATCCTCGGGCTCGAGCCCGATCTCGTCCTCACGTTCTCGGATCTCCAGGCCGATATCGTGTCCGAGCTGATCCGCGCCGGCGTCGCGGTGCATGGCTTCAACCAGCGCGACATAGCCGGCATCCTGGCGATGATCCGCACGGTCGGCGCGCTGGTCGGCGCCGGGGAAAGGGCGGCCTCGCTGGCGTCCCAGTTGGAGCGGCGCCTGGACGCCATGCGGACCTCGTCGCGGCGCGCCACGCCACCGCGTGTCTATTTCGAGGAGTGGGACGATCCGCTGATCGCGGGCATCGGCTGGGTCTCGGAGCTGATCGAGATCGCCGGCGGTGTCGACATATTCGCCGAGCTCCGTAGCCAGCGTGGCGCCCTCGGCCGCATCGTGCAGCCAGAGGCAGTCGTCGCAGCCCGGCCTGACGTGATCCTCGCCTCCTGGTGCGGCAAGAAGGTCCGGCCAGAGCGCATTGCCTCAAGGGCCGGCTGGGGCGCCATCCCCGCCGTCGCCAACGGCCGCATCCATGAAATCAAATCGCCGCTCATCCTTCAGCCGGGTCCGGCCGCGCTGACCGATGGGCTCGACGCCATCGTCTCAGCGCTGCGCTAGTCCCTCTGGCGGGCTGCTCGACAAGCCGGCGAGGCGCACCGCCGCTAGCGGAACTGCTCAGGCGCGTAGGCCCCGCACGAGCCCTTCAACCGCACGTCGCCGCCGAACCTTTGACAGAGCCGCACCTTCTTCAAGGCGTCGTTGCGCACCTCGGTACCGCTCACCTTGACACCATAGCTCCTGGCGACGGCGGCGATCTGCTCCCCCTGGCAATAGGGAGTCGCGAGCAGGCCGTATTTGGTCTCCTGGAAATTACCCTGGCATTTGATGCGCGCTTCCGCGGTTCCCGCGGCAGCAAAGGCCAGCAGCACGACCGCTGCGTGGCCGGCAAGACCCGCGGCAAAGAGATGGCGCATGGAGGCCTCCTCTAGTTGGCGTCGGCAGACTCCACGATGATCGTCCCTACCATGCCACGCTCTTCCGCGCCGCGCACGGAGAACTGATAAGTCCCTGGCCTGATCGCCACGAAGAACAGCTCGACCTCGCCGACATCCTCGAATTCGATCTCGTCGAGCGTGGCAGTCTTTACCTCGAGCGGCCCCATCTCGACCTTGCGGATCCAGATATTGCGGAAGAAGGCCGGCGCGATGACCCCGTATTCGAAGTCGGTCTCCGCCTTGATCTTCCAGCGATAGCCCTGGCCGACCTTCAGCTTGTATTCCTTGGGCGCCATGTGGAAGTTGTTGTCCTTGGAGCCGAGCACCAGCGGCTCCAGGCGCACGAGCTTGTGCACCGCCGGATCGAATTGCGCCTGCGCGCTTGCGGCCGAAAGAACGATTGCGCCGAGGGCGAGCACGGCGAGGGTGACGAGTCTACGCATGGCGGTCTGCTTCTCCATTGTGCGGGCCGCTTCGGTGCGGCCATTGGCTTTCTCCCAGAGGGCGGACTATAGGCCATGCGCTCCTGCCGTGCCAAAGCAAGAGCCTTTAGCCTTTTAGCGTCCTGCTTGCCGCGATATATGGCTTGCCGTACCGCCTGGAGGAGCGATGAACCTGACAGCCCTGGCCGATATCCGCATCGGCGACATCGGTCTCGGCTCTATGGGCCTGCCGCTCGCAATCCAGCTCGCAACGCGCCATCGGGCCATCGTTCTTGGCGTTGACCCCGCGCGCACCAGGTCAGCGAGACCCGGTCCATGAAAGTTCTCGTGACCGGCGCGGCGGGCTTTATCGGGTTCCACACGGCGCGCGCGCTGCTCGAGCGCGGCGACGAGGTGATCGGGCTCGACAACCTCAATCCCTATTACGATGTGAACCTCAAACGTGCGCGGCTTGCACAGCTCGTCGCTTACGAGCGGTTCGCGTTCGTCGAGGCGGACGTTTCGGATCAAGCGGCCATCGACACACTGTTCGCCGAACATAGCCCTCGGCGCATCATCCACCTTGCGGCCCAAGCGGGCGTCCGCCACTCGCTGACCCATCCGCGCGATTATGTCAGGTCGAATCTCGACGGCTTCCTCAACATCCTGGAGGCCTGCCGCCACAACAGGGTCGAGCACCTCGTCTTCGCCTCGTCGAGCTCGGTCTATGGCGCCAACACCAAGACGCCGTTCAGCGTGCACGACAACGTCGACCATCCCGTGAGCTTTTATGGCGCCACCAAGAAAGCGAATGAGTTGATGGCGCATGCTTACGCGCACCTCTACGGCCTGCCTGTGACCGGCTTGCGCTTCTTCACCGTGTACGGCCCCTGGGGCCGCCCCGACATGGCGCTCTTCATTTTCACCCGCAAGATTCTTTCGGGCGAGCCGATCGAGGTCTTCAACCACGGCAACAATGCCCGCGACTTCACCTATATCGACGACATCGTCGACGGCGTCGTGCGGGTGAGCGACCGCATTCCAACGCCCGATCCCAACTGGTCGGGCGCGGCGCCCGACCCCGGCACCTCGCTTGCGCCGTACCGCATCTACAATATCGGCAACGATAACCCGGTCGGTGTGATGGCTTTCATCGACGCGATCGAGCAGGCGGTGGGGCGCAAAGCGGAAAAGGAGTTTCTTCCGGCGCAGCCTGGTGACGCGCCCTTGACCCATGCCGACATTTCCGACCTCGAGACCGAGTTCGGCTTCAAGCCTGTCACGCCGCTCGAAGACGGCATCGACAGGTTCATCACCTGGTACCGCGGCTACTACAAGGTCTGAGCTAGCTTACTCGACGGGCTCGGGCGCGGCCGGAGGCTCGGGCCCGCTCGCGGGCTCCGGCGCAGGTTTCGCTGCTGACGGACTCCCGCCTGGACGAGCCATGCGCTTCGCCTCGCCGATGAGCGCATCGAGGTCGGGGTTCTCGGTATCGACCAGCGCCTTGAGCTCCTTCATCAGGGCCACCTGCTGGCTCTCCGTCGCGACCGGGGCGGCATTGCGCTGGCCGGGCGCGGTGCCCGGCCCCCAGCGCGGCCCGAACAGATAGACCGCGCCGTACATAACCTTGGCGTTCCGCTCATCGACGCCCGCCGCGCGCATGGCGTAGTAGAAAACCTTGTGCGTGTCCTGCCAGCTGCGCTTCTTGGTGTCGCAGTAATAGTCGTGGACCACGGCGGCCGAACGGTAGTTGCCGGTGAACGGCGGATAGAGCGCCCAAAACGCGGAAGGGACCGAGGCGCCATCCGACTTGGCGCCAGCCGGTACGGGCCACTCCTCTCCGGTCGGGTCGACGAAGGAATAGGGCTCGATCAGCGTCACCTTGCGACCGTCGCCCTCGAACTCCGCGACCAGCTTGCCGATGAACTTCCCGAACATCGAATCCGCGGCGGCCGCAAGCCCAACACAGGCGGTGGCCGCGACAGCGGCAATGGCGGCAATCGCCATGATGCGCAATCTCACCGGTCGATCCCTCGTCAAAGCTTCGGTGCTGTGCATTTTATCCCGCCCCGGCAGCGCCCGCGAAATGAAGTTTCCGCAACGTTAAGCGAGGCGCCTCAAGCCGGCGCGCTCTTCTTCTGGCTGGCATGCATGGCGGTGGCGACGTAGCGCAGGCACCCTGTCCCGGCAAGAAACGGCTGCTGCGCCCACATGCCGAAGCAAGGCGGGGCGGCATAGCGCATTACCATGCTCTGGGCCGGCACGCGCTCCCGCGTGGTGCGATTGTAATAAGTGCGCGTCACGTCGAGCTTGGCGAACCTAGCGTCGGCCTCGGCAAGCGCCGCATCGAGCGAGCTCTGGCTCGAATAATCGGCGTTCTGCAGAATGGCGAGGAACTCTTGATAGGCGGCAAGCACGCGGGCCTTGTCCTCATCGTTGGTGATGTCGTTGAAGCCCGCTTTGAACAGCAGCGTCTGCTGCACCTCTTCGCTCGAAAGCAATCCGAGCAGGAGACCCGTGGCGGCCTTGGCGGCGAGGCCCGCGATCAGCGTCCGTCCGGCTGGGCTCCCCGGTTCCGCGCCGCCGATCAGGCCTTGCACGGTTGCCTTGACCCGCGCGTCGCCGGTCGCATAGGCGCGGACGATGTCCTCGGCAACCGCCTGCGCTACCAGCTCGCGCGGCATATAGAGCCGGAGCAGCGCCCAGGCGAGCGTCGCAACGGTCATGGGCCTCGCGATCAGCGCTTCCGCGTCCTTCGGCCGGTAGGCCTGCCAGCCCTTGATGTCCTCCGGGATCCAGTCGAGCGCGATGCCCTGCCGGTCCGTGTTGGTCAAGGTCATGAACTGGCCCTGGCTGATGCCGCCGTTCTCGGGGCCTAGCTCGACGAGATAGTCCCAACCGATCGACGGATTACGGCGGCGTTCCTCGGCCGACATGCCGGCATAGCCCGGCGCCTTGAGAAAGTTCGCGATGAGGGCGCCGAATTTCGTGTTGCTGTAGCGGCTTTGCTTCAGCAGCGTGCCGCCCGCTTCATCCTCCTGCGGCCCGAGATTGGCGACGACATATTGCCCTTCGGCGCAATAGAAGGCGCCGTGCTTGGCGAGGAATTGCTTCGCGTCGAGCTCGGCAAGCGCCGCGGCGATCTCGCGCGCCGATTTCTGGTCGTAGACCTCGAGCGGATTGTAGGTGTAGTCGCGATAGATCGGATCGGGGTCCTGGTCGGCGAACGGCACGAGGATGGCGGCGCAGCAATCCCACATGTCGGCGTTGCGGTAATAGGCGTCGAGCGCGGCCTCGGGAATCGGGTCATGCGTACCGGCGGTGTAATCGATCGCCAGCAGGTGCGCGTTGTAGGTTCGATTGCCGTCGCCGAGCTTCCCGTAATTATGCGGCCAATCGCTCTTCACCGAGATCGGCACGCCCTCGGCGAAGCCTTCCGAGAAGCCGCCCACATGGGTTGAGCCCGCGACGCCGTCGGTCACGATCGCGTCGGGCGCACCGCCTTGACCGGCCTTGTCGAAATGCACCATCTGCTTGAGCAGGCGGAGCTTCTTCTCGGCGAGGGTGAATACCACCTGGTCGATATGGGTGTGCCCGATCTCCTCGCCGTTGACCGTGTCGGTCCCGTAGAACACCACCCGGTTGCCGAGGGTCGGCCCAAGCCTGAACTCGTGCACCGGCGTGCGGATCGCCACCAGCTCGCTAAGCGCGCCGAGCAGAGGCTGGGCCGCCTCTTCCAGCACCTCCATGGTGTCGAGCATGCCTTTCATGACGAGACGGACGGGCAGAAAGGTCTTGCCCTGATAGACCTCGCCGCCTTTGGTGAACGGACCGACCAGCGGCTTGCCGTCCACCGCGCGCGGATCGCTCACGTACGGATTGAACTCCCGGTTCAGCACCTCGAGGCTGAGCGCCTGGTCCGCCGGCAGCACGATCCCGTCGAGCGAGGCAGGCAGGTCGACGGCCTGGCCGATCGGATCGAGCTTGCCGGTCTCGATCTTGCCAGCGCGCGTGACGCCGATGCCGCCGATGTCGATCGGGGAGCTGTCGCGGAGGGTCGGGTCGAGCTTCCGCGCGAGCTGCGCATCGACCGTGCCCCAGCGGCGCGGCGCGACGAAGTGGAAATCCGATGGCAGGCCTTGCGGGCCTTCGATGGGCGGGATCGAAACCGGCGGTTCGGTGGTGGGCTTTGCGGCTTCGGCCAGTGCCTTCCGGCCGAGCGGCGAGAGAAGCAGGCCTGACAACGCCAGCAGCCTCAGCACCAAGCGACGATTCATGCTGAACTCCGACATCCGGGCCAGGTCGTCCGAAGCTCGCTTCCCGCCGCCTTGGGCGCGCCTCGCGTCGGCCTTTCTATATCTTGGCGCTCCCATCTGCAAACACCTCGGCGCGGCCCGTGCGATAGTCGTAACCTTCCACGAACGCGGCGATGGCGTTGGCGATCTTGGCGCCGCCGATCACCGACGGCTCGATCGGATTGGCCAGGTCCACGCCGTCTCTGACGATGGCGCGCAGGTCGATCACGGCAAGCCCGCGGGTAGCGGCCTCGCGGGTGATGCAATCATTGAAGAGCGTGAGCCCGACCGCGGCCTGCCTGCGCTGTTTCTTGTCCGGGAACTGCGCCTCGTAAATGGTGCAGACCGCCGTCGGCAGGCCGCGCGCCTGGACCTTATCCAGCATGGCGCGGTAGTCGCGCGTAAAGGCTTCGCGCACGTCAGCGAGCCTATCGAGCGCCTCAGCGACCGAGCGGACCTTCTGGCTGAGGATCGGCGAATAATGCAGCGCGTCGTTGCCGCCGGCGCTCACCACGAGATGGGTCGTATCTTCCGGCAAAATCCCGAGCTGGATACCGACGCCCGAGGTAACGGCGCCATCCACCGCGAGCAGCGTCGCCTCCCCGCCGGCAGGCAGAACGGCACGCACCTGCTTCACCACGTCGGGACCCTTCCCGACATAGCTGCCGTTGTCGAAGATCGAATCGCCGAGCAGAACGACATGCGGCATCCCGGGATGTGCCCCGGCGCGGGCAACCCCGCCCAGCGTGAGAGCGGCGGCGCCGAGCATGGCGCCTTTCAGCAGGGTACGGCGGTCATGAGTGGTCGTGAACATTGGCGGCTCCGTTTCGTGTCTAGCGCAACATCGCTCCTCCCCCCAAGGGCGGAAAAGGCGCGGGCGCAAGGCGGGGGAAACCTTGCGCCCGCTACGCTGAGGGGAGGGTACTGACAGGCCGGGCAGGAGCGGACCCGACCCATTTCCCCTTCAGCTTCATCGGCGCCAACTCGGTGGGACAAGCGGCGACCCGATGCGGTGTCAGACGAACACTTCTTCTTGTCGTTGGCCGGGGAGATGTACGCACCCGACACCGCAAGACGTGGGCAGCGCCGCACGCGGTCTTTGTGAGCCCCCTCACAAAGCGGGCGGAGGGCTTCGGCGTAAGCGTGGAGGTTTCAGGGCGCGGGCCGCGCCTTAGCCAAGGGTCACGGCAGGCATGGCTCGATCAGCCCGCGCGGCCTAATATCTGGCGCCCATTTCGAAAGAGGCGACGCGTGCCGGTCTACGACGCTTTCATTTCCTACAGCCACGCCAAGGACAAGCCGATCGCGGCCGCGCTGCAATCGGTGATCCAGAAGCTCGGCAAGCCCTGGCACAAGCGCCGGGCGCTTCGCGTATTCCGCGACGACACGAGCCTGTCGGCCACGCCGCAGCTCTGGCCCTCGATCGAGCAGGCGCTCTCGCAGTCCCGCTATTTGCTGCTGCTGGCTTCGCCCGAGGCGGCCGCTTCGCCCTGGGTGGGCAAGGAGGTCGAGTATTGGCTCACGCATAAGAGCCCCGACACGCTCCTGATCGGCGTGACCGACGGCTCGCTTGCCTGGAACGAGAAGAAGGACGACTTCAACTGGAAGCCCAAGCCGCCTTTGCCGCCGGTGCTGAAGGGCCGCTTCCCCGC
This sequence comes from uncultured Methyloceanibacter sp., assembly GCA_964634195.1. Taxonomy (GTDB): domain Bacteria; phylum Pseudomonadota; class Alphaproteobacteria; order Rhizobiales; family Methyloligellaceae; genus Methyloceanibacter. The sequence goes on along the minus strand of CAZWIO010000002.1, from coordinate 202,324 downwards.
CGAGCCGAAATGGGTCGACCTCTCCGCCTATCGCGACGGCGCCGACCCGGGCGATGCGCATTTCATCGAGCTTGGCGCCGATTTCGCCGCCGCCATCCACGGCACGCCGAAAGAGGATTTGCTCTCACAGGAGGTGCGCCAGCAGAAGCGCGCATTGCGGCTCGCGATGAGTGCTGCCGCGATCATGCTGCTGCTTGCGGTAGGCGCGGTCGCCGCGGGCCTCATGGCGCGCTACCAGGCGGATCGCGCCGAGAAGAACTTCGCCGCGGCCAAGGACACGGTGAACGGGCTGATCTTCCAGATCGCGCAAGGCCTGCGCAACGTCGAGGGCATCAGGGTCGAGAGCCTCGACAAGATTCTCGGCACCGTGCGCGAGACCGTCGAGAGGCTCGCCGAGACCGATCCCGACAATATCGACCTCCTCCACAGCAAGGGGGCGATGCTGGATGAGTTCGCCCAGACCTACCTCGAAGCCGGCAATCTCGATGCGGCACTCAAGAGCGCGGAGGAAGGCTTGGTTGTCCTGAGGCGTATCGCCGAGCTCTATCCAGACAAAGCCGAGGCCAAGCGCAATCTTGCCGTCGGGTTCGAGCGCATCGGCGACGCGAAGCGCGCCCGGGGCGACGGCGCGGGCGCGCTCGCCGCCTATCGGGAGAGCTTCACGATCCGCAAAGGGCTCGCCGAAAGCGACAAGGACGACGCTCAGCCGAGCTTCGATGTGACCGTCGACCTCGAGCGCATCGCCGACATCAAGCGGCAGCTTGGGGACAGCACAAGTGCGCTTGCCGATTTCCAGGAGAGCCTCACCGAGCGGCGCCGGCTCGCCGCGCTCAATTCCGCGAACGCCGAGTGGCAGCGGAGCGTCTCCGTCAGTCTGGCCAAGATCTGTGACCTGAAGCGCGACATCGGCGACATGCAAGGCGCGCTCGAAGCCTGCGACGAAGGGCTTTCCAACACCCGCCTGACGGCGGAGGCCGATCCCGGCAATACGAACTGGCAATTGGATGTCGCCACCGGCCTTGAGCAGATCGGGAGCTTGAAGCTTGCGGCGGGCGACGCCGCGGGCGCGCTCAAGGACTTTGACGAGAGCCTCGTCATCCGGCACCGCCTCGCCAAGCTCGATCCCGGCAATGCGAGCTGGCAGCGCGCGTCCGCTGTCGGCTTCGGCCTCGTCGGCGATGCGAAACAGGGCCTGGGAGACAAGCAAGGCGCATTGGCCGCATATGAAGAGTCCCTCACGATCCTCCGGCACCTAATCGAAACCGACGAGAGCAACGCCGAGTGGCAGCAGGACATCTCGATCGTGCTCGACAAGCTCGGCTATGCGAGAGTCGTCTTGGGAGACCTTCGCGGAGCACTCGCGGCCTTCGACGAGCGCCTGGAGGTGGCGCGCCGCGTTGCCGCCGTCAATCCGGAAAATATCTTTTGGCAGAGAAGCGTGTCAATCGCGCTCAACCGCATAGGCATCGCCAAGCTGGCTGCTGGCGATTCCGCCGGCGCGCTAGCGGCTTATGAAGAGAGTCTCAGCATCGCCCGCAAGATCGCCGAGGCGGATCGCGACAACATCATGCGCCAGCCGGATATCGCGGTGGTCCTCGAACGGATCGGCCACATCAGGAACACCGCAGGCGACCGGGAAGGCGCGCTCAAGGCCTACGAAGAATGCCTCGCCATCGCCCGCCGCATACTCGAGGCAAATCCAGACAGCACCGTTTGGCACACCGACCTTCTCGCCAATCTCGACAAGATCAGCGAGCTGAAGCTCGCGCTGGGCGACAAGGAAGGGGCCGTCGCGGCCTTCGAGGCTAGCCTCGCGCCGGCGCGCTTCTTGGCCAAGATCGAAGGCGCCGAGACCAAGGCCGAGACCGATCTCGTGATCAGGCTCTACAGGCTGGCGAATGAGGTCGGCGGCGCAAAGAAGCAGGCTGCTCTTGATGAGGCGATCAAGATCCTCGAGCGGCTCGACGCCGAAGGCAAGCTCGCGGGCGAACAGAAGGACTGGAAGGACCAGCTGCTCGCATTGCGCGGGGAGAGCCAAGCGCAATGAACGCACCCGCCGCAAATGCCGTTAGCCTCGCGGAGTCCCTCCCCGAGCTTGTAGCGCGCTCGTCGCTGATGCGTGGCGCAAGCGGGGCGGTACTCGAGCAGCTCCGCCGCTCGCGGTTCAAGCTACGCGCGCTGACCTCAGGCGAATGCGTGTTCCGACAAGGCGACGCGGTCGATGCCGTCTATCTCCTGCTCGGCGCGCGGCCGGCGGGCGACGGGCTCGACGTCGATCCACTGGTCCAGCTCGAGCTCAAGCCCGATGCGGGCAAGCGCGGTCTCCGCTTCGAGCGCATCGTGCACGGCGAGATCTTCGGCGAGCTGGAACTGCTGGAGCAGGGCCTCGCGCCCCAGGGCGCCAAGCGCACGACCTCTGCCTTCGCGCTGACGCCCGCGAGCGTGGTGCCGCTGCCGCTCGCGCTGCTCGCCGATCTGATCGAGCGTGACACGGTCTTGCGCGGACGGCTGATCCGCATCGGCTCGCAGCGCCTACTCGCCGCGCTCAAGCAGCAGCATGACAAGAGCCATGCTTTTCCCGATCTCTTGCTCGCCGATTGGTTGGTCGAGCTTGCCGCCGATTCGGGTATCGCCGAGGGCAACCGCGTGCGCTTCCCGCGCAAGATCGCGCAGAGCGACGTCGCCGCCGATCTCGGCGTGAGCCGCGAGACGATCAGCCGGCGCCTCAACGAATGGGAGCGCTCGGGCCTGCTGCGCACTGGCGCGCGCAGCCAGCAGATCGAGATCCTCGACTATCAGCGTATCAGCCGGCTCGCGAGCCTGCGCACCAGCCGCAACCGCGCCGCGCTCGAACGCACCGTCGCCGATATCGACGCGGCGATTGCCTGCGGCGACCTGGTCCGCGCCCGCAATATCGGCCTCGATATCCTCCGCTACTACCCATCGAGCCCAGAGCTGCATCACCGCACCGCGCTCGCCGCCGCGCGTGGCGGCGATTCCGAGGGCGCGCTTGAATTGCTGTCGCGCTCAGGTTTGCCCCTCGCTGGCGATGTCGGCGCACTCGAAGAAGCGGTGCGCAAGGCGCGCCGAAATCCGTTCCTGCCGATGGACCGCATCCTCGCCGACCCGTTCGTCGACGACGGCTTCGGCGAGGACGAGCCCGAGCCGCCGCGCGGCTCGAACAGCGAGCCGGAAGCACAGAGCGAAGCGCAGCTCGTCGAGGACCTTGCCGCGCTCAACGCGCGCCTCCTCAAGGAGCATGCGTTCGCAGGCGCAGGCGCTGAAGCCCCCAAGCACGCGCAGGCATCTTTTGCCGCCTATCATCGCCTGTTCGAGGCGCGGCAGGGCTATTACCCCGGCGTCAACGCCGCGACCATGGCGCGCGTCGCGGGCGATACGGAACGTGCGCGGGCGCTCGCCACGCATTTGATCGCCACGCTCGATCCTGGCGCTGAGGACTATTGGCCGCTCGCCACGCTCGCCGAAGCGTTGCTGCTCGCCGGGCGCAAGGACGACGCTCTGCGCGTCCTGGCCAAGGCCGGCGCTGCGCGCGACGCCGACGACGGCGCCAAGGCGACGACCATCCTTCAGCTCCGCCGCCTCGCGCCGCTGATCGGCGAAGAGCTCGAGCCGCTGGTCGCCGCGCTCAACCCACGCACCGTCGCCGTCGTCTCGGGCCATCTGCTCAGAGGTAGCGAACTCGACGAGGCGGCGCAGGCGGCGACCGAAGCCGAGATCCGCAAGCGCGCGGCCGCGCTGCTCACCGAGCATAATGTCGGCTTCCTCTACGGCGCGCTCGCCGCGGGGTCAGACATCGTCATCGCCGAGACGGCGCTCGAAGCGGGCGCCGAGTTCCATTGCGTGCTGCCCTTCCCCACAGAGGCCTTCATCGAAACCTCCGTCCGCATCGGCGATCCGCCGGGCCATGAAGGCAATTGGGAAACGAGGCTCCGCGCGATCCTGGACGGCAAGCTCGGGCCCTGCTCGCTGACCATCATGGAACCTACCGAACCGGCCGAGCGCGACCTCGACGGCGCCTTCTTCTATGCCTTCCGCTATGCGGCGGGCGAGGCGCTGCAGCACGCCGCCACCCTGCAGACGCGCTGCCGGCTTGTCGTCGTCTCCGACGAGGCCGAAGCCGACACCATCGCCGGCGCCAACCAGGTGCTTGTCGATTGGCGTGAGCACGATCGCGCCTACGACATCATTCCCTATCCGCATAAGCGGCCGCGGCGCGCTGCCCGGACACGGCCTGAGAGCGCCTTCCGCCCCGTTGTGTTCCTGTGGGACGCGGCGCCCGACGAGACCGAAGGCGACGGCTCGCTTGACCGCCTGTTCGGCGGCGTCGCGAGCCCCCTGCCGCGAGTCGAGCGCACCCATCGCGACGGCAGGCGCGGGCTTTGCCTTCTCGCCGTCTCGACCGAAGAGGCGCTCGGGGTGGCGCTTGAAGCGGTCGCCGCTTCGCGTGCAGCCGGCCAGCCGCTGCGCGTCGTGTGCGACTTTGGGCTGGTGCTCGGCGCCGACCTCGCGCTCGACAAGAAGCTTGTCGCGCGGCTGCAAGCCGCCGACGACCTACCGGGTCTCCCCGCGGAGCGCGTGCTCGCGACGCAGGCCTTCGCGGCGCAGATCAAGTTCGATCACGGCGGCCGCGTGACGCTCGTGCCTGTCGGCCGCGCCCAAGCCGGAGCGGCGACCGAAGAGGGCGAACGCCAAGCAATCCGCAGCCGACCGTCGCTGCCGATCTATACGGTTGCCTGGGCCAACGCATGAGACCGCCTCACGCCGCATTGCCAAGATTTAAGCCGCGCGCTGCACGGGCGGCCTTGACGGGACGCGGCAGCCGTAATTCCATCTGGCGCGGCAAGCGCCCCTAGAAGCGAGAACCCGCCAGGCCATGTCCATCACCATCACCCATCTCGAAGGCCCCCTCGCCGGCCAGACCCAGCATTTCGACGAGAGAACCAAGACCATCGTGTTCGGCCGCGAGGGCGACTGCCAGGTGGTCTACCCGCCGGAATACACCGTGGTCGGCAAGCGGCATTTCGAGCTGGAGCGCCAAAGCTCGGGCGACTATCACGTCCGCCTGCTCGGCAAGCGCTATGTCAATGTCGACGGCGTGCCGGCCGACAACCACGCCGTCGTCGGCAGCGGCTCGGTGCTCAGGCTCGGCAGCGCGACCGACGGCCCCGCCTTCAAGGTCGACATCGAGAAGGCGAAGGCCGCGCTCCCCGACACGCAAGAGCAAGAGAAAGTCAAAACCTGGCGCGAGATGATCGCCGACACGCGGACGCTCGGCGCCTATGGCCTTGGCGCTCTCGCCGCGGTGCTTGTCGCGTCGGTCGCGTATTTCATGATCGCGACGGACTCGCTCGAAAGCCAGATCGCGACAGCGAAGGAAGAAGCCGTCGCGCTTGCCAGCAAGAGCTTCTCGCAAGAGACGCTGAGCAAGGCCGCCGCCGCCGTGCACCTCGTGGTGAAGAAGGACGGCGGCAAGCTCGTGCCGATGGCGACCGCCTGGGCCTTCGCGCCCGACAAGCTCGGCACCAACGCGCATGTCACCGAGGCACTCGACGGCGCCGAACAGAACTACGCCATTGTCGTTCTGCCCTTCGAGGCTGGCAAGGACGCGGTCATCGTCGAGATCAAGGACGTGATCACCCATCCGGGCTATGGCGCCTTCAAGGTCTATCGCGATACGCGCGGCACCGCGCGCGGCGACAAGTTCACGGCGCTCGACATCATCAGCCAATACGACGTCGGCATCATCGAGACGGCGACGCCGTTGCCCGACGATCCCAAGACCGGCAAGCCCGCCATGCTCGAGCTTGCCTCGGAAGGCGAGCTGCGCGCGCTGAGCCCCGGAACGCCGGTCGCGCTGATCGGCTTCCCCTCCGAAGGCCTCAAGGGCGCCGACACCAAGGCGACGGCGCCGCCGACGCATCAATTCGGCTGGATCAGCTCGCTGATGAACGTGTTCATGGGTCATGCCGAGCCGGGCCAGCAGGTCCTGTTGCAGCACAGCGTGCCCGTAGCGGGCGGCGCGAGCGGCAGCCCGCTGATCGACCGTCAGGGCAAGGTCGTCGGCGTCGTGACCGGCGGCAACGTGGTGCGGCTCGCCAAGGCCGGCGGGGACAAGACGGACGGCGCGCCCGCCGAGACGCAGCGCGTCCCGAACGCGGCGCTGATAAACTTCGCCGCGCGGGTGGACCTGCTCGACGCTTTGCGCGACGGCGAGGCCGAGCAGCTTCTCGCGCAGGACAAGTCCTATTGGGACGAGGCATCGAAGCAATTCGACAATTACTTCACCGCCGCGGCGACCGCCTTCGTCGATCTCACGCGCGAGCGTTACGGCGTGGGCGATGCGCCCAAGGTCGAGGTGGTCGGCACGGGAACGCTCGATCCGGGCAAGGCCACCTCGGTCAAGTTCGTGACCTCCGAGGCCTATTCCTTCAAGGCTGAGCCCGGCCATGTCTACGGCTTGATCGCCGACGCGGCGAGCGGCGTGCCGATCTCCATCACGGTGAAGCGCAAGGGCACCGAGCAGTTCGTGCGGGATGCTAAAGACCCGCGCCAGCTCAACGAGCCCGAGCTGGCGCCGACCGCCTGGGTGACCGAGCCGATGGAGCTCGAGGTCAGCGTGTGGAGCCTGACCGAGCTTCCCGCGGACTATGAGCTCAAGGTGTATGAGTGGGATGCGCCGCAGTCATCAGCCGATGCTGCGCCCTGAGCGCTTTGGCAATCGCGCCGAGATTTGAGGTCCGCCGTTCGGGATCGTTGCGCAGCATGCCGCGCACCAGCTCGCGGATCTCGCGCGGCATCAGGGTCGGCTCGTCGGCGCGGCGTAGCATGCCGAGCGTGAAGCGCGAGGGCACCTTGCCGCCCCAGATCTCCGCAATCATCTGGCCAAGCGCATAGATGTCGGCGCGGCCGTCGATCTTGCCGCCTTCGAGCTGCTCGGGTGCGACGTAAGGCGCCGTGCCGAACCGCGCGTGCCCGTCAGCCTGGCCAGCGAGCAGCGCTATGCCGAGATCGATCAGCACGGCCTTGCCGGCGCCCGTCTCGTCGCGCGCCACGATCACATTTTCCGGCTTGAGATCGCGGTGCACGACCTGCCGCGTATGGAGATGGCTCAGCGCGTCGGCGATTTGCGCGAGCAATTCGAGCAGCCCAGCGGGCGGCGTGCCAGCGGCGTAGACCTGCCGCAAGGTCGGGCCTTCGATATAGCGCTGCACGATATAGACCGGGCCGCCCGGCACCATGGCGAGGTCGAGCACGCGGGCGAAGCGCGGATCGTCGAGCCGTCCCGCCGCGGCATATTCCGTCTTGATGGTGTTGACGATTTGCTGCCGGCGGTCCTCGCCGAAGCCTCTGAGGTCGAGCTTCTTGAGCGCCACCTCCCGCCCGTCGCGCAGGTCGATCGCGCGCCAGACCTCGCCGGCGCCACCTTTGCCGAGACGGCCGATACGGACGAAGCGGCGCTCGAGCGCGTGGCCGCCGCCGGCAAGGTCGATGGCCTCGGCGAGTTCCTCGAGATGCTCGGCGCCGGCGCTTTTCAGCATGTCGGCGCGGATGTCGTCGGCAAGCTCGATCAGCTGCGCGTCGAGCGCGGCGCGCAGCCCTTTCGACAGCGCCTCGCGGGCCTCGCCCACGCGGCCGAGCTTGAACAGCGTATTGGCGAGCGTGCGCCGCGCCATCGCCTCGCGCACGACGAGCCGCTGCTCGGCATAGTCCGCGGTGAGACGTTCCAGCTGCTCGACCGCTTGCTCGCCGCCCTCAAGCTCGGCAAGCTCGGTGCGAAGCTGAAGGAACTCGGCGCGCTCGAACGCCTCTTCGTTTTCGGGCAGCAGCTTTTCGGCTTCCTTCAGCGCGCGTTCGGCGTCCTCGAAACGCTTCAGCGCGGCAAGCGCCCGCACCTCTTCGAGCCAGGTCAGGAATTGGAGCCGAGTCGCGTCAGGCTCGATGTCGTCATGCAACTCGCCGGCCCATTTCAGCACTTCCTCATGCGCGCCGATGCGGTTCAGCGCCTGGCAGAGATTGATCTTCATGCGCTGCGCCTCGCGTGGCGGTAGCTGCAGCCCGTGCTCGGCGCCGGCGAAAAGGCGCAGCAGCATCGCCACATTGCCGAAGCGGCGCGCTTCGAGCTCGATGCGCCCATACTCCGCGATGATCCGCGCGCTCTCGCCCGCATCCCCCGCGAGCGAGGCATAAGCGAGCGCGGGGAGCAGCTCCAACGCGGCGCTCCGGTCGTCGCCCCGCCAGGCATAGACGACGGCGGTCTCGCGCCCGGTCTTGGCAAGCTCGCCATAGTCGGGGGGCGACAACGCCTCGGCCCGCGCTTTCGCCGCGCGAAGCTCGGTGAGCGCCTCGCGGTCGAGCTTCAGCCGGTTCAACACCACGCCCATCAGCCGGTGTGCGCGCGGACGATGCGGCGAATCCTGCGCGAGGCCAGCGAGCAGCTCGCGCAGCCGCGGCGCCACCGCTTGCGCCGAGACGCGTGCATCGACCTCGGCTTCGAGAGCGTCGAGCATCGCGCGCAACGTCTTGTCCTGCGTATCCATTTCGCTCGCCACGTTGGGCTATCAACCTCAACAAACTTTAATGTACAGCCCAAGCGCGGCTAGATAAAATCCGCCACCACAAAGACCTGTCCTCGGGTTTGTCGCCATCCCCCAATAACATCGAACCTTGAACCTGGAGAAAAATAGGATGACGCGCGTCTCTCTACTCGCCTCACTGTTGTCGATTGCCGGCCTCGCCGTCGCGCTGCAAGCGCCTGCGCTCGCGGGTGACGACACCGAGATGATCGTCGGCGGCACGCCCGCGCCCGACGGAAAATATCCGTTCCAGGTGCGTATCTACGGCTCGCCGGCCGATGCGATCGGCTTCTGCGGCGGCTCGATCATCGACGCGCAGTGGGTGCTGACCGCCGCGCATTGCCTGATGGACTCGCAAGCGGTCACGGTGGGCTTCGGCAGCACCGACCGCACCAAGACCACCAAGATCGACAGCGAGAAGATCATCATCCATCCCGCTTATCTCTCCGGGCAGAAGGCGGACATTGCGCTGATCAAGCTCAAGAGCCCGATCCCCAATGCGCCCGCGATCGGCCTCACCGACGCTTCGAAGGACCTCACCCTGCTCGCGCCGGGCTCCAAGGCCACCGTCACCGGCTGGGGCGCCATCTGGGACATGCAGGCCTTCCACAACGCGCTCGACGTGATGGCCGGCCGCCGCACCATCTCGGAGCGCAGGCTGCTCGACCGCATGGAGCTCGAAGCGCCGGTCAAGCTGCATGAGGTCGACATCGAGGTGATCGACCCGCAGGCCTGCAAGGCCACCTATCAGTCGCTGCAGGTGCCCGCGTTTTCCATCGGCGAGACCGAGATTTGCGCGACCGGCCCCTCGGGCGGCAAGGATTCCTGCTTCGGCGACAGCGGCGGCCCGCTCTTCGCGGCGGCCGAGGGCGGCAAGTTCGTCCAGGTCGGCGTCGTGAGCTGGGGCCCGCAATGCGGCAACCCGCTCTATCCCGGCGTCTATACGCGCGTTTCCTCGTTCTCCGACTGGATCAACAAGACGCTCGCGGCGAACTGAGCATGACGGCTCTAGCGGTCCGCTCCGGCTTGCGCGCATGCGCGCTGCTCGGGGCGCTGTGCGTCCTCGTGGGCCCCGCCGCCGCCGACGACACGGAGATGATTGTCGGCGGCAAGCGCGCACCTGACGGCAAATATCCCTGGCAGGTCCGGCTCTACGATATGCCCATGGATCTGAGGGGCTTTTGCGGCGGCTCGCTGATCGGCGACCGCTGGGTGCTGACCGCGGGCCATTGCGTCATGGGGCCGGCCAAGCCGGGCGACCCCGTCTCGGCGGTCCCGCAGGTCTATGTCGGCTACGGCAGCACGGACCGCGCCGAGACGACCAAGCTGGTGAGCGAGAAGATCGTGCTGCACCCGGACTTCGCCGCCCGCGGGCTTCAGTCCGGCGCCGACATTGCCCTGATCAAGCTCGCAGCCCCGGTGACGGCCGATAGCGCGAAGCCGATCGAGCTCGCCGATCGGGCTAGCGAGGAGAAGCTGCTCACCCGCGGCGCCAAGGTGACCGTGACCGGCTGGGGCGCGATCTGGGATCCCGACGACAAGGAGATCGTCGCGCTGCTCTCGAAGGTCACCCCCGTGCCCGAGGAGATCAGCGACAAGCTCAACTTCCCGCGCAAGCTGCACGAGGTCGATATCCATGTCATGGATCACGGCGAGTGCCGCTCGGCCTATCAGGCCTCGCAGCTCGACGTGACCGACACCGAGCTGTGCGCCATGAAGCCGTCCTCGGTGGCGAATGCCTGCTACGGCGACAGCGGCGGCCCGCTGATGGTGCTGGCCAAGGACCCGCGGCGCTATGTGCAAGTCGGCGTCGTGAGCTGGGGCGACCGCTGCGGACGCGTGGGCGTCCCGAACGTCTATGCGCGCGTCTCGGCATTCCACGATTGGATCGAGGAAACCCTGGCCGCCGATGCACCCGTCGCCGCCGAGCCGTCAGACCCGGCCGCCGCAAGCGCCCGTTCCCCGGAGTAATCCCATGCGACGCGTCGCGTTTTCAGGCTTCTGTTCCCTGCTTGTGCTGGCTTGCGCCCTCGGCGGCGCGGCGCTCGCCGAGGACGACACCGAGATGATCGTCGGCGGCACGCCCGCGCCGGACGGCAAATATCCCTATCAGGTGCGGCTCTACTCCTCGATGGAAGACGAGAAGGGCCATTGCGGCGGCTCACTGATCGCCGATCAATGGGTGCTGACTGCGGCGCATTGCGTGACCGTCGAAGGTGCCGCAGACGACGATGAGGAAGAAGAAGAGGACGAGGACGTCGATGTCGTCATCGAGGACGACGACGAGGACGTCATCATAGAGCCCACGGCCGGCGCGGCGCAGCGCTCGGCGGAGGCGCCGAAGATCACGCCGATGAAGATGGTCGTGGTCGGCTATGGCAGCACCGACCGTACCGAGACCACCAAGATCGAGAGCGCGGGCATCTTCCCGCACCCGAACTACCTCACGAAGGGCCTCGATGGCAAAGGCGACATCGCGCTGATCAAGTTGAAGGAGCCGATCAAAGACGCACCGATCGTACCCACGGCCGATCCCGAGACCGACAAGGCGATCGCCCCGCCTGGCACCAAGGTAACGATCACCGGTTGGGGCGCGGTCTGGGACCCCGAGGACAAGGAGGTCGTGAACCTGCTGTCGGAGTTCACGCCGCCGAGCGTGCTCGAGGAGAACCTGAACTTCCCGCGCAAGCTGCAGGAGGTCGAGGTCGAGGTGATCGAGCCCGAGGCCTGCCGCGCCGCGATGCGCCCGTTCGAAATCGCCGACACGGAAATCTGCGTGATGAAGCCCGGCACGCCGAAGAATTCCTGCTACGGCGATAGTGGTGGCCCCCTCGTCGTTGCGGCCGACAACGCGCGGGGCTTCGTGCAGCTCGGCGTGGTGAGCTGGGGCGTGCGTTGCGGGCGTGAGATCGTCCCCAATATCTTCGCGCGCGTCTCAGCCTTCCACGACTGGCTGACCGAGACCATGGAAGCCAATCAAACCGGCCCTGTCGCGACGCCCATGCGCGCGGATTGATCGGAGACCGCGACTTGGCTACCGTGCGCGTCCCGCAAGGAGCTCTCGGTCAATGCCCTTAAATTTCGGTAAAATCGGCGCGGCCATCGCGCTCATCACCGTCGCGGCCTTCGTGCTCTGGCTGCTCTTCACCTCGTTCTTCGCGAGCGAGACGGTAGAGCAGGATGCAGGCCAGACCGGCTCGCTTCCGGCTCCGACCGTTTCGGCCTAGTCTCGGCCGGCATGGAGTATCGCGAGCTTGGCCGCACCGGCGTCAGCGTGAGCGCGCTCACGCTCGGCACTATGACCTTCGGCGAGCAGAACAGCGAGGCCGAAGGCCACGCGCAGATGGACTATGCGGTCGAGCGCGGCATCAACCTGTTCGATGCCGCCGAGATGTATCCGATCCCGCCCAAGCCCGAGACGCAAGGCCGCACCGAGGCCATCATCGGCACGTGGCTCGCTGCGCGCAAAGCCCGCGACAAGGTGCTGATCGCCACCAAGGTCGCAGGCCGCGGCAAGATGACCTGGCTGCGCAAGGACGGCTCGCTCACGCGCCAGACCGAGGCGCAGATCAACGAGGCAGTCGATGCCAGCCTCGCGCGGCTCAAGACGGACTATATCGACATCTACCAGCTCCACTGGCCTGACCGGCCGATGCGCATCTTCGAGGGGCATGACTATCTGCATCTCGGCGACGAGGAGCATCCGATCCGCGACATCCTCGCGACGCTCGGCAGGCTGGTCGATGCGGGCAAGGTGCGGTTCATCGGCCTCTCGAACGAGACGCCGTGGGGCACGATGACCTTCCTCAAATGCGCCGAGGCCCGCGGCCTGCCGCGCATCGCCTCGATCCAGAACGCCTATAATCTCGTCAACCGCTCCTTCGAGACCGGCCTCTCCGAGATCTTCTACCGCGAGCAGGTGAGCCTGCTGGCCTATTCGCCGCTCGGCCAGGGCTATCTCTCGGGCAAGTACGAAGGCGGCGCGCTGCCGCCCAACTCACGCAAGACCCTGTTCGACCGGCTCGGCCGCTACGAGAAGGGCAACGGCCCGCGCGCCATCTCCGCCTATGTCGCGCTCGCGCGAAAGCACGGCCTCGACGCGGCGCAGATGGCGATTGCCTTCGCGGCCTCGCGGCCCTTCGCAACCAGCACCATCATCGGCGCGACGACCATGGCGCAGCTCAAGAGCGACATCGACGCAGCAGATTTGCGTCTCGGCGACGACGTGCTTGCGGACATCGAGCAGATCCACCTTGACATGCCGAACCCGTGCCCTTGACTGTTGATCAGCGAGACACGGATCGATTGCCATGCCGCGCCTCTTCTCTGCCATCGAGATTCCACCTCACATCGCCGAGCGTCTCACGGTGCTCCGCGCAGGTCTCTCAGGCGCGCGCTGGATCGACCCGGAGAACTATCACGTGACGCTTCGCTTCATCGGCGATGTCGATGGGCACACGGCGCATGATTTCACCCAGGCGCTCGGCGAGATCGACGCCGCGCCGTTCGAGCTCAGGTTGAACGGTCTCGGCAGTTTCGGCGGGCGTAAGCCGCGCGCGATCTTCGCAGAGGTCGCGCCATCCGATGCGCTCGACGCATTGCACCGCGCCAATGAGCGCGCCGCCCGGGAAGCCGGGCTGCCGCCCGAGGGCCGCAACTTCAAGCCGCATGTCACTCTGGCAAGATTGAGAGGCGCGCGGGCCGATGCGGTCGCGGCCTATCTGGAGCGCCAAGGCGGCGTGGCCGCGGAGCCCTTCACCGTCAATCGCTTCGTGCTCTATTCCTCGCGCAACTCGGTGGGCGGCGGGCCCTACGTGGTCGAGGCGGCCTACGACCTCGCGGAGTAGCTAAGCTTCTCTCCGCTCAGGAAGCGCCTCGCCATTCAACAGCTCGGCAAGTAAGCCGCGCGCGGCGTCCTCGATCAGGTCGAGCGCATGGTCGAAGCCTTCGCGCCCGCCATAGAACGGATCGGGCACCTCGCGCGTCGCGCTGTTCTTCGCGAAATCGAGAAAATAGCGGACCTTGTGCCGCGCATCGTCCGGCGCGAGCTCCAGCAGCTCGGCATGGTTCGTGCCGTCCATTGCGAGCAGCAGATCGAAGCGCGCGAAGTCGCTTTGAGCCACCTGGCGTGCGCTCTGCATCGAGATGTCGATGCCGCGTCCTGCCGCGGCTTCTTGGGCCCGCGTATCGGGCGCCTGGCCGATATGCCAGCCGCCAAGCCCCGCCGAGTCGATCTCGAACCGGTCGAGCAGGCCTTCAAGCTCGGCGGCGCGCCGAAAAGCGCCTTCGGCCATGGGCGAGCGACAGATATTGCCGAGACAAACGAAGAGCAGCCGGTGCTTTGCCATCCTCGCTGAAATGGCATCGAAGGCCGCTTCCCGCAAGACCGCCGCGCCCGCCCGTCAGCGCCCGACCCAGTTGCGAAACAGGAAGAAGCGCCGCCGGCGCGGTTCCCCAGCCGATTGCGGTGGCGCGAGCAGGAAGCCGTTGCCGTAGCGCGTCGTGCGCCGCATCTTCGCGCGCGATGCGGCTGCATCCGCCTGTCTCACCTGCGTAGCCCGCGGCTTCGCGCGCGCGACCCTGACCTCGCCTTCCGCAAGCACCTGGGCCATCGCTTCTGCACCCGCGGCGACCCGCAGCTCGAGCGGACTGCGCGCCGCGATCACCGCGCGCCGGTCGAAGATGAGCTTGGCCTCCTGCGTCCAGGGCCTCGGCTTGCAGTCGCATTGCATGACGTACTCGCTCCGATAGCGGAACGCGTTTGGCAGGTCGGCATAGCGTGTCCCGTCGAGCGCCTTCATGCCCGCCGCGTCGTCCTCGGAGCTCGTCATGTAATAGAGCTTCGCCGGCGCGCGGCAACTCGAGCGGCAGCGCTCCTCGTCCGCGGCGAAACTCGAACGCGGCGACGCCTCGTTCACCGGAAAATAGAACCCGTCGCACAGCCTGACGCACATCGTCCGATACTGGCTTGCGCCTTGGCTGCTGCTTTGCTTGACGGGCGGCCTCGCACTCCCCTTGGGCGCGGACCGCGAGGCGTTCTGCGCGTTCGGTGTCGCCTTGCTATCGCTTGGGCCGAGCAAACGCGCGCGCATGTTGGTGCGGGCCTTGCCGGACGGAGCCGATGAAAACGGCGTCACGTCCGAACTGATCACGCGCTGGTCGCCGAAGCTCCGCACCGGCTCCATGGGCTCAGCGCTCGCGGCGATCGCCGCCACGCCGAGCAGGCTCGCGGCAGCCGCGATAGGCGTGGCAATGCTGCGCAGCAGGAAATTCATTTGGCTCGATCGCTTCATGGGGCTCGGGGGACGGCTCACGATGCAAGCGCGACCCGAAAAGACATGACGAAGGCGTGCGCCTTCGACAAGCGCGACCGGGACTCATGGTGAAAGTGCAGAGTCGTCTCAAATTCGCGCGCAATGCGGCTTTCGCTGCGCACGGAAGCGGCGCCCGCGGCAGTTGCGGAAGATGAGGCCGCTCCCTATGTTAATCCCCGGATTTTCGGGGCGCGCGGGCGCCTGCCTTTGAGGTTCAAGACGATGGCCACCTGGGAAGATGCGAGCACGCTACGGGACGCGGCGCTGGGCCGTGATATGTCCTCGCAGGCTTTTGCCGAGCGCGAGCGCAAGGTCCGCGACGCTTTCTGGGACAAGCTCAAGCGGGTCGCAGGCAACGTGCCGTTCGTCGAGGACCTAGTCGCAGCCTATTACTGCGCGCTCGATTCCAATACGCCGATCCGCGTGCGCGGCATGCTGTTCGCGGCCCTCGCCTATTTCATCATGCCGGCCGATCTCGTGCCCGACATGATCCTCGGGCTCGGCTTCGCCGACGACATGGCGCTGGTCACCGCGGTAATCGGCATGGTCGCAAGCAGCATCACGCCGACCCATCGGGCCGCTGCCGCCCGCGCGCTCGGCAAGGAGCTTCCAGCCTCGAGTTAAGCTTGCGGGTTGACGATCACCTTGCCGGTGACCTTGCGCCCCTCGATCAGTGACAACGCCTTGGCGGTCTCGGCCAAAGCAAAGCTCGCGTGAATATGCGGGGCGATGCGCCCCTCTTTGCACCATTCGAGCAATTGCAGCATGTTGGCGCGGTGCTTCTCGGGAAAGCGCTCGACGAACGACGTCCAGAATACGCCGAGGATGGCGCAGCCCTTGAGCAGTACGAGATTGAGCGGCATGCGTGTGATCTCGCCGGAGGCGAAGCCCAGCACAAGATAGCGCCCTTCCCAGGCCATGGCGCGGAGCGCAGGCTCGGCATATCGGCCACCGACCGGATCGAACACGACGTCGACGCCTTTCGGCACGGTTAGCTCCTTGAGCCGGGTTTTCAGGTTCTCCGTTTCGTAGTTTATGCCCTCGTCCGCGCCATGCTCGCGCGCGAAGGCGAGCTTGTCGCCCGACGAGGCGAGCGCGATCACCCGCGCGCCCATCAGCTTCGCCACCTCGATCGCGGCGACCCCCGCGCCGCCCGCGGCACCGAGCACGGCAACGCCCTCACCAGGCTTAAGCTCGGCGCGATCCTTGAAAGCATGCAGCGCCGTGCCGTAGGTGATGGGAATTCCCGCAGCCACCTCGTCGCTCACGCCGTCAGGAATAGGCACCGCGTTCCGCGCCTTGGTGACGATCTTCTCGCGGCAGCCATTGCCGCCGATAAACGCCGAGACCCGCTGCCCTAGGCCGAATTCCGTCACGCCTTCGCCGAGCCGCTCGACCGTGCCGGCGATTTCCGCGCCCGGCGAGAAGGGCAGCGGCGGGGTGACCTGGTACTTGTTGCGCAGCATCAGCGTGTCGAAGAAATTGAGCCCGACCGCCCGCACCGCGATGCGGATCTCGTCAGGCCCCGGCTCGGGCTCGGCCACCTCTTCGAGGCGCAGTGCCTCGATCCCTCCGAACTCGCTGAATTGCGCGGCGCGCATGAAGCTGCTCCGTTGATGTGCAAGGCAAAATGCGGCAAGGGCCGGCAGGTTGCAGGGAGGTATTGGAAAACAGCGTTGGTTGTTTGTCCCGTGAGCCGGCGGCTTGCTTCGAGCCGACAGCTCAGGGAACTGCCCGTCGAGGGGCGAATCTGACCTAGATTCTTGCGGTGCGCAACGGCGCGGCCGCGCGAGGGTTGACCCGCCCTTCTGGCCAAACGAAAATCGAGCCGATATGCTTCAACTTTCTATGCGAATCAGGGGCGGGGAGATGCGTGGTGTCGTACGGATCGCTTGCTTTGCAGGCGCTCTCTTGGCGACGCCGGCTTTGGCGCAAGAGGTCGCGCTCCTGCAGAAATTCAACGACTGGACCGCCTACGCTTCGTCGGGCACGCCTAAGGTCTGCTTCGCCGTCGCCAAGCCCAAAGAGAGCCTGCCCAAGGCCGTCAAGCGCGGGCCGATCCTTTTCTATATTTCGCGCTGGCCCGCCGACAACGTCACGAACGAGATCAGCGTGAAAATGGGCTATCCGTTCGCCGAGGGCGCCAAGGTCACCGCCACGGTCGGCACGGAGAAGTTCGAGCTGTTCACCAAGGAAGAAGGCGCCTTCGTCGAGAAGCCCGAGGACGAGACGAAGCTCATCGAGGCGATGAAAGGCGGCAGCACCATCAAGCTCGAAGGCCGATCCGCCCGCGGCACCGCCACAACCGACACCTATTCGCTGAGCGGGCTCTCAGACGCTCTCGAGCGCATCGCTAAGGAATGCGGCGCGGCCAACGCCGGCGGGTAACCGGGCGGGTCGCTCCAGCCTAGACAGTTGTCATGCCCGCGCACGCGGGCACCCAGTAATCCCAGGCACGCAGGTTCTGAAGGACGGCGCTTACTGGGTTCCCGCTTTCGCGGGAATGACACGTCGCACGATTGCGATTTTTCCCCTTCCGCATGATATGACCATGCGATGGCAAGCGTCTCCCTCATAGACCGCGAAGCGACCGCAGCCGGCGGACAAGAGCAGCGCGAATCCCTCATCGGCCTGTCCCGTGCCGAGCTCGGCGAGCGGTTGCGTGCGCTCGGTGTGCCGGAGCGGCAGATCCGCATGCGCGTGCGCCAGCTCTGGAGCTGGCTCTATGTGCGCGGAGCTTCCACCTTCGACGGCATGACCGACATCGCCAAGGAGCTGCGCGGCACGCTCGCTGAGCGCTTCACGCTGACGCGGCCTGAGATCGTGACGGAGCAGGTCTCGGTGGACGGCACGCGCAAATGGCTGCTCAGGCTCGCCGACGGCAAGGAGATCGAGAGCGTCTACATCCCGGAAGAGGATCGCGGCACGCTCTGCATTTCGAGCCAGGTCGGCTGCACGCTGACCTGCTCCTTCTGTCACACCGGCACGCAGCGGCTCGTGCGCAACCTCACCGCCGGCGAGATCGTGGGCCAGATCATGCTCGCGCGCGACCGGCTCGGTGACTGGCCGGGCGCCGTGGCCGACGATCCGCGCGGCATCCCGGACGCCGAACGGAAGATCACCAACGTCGTGCTGATGGGCATGGGCGAGCCGCTCTACAATTTCGACAATGTGCGCGACGCTTGTGCCGTGGCCTCCGACGGCGAAGGCCTGTCGATCTCCAAGCGCCGCATCACGCTCTCGACCTCGGGCGTCGTGCCGGAGATTCCGCGCTGGGGCGAAGAGGCCAGTACCATGCTCGCCATCTCGCTGCATGCCGTACGCGACGAGCTGCGCGACGAGCTCGTGCCGATCAACAAGAAATGGCCGATCGCGGCGCTGCTCGATGCCTGCCGCGCCTATCCCGGCCTCTCCAACGCGAAGCGCATCACCTTTGAGTATGTGATGCTGAAGGGCGTGAACGATTCCGTCGCCGACGCCAAGGCGCTGGTGCGGCTGCTCGCCAAGATCCCCGCCAAGATCAACCTGATCCCGTTCAATCCCTGGCCTGGCGCGCCGTATGAATGCTCAGACTGGGAGCAGATTGAGAAATTCGCGGACGTCGTGAACCGCGCGGGCTATGCGAGCCCGGTGCGCAGCCCACGCGGCCGTGACATCATGGCGGCCTGCGGCCAGCTCAAGAGTGCGAGCGTCAAGCAGCGCGCCAGCGCCCGACTGGCGCTGTAAAGTCCAGGTGATCGCCGCAGGGATTGGACCGTGGACGCGAGCGTTCGCCTAGACGAGAGCCGTACGAAGCACACGGTCCCGCGCCTGCGCTACCGGCCTGAGGTCGACGGCCTGCGGGCCATCGCGGTCATTTTCGTCATCCTGTTCCACGCTGGCGTCCCGTTCGCGCCGGGCGGCTTTATCGGTGTCGACGTGTTTTTCGTTATCTCGGGCTTCCTGATCACGAGCCTGCTCGTACAGGAGCTGCACGAGACCGGCACGATCCGGCTGGTGGGCTTCTGGGCGCGGCGCGCACGCCGGATCCTGCCCGCGGCGATCCTGGTCCTGTTCGTCTCGCTGGCGTTTGCCGCGCCCGTGCTTGAACCTCTGCAGCGCGTCGCGGCCTTGCGCGATTTCGCCGCCGCCGCGGTCTACATCTTGAACTGGACCCTGGCGCGCCGAGCGACCGACTATTTCAACACCGAGACCGAGCCGAGCCTCTATCTCCACTACTGGTCGCTCTCGATCGAGGAGCAGTTCTACGTCGTCTGGCCGCTTCTGATCCTGGGCGCCGTCTTCCTCGCATCCAGGAGAAACCGGCAGCCGAAGCTGGCGGCGCTGTGCATCGCGATCACGGTCGTCTCGCTGGCCTTCTGCATATACCTGACCGCCCGCGCCCAGCCGCTCGCGTTCTTCAACACGTTCTCGAGGGCGTGGGAGCTGAGCCTAGGCGCGACCGTCGCGCTGATAAGTCTGCCGGCCCTCTCCGCCCGCGTTCGGCAAGGCCTATGCGGGATTGGGCTGATCGCCATCCTCGTGGCGGGCGTCACCTTCACCCATACCATGACCTTCCCGGGCGTTGCCGCGTTGCTGCCAACCGTCGGCACGGCGCTGATCCTCGCCGCCGGCCGTGACGTTCCGATCGGCGGACCGCTCGACAAGGCGCTCAGCTCGACGCTTCCCGTCTATCTCGGAAAGAGGTCCTACTCCTGGTATCTCTGGCATTGGCCGGTGCTCCTGCTCGGCGGCGCGGTGTTCGGATCGAACCCGCTGATCGTTGCCGAGCTCGTCATCGTCTCCTTGCTGCTGGCCATCCTAACCTATCGCTTCATCGAGCAGCCCTTCCGGCTCTCGCCTTATTTCAAGCGGCATGCGGTCGCTTCGGTGGTTGCGGGCGCGACGCTGTCGCTCGGCGCCGCGGGCTTTGCGCTGCTCGCGAAAGAGACCTTCGCCCGGCCGGTGATCCTTTTGAGCAGCGGCCAGACGCTCGGCTATAGCGAGATCTGGGACGACCGGCCGCGCGTCTATGATGACCGCTGCCTGCTGCGTCACGCCGATACGGAGCTGCGCCCCTGCATCTACGGCGATCGTAAGGGCGGCAAGCGGGTCGTGCTGTTCGGCGATTCGCACGCCGCCGCCTGGTTCCCCGCTCTGGATAAGGCCGCCGCAGACGCGGGCTGGCAGCTTGTCGTGCGTACCAAGGCCGCCTGCCCTTCGATCGAAGCGCCGATCTGGAGCACGGCGCTGAACCGCCTATACCGCGAATGCGCGGAATGGCGGGAGACGGTGCTTCAGGACCTTGTGGCGTCGAAGCCGGACATCGTGGTGCTGACCAATGCCTCGTCTCAGGCGGTGGCGAGCGAGAGCGGCGAGATGCGCGCGTCGAACGACACGGAGCCGGCTCAATTGGCCGGCGAGCGCGCAGTGGTGCAGCGCTTGCTGCAAGCCGGCAGCCGCGTCGTCCTGCTGCGCGATTTGCCGACGATGCCACGCGACCCGCGGGAGTGCCTGCTGGCCAATCCCGGCCATGAGGAGAAATGCGCCTGGCCCAAGCGGAAGACCAGGTTTCCGCGCGGCGCTTACGACGACCCGCGGGTCACGGCCCTCGACCTTACCGACGCGATTTGCCCCGGCACGGTCTGCGAGCTGGTCCGTGACGGCATGATCGTCATGCGCGACAAATCCCACATGACCGAGTCGTTCCCGCTAACGCTTGCGCCGCGGTTCGAGGCTCTCCTAAAGGACGATCAGTCGTCCCCGTGACCCGTGCCGATGGCACGCAGGTTCTGGATACAGGCTTTCGCCGGCAAGACGGCACTCGCGGTGTGGGGTCGCTAGCTCGGCAACAGCAGCTTGGTCGCGTTTCCGCGCGCCGGATGCCAAGGCTTGGGCGCGTAGTGGGTGACGGTCTGCCGCCAGGCCTGCTCGGCGGCCTGCCGCAGGCGCTTGCGCAGGGCAAAGCCGCACCCAGCATCCGGCCGCGCCTCGCGCGGCGGAAGCCCAGGCCACGCCTTCTGCTGGTCCTCTCGTTTCCGGGTCGTCATTCCTCGCCTACCTTGATGTCTTCTTGGGTGCCCGTTTTTTAGGCTACCTGGTGATTCTGCCCGACATTGTTAAAAATTTCGCGACGCCGTCGCGAGCGTGGGCCGGAAGGTCGTTCTTCACGCCGTCGGGCAAGTCCTGCTTCGTCCGATAGGGCATGGCATCGCTCCACTCGCCCTCCGGCCCGATGATCGGAACGCGAGCCGCTGGCCCGAGTTCCGCCCGCCGCCGGCGAGCCTCAAAATTTCATCCGACCATCGTGCCGCCTGCCATGATCGAGATCAATTGCGCTGCCGATAGGAAATATCCTATAGGCAACAACCTACTCCCATCTTGAGCCGCTTAAGGCCCAGTTCCCATGGCGACCGACATCAAGAAGGTGGTGCTCGCTTATTCCGGCGGGCTCGACACCTCCATCATCCTGAAATGGCTGCAGGAGACCTATGGTTGCGAGGTCGTGACCTTCACGGCCGATCTCGGCCAGGGCGAGGAGCTCGAGCCCGCGCGCAAGAAGGCCGAGCTGCTCGGCATCAAGGAGATCTTCGTCGAGGACCTGCGCGAAGAGTTCGTGCGCGACTTCGTCTTCCCGATGTTCCGGGCGAATGCGCTCTACGAAGGCGTCTATCTGCTCGGCACCTCGATCGCCCGGCCGCTGATCGCCAAGCGTCAGATCGAGATCGCGAAGGCTACCGGCGCCGACGCCGTGGCCCATGGCGCAACCGGCAAGGGCAACGACCAGGTGCGCTTCGAGCTGACCTATTACGCGCTCAACCCTGACATCAAGGTGGTCGCGCCCTGGCGGGAATGGGAGTTCAAGTCGCGCAGCGACCTGATCGAGTTCGCCGAGCGGCACCAGATCCCCGTCGCCAAGGACAAGCGCGGTGAGGCGCCGTTCTCGGTCGACGCGAACCTGCTGCATTCCTCGTCCGAAGGAAAGGTCCTCGAGGACCCCGCGCAGGAACCGCCGCCTTATGTCTACCAGCGCACCGTCTCGCCCGAGGAGGCGCCCGACAAGCCGACCATCGTCACCATTGGCTTCAAGCGCGGCGACCCCGTCTCGATCGACGGCAAGAAGCTTTCGCCCGCCGCGCTCCTCACGCGGCTGAACGAGCTCGGCCGCGAGAACGGGATCGGCCGGGTCGATCTCGTCGAGAATCGCTTTGTCGGCATGAAGTCACGCGGCATCTACGAGACGCCTGGCGGCACGATCCTCTACGTGGCGCATCGCGCCATCGAGTCGCTCACGCTCGACCGCGAGGTGATGCACCTCAAGGACTCGCTGATGCCGCGCTATGCCGAGCTCGTCTATTACGGCTTCTGGTTCTCGCCCGAGCGCGAGATGCTGCAGGCGCTGGTCGACAAGAGCCAGGAACATGTCGAGGGCGAGGTCACACTCAAGCTCTACAAGGGCAACGTGATCGTGATCGGCCGGTCGAGCCCGAAATCTCTCTACTCCGACAAGATCGTCACCTTCGAGGACGACGCGGGCGCCTACGACCAGAAGGACGCGGAAGGCTTCATCAAGCTGAACGCGTTGCGGCTGCGGCTGCTCGGCAAGCGCCGCGGAGATTGACGCCTACGGCATCGCCTCCTTACCCGTCGCATCGTAGTGCTTGGCGCTATCCTGCTCGCAGACGAATTCGGCGGCGTCCCTGTCGGCGATGGCGCGGGCCTGCTCGTTCGCCTGCGGATTGCCGCTCGCCACGATATAGGCCAGGTGACAGGCATTGTCCTTGGCGAGCTTGGTGACGACCAGCGTCGCGCCGCTCTTGCCGTCAACCTTCCAGTTATAGCGGAGAATGGTGGCGAACGGCGTCGGCTTCCCGTCTTCCATCGCGAGCCGCCATTCGAGCGTATCGCCGATCGTGTTGAACTGCGGCAGGGTCTCGTTGGCTGCGGTCTGGTTCTCGGCGTTGCGCAGGTCGTCGCTGCCCGGCCCGAACGTGACGAAGAAGCGCAAATCCCCTTCCGCCACGCGCACGTCTATGCCGTCATAGCCCTCGCATAGCCAAGTGCCGCCGTCGGCTTCATCGCCTCCCGCGCTCAGCATCTTGCATTTGTCGAGATCGAGCGGGGTATAGGCGCTCGAAAACTCCTCGGACCACGCAGGTAGGACCGAAAGCGCCAGCGCGGCGGTACCGGAGGCGAGGCCAATGGCAGTCGCGAGCGAACGTCTGGTCATGCCGGGCTTAAGCACTGGCTGAGATTTTGGCGACGCGGGGCTTGTGAGCGGGCCCGTTTGCGGCCTAGAAGGTCCGCTTCCTACCACGACGGCGGCGCTCCCGCACCCGCCAGGCGGTTCGGCCATGAGTGACATGAAAATCGCCGTGCTTGGCGCTTCGGGGCGCATGGGCCAGGCGCTCGTCCGCGCGCTCCACGAGACGCCGGGCTGCGTTGTCGCCGCCGGCCTCGAAGTCAAAGGCTCGCCCGCCGTCGGGGGCGATCTCGGCCTCGTAGCCGGGCTTGAGCCGCTCGGCATCGAGATCACCGACGACCCCCTGCCCGTCTTCGCCCATGTCGACGGCGTGCTCGACTTCACCAGCCCCGCTGCGACCACCGGTTTCGCCGCGCTCGCGGCACAGGCGCGCATCGTGCATGTGATCGGCACGACCGGGCTCTCCGACGCCGACCAGGCCAAGATCGAGGCCGCCGCCCGTCACGCGACCATCGTCAAGGCCGGCAATATGAGCCTCGGCGTCAACCTGCTCGCCGGGCTGACCGCCCGCGTTGCCGAGGCGCTCGGCCCGGAGTTCGACATCGAGATCCTCGAGCTGCACCACCGCCACAAGCGCGATGCGCCCTCAGGCACCTCGTTGATGCTTGGGCAGGCCGCGGCCAAAGCACGCGGCATCTCGCTTGCCGAGCGCGGCGTCCGCACCCGCGACGGCGATGTCGGTCCGCGGCGGGAAGGCGATATCGGCTTCGCAGCGCTCAGGGGCGGCGATGTCGTCGGCGAGCATCGGGTGATCTTCGCGGGTCCCGGCGAGCGCATCGAGCTTGCCCATGTCGCCACCGACCGCACCATCTTCGCGCGCGGCGCGGTCAGGGCGGCGCTTTGGGCCCGCGGCAAGGAGCCGGGCCTCTATTCCATGCAGGACGTCCTCGGGCTCTAACCCTCGGCGCGACATGCTGAGCCTGGAAAATCGCCCGCGACTTGGCTAAACATGCGGCCTCGCGCCACAAGGGGCTCGGGACTGGGGAGGCTTTGGTGCAAGGGAACTTAACCGTCGCCTGCTATGCCGCTCGCCATGGGAGCGGCCTCAAACGGAGCGGGTGACCGGCCTTAGCCATGACTGGGCGCCAGCAAGACAAGCCTTCCCCCTCGGAGAACGTGCTCGTTCTCGTCCGCCACGGCGAGAGCGAGTGGAACCGGCTGAACCGCTTCACCGGCTGGAAGGACGTCGACCTCACCGAGGAAGGCGTCGCCGAGGCGCACCTCGCCGGCGCCATGCTCAAGGCGGAAGGCCATCGCTTCGACATCGCCTTCACCAGCACCCTCAAGCGCGCCCACCACACGCTCGACATCATCCTCGACGAGCTCGGCACGCCCAAATTCCCGCTGGTCAAGGTCGCCGCCCTCAACGAGCGCGACTATGGTGAGCTGGTCGGCGTCAACAAGGAGGACGCGCGCAAGCGCTGGGGGCCCGAGCAGGTGCATATCTGGCAGCGCTCCTACGATATCGCTCCGCCCGGCGGTGAATCGCTGAAGGACACGGCCGCGCGCGTCGTGCCGTTCTTCGAGAAATGGGTCCTGCCCGAGCTGCAGGAAGGCAAGAACGTGATCGTGGTGGCGCACGGCAATTCGCTGCGCTCGCTGATCATGAATCTCGACCAGCTCGGTCCCGATGACGTGATGCAGGTCGAGATCGGGACCGGCGTGCCGGTGATCTACCGTTTCAACGCCGACGGTAGCGTCGCCGAGAAGCGCGACCTCGCCGCCTAGGCATATTTATCTTCAGCGCTTAGCGGTTGTCATGCCCGCGAAGGCGGGCACCCAGTACGCGCTGGTCTCCGCAAGCATTTGATGGCGGTGCTTACTGGGTTGCCCGGTCAAGCCGGGCAATGACACCATCCCCATGTTTGGCGCAAGACCTAGGCGGCGCTGGAACTCTTTGCGGCAGACAGCGCGGCCGAGAGCGCATCCGCGAAATCTTCGCGCTCGGAATCGGTCAGGAAGGACGCAAACACGAGCCGCTGCCCGTGCGAGGCAAGCGACAGCTCGGTCGAACGGCCGACGCGCGGCTCGAGCCTCAGCCGCACCCAATAGGGATTGAAGGTCCAGGCCTTGGTGCGGCCGGACGGCTCGACTTGCGTGACGGTCAGCGCGTCGTCGGTGAGATCGACCGTCTCGTAGCGGCGGAGCGCCCGGAAATTGAGCTTGAAGGCCACATAGATCAGCAGCACGTCGAGCCCCATGAAGCCGATCACGGGCCAGGCGCCGAGCATGAAAAACAGGAGTCCGGTGCCGAAGCTGATCAGGCAGATCGCCGTCATCAGCACGACGAAGCCCCTCGGGCTCAGCGACCTGTGCGGCGTGAGCACCGCGCTGAAGCGCGATGGTTCCGGGGATGTGGAAGCCTCAGCCATAGCCTGAGATAAGACCTCCGAAGGGTGCTAGACAAGGCCCCCATGGCTATTCAATCGAAATCCCGGGAGCGGGCCCCCGAGGCCGCCGCGGCGCGGCGCCCACGCAAGCGGGTGAAGCGTGCGCCGGGCTCGCGGCTTACGCAGGCGCAGGTCGATGAGATCTTCGCCCGCTTTGCCAAGGTCGACCCGCATCCTAAGACGGAGCTCAACTACCGCGATCGGTTCACACTGCTCGTGTCTGTGGTGCTGTCGGCGCAGGCGACGGACTCGTCGGTGAACCGCGCCACGCCCGACCTGTTCCGCTTGGCCGACACGCCGGAGAAGATGGCGAAGCTCAGCGCGGCCGAGATCACCGAGAAGATCAAGACGATCGGCATCTACCGCAACAAAGCCAAGAACCTGATCGCGCTGTCGAAAAAGCTGGTCGAGGACTATGGCGGCAAGGTGCCATCGACCCGCGAGGCGCTCGAGGCCCTGCCTGGCGTCGGCCGAAAGACCGCGAACGTCGTGCTCAACGTTGGCTTCGGTCAGCCGACCATCGGCATCGATACGCATGTCTTCAGGGTGGCGAACCGCACGGGGCTAGCCCCCGGCAAGACCCCGCTCGATGTCGAGCTTACGCTGAACCGCATCGTGCCAGAGCGCTACAAGCCTTACGCCCACCACTGGCTCATCCTGCATGGGCGCTATGTCTGCAAGGCACGCACGCCCGAATGCTGGCGCTGCCTCATCGCCGATATCTGCCTCTACAAGCCCAAAACCCCTGCACCGGCAGCGACAGCACCCGGCGACGCGCCATGATCGCGCGCTAGGCCGCGCGCGGAACCGGCGCCCGCGCGGCGAGCTTCTTATAGACGCGCACCATGAAGCTCGTAGCGAAGAGCGGCGTGAGGAAGTTCAGGATCGGCACCGACGCAAGCCCCGCGACGATCAGTCCGGCAACGAACACCGCGCCGCGATTGGCCTTGCGCAGGCTCCGCGCCTCCGAAGGAGGCATATGCCGCATGGCGGCGAGCTCGAAATATTCACGGCCGAGCAGATAGCCGTTGCCGAGATAGAAGGCGATCAGGTTCACGCCCGGCACGAGCAGCAGGAACAGCGCGAGAAGGTTCACCGCCAGCACGATGAAGAAGAACCTGAGCGCGAGCCCGATCGCCAGCGGTGAGGGCAGCGCCTGTCCCGGCGGATCTTGCGGGAAATGCTGGCGCTCGACCTCACCCGCGATGTCGTCGAGATAAAGCCCCGCGACCAGCGAGGAGACCGGCGGCACGAGGAAGATCGAGCCGACCACGAGCGCGCCGCCGCCGAGCCACTGGATCGTGGTCTCGGCCCAGCCCGGCAGTGCCGCGAAATAGCCGAACGCCCAGATGAGCGCCGCGATCAACGCCACGAGCAGCGCGATGGTGAAACCCACCGACTTGAACAGCACCGCGCGGAAGGGCGGCGTGAACAGGTCGCGAAAGGCTTGACCGGCGGCTTGGAGCATGACGTGGTCCCACTCGTTAAGCGCAGCGAATATAGTGGCGCGCGCCTGCAACGCCAGGGCCGCGGGCGCAAGCGGGGGAGACCAGGCATGGCCGAAAAGCTCTACGACGTGGTCGGTATCGGCAACGCCATCGTCGATATCATCGCGCGCTGCGACGACGGCTTTCTCTCCAAGCACGACCTCGCCAAGGGCTTCATGCGCCTGATCGACGCCGAGGAAGCCGCGCGCCTTTACGAATCCATGGGACCGGCCATCGAGCGCTCAGGCGGCTCGGTCGCCAATTCGATCGCCGGGCTCGCGTCCTTCGGCGCAAAATGCGGCTTCATCGGCCGGGTGGCGGCCGACCAGTTCGGCGGCATCTTCCGCCACGACATCCGCTCGCTCGGCATCGCCTACGAGACCCCGCCGGCGCTTGACGGAGCGCCGACCGCGCGCTGCCTGATCCTCGTGACGCCGGATGGCGAGCGCACCATGAACACGTTTCTCGGCGCGAGCGTCGATTTCACGCCCGAGGACCTCGATCTGGACCTGATCGGCGCGGCCCGCGTCGTCTATCTCGAGGGCTATCTGTTCGACCGCGACCACGCCAAGGCGGCATTCCGCGAGGCGGCGCGGCTCGCCAAGCGGGCTGGCGCCAAGGTCGCACTCAGCCTCTCGGACGCCTTCTGCGTCGACCGGCACCGCGACGATTTCCTGGCCCTGGTCAAGGACGACGCCGACATCGTCTTCGCCAACGAGAAGGAGATCACCACCCTCTACCAGGTGAACAGCTTCGAGGAGGCCGCCGACCGGGCCCTTGCCGATTGCGAGCTTGCGGTCCTGACCCGGTCCGAGGACGGCTCCGTGATCGTCGCCGACGGCGAGACCCTTGTGGTTCCGGCCGCGCGTGTGGACCAGGTGGTCGACGTGACAGGCGCCGGCGACCTCTACGCAGCGGGGTTCCTCTACGGCCTGACCCAAGGCCTGCCGCTCACCACCTGCGGGCGAATCGGCAGTCTAGCGGCCGCGGAGGTCATTTCCCATATCGGCGCCCGTCCCGAGGTGTCGCTACGCAAGCTCGCGGCGGAGCTAATCCATTAACACACAAGGGTTTCTGTGGCTTTTCTGCCACTTGGGGACAAAATTGTCGTTCAGCACCCCCCTGAACAGCCCGTTTAGGGTCCGACCTGTTATGCTGGAGTCAATTCGATAAGGTGCTTCGGGGGTTTTCCAATGCAGAGATCGTTGAGCCGCCTTGCGGTGGTGCTAGCGGGCGTCGTGGGCTTCGCGCATGGCGCCGCGGCGGAGGATTTCGTCCCCGGCCCTGTCACCGCAACCACGATCTCCGTCGGCGGCGGCTTCCAGTTCCTGTCGCTGCCCGACATCAAGTTCGTCGGCGTCGGCAGGCCTGGCTCCTTCACCCGGCAGAAGAACAACGACTTCGGCGAATATGGCGGCGGCGGTGCTGCGGCCATCGAGACCAGGCTCGGCCATTTCGGCAACTCGCTCGTGACCGGCCAGCTGCGCGGCTTCTACACCAGCATCGATGACGATGGCACGAGGCGCTGCTGGGAAGATTGCGTTATCGCCGACCCGGGCGGCATCAGCATCGACACGGCCAACTTCGTGAGCACGAAGACACACCGCGACGTGGACTATTGGGGCGGCGCGTTCGAGGCCAAGTTCTGGTCGCTCGATAGCGTCCAGGTCAGGCCCAATCTCTACCGCAACGACTACTACATCATCGGCGGTGAGGTGCGCGGCATTGATCAGGATACCCATCTGCACGGACGCAACGGCGGCGGCGGGACGGTCTTCCGGTATTCCGAGACGTTGGATACCACCTACTACGGTGGTTATGTCGGGATCGGCGGCGAGTACAGCCTCGGCTTCCTCGGCGTCGGCGGAATCACCGACCGGTTCGGCCTGCGGTCGTTCATCTCCGCGCGCGGTGGCATCTACGGCGTCGAGACGGACTACAAGGGCGCGTTCGCTCAGGGCGCCACGACGTCCGCCTTGGCCAGATCGGATGACGATGTCGCCTTTATCGGCACGCTGTCATTCGAGACGCGCAAGGATCTCGGCCCGCGCTCGAGCATCGGCCTCTATACCGACTACGAGTACATCTCCTCGGTCCCCGAGATACGTTACGGCGCCGGCCGCACGCCGACGCGCATCGTCAGTGACGACGCCTGGGGAAGCCGCACCATGCTGAGGTTGAATATCGGCCTCGGCCCGTCCGGGCTCTATCAGGACGGCTCTCGCTAGACTGCAGCGCCGCTAGAGCTTGCGCAGCGCCACCGTTTCGACGGCGTGGTCCGTGCCTTTGTGCAGGATGAGGTCCGCGCGCTGACGCGTCGGCACGATGTTTTCCTGCAGATTGACGAGATTGATCGAGCGCCAGATGGCGAGCCCGGTCTTTCGCGCCTCATCCTCGGACAGCGTGGCATAGCGGTGGAAGTAGGAGGCGGGGTCGCGGAACGCGGTCTGCCTGAGCCTCAGGAAGCGCTCGACGTACCACTCCTCGACCAGCGCATCGGCCGCATCGATATAAATCGAGAAGTCGAAGAAATCCGACACGAACGGGATCGCCTCGCCGTCCTTTGGCAATTTCGCCGGCTGCAACACGTTGAGCCCCTCGACGATGACGACATCGGGCCGCTCGATGACGAGCGTCTGGTCGGGCAGAACGTCATAGATCAGATGCGAATAGACCGGCGCCTCGATGTAGTCCCGGCCCGATTTGACGTCGGCCAGGAAGTTGAGCAGGCGCGGCGTGTCGTAGCTCTCCGGAAAGCCCTTGCGGTTCATCAGACCGCGCTCTTCGAGCACCGCATTCTCGAACAGAAAGCCATCGGTCGGCACGAGCGCGACCTTCGGGTGGCTGGGCCAGCGCGCGAGTAGTCCCTGCAACACGCGCGCGGCCGTGCTCTTGCCGACCGCGACGCTTCCGGCGAGCCCGATGATGAACGGCATCTTGCCGTCGCGCTTGCGCAGGAAGGTGGTGGTGGCGCCGTGCAGCGTCTGCGCCGCCTCGACATAGAGATTGAGCAGGCGGCTGAGCGGCAGATAGACGTCGACCACCTCGCCGGTCGAGACCCGCTCGGTGAGGCCCGCCATGTTGTCGAGCTCGGCCTCCGAAAGCGGCATTGGCATGTCGGCCCGCAACGCCGACCACTCCTCGCGCGAATAGATGGCGTAAGGGGAAAACGCGACGGTCGGGCGCGGGTTCATGGCGGACGCCTTGCCCCGCTCAGCGCGCGGCGGCTTTCCTTGCTGCCTCTTGCTTGAGCGCCGTAGCGCTCATGCGCCGCTCGAGCTCATCGAGCACGTCGTCGAGATCGATCTCGCGCGATTCGAGCAAGACCAGCAGGTGGTAGAGCAGGTCAGCCGTCTCGCCGACCAGCGCCTTGTCGTCCTGAGCGAGCGCGGCAATCGCCACTTCGACGGCCTCCTCGCCGAGCTTCTTGGCCGGCTTGATAGGGGCGCCGTCGAGCAGGCGTCGCGTATGCGACTCCGTGGGCGGCGCCGTACGGCGGTCCCTGATGGTGGCGGCAAGCTTGCTCAGGACATCCCTGCTCATGGTTGGCTCATACACTGGCGGAAGGTGCGTGGGAATAGCGGGTTTAATATTCCTCACAAACATTGTCATTGCCCGGCTTGACCGGGCAACCCAGTAGCCGAGGCATCCACCGATGATCCCAAGACAATAATTGCTGGGTCCCCGCTTCGCGGAAATGACACCTTGGCGTGCGTTAGGAGTCCAACCGCACCGGCAGGCCCGCTTCGGCCATGTGGCGCTTCGACTCGCCGATCGTGTGCTCGCCGTAGTGGAAGATCGAGGCGGCGAGCACGGCGCTCGCATGGCCGTCGCGCACGCCCTCGACCAGATGGTCGAGCGTGCCGACGCCGCCGCTCGCAATCACCGGTACACTGACCGCATCGGCGATGGCGCGGGTCAGCTCGAGGTCGAAGCCGGCGCGGGTGCCGTCTCGGTCCATGGAGGTGAGCAGGATCTCGCCGGCGCCGAGCGCCACCACCTCCTGCGCATAGCCGACGGCCTCGATGCCGGTCGGCTCGCGCCCGCCATGGGTGAACAGCTCGAAGCGTCGTGCGCCGTTGCCTCCCACGCGCTTGGCATCGATCGCCACCACGATGCATTGCGCGCCGAACTTCTCAGACGCGCGCCGGACGAGGTCGCGGTCCTTCACTGCCGCCGTGTTGATCGACACCTTGTCGGCGCCGGCTTCGAGCAGCGTGCGCACGTCCTCCACGCTGCGCACGCCGCCGCCGACGGTGAGCGGCATGAAGCAGCGCTCGGCCGTGCGCCGCACCACATCGAGCAGCGTGCCGCGCTTCTCGTGGCTCGCGGTGATGTCGAGGAAGCAGAGCTCATCGGCACCGGCCTCGTCATAGGCGGTTGCCGCCTCGACGGGATCGCCCGCATCACGCAAATCGACGAACTTGACGCCCTTGACCACGCGGCCGTCCTTCACGTCGAGGCAGGGTATGACGCGCACCTTCAGCATGCTTGCTGCTTTCCGAGCAGTGCGAGCGCCTCGCGCGGGTCGAGCCGCCCATCATAGAGCGCGCGCCCGGCGATAGCGCCTTCCAGCATCGCATAGCGCGGATCGAGCAGGTTGCGCACGTCCTCGATCCCGGCAAGGCCGCCGCTGGCGATGACCGGGATGCCGACGGCGCGCGCAAGCTCGGCGGTCGCGTCGAGGTTGAGGCCCTTCAGCACGCCGTCACGCGCGATGTCGGTATAGATGATCGCAGCGACACCCGCGTCCTCGAAGCGCCGCGCGAGATCGAGCGCGGTCATCTCGCTGGTCTCCGCCCAACCTTCGATCGCCACCTTGCCGTCACGCGCATCGATGCCAACGGCGATGCAGCCGGGGAACGCGCGCGCCGCCTCGTGCACCAGCGCAGGATCGCGCACCGCCGCCGTGCCGAGGATCACGCGCACCACGCCCCTGTCGAGCCAGGCCGCGACGGTGTCGAGATCGCGGATGCCGCCGCCGAGCTGCACCGGAATATGCACGGCGTCGAGGATCGCCTGCACCGCGTCTCCATTCACGGGCTTGCCGGCGAACGCGCCGTTGAGGTCGACCACGTGCAGCCACTCGAAGCCCGCCTCCTCGAAGGCGAGCGCCTGCACTGCGGGCTCCGTGTTGAACACCGTCGCCTGCTCCATCTCGCCCTGGCGCAGCCGCACGCACTGCCCGTCTTTCAGGTCGATCGCGGGAAACAGAATCATGGCCGCCACTTAAGGAAATTCCCGATCAGCGCCAGGCCGAGCTTCTGGCTCTTCTCGGGGTGGAACTGGCTGCCCGCCATGTTGTCGCGCGCGGCGAACGCGGTGATCTCGGACGCGTAGTCGGTGGTGGCGACAAGCGACGCGCGCTCGGCCGGCACCAGATGATAGGAGTGCACGAAATAGGCGTTGAGCCCGCTCTGGCCGGTCGGGATGCCCTCGAACAGCTTGTGCGGCCGGGCGAGCGAGAGCGTGTTCCAGCCCATATGCGGGATCTTGAGCGCGGGGTCTCGCGGCGCGATGGCCCGCACCTCGCCCTCGATCCAGCCGAGGCCCGGCGTGACGCCATGCTCGAGCCCGCGCGTTGCCATCAATTGCAAGCCAACACAGATGCCAAGAAACGGCTTACCGCGCACGCGCACCGACTCTTCCAGCGCCTCGATCATGCCCGGGATGGCGGCAAGCCCTGCCTTGCAGTCGGCGAAGGCGCCGACGCCAGGCAGAACGATGCGCTCGGCCGCGAGCACCTCCGCCGGCTCCGCTGTCACCTTGACGGCAAGTGGCGAGCCCTGCTCGCGTGCGGCGCGTTCGAAAGCCTTGGCGGCCGAGTGCAGATTGCCCGACCCGTAATCGACGATGGCGACATGCATGGGTTGCGCTTCGCTCAAATCAGGCGCGTGGGAAGAGGCCGATGACCTCTTCGCCGTCGCTACCGCGGCTGCTTCCGGCTTGCGCCGCCTCCACCGTTCCGGCGCGCCGCGAGACGGGCTCGGGCGCGCGCGCGGCTCTCTCCTGCTGTGGCAGCCACGTGCGAAAGAACGCGGCTTCCGCATCGTCCCGGCTATCGCCGGTCACCACGCCGGCGAGCGTGTAGCCGCGCCGCTCGAGCGCCGCGGTCCTGAGGTCGTTCGCCTCGAAGGCGAAGAGCAGCGAGACGGCGAAGCTGGCCCAGCCGACCAAGGCTTCGCCCCGCTGGTCGATACCGAGCACGAGCGGCAGCGCAATCAGCACCGCGAGAAGCAGGGCGAGCTCGATCCACATGCGGTGATAGATCAGCCAGAAGAACGGCACGAAGAACGCGGGCCAAGAAAAGCCCTCCTTCACGAAGGCGAGCCGCTCCACCCGCTCGGCAAGATCGGCCGGCGGCTTCCCGGGCTCATAGACGGCGTATGTGCTCATCGCACCAAGCTCACCAATTACAGCACGTCATTGCCGGGCTTGACCCGGCAATCCAGGGGCAACCTGTGTGCCATGGGCCCCTGGATGCCCGGCTCAAGGCCGGGCATGACGTATTCACTTAAATGACCGTTGTGAACCTAAAGCGAGCCCTTGGTCGAGGGCACCCGCCCACTCTGGCGCGGATCGATCGAGACCGCCTGGCGGAGCGCGCGGGCGAGCGCCTTATAGCAGGTCTCGGCGATGTGGTGGCTGTTCTCGCCGTAGAGCGTCTCGACATGGAGCGTGATGCCGGCGTTCTGGGCGAAGGCCTGGAACCACTCGCGGAACAGCTCGGTGTCCATCTCGCCGATCTTCGAGCGTGTGAAATCGACGTTCCACACCAGGAACGGCCGCCCTGACACGTCGAGCGCGACGCGGGTCAGCGTCTCGTCCATCGGCAGATAGGCAAAGCCGTAGCGCGCGATGCCGGCCTTGTCGCCGAGCGCCTCCGCCACCGCCTGGCCGAGCACGATGCCGGTATCCTCGGTCGTGTGGTGCTGGTCGATATGCAGGTCGCCCTCGGCCTTCAGGGTAATGTCGATCAGCGAGTGCCGCGCGAGCTGCTCGATCATGTGGTCGAGGAAGCCGACCCCGGTCGCCACGTCATAGGCGCCGGTACCGTCGAGATCGACGGTCGCTTGGATCGCGGTCTCCTTGGTCTTACGCTTGACCGTGGCGCGCCGCTTGGAGGGTTTGGCAGGCTTCTGCATGGAGCTATCCTTAAGCCAAGGCTCTTACCAATTCGCTGCTGCCGTTGCGAGTCGCAAACCCTCAGCTTCAAGCCACGTCATGCCCGGCCTTGAGCCGGGCATCCAGGGCCACGCGCTCCATGCCGGCTGCCCCTGGATCGCCGGGTCAAGCCCGGCGATGACGCGTAGAGGTGGACCCGACAAGGGAAACTTGACGTGGACCGCTTTGACCCCGATATGGCTCAGGTCCATGGGTAATTTCGCGTCCTCCCCCGAGACTTGGCACGGCACCACCATCCTCACCGTCCGGAAGGGCGGCAAGGTGGTGATCGCCGGCGACGGCCAGGTGAGCCTCGGCCAGACCATCATCAAGGGCACCGCCAAGAAGGTGCGCCGCGTGGGCTCCGGCCAAGTGATCGCGGGCTTCGCCGGCTCGACCGCCGATGCCTTCACCCTGTTCGAGCGGCTCGAGACGAAGCTCGAGCGCTTCCCCGACCAGCTCAAGCGTGCCTGCGTGGAGCTCGCCAAGGATTGGCGCACAGACCGCTATCTGCGCCGGCTGGAAGCCATGATGATCGTGGCGGACCCCGACGAGAGCCTGGTGCTTACCGGCACCGGCGACGTGCTGGAGCCTGACGATGCGGTGATGGGTATCGGCTCCGGCGGGGCCTACGCATTGGCGGCGGCGCGCGCCCTGCTCGACGGCCCGCTCGGCGCGGAGGAGATCGCGCGCAAGGCGATGGCGATCGCCGCCAAGATCTGCGTCTACACCAACGACGAGGTGATTCTAGAGTCACTGGACGCCATGAAATGAGTTCGGCATGCCTTTCAGTTTTTCGTCATGGCCGGGCTTGTCCCGGCCATCCACGATTTTTCACTGTGCCGCTGGCCCAATCGTGGATGCCCGGCACAAGGCCGGGCATGACGAGCTTTGTGAGTGAGTGAATGACAAGCTTCTCACCCCGCGAGATCGTCTCCGAGCTCGACCGGCACATCGTCGGCCAGCGCGACGCCAAGCGCGCGGTCGCCATCGCGCTCCGTAACCGCTGGCGCCGCCAGCGCCTCGAAGGCGAGATGCGCGAGGAGGTGCTGCCCAAGAACATCCTGATGATCGGCCCGACCGGCGTCGGCAAGACGGAGATCTCGCGCCGCCTCGCCAAGCTCGCGGGCGCGCCCTTCCTCAAGGTCGAGGCCACCAAGTTCACCGAGGTCGGCTATGTCGGCCGCGACGTGGACCAGATCGTGCGCGACCTGGTCGAGGTCGGCATCGGGCTCGTGCGCGACGGAAAGCGCAAGGAGGTTGAAGCCAAGGCGCAGCTCAACGCCGAGGAGCGGGTGGTCGATGCGCTGGTCGGCGCGAACGCGTCCGTCTCGACGCGCGAGGCGTTCCGCCGGAAGCTGCGCGCGGGCGAGCTCGACGACAAGGAGATCGAGATCCAGGTCGCGGACATGCCGACCATGCCGGCCTTCGACATTCCCGGCATGCCTGGCAGCCAAGTCGGCATGATCAACATCTCCGAGATGCTCGGCAAGGCGTTCGGCCAGCGCACCAAGCCGCGCAAGGTCACCGTGCGCGACTCGTTCGACATCCTCATGAACGAGGAGTCGGACAAGCTGATCGACAACGATCTGATCGTGCAGGAAGCGATCAAGAACGTCGAGAATAACGGCATCGTGTTCCTCGACGAGATCGACAAAATCTGCGCGCGGTCTGAGCGCGTCGGTGCGGACGTGTCGCGCGAAGGCGTGCAGCGCGATTTGCTGCCGCTGATCGAAGGCACGACCGTCGGCACCAAATACGGGCCGGTGAAGACCGACCATATCCTGTTCATCGCCTCGGGCGCGTTCCACATCGCCAAGCCCTCGGACTTGCTGCCCGAGCTGCAGGGCCGCCTGCCGATCCGCGTCGAGCTCCGCGCGCTGACCCGCGACGATTTCCGCCGCATCCTCACCGAGCCCAAAGCCTGCCTGATCCGGCAATATGTTGCGCTGCTCGCGACCGAGGGCGTCGAGCTCGAATTCACCGACGACGCGATCGAGGCCATCGCCGACATCGCGGTCGAGGTGAACACCAATGTCGAAAATATCGGCGCGCGGCGGCTTTCCACCGTGATGGAGCGCATCCTCGACAATATCTCCTTCGAGGCCTCCGACCGCCACGGCGACAAGGTGGTGATCGACGCGGCTTACGTGCGCGAGCATATCGGCGACCTCGCCAAGAACGCCGACCTTTCCAAGTTTATTTTGTAGGGGCTTCACCCTCACGTCATGCCCGGCCTTGAGCCGGGCATCCAGAGCGACAGGCTCGGAGCCAACGGCCCTGGATCGCCGGGTCAAGCCCGGCGATGACGACGCTTGGAGGAAGATGAAGCTGGCCTAAGCCACCAGCGATTGGTCGAGCGGTTCGAGCTCGGACACGTCGTCGGCGACCGCAACCTCCGGCTTGCCGTAATAGAAGCCCTGCACCTGGTTGCACCCCCAGTTGCGCAGGATCTCGGCCTGGCTCTCGGTCTCGACACCCTCCGCGGTGATGGTGACCTGCAGCGACTGGCCGAGGCCGACGATGCTCGACACGATCGCGCTCGTCTGCGGGCTCGTGCCGAGCGTGTCGATGAAGGAGCGGTCGATCTTGATCTTCTTCACCGGGAAGCGGGTGAGATAGCTCAAGCTCGAATAGCCGGTGCCGAAATCGTCCATGGCGATTGACACGCCGAGCTGATCGAGCCTCGTCAGCGTGTCGAGCACAGCCTCGGTGTTCTGCAGGATGATGCCCTCGGTGATCTCAAGCTCAAGCCGTTGCGGCTCGAGCCCCGTCTCGGCGAGCACGCGGCGCACCAGCGCGCAGACATCCTGCGTCTTGAACTGGGCGGGCGAGAGATTGACGGCGAGCCTGGTGTCGAGCGGCCAGGTGGTGGCGTAGGTGCAAGCCGTCGTCAGGATCCATTCGCCGAGCGGCACGATCAGCCCGGTCTCCTCGGCGATGGCGATGAACGTGGTCGGCGGGACTTCGCCCTCGCTCGGATGCCACCAGCGCACCAGCGCCTCGTAGCCGGTGAGCTTGCCGCTCTCCAGGTCGAATTGCGGCTGGTAGTCGAGATAGAGCTGCTTCTTGCGGATTGCATTGCGCAGGTCGTTCTCGAGCCGGCGGCGCTTCTGCAGCGCGGCGTCCATCTCGGGCTCGAAGAAGCGGAAATTGTTGCGCCCGTCCTCCTTGGCGCGATAGAGCGCGAGGTCGGCATTCTTTAGCAGGGCGTCCGATTCTTCCGCGTCGAGCGGGCCGATGGCGATGCCGATCGAGGTCGAGGTCGTCACCTCGTGCCCGTTGACCTTGTAGGGCTCGCCGAGCGCGGTGCAGATGCGGCGCGCAACGCGCATGGCGTCTTCCGGCGTCTCGATGTCCTCGGCCACGATGGTGAACTCATCGCCGCCGAGCCGGCCAACCATGTCGGAATCGCGCACGCTCTCCTTGAGCCGCGCGGCGACTTCCTGGAGCAGCGCATCGCCCGTGGCGTGGCCGAGCGTGTCGTTCACGTCCTTGAAGCGGTCGAGGTCGAGCCCGAACACGGCCATCAGATTGCCGTGGCGCTTGGCGCGCGAGACGGCGCGGTCGAGATGCTGACGGAGCTGGAGACGGTTGGGAAGGCCGGTGAGCGAATCGTGCAGGGCGAGAAAGCGGATCTGGTCCTCGGCGTGCCAGCGCTCGCGGATGCGCCGCGAGGCGATGGCAGCGGGCACCGAGAAGCCCATGACGATGAGGAGGCTCGTGGTCAGGGTCACGACCATGAAGGCGACATTGGTGAGGCCCGCGGCGCCCGACTGGTCGAGCGCGAAGGCATAGACATGAGCGACCTGGCCGTCCTGCATCGCCGGCACGAAGGCGACGCGCGCGTCAGGCCGTTCGGGCATGTTGGCCGCCCGGACATTGGCGTCGCCGCCGGCTCGCGCCAGTGCGCTGGCGACATCGGCATCGGCAAGCAGGGTCTTTACGGCGTCCGGAGAAAGCGAGCCAGCGACCGCGAGCGGCTTGCCGTCGGGACCGAGCACGGCGAACCCTTCGAGCCTGCTGGCAAACTGATCGCCGCCCCGTCCCGCGCTGCCGAGCACCGCACCGCCAGTCAGGTTGTCGAGCCATTCGATCAGGCCGAACCCGTCATCCTTGAGGCTGCGGCTTGCCGGCAGCATGGTCACGCCGCTGCCCGCGAAGCCCTGGTTGAGCGCCTCGGCATCGAGCACCTCGACGGTCTTACCGAGAATGCGCTGCGCGGCTTCCGGGCTCGCGAGCCCCTTCTCGAGCTCCGCGCTCATATGCAGCGCGGCTTCGCGCACGTCGCGGGCCAACACGTAATTGATGGTGGAACGGCCGGACAGCACGCCTGCGGCGACGGTCAGCAGGCCGAGAATCACCAGACCCGTCATCACCAGCCGATCGCGCGCGCCGACTTCAGTCATCAGACGAGTCCTCTTGGCCATCCCGAGACAAGGCTTCGGCTTATACGGGAGGGGCGTTAAGGCTTCGCCTAAAAGCGCGGTAAATTGCCCGTTAAGCGGGCTCAGCTCCAGGCGAAGGCGATCTTGCGGAGCGAGATTTCGCCAAAGCTTTCGGCACCTTCGGCGACCGGTTTGCCGCCTAACCTCAGGTAGAAGCTGCAGGCGGGGTCGTTGTCGGCGAGCGCCCAGACCAGGAGGCCGCGGAGCCGCAATTCGGCAAGGCGCCCGCGCGCGCCCTCGAACAGCTTCTCGCCAAAGCCGAGCCCCTGATAGATCGGGTGCAGATAGAGCTCGAAGATCTCGCCCTGGAAGGGGCTCCGCCCGAGCCGCGAGCGGCCGAAGGTGACATAGCCCGCGGCCTCGCCGCCGAAGTCGAGCACGAGCAGCGGCGTGCGCCGCCTCAGCGCGCTCTCCCACCACCGCAAGCCGCGCTTGGCGATCATGCGCTGGAGCGACAGATGCGGGATGACGCCCTGATAAGCGTTGCGCCACGCCTCCTCATAGGCCGAGGCGAGCGAAGGCGCGTCCTTCAAGCGGGCTTGCCTGATCTGCACGACATCGACGGGCATGGCATGAGCCTAACGCAGGACATGGGCGCTCGGCAAAGGGGTCGATGCGATTTTCCTGTGACCGTTGCAATGAAGGAACGTCGCATGTCGCACAGCGCGTAACCTCCCCCTTGTGGGGAGGTCGGCGCACGCAGTGTGCCGGGTGGGGGAAGATTCCAGAGCGTTGGAAGATGACCAAGCCCCCCACCCCGACTTCGCCGACGCGAAGTCGGACCTCCCCACAAGGGGGAGGTTAGAGTGCGAGTGGCACGTTTGAAAATCAGGCCACGTCTTCGGCGAGGCGGGCGCGCTCGGCCTTCTTGCGCTCGTTCGGATCAAGGTGGCGCTTGCGGAGGCGGATCGACTTTGGCGTGACCTCGACCAGCTCGTCGTCCTCGATATAAGCAAGCGCGCGCTCCAAGGTCATGCGG
This sequence comes from uncultured Methyloceanibacter sp., assembly GCA_964634195.1. GTDB lineage: Bacteria > Pseudomonadota > Alphaproteobacteria > Rhizobiales > Methyloligellaceae > Methyloceanibacter. The sequence goes on along the minus strand of CAZWIO010000002.1, from coordinate 162,706 downwards.
AGCGGCGGGGTGAGCCGCACAGCCTCGTCCTTCGAGGTCGTGCGGATATTGGTGAGCTTCTTGCCCTTGAGCACGTTCACTTCGAGGTCGTTGTCGCGGGTGTGCTCGCCGACGATCATGCCGCGATAGACCTTCCAGCCGGGCTCGATCATCATCGGCCCGCGGTCCTCGAGATTCCACAGCGCATAAGCCACCGCCTCACCCGCCTCGGTCGAGATCAGGACGCCGTTGCGGCGCCCCTGGATCGTGCCCTTGTGCGGTGCGTAAGCGTGGAACAGGCGGTTCATGATGCCCGTGCCGCGCGTATCGGTCAGCAGTTCGCCCTGATAGCCGATCAGCCCGCGCGTTGGCGCATGGAACACGAGGCGCTGCCGCCCGCCGCCGGAAGGCTTCATCTCGACCAGCTCGGCCTTACGCTCGGAGAGCTTCTGCACCACCACGCCCGCATGCTCCTCGTCGAGGTCGATCACCACCTCCTCGATCGGCTCGAGCAACGCCCCCGAAGGCGCGCGCTTCAGCAGCACCTTGGGCCGCGACACGGAAAGCTCGAAGCCCTCGCGGCGCATGGTCTCGATCAGGATGCCGAGCTGCAATTCGCCGCGGCCCGCGACCTCCATCGAGTCGCGCTCCTCGGATTCGGTGACCCTGAGCGCGACATTGCCCTCCGCCTCACGCAAGAGGCGGTCGCGGATCATTCGGCCCGTGACCTTGGTGCCTTCGGTACCGGCAAGCGGCGAGTCGTTAACGCGGAACGTCATCGACAGCGTGGGTGGGTCGATCGGCTGCGCGGTGAGCGGCGCCGTCACATCGGGCGCCGAGATCGTATGCGCGACGGTCGCCTGCGGCAGGCCGGCCAGCGAGACGATGTCGCCGGCGCTCGCCTGCTCAAGCCCCACGCGCTCCAAGCCCCGAAAGGCGAGCACCTTCGAGACGCGGCCCTGCTCGATCAGCCGGCCGTCATGGTCGAGCACCTTGACCTGCTGGTTCGGCACGACCGTGCCCGATGAGATGCGGCCCGTGACCACGCGGCCGAGATAGGGATTGGCTTCGAGGATGGTACCCAGCAGGCGGAACGGACCGTCCTCGATCTTAGGCGGCGCAACATGGCGCAGCACCAGGTCGAACAGGAGCCGCATGCCGAGGTCCTTCGGGCCCTCGGGCGATGCCGCCATCCAGCCCTCCTTGGCCGAACCGTAGAGGATCGGGAAATCGAGCTGCTCGTCGCTCGCGTCGAGCGCGGCGAACAGGTCGAACACCTCGTCCACCACCTCCTGCGGGCGCGCGTCGGGGCGGTCCACCTTGTTGATCACCACGATGGGCTTGAGCCCCATCTTGAGCGCCTTCGACACCACGAACTTGGTCTGCGGCAGCGGCCCTTCTGCGGCATCGACCAGCACCAGCGCGCCATCCACCATGTTGAGGATGCGCTCGACCTCGCCGCCGAAATCGGCGTGGCCCGGCGTATCGACGATATTGATGCGCGTGCCCTCCCAGACGACAGAGGTCACCTTGGCGAGGATGGTGATGCCGCGCTCGCGCTCGAGGTCGTTGGAATCCATCGCACGCTCGGCCACGCGCTGGTTATCGCGGAACGCGCCCGACTGCTGCAGCAGCCGGTCGACCAGCGTGGTCTTCCCATGATCGACATGGGCGATGATGGCGATGTTGCGGAGCTTCATTTTCGGGAACTTGGGCCTCAAATGTGCAAACGCGGGCCGAACGGGCCCGCGTGTCCAGCCCGCGATATAGAGTGCCCTTTACGCCGGCGCAAGGCCGCGGCCCTGCTCACGGCCCCCACTCAACCAGCGTTTGCGCGATCAGCGCCTGCGTCTCGGCGCGATAGTGGAACTCGTCGATGAATTTGAGCGTATCGGGCGCGGGGAACGGCGCGAGCGCGACGCCGCTCTCAGCCGCGAAGCGGCGGCGGTCGGCCTGAAAGACGAGCGCGCGCCGGCTGTGCGCGTCGAAACGGCGGCGATGCCCGTCGTCTTGGGGGGTGCCGAGCTGACACGCGCGTTCCAGCTCGTCGGGCGCGGTCTTCTCGAAGAAGGTGACATCGTCGAGCAGACAGAACGCGGCGTCGATCTCGCCTGCCGTCTCGGCAAAGCGCCGCGACCAGAAGCTCGTGAAATGCACCAGATTGGCGAAGTGCGCCGGTTCGTTCGGCGGCTGGGCGAGGTTCGGGTTCTGCGGCAGGAATGGCGGGCCGAACAGCGGGTCCGCCAGTTCGACATAGCAGTAGCGGGTGAAATCGCCGCCGGTGATCAAGACGGCCTTGGCGATCTTGCCGGCGTATTGCCGCGCGAGCCGCACGAAGGTCGAATGGAGCGTCCGGCTGTCGGCTTCCGGGTAGGAGATGCCGAAGAACGGATAGCCGTGCAGCTCGCCCAGCTGGGAGGGAAGCGTCTCGCGATTATGGCCGAGCCCGAAGCCGAAGACATGCGAAGACCCGAAGACCAGGCCGACCTTGTCGAATTGCGGCAGGTCCTGGAGCCCGAGGTGCCGCCCGTCGAACCAGCTGTGCCGGAAACCGTAGGCGTCGGTCGAGAAGGCGTTCGCCGTAAGCTGCGGCGCGTAGGCAAGAACGTCGCCGCGCCTGATCCAGATCGCTTGCCTGAGATATTCGAGGGCTGGCGGGTAGTGGCGGACGAGCGCTCGATAGTTGGCCATGGCTTTGTTATAGCCAAGCTTCGGCCAAGCAGGCAGGGGCTGTTGCCCGGAACGCGAGCAGCATCGGCATGTCGCAGAGGTTCCTAGAGCTCGCCACGCCGGACCGGCCAGGACTGCCGCTCATCATCGGCAAGCTCTACGCCGAGGCCCGCGCGGGCCGGTATGGGCTCAGGCGCTTCGGGCAGATGTGGCTGGCCGACGAACCTGAGGACATCGATACCATCTGCAAGGCGCCCGACAGCTTCAACAAGGACTACGGCTATGTCGAAGCGCTGGGCCGCTCGCGCTTCAGCACCGACGGCCGAGAGTGGCAGATCCGCCGCGACATCACGCAGCCTCGTTACGTGGAGGCGGCGCGGCCGGCCAACCGCGGGGAGGTCGCCGAGACCTATGCCGAGCATCTCGAGGCTTGCGACGGCGCGGACCCCCGCGCCATCCGCGACGCCGTGTTGGCGGCATCGCTGACAGTCTTTCATCGCGCCCTCGGGGCCGACATTCCCATCGCCGATGCGGTAGAGCTTGCCAACGCCATGCGCGAAATCGCCCGCGTGCTCCAGTCGATTTCCCTGTTCGGCGCGCTGCCGCCCGTGCGCCAGAACGCGATCTCGAGCGCCAAGGCTCTGCTCGCCCGTGTTGAAGCGCGCGCCAGGCTCCCCGGCCCGCTCATGGACCTGCTCGCGGAATTCGCGCAGCGCGGCGAAGGCCTCGCCGGGTTCGCCCCCACGGAAGAGTACGTCATGAACCTGTTCGCGGGCGTCGAGACCTCGGTCGCGACCATTTGTTGGGTGGTCGACCGCCTCGGGCTCCATGGGGCCTTGCACGAGGAACTGCACGAGGAAGTCGCCTCTGGCGCGGACGATTGCCCGCGCGTCGAGTGCTTCATCAATGAGACGATGCGCTGTTTCCCGCCGATCCCGGTTCTGGTCAGGCGCCTAGCGGAACCCGTGCGGCTCGCCGGCGAGGACCTTCCTACGGACGCCCACGTGCTCATCTCAATGATCGGCCTGCACCAAAACCCGCGCTGCTGGCAGAGGCCCACCGAGTTCGACCCGCTACGTCCTGAATTTCGCGACGGCACCTATGACCGGCACGCTTTTCTGCCCTTCTCGACCGGGGCGCGGGTTTGCGGCGGCGCGAGGCTGGCCCGCATGGAGGTTTCCGAAGGGGTCAAGGCGTTCCTGCGCCGGTTCCGCGTGCGCCGGGCGCCGGGTCCGGTCCGCATCGACTTCGCCTTAGCGATGCGGCCCGATAATTGGGCCGATCTCCAGATCGAGCAGAGGTAATACCTGCGCACAACAGAAAATAATGGACAGTACTTAGCCCACATCTGTGGCCGATAGGTCACAGACTCTTGTTTGCCAGTACTGCTAACCTTCCTGCGGGGCGGCGTATAAAAACCTGGGGGGCTGGCCTTGCGCCTGTCGCGCCTGAAACGGTGCCGCCGGTTAGACCGGCGAGCGAACCGCGATGCGATTGCGCGCGCCCGCAATCAGCGATTGCCTGTTGCGCACTTCATTCCGGCCGACCGCCGCGCGCTGCTGCTCGGCACCGCGCTCGCCTCGACCTTGTTCACCGCTAGTCTGTTCATTGCGCCGCCCGCGGCTGCGCAAGCTGTCGACTGCGTGGGAGCTCCCCCGCCGGGGTCCTCTCCAAGTCCAATCTCAATGCTGAACTACGCCGGCGCGATCACCTGCACCAACGCAGATCCGCGGGACAGCGACCCTGGGAATGGCTTCGACAACGCGATTGAACTTACAACGGCAAACGCCACCGGTTACTCGATAACGCTGATCAATGAGGCCACGGGCACGCTGACGGGGGTCGATTTTGGCATCTTTGCACAGACCGCTGGCGATGACTCCCCTATCCATATCGACAACGCGGCACAGATTACAGCCGGCGGGACCGCTATCCGCGGCGGGACCTCCTCTTCAGGCACATCCCTGACGATCATAAACAGCGGCGAACTCACGGCGGGGCAAGACGGAATTTCCGCGAGATTTGCTAGCGACACCAATATAACTATAACCAATACAGGCGACATTTCTGCTGGCGAAAGTGGAATCTTCGCTTCCACTGGGCTTAACTCTGACAACAGTGTTAATATCGAGAATCACGCAGCCATCGAGGCAAATTTTGCCGGAATCTATACTTTTGTGGCCTTCGACTCTACCGTTGTAGTAAACAATACCGGCGAAATTACAGCACAAGACAGTGGGATACACATCTACGGGTTTTATTACAACACTGTACAGGTCACGAATACGGCCCAGATTACAAGCGGCCTCGACGCGTCACAAGATGGCGATGCCATCAAGGTTAGGCTGACCGCTGGCGATATTAGCATTACGAATACCGCAGCCCTTAAGGCTCACGGCAGCGGTATTTATGCCTATGCCAAATATGGAGAGATATACATCAACAACACGGCAGGTATCGAGGCAGGCAATGACGGCATTCGCGCGCGCTTCAATTGCGATTCGGAGAGATGCTCCGATGAAGGCGGCAATATCACCATCGTAAACCAGGCTCAGATCGCGGCGGGACAGACGGGCATCTATGCCAATACCCCAGACGGCGACGTCGCCATCGTCAACACCGCGACCGTCAATGCGCCGGTACACGGCATTGCCGCCTACGCCCAGGGAACTGGAAATTCTATCGCGATCGTCAATTTCGGTTCCGTTGCAGCTGGGGCCTACGGCATCTTTGCGACGACCACCGGTCCAAGCAGCACGAACTTCATCGGCAATGCCGGTACGGTGCACGGCGCAAGCGCCGGTATCGTCTCCTACAGCAATACCTTCACCCACATCGTCAATACGGGCTCGATCTCAGCCGGCAACTTGCTTGCCATCCATGCCAAGGGTACCGGCGACGCGTTGGTGCAGAACGCCGGTCTCATTACCGGTTACGTCATCTTCGACTTCAACGATGTGTTCCACAACCAGTCGGGCGGTACGTTCGAGGCGCGCAGGACCAGCTTCTTCGGACAGGGCTTCGACCAGTTCATCAACGACGGCGTGGTGCACACCGCCGCCAATCCGAACGCGTCCGAGACGACGCGCTTCGTCGATCTCGAGCAATTCCAGAACCGCGGACTGATCTCGATGGTCGACGGCAAGGAGGGCGACCAGTTCCAGATCTCCCAAGTCGTCGGCGCTAAGAGCGGGCTGACCTTCTCCGGCAGCGGCAAGTCGACCCTCGCGGTCGATGCCTATCTCGGGCCGCCGGGCTCGAAATCGGACGTGTTCATCATTGACGGCGACGTGAGCGGACGGACTGCAATTACGGTCAACAACACCAATCCAGGGCCCGGCTCCTACAACCCGACCGGCATTCCTGTCGTCTATGTGAACGGCAAGACCAATGGGAATGAGTTCACCCTGCCCGGCGGACCGATCGACACGGGCTTCTTCGACTACGACCTGTTCTTCCGGCCGACCGGCAGCGGCGTCTTCTACCTGCGGAACTTCATCAACGGCACCGCGCATTTGCTGCCGCAGCTCGTGACCGGCGCGCGTGACCTGTTTCATGCCACGTCCGAGACATGGCTCGATCGCACCGCCGATCTCAGAGTGCTGCTGAACGGCGGCGCGCCGACGCATGTGCCCAATCTCAAGGACGGCGGCACAACCCATGTCGAGGAGGGCGGCTCGTTTACGCCCGCTGTGTGGGTGCGCGGCTCCGGCGCCTGGCTCAGCTACGACGACAAGGCGACGACCCGCGTCGAGGGCCGGACCTACGAGTACAATCTCGATCGCGACTTCGATGCCGGCGATCTGCAGACCGGCATCGATTTCGGCGCGCGCGATTTCCTCACCGACGGCGACATCGTGGTGTTCGGCCTGCTGACGGGCTGGGTGTTTGCCGATCTCGACTACGACCGGCTCGCGCGGCAATTCGACTTCTCAGGTATCCAGGCCGGCGGCTTCGTCACCTATCTCAATGGCGGCCTGTTCCTCGACACGCTGATCAAGGCCGACTTCTTGGACATCGAGCAGCGCATTCTCGGCTTTCCGAATTCGCTCGACGCCACCAATTTCGGCATACGCACCGACAGCGGCTATCGCTTCGGCGGCTTCAACGGCGGCTTCTTCTTCGAGCCGCTCGCCACCATCGAGGTGATCTGGAGCGACATCGACAGCTTCGCGATCGGCGGCAACCGCGTGAGCTTCGACGACGATCCGAGCGTGCGCGGCCGCCTCGGCCTCAGAGTGGGCACGAGCTATCAGGCGTGGGAGGGCACGACGCTCGAGCCCTTCATCATCGGCAGCGTCTGGGGCAATCTGAACGGCGACAACCGCGCCACGCTCGTCTCGAATGACACGACCTTCCGCCTGACCGACGAGGTGCAGGACGTCTGGGGCGTGATCTCCGGCGGCCTGAACATCTTCAATCCGGGCGGCAACACCAGCGCCTTCGCCAAGGTCGATGTCACCTTCGGCGACGATGTCGACGGCCTCGCTGCGCGGCTTGGCATGCGCCGCACCTGGTAATCCTGCTTTACCGTTGATTTGATCGCTACCCGCGCCGGGCGGTGGCCTGAGGCGCGCGGCGCAAGCGCACATAGAGCGCGCCGTCGCCGCCGAGCCGGCGGGGCGCCGGCGAGAAGCTCACCACGAGCGGCGCGAGGTCCGGCAGCACAAGCCAATGCGGGACGGATTGGCGCAGCACGCCGCGCTCGTCCTCCTCGTAGAAGCTGCGCGCCCGCTCCCGGTCAGCACCTTTGCCGGTGATCACCAGCACGTGGCGATGGCCTTTGGCTTGCGCCGATTTGAGGAACCCGCGCAGCGCCGCGTGCGCCTCTTTCTGCTTGAGGCCGTGCAGGTCCAGCCGTGCCTCGACCGCGAGCTTGCCGCTGTCCAGCTTCCGCGCCACCTGCCGGTCGAAGCTCGGTCCCGGCGCCGCGGGCAGCGGCTTTGCCGGGGCTTTCGCGGCGGGCTTTGGCGGCGCGGGCGAGGCCCCGGCTTTTCGCTTCGCCGGGCGGGGCGCCGGCGGAACCGCGGCCCGCGCGCGACTTTTCCCTAGCGGCGTCGCGCTCTCGGTGACGCGCGCCCAGAGTGCCGCGTCCTCGTCGTCTTCCCGCTTGCCCATGGGGGTGAGTTTAGTCCGTGATCCTCCCACTTGCATTGTCATTCCCGCGCAAGCGGGAATCCAGTAGGCGCCGACCGCGGCAAGTCCTGCCACGCTCTGTGAGTACTGGGTTGCCCGGCCAAGCCGGGCAATGACAAGGCGGAGAGGGCAGATGCTACTTCGGCAGCAACACGTGGAACTTCGCGCCGTGCTTGGTGCGGCCGGCGATCGCGCCCGCCGCGTCGCCGCTGCCGAAATAGATGTCGCCGCGCTCGGGCCCCCTGATGGCCGAGCCCACGTCCTGCGCGATCATAAGGCGGCGGAACGGCTTCCCGCCGGGCCCGGCGAGATCGGGCGCGGTGACGAAGACCGGCGTGCCGAGCTTGTGATAGGCGGTGTCGACCGCGAGGCTGCGCAGCGGTGTCAGCACCGTGCTCTCGGCGCCGACCGGACCGTCGCCGTCGATCGTGACGAAGAACACATAGGACTTGTTCTCGTGCATCAGCGCGCGGCCGCGCGCGGGGTCGGCGCGGAGCCAGTCCTTGATGCCGTCCATGGTCAGGCGTTCAGGCCGTCCCTCGCCCATCTCGAGCAGCCGCTTGCCGATCGAGGTGTAGGAATGCCCGTTCTTGCCGGCGTAGCCGAGCCTGACGGTGCTGCCGTCGGGAAGCCTGACACGCCCCGAGCCTTGGATCTGCATGAAGAACAATTCGACCGGATCGTCGAGCCAGAGCAGCTCGAGCCCGCGACCTTCAAGCGCGCCGGCGTCAATCTCCGCGCGCGTGTAATAGGGCTTCGGCGGTGCCTTGGGCTTGCCCGCAGGCGCGCCTGCGAGCGCGCCGGTGATCTCGTCATTATAGCGCGCGCGCATCGTGTCGGGCTTGAGCTTGATGAGATCGTCGGGCAGCGCGTAGACGGGCACCTGATAGGCGCCGCCCTGCTCACGCGCGCCCCTCACCTCGGGCTCGTAATAGCCGGTGACCATGCCTTGCGACTCGGTGTGCACGACCGCATGCGGCACGAAATGCGTCTCGAAGAACGCGCGCGCGGTCTCGCGGTCCACGCGGTCGCCCAGCGCCAGGGCTTCGCCGCAGGCGGGGTTCGCCCTTTTGCGTTTCCGGCAGGAGGTCAGAAGCGTGCGGAAGGCGGCCGCATGATCGTCGTCGCGCCAGCCTTCGAGCTCGGCGAAGGTGACCGGCTTGAAGGTGACCTTTTCGTCCTTCGCGCAGCGCACGAGCATGACTGTCATCATGGCCGCTGCCGCGAGCGCAAGCAATGCAGCGCCGCGAAGAACGGGGTGGCTCAAATCCACGGTTGCCGTCATTGCCGGGCTTGACCCGGCAATCCATTCCAGTGATTCGCCATATGCGAAAGGGTATCGGCATGGATGCCCGGATCAAGTCCGGGCATGACGAGGCCGTGCGGGAGTGTTAGTTCGCGGCCTCGGTGGCGGCCAGCTTCCAGTTCGGGTTCTTCGAGCCGATGTCGCGGGCGAAGGTCCAGATGTCGGTCACCTCGCGCACCTTCTTCGGATCGCCCTCGACCACCTCGCCGTCGGCATCGCGCGTCACCGAGATCAGCTCGCTCACGAACTTGACCGTCACATAGGCGGTGCGGTTCTTGACCTCGGACTCGATGATGTCAGCCTTGTCGATGCCGACCAGGCTCGACTCGATCTTCTCGCCGCGCGCCTCGCGCTCGTTGATGGCGCGCGAGAAGCCCTCGAACACGTCGTCACCGAGCAGCTGCTTGAGCGAACCCTCGTCGCCTTCCGCGAAGGCCATGACCACCATCTCGTAAGCCATCTTGGCGCCGTCGAGGAACTGGTTCGGATCGAAGCCCGGATCCGCGCGCATCAAGGCGGTGAGCGACTGGCCGAGCGGACTGTCCTTGGTGGCGTGGCGGCCGAGCCGCGCCTCGATGTCCTCGGCCGAAGGCGCCTGGGCGCCGACCGTCCCGCGCGACGAGCGCCCGCGCGGCAGCGCGACGACCGGATCGTTGGCTCCGGCGCGCTTGGCATCCGGCGTGGTGTAGGGATCGTAAGGCGGCCGTTCGTTGCCGGTGCGCCGGCCGAGCACGTTGCGCAGCCGGATGAAGATCACCACGGCGAGCACCAGAAACAGCAATGTGTAGATATCGAAAGCTTCACTCATGCCTTGCCGCCATCCGCCAAGCCTTTAGACCCAAGCGGTATCCTCTGGCTGGGATATTTGGTGCGCGTCCAGGGGATTTGCCAGCTTCGCGCTTTGCGCGCGGGCAAAGCGCCTCGCGCTCGACCCGCGCCGGTGTTCAGCTTACGGCATTCAAGCCATCGACGCCAACCCTAAACGCCGCTCGCTTAACGCACTGTCATAGTTTGGACTTCGCTCCGGCGCATTGCGGCCTCGATACCTCCCGTGCTAGCCCAACGGCCTCAAGGCAGAGGAAATACCATGGCGAAGAAATCCGGGGACGGCCCCTCCAAGAAAACCAACGGCGACGGGCCCGAAGGCGTGGGCGAAAAGACGTCGGGCGCGGGGCAAGCGGGCGCGACCCAGGCGCAGCTCGGCGTGCTCGCCCAGTACGTCAAGGACCTCTCCTTCGAGAGCCCCGGCGCGCCCGATTCGCTGCAAGGGCCCGGCCAGAACCCGCAGCTCAAGGTGAGCGTGAACGTCAATGTCGGGGCCCGCGCCGAGGAGGTCTACGAGGTCGCGCTCAACCTCGAGGTCCATGCGCGGAGCGATTCCGGCGTCATCTACAATGTCGAGCTGGTCTATGCCGGCCTGTTCCGCCTGCAGAACATCCCGGAGGGCCTGCTGCAGCCGGTGCTGTTCGTGGACTGCCCGACGATCCTGTTCCCGTTCATGCGGCGGGTGCTTGCCGACGTGACGCGGGACGGAGGCTTTCCGCCGCTGATGCTCGACCCGATCGATTTCGGCAGGCTCTATGCCGAGCGGGCCGCTCGCGCCGCGCAGGCCGAACCGCAATCCACCGCCAAGAACTAGCCTAGTAGCGCAGCCAGAGCGCGTCGGCACCGAGGCTCGCAACGAAGGCACGGTGCGCCTCGATCTCGGCTGCGGTGAGCCGTGGCGCGAGCGGCCGCGGGCGCGGCCTGACCGTGCGCTCGCCCGCTCCGAGCAGGCCGGCCTGCACGCCGTTCAGCGCAAAGTCGAGCCGCGCCTGGTGGCCGCCGACGAGCTCCACATAGACGCTCGCCAGCAACCGGCAATCGAGCAGCGCGCCGTGCTTGTCGCGCTCGGTGAGATCGACGCCGTAGCGCTTGCAGAGCGCGTCGAGTGAGCAGGGCGCACCGGGATGCCGCCGGCGCGCCAGCGCCAGCGTGTCGACCACCCGGTCCCAGCGGAGCTGCGGCCGCGCCACGCGCTCGAGCTCGGCATTGAGAAAGCCGAAGTCGAAAGCGGCGTTGTGCGCCACCAGCATGGCATCCTCGAGAAAGGAGAGCACGTCGTCGGCAATCTCGCCGAAGCGCGGCTTGTCGCGCAGGAACTCCAGCGTGAGGCCGTGGACCTCGTAGGCCGTATAGGGAATGTCGCGCTCGGGGTTGATGTAGAAATGCAGCGTGCGCCCGGTGGGGATGCAGTTGAGCAGCTCGACGCAGCCGATCTCGACGATGCGGTGGCCTTCGAACGGGTCGAGCCCCGTTGTCTCAGTATCGAGCACGATCTCGCGCATGCTTCTCTCTTACTTTCCTCGTGTCATTGCCCGGCTTGACCGGGCAACCCAGTAATCACTGGCTAGCCGCGATGCTTACTGGGTCACCCGCCTTCGCGGGTGACGACAAGGAACCGGAGGTTCACGACTTGGCGCGCAGGCGCTCCATCACGCGCCCCTGCCGACTGTTCAGCGATTCGATGATTTTGTCGATTTGCGCGTGCATGTCCTCATGCGTCGTGCCGCTGTCCACAACGAAGTCGGCGAGCGCCCGCTTTTTCGCGTCGGGAAGCTGGCGGGCGAGCAGGTGTTCGAGCTTGTCCACGGTCATGCCTTCTCGGGCGAGCACGCGCTCGCGTTGCACGTCCTCCGGCGCGCTCACCACCACCGTCACATCGACCCGGCTATGCGCGTCGGTCTCGAACAGGAGCGGGATCTCCAGCACGGCGAGCTTGGCACCCTTCTTCTCCGCCTCGCGCAGGAACGCGATCTCCGCTTCGACCACCATCGGATGCACGATCTGTTCGAGCCGCTTCAGCCGCGCGGGCGCCCCGGCAACGCGTTCGGAGAGCAGCTTGCGGTCGATCTTGCCGCCGCGCGCGACGCCGGGAAACTCCGCCTCGATCGCCGCGACCGCGTCGCCCTCGTAGAGCTCATGCACGCAAGCGTCGGCATTGAAGGTGGAGATGCCGCGCGCGGCGAAATGCTTGGCGGCCGCGGACTTGCCCATGCCGATCCCGCCGGTCAGGCCGATGACCAGCATCACGCGGTCCCTAGCGTTGCCGCGATATGGGCGCGGAGCTCCGGCGTCACCTCAGGGCGCACGCCGAACCAGCGCTCGAAGCCAGGCGCGGCCTGATGCAGCAGCATGCCGAGCCCATCCACTGTGGCCCTGCCCCGGTTACGCGCGGCGGCAAGCAGCGGCGTGACGAGCGGCGCATAGACGATGTCGGCGACCACGGCGTCCTCATGGAGCTTGGCAAGGTCGAGCTCAAGCGGCTTCTGGCCCGTCATGCCGAGGCTGGTGGCGTTGACGAGCAGCCCGCATTCGCCGACCGCGCGGCCCCGCTCCTGCCAGTCCACCACCTCGACCCAACGGGGTGCCGGCGACATCGGCCCGAAATAGTCGGCAAGCGCAGTCGCGTGCGCGGCGGTGCGGTTGGTCAAGAGCACCTTGGGCGCGCCTGCCTGGAGCAGCGCATAGAGGATCGCGCGCGCGGCCCCGCCCGCCCCGATCACCAGCGCCGGCCGCGCGCTCGCGCGCCATTGCGGCGCCTGCTCGTTGAGGTTGGCCATGAAGCCCTCGGCGTCGGTATTGGTCGCATTGAGCTTGCCGGCGCTGTCGAGCCAGACGGTGTTGGCCGCGCCGATGGCGTAGGCCGCCTCGTCGGCGATATCCGCCGCCTGCAATGCCGCGAGCTTGTGCGGCAGCGTGACATTGGCGCCGACATAGCCGCGCTCGGCAAGAGCGCGCAGGAACGCCTCAGCCTCGCCCGGCGGTACCGCCTCTTTCTCGTAGGCGCCGTCAATGCCGTATTGCTTGAGCCAATAAGTGTGGATCGCGGGCGACCGGGAGTGCTCGACCGGCCAACCTATGACGCAGGCGCGCTTCATCGCCAATCAGCCCTCGATCGCGCCATGATATCTCAGCGCGCCGAGCAGCGGGACGAGCGGCAGGCCGAGGATCGAGAAATAGTCGCCTTCGATCTTGGAGAAGAGCTGCACGCCCAAGCCCTCGAGCTGATAGGCGCCGACCGAGGCCAGCACTCCATCGCCCGCGGCGGCGAGATAGCGTCCAATGAACTCGGGCGAGAGCTTGCGCATGGTGAGCGAGGCGACAGTGGTCTCGGCCCAGATGGCCTCGCCCTCTTTCGCGATCGCGACCGCGGTATGCAGCTCGTGGGTCTTGCCGCTCAGATCGAGCAGCTGGCGCCGCGCGGCCGCCATGTCTTCGGGCTTCTGGAAGATCCGGTCGCCGAGCGCGAGCACCTGATCGGCGCCGATCACAAAGGCTTGCGGCGCGAGGTCGCTGACGGCTTCCGCCTTGGCACGCGCCAGCACTTCGGCGACGTCGTGGGGTTCGAGCGATTGTTCGCCGCTCACGGCTTCCAGCATCACTGCTTCGTCGAGCCCTGGCGGCTGCACCACGAAGACAAGCCCGGCGGCTTCGAGCAGCTCGGCACGCACATTCGAGCCGGAGGCGAGGATCAGCGGCGGCTTGCCCGCCTGGAGGAAGGCGCTCATGCTCCGAGCACCGGCGCTTCCCGGTCGTGATAGAGCCGCATGATCGCAGCGGCCGTCTCTTCGATCGAGCGGCGCGTCACGTCGATGATCGGCCAACCGTTCCGGGCGCAAAGCTGCCGCGTCTGCGCGATCTCCGCCGCGATCGCTTCGCGGTCGACATAATCGTCGAGGTGATTATGCGCCTGCTCGATGACGCGGTTCTGGCGCACCTGGGAGATGCGCTCGGGGCTCGCCACCAGCGCCACGACGAAGGCCTTGGTCGGGCCCTCGAGCTCCGGCGGCACGGGCAGCCCCGGCACGAGCGGCACGTTCGCGGTCTTGTAGCCGCGGTTGGCGAGATAGATCGCGGTCGGCGTCTTCGAGGTCCGGCTAATGCCAACGAGAATAATGTCGGCGTCGTTGAGGTTCGACGGCAGGTGGCCGTCGTCATGCATCATGGTGAAGTTGAGCGCCTCGATGCGCCGGAAATAGGCGGCATCGAGTACGTGCTGGCCGCCGACGGTCGGCGTTGCCTTGGTGTCGAGATAGGACTCGAACACCTGCAACACCGGCTTCAGCGCCGGCACGCACGGGACATTCAGCCGCTTGCACTCGGCTTCGAGATGGTCGGCCAGCGCGCGGCTGAAGATCGTGTAGAGCACGATGCCCGGCGCCGCCTCGACGTCCTTCAGCACGCGGTCGAGCTCGCGCCGGCTGCGCACGAGCGGATGCAGATGCTCGACGGCCCGTACTTCCGCATATTGCACGCGCACGGCCTTGGCGATGGTGACCAGCGTCTCGCCGGTCGCATCGGAGATCATATGCAGGTGGAAGGAGCGCGGACTATCCATGGCACTGCCTTTGGATAACCGCCTTGATTTAGAGGAGCAACTCCGCAGCGCAAGGTCTTTCGACCGGCCAGCGCCTAGAACCTGTCATAACTTCTTCACAGATTCGCCTGTGTCGAGAAAATGACGCTGTTTCCGGCGAGGCCGGCAATACGATCGCCTGTCCCCAAGATGTACAGCAGCTCGCTGACGAGTTTTCCATAACCAACCCACATGTCATGGCCCGGCTTGACCGGGCCACCCAATAGTCGGGGCCTTCAGCGATAATTATGGCTATTGCCTACTGGGTTCCCGCCTTCGCGGGAATAACACTTGATAGACCTTGCCCCAAGCACCCTTTTATCCCCGCAATTAGCCACAGGTCGCCTATGCGGATAGCTCTCTGCGGTAGGACACCCCCGAGAGTCCTGTCGAGAGGCTGGTGATGGCTCTGAATGTCCGCTATCCACGCCGTAACAGAAGAAACAGAAACCAAATAGAGAGTCTCTCTATTGGTATTTAGGGAGACCGGCGACGTTGCGTGCCCCGGCCAAGGAAAACTCACTGCTCAAGGCTCTGACCGGGCAGACCGTCAACCCACCGCCGATCTGGCTGATGCGCCAGGCGGGCCGGTATTTGCCGGAGTATCGCAAGGTCAGAGCTGAGGTTGGCTCGTTCCTCGATCTCTGCCGTAACTCTGAGCTCGCCGCCGAGGTCACGTTGCAGCCTTTGCGGCGGTTCGATCTCGATGCGGCGATCGTCTTCTCCGACATCCTGATCGTGCCTGACGCGCTCGGCCAGAGGGTCGAGTTCGTGGAAGGTGAAGGTCCGAAGCTCGAGCCGATCACCGATTGGGATGGCCTCAAGCGGCTCGGTATGGACCGGTTCGATGCGTCCGTGGCGCCGGTCTACGAGACGGTCGCGCGCGTGGTCGGTGCCCTCCCCGAGCATGTTCCGCTGATCGGCTTTTGCGGCGGTCCCTTCACCGTCGCGGCCTATATGGTCGAGGGCGCCGGCAGCAAGGACCAGATGGCCGCCCGGACACTCGCCTATCGAGGCCCTGAGCTGTTCCAGGGGCTGATCAATCTCCTGGTTGCTGCGTCCGTCCGCTATCTGGAAGGCCAGATCAAAGCCGGCGCGAAGGTCGTGCAGATCTTCGACAGCTGGGTCGGCTCGCTCGCTGACGATGAGTTCCAGCGCTGGTGCATTGATCCGACGCGGCGTCTGGTGACGGACATCAAGGCGAGAGCGCCGGGCGTCCCCATCATCGGCTTCCCCCGCGGGGCCGGCGCGAAGGCCGAGCACTATGCGCGGGCGACGGGTGTCGATGCGATCGGCTGCGATACCAGCCAGCCGCTGGGCTATGTCCGAAAGAACTTGCAGGGCCTCCTGCCGGTGCAAGGCAATCTCGACCCGCTGCTGCTGATTGCCGGAGGCGCCGCACTCGACCGCCGCGTTGACGAGACCCTCCGCCTGCTCGGTGACGGGCCGTTCGTGTTCAATCTCGGCCACGGCATCCAGCCCGACACCCCTGTCGAGCATGTCGCGCAGCTTGTGAACCGGGTGAAAAAGGGTTAGGCCCCGCCATTCCCGCGAATGCGGGAATCCAGTAGGCGCCGGTTTCGACGATTCTCGGAAGCCTCGGCTACTGGGTTGCCCGGTCAAGCCGGGCAATGACAATCGGAAGCTGGGCGACTGGAAAAATCCGTCATGTGGCTCCTCTGGGTCAAAGCCTTCCACATCATCGCCATCATCGCTTGGATGGCCGGCGTGCTCTATTTGCCGCGGCTCTTCGTCTATCACGCGATGAGCACGAAGGGCTCCGAGCAGTCGGAGACCTTCAAGGTCATGGAGAAGCGCCTGCTCCGCGTCATCATCAATCCGGCGATGGCCGCGGCGTGGATCCTCGGGCTGGTGCTCGCCTATAACGTGATCGACTGGTCGCGCGATCATTGGTTCCACGCGAAGCTCCTGCTCGTGATCCTGATGTCGGGCTTCAGCGGTGCGCTCGGCAAATGGACCCGCGAATTTGCCGAGGACCGGAACCCGCGTCCGGCGCGTTTCTACCGGGTCGCCAATGAAGTACCGACCGTGCTGATGGTGCTGATCGTGATCCTGGCGGTGGTACGGCCCTTCTAGGCCGGGGCCCTCCCCGGGGGCGCGGCGAAAAGCCCGCCCAAACCCTGTTCCGCCCGCCGATCTAGTCTGCTATAAGACGAGTCGCTTCCAATCCGGGACGCTGTCGTGGCCCGGCTCTTCCCCAAAAGATATGGGCCTTCCGGAACGGAGCAGGCGTTTCACGCTGCCTTACCGCCGAGGCTCACCCACCCCCTTTCTTCGAGACCGCGCCACGCACGCGCGGGTTTCGCAATCGCAAGTTCACCCTTTCCCGCTTTGGAGTAGCAGCGCATGCAGGAAATGAAGCTGCAGGATTTGAAGACGAAATCGCCGACGGAGCTTTTGAGCTTCGCCGAGGAGGTCGAAGTCGAGAATGCGAGCGCGATGCGCAAGCAGGAATTGATGTTCGCCATCCTCAAGCAGCTCGCCGCGCGCGAGGTCGAGATCACCGGCACCGGCGTGGTCGAGGTGCTGCAGGACGGCTTCGGCTTCCTGCGCTCACCCGATTCGAACTATCTCGCCGGCCCCGACGACATCTACGTGTCGCCCTCGCAGATCAGGCGCTTCGGCCTCCGCACCGGCGACACGGTCGAAGGCCAGATCAGGAGCCCGAAGGAAGGCGAGCGCTATTTCGCCCTGCTCAAGGTCAACACCATCAATTTCGAGGACCCCGAGAAGCAGCGCCACAAGATCCATTTCGACAACCTCACGCCGCTCTATCCCGACGAGTGGCTCGAAATGGAGACGCAAGACCCCACCAAGAAGGACAATACGGGCCGCGTGATCGACATCGTGGCGCCAATCGGCAAGGGCCAGCGTGGGCTGATCGTGGCGCAGCCGCGCACCGGCAAGACCATCATCCTGCAGAACATCGCCCACTCGATCACCGCGAACCATCCCGAGTGCTATCTCATCGTGCTGCTCATCGACGAGCGGCCCGAGGAGGTGACCGACATGCAGCGCTCGGTGCAGGGCGAGGTGATCTCCTCGACCTTCGACGAGCCGGCCTCGCGCCACGTGCAGGTGGCCGAGATGGTCATCGAGAAGGCGAAGCGCCTCGTCGAGCACAAGCGCGACGTGGTGATCCTGCTCGATTCGATCACCCGCCTCGGCCGCGCCTACAACACCGTCGTGCCGTCCTCCGGCAAGGTGCTGACCGGCGGCGTCGATGCCAACGCGCTGCAGCGGCCGAAGCGCTTCTTCGGCGCCGCGCGCAATATCGAGGAAGGCGGCTCGCTGACCATCATCGCCACCGCGCTGATCGATACCGGCAGCCGCATGGACGAGGTGATCTTCGAGGAGTTCAAGGGCACCGGCAATTCGGAGATCGTGCTCGACCGCAAGGTGGCTGACAAGCGCGTGTTCCCCGCGATCGACATCGCCCGCTCCGGCACGCGCAAGGAGGAGCTGCTCGTGCCGAACGATCAGCTCAAGAAGATGTACGTGCTCCGCCGCATCCTGAACCCGATGGGCACGCAGGACGCGATCGAGTTCCTGCTCGACAAGCTGAAGCAGACCAAGAACAACGCCGACTTCTTCGAGTCGATGAACACTTAGGGGTCTGCTGATTCCCTATCCGCGTGTCATGGCCCGGCTTGACCGGGCGACCTAGTAATCGACGCGCGTCGTCGGTTCTGCACGGCCTGGGATTACTGGGTGCCCGGCTACGCGGGCATGACAACGGCTAGGGCTACGCTTTCTTTCTCGGGAACCTCCCAGCACCTCGCGCCATCAAATGGGGCATCTCGTAACAGAGGAGCCCCAGTCATGAGCAAAATCATCGGCCTGCTCGCCGCGCTAAGCTTCAGCCTGGCGAACGCAGCGTTCGCCGCCGACAAGCCCACCGATCCGCAGATCGCCCATATCGCCTACACCGCAGGCCTCATCGACATCGAGACCGGCAAGCAGGCGGTCGACAAGGCAAAGAACAAGGACGTGCGCGCCTTCGCCCAGCGCATGATCGGCGACCACACCGTCGTCAACGACCAGGCGCTCGCGCTGGTCAAGAAGCTCAACGTCACGCCGGCCGACAACCCGACCAGCCAGAGCCTCACCAAGTCGGCGGAAGAGGAACGGGCGAAGCTTGCCAAGCTCGACGGCGCCGCGTTCGACAAGGCCTATGTCGCCAACGAAGTGGCGCATCATAAGACCGTCAACGACGCGCTGGAGAAGACGCTGATCCCGTCGGCGGAGAACGCCGAGCTGAAAGCGCTCCTGGAGAAGGGCCTTGCCCTGTTCCAGGCGCATCAGCATCACGCCGAAGAATTGGCGAAGCAGCTCCAATGAAGGCGAGCGCCGCGATGGCAGAGACCGCGCTGGACTATGAGCAGGCGAGCGACATCGAGCTGTGCCGTCTCGTGGTCCGGCGCGATGCCCAGGCCGTGCGCCTCATCACGCGGCGGAACAATCAGCGCCTCTATCGCGCGGCCTGGAGCATCCTCAAGAACCGCGCCGAGGCCGAGGAGGCCGTGCAGGATGGCTATCTCAAGGCCTTCACCGCGATCGAAAGCTTCGACGGCCGCGCCGCGCTTTCGACCTGGCTCACGCGCATCGTCGTCAACGAGGCGCTCCAGCGCCGCCGCACGACCGAGCGCCGCGCGCGGCTCTTGCAGGATCGATCGGTCGCGGTGATGGACGACTACCGGGGAAAAGTCATGAGCGCGCCCGCAAGCCCTGCCGCGCCCGACGCGGACTTGATGCATCGCCAGATCAGGACGCTGCTCGAGGAAGCGATCGCGAAACTGCCGCAAGAGTTCAGGACCGTGTTCGTGCTGCGCGAGATCGAGGGATTGAGCGTGGAGGAAACCGCCGACGCCTTGCAGCTTCCTAAGGAGACGGTGAAGACGCGGGCCTTGCGCGCCCGCCGGCGGTTACAAAGCGAGCTCGGCGCCGATCTGCGCGAGGCGCTAAGCGGCACGTTCCCCTTCGCCGGCGCCGACTGCGACGCGCTGACGGAGCGCGTGCTCGCGGCGTGGCTCTCGGACTCAACCAGCTAACTTCATACTCCTCCGCATGTCATCGCCCGGCTTGACCGGGCGACCCAGTAATCCAACCGCTTCGCCATTCTGCACGGTCAACGATTACTAGGTGCCCGCCTTCGCGGGCATGACAACCTGAGAGATTGTGCGCGGACAGCTAGGCGAAGGTGACTTGGCGCGCGGCGCGGATGGTCTCGACGAGCTTCGCAGGGTCGGTCACCGGCAGGGAGCATTGCGGGCCGATGCAGACATAGGCGGTGGGCTTGCCGTCGAGCGCGGTCTTGCCGTGCGCTGGTGACGAGGCAGGCAGAGCCTCCCCCTCCCCGATCTCCTGCACCACCACATTCGGCAGCGACACGTCGCGGAGCGCCGCACGCAACGCGTGCGCGTCGGTGCCATCCGGCACGATCAACACGACAAGCGCCGGCGCGTAGGACAAGAGCGCGGCGCCGAGCAGACCGCAATGCGCCAGCACCTGCTCCGACATGGCGCCGGCGAAGCTCCGCAGGATGGTCTCGGCCCGCGCGCGATAGCGGTCCTCGCCGGTCCAGAGATTGAGCGCGACCAGGTTCGACACCATCACGCCGTTGGCATTTGGCGTCGCCTCGTCCTGCCCGCTGAACGGCCGCACGATCAAGTCGCCGGTGTCGTCCGCGGTGAAGTAATAGCCGCCGAGCTCCTCGGACCAATAGTGCTTGTCGAGCACCTCCGCCCAGGCGCGCGCCTGCTCGACGTAATCGCCTTTGCCGGTCACATTGGCGAGCGCGAGCGCGGCCTTGATCAGGTTGGCGTAGTCGTTGGCGGTGGCCGGCGCCTTGGCCTCGCCTGCGCGATAGGAGTGGAACAACCGCCCGTCCGAACTCATCCGTTCACGGACGAAAGCGTAGGCGCGCTCAGCGGCCTCCAACCAATCGGCCCGCTCGAACGAATCGGCGGCGTTGACGAGCGCGGCGATCGCGAGCCCGTTCCAGTCGGCGAGCACCTTGTCGTCGAAGCCAGGCCGGACGCGCAACCCGCGCCGGTCGAGCAGCTTGGCGCGCATGTCGGCAAGGCGCGCCTCGGTCTCGCCATCGCGCAGCTCGATCGCGTTCAGCCGGTTGAGGATGTTGTGGCCTTCGAAATTCCCGCCCGGCGTGACGTCGTAGATCTCGGCGAAGAGCTTCGCATCGTCGGGCCCAAGCACGTCCGCGATCTCGGCGAGGCTCCACACATAGAACTTGCCTTCCTCGCCTTCGCTGTCGGCGTCGAGCGAGGACGCAAGGCCCCCCTCCTCCACCACCATCTCTCGCAACAGCCAGCCGATCGTCTCCTCGATGCGCTGCGCGTAGAGCGGTGACCTCGTCTCCCGCCACGCTTGCGTCATCAATTCGACCAGGAGCGCGTTGTCGTAGAGCATCTTCTCGAAATGCGGGACGAGCCACCGCTCGTCGACGGCGTAGCGCGCGAAGCCGCCGCCGAGATGATCGTAGATGCCGCCTTGCGCGATATGGGTCAGCGTGAGGTGGGTGGCCTCGAGCGGGTTGGGCAGGCCGTAGCGCAGCCCCGCGTCCCACAGAAAGCCGAAGAACTGCGCTTGCGGAAATTTCGGTGCGCCGCGCAAGCCGCCATTCGCCGGATCGACGGCGCCGACCAGCCGCCGCGCGAGATCGGCAAGTGCCAAGTCGGTCGGCGGCGCACCGGCAGCACCGCGACGCGACGGCTGCAGCACCTCGCGCAGCGCGCGCGCATTCTGCGCGACCTTGTCCGGCTCCTGCGCGTAGATGCGTGCGATTTCATTCAGTACACGGACGAATGACGGCCGGCCGAAGCGCTCCTCCTTCGGGAAGTAGGTGCCGCCCCAGAACGGCTCGCCGTCGGCGTTCAGGAACATGGTGAGCGGCCAGCCGCCCTGCTCGCCGAGCGCATGCAGCGCGCCCATATAGATCGCGTCGACGTCCGGGCGCTCCTCGCGGTCGACCTTGATGTTGACGAAGAGCTCGTTCATCACGCGCGCGGTCGCCTCGTCCTCGAAGCTCTCATGCGCCATCACGTGGCACCAATGGCAGGCGGCGTAGCCGACCGAGAGCAGGATCGGCTTGCCCGTCGCGCGCGCCTCGGCGAGCGCCGCCTCGCCCCAGGGCCGCCAATGCACCGGGTTGCCGGCGTGCTGCAGCAGATAGGGGCTCGTCTCGCCGCCGAGCTGGTTGCCTGTCGCGCGCTCCTGCATGGCTCTCCTTCTCCTCGCCGCCTAGGATAACGCAATTGCACAGGCGGAAGATCGGCGCGATCTCAGGGAGGCAGCTCGTCGAATTTGGGAACGTCTTCCAGGTGCTGATCCCAATTCGCACGGCTCGCGAAGAAAATATGCGCTTGGGGCCGAATGTCGACCGCGCTGTCGAGACTGCCGGCCGGGACGACCAAGAGAGCGCCATTGCCATAGACGTGCGGGACCGCCGAGCCGCATGCCGAGCAAAAGGCCTTTACATGCCGCGAGGATGGCACCCGAAATGTCTTGATCTTGGCCTCGCCGGATAGCCAGGTGAGCTTCGCCGTCGAGGAGAACAGGTTCGCCGCGTGCGCCGACCCCGTGTCCTTGCGGCAGCGTCCGCAATGACACAGGAAGAACCGCTCGAAATCGCCGACAATCTCGAACCTGACCTCGCCGCAAAGACAGGACCCAAGCTGCTTGTTGCTCGCCGGCATGTGCTCGCTCCGAGTGACAGGGCTCGTTGATCGACCATAGATGTTGCGCTTCAGGCTGTCATGATGAGCACGCAGGATACGATTGTGGCGCTGGCGAGCGGCGCCGGGCGCGCGGCCATCGCGGTGATCCGGGTGTCCGGACCGCGTACCGGCGCCGTGCTCGAGGCGATCTGCGGGGGCACGCCCCCTCCCCGCCGCGCTACGCTGCGCAGGATTGGACTGCGCGGCGAGCCGCTCGACCGCGGGCTCGTGCTGTGGTTTCCCGCGCCTTCGAGCTTCACCGGCGAAGACATGGCCGAGCTCCAGGTGCATGGCAGCCGCGCCGTGGTGCAGGCCGTCATCGATGCGGTGCTGACGGTGCCCGGCACGCAACTGGCCGAGCCCGGCGCGTTCGCCCGGCGCGCGTTCGAGAACGGCAGGCTCGATCTGACCGAGGTCGAAGGCTTGGCGGATCTCGTGCAGGCCGAAACGCAAGCGCAGCGGCGCCAGGCGCTGGCGCAATCCGAAGGCGCGCTGCGGCGGCTCTACGAAAGCTGGCGCGCCGAGCTGCTCAAGGCGCAGGCGCTGATGGAGGCGGGGCTCGACTTCGCGGACGAGGCCGACGTCACGACCGACGTGAGCGTGAAGGTCGGCGCCATTGTCGCAGGTTTGCGCGGAGCGATCGGGGCGCACCTGGCCGACCGGCGCGGCGAGCGTCTGCGCGATGGCGTGCGCGTGGTCATCGCCGGTCCGCCCAATGTCGGCAAGTCGTCGCTGCTGAACGCGCTCGCGCGCCGCGACGTGGCGATCGTGTCGGAGGAAGCGGGCACGACCCGCGACGTAATCGAGGTGCATCTCGACCTTGGCGGCATCCCCGTCGTCCTCAGCGACACGGCGGGGATAAGGGAGGCTGCGGGACGGGTGGAGGCGGAGGGCGTGACCCGCGCGCTGGCCCGCGTCGAGGACGCCGGCATCGTGCTGTGGCTCGCGGACGCGACCGATCCGTCACGGACCGCGATGGCTGGCCTTGGCGCAAGCAAGGACAAGCACGCGCAAACATGTGCGGTCGAAATAGCGGTTCTGAACAAGCTCGATCTGGCTCCGGACGCGGCCGCTGCGTTGCCCGAAGGTGCGCTGGCGGTCTCGGCCAAGACCAGCGAGGGGCTCGACAACCTGGTCGCGCGGCTCGAAGCCGAGGCGCTAGCGGCGGCCGGGCAGGGGGCGGCCGCGCCACTGATGACCCGGGCCCGCCATCGCACTGAGCTGGGAGCCGTCAGTGCGGCGCTCGCGCGGTTTGGCGACAAGTCCTTGAGTCCAGAGTTGAAAGCCGAAGAGCTCCGCATCGCCGCGCATCATCTTGGCCGCCTCACCGGGCGCATCGACGTGGAGGAAGTGCTGGGCGCCATCTTCGCCGAGTTCTGCATCGGCAAATGATTCACGTGAAACAATCAGGGCCGCCGGCTCCAACCGATTCACGTGAAACATGGACGCTGGCGGCCGAACGCATTACCTAGCGGCCATGAGCAGGACCCACGATGTCATCGTGATCGGTGGCGGCCATGCCGGTTGCGAGGCTGCCGCCGCCGCGGCGCGCATGGGCGCGCACTCGGCGCTGGTCACGCATAGCTTCGCCACCATCGGCGAGATGTCCTGCAACCCGGCGATCGGCGGGCTGGGGAAGGGCCATCTCGTGCGCGAGATCGATGCGCTCGACGGCCTGATGGGCCGTGTGACCGACGCCGCCGGCATCCAGTTCCGCGTGCTGAACCGCAGCAAGGGACCGGCAGTGCAGGGGCCTCGTGCCCAGGCCGACCGCAAGCTCTACCGCGAGGCCATGCAGGCGGCGATCCGCGCCACGCCGAACCTCGAGGTGATCGAGGCGGCGGTCGAGGACCTGCTTGTCGCCGACGGCATGGTTAACGGCGTGCTGACGGCTGACGGGCGCACGATCCGGGCCGGCGCCGTGGTGCTGACCACCGGTACCTTCCTGCGCGGGCTGATCCATATCGGCGAGCGCAAGATCCCGGCAGGCCGCATCGGCGAAGCGCCTGCCCTGGGCCTGTCGGAGCGGCTCTACGGCCTTGGCCTGCGCATGGGCCGGCTCAAGACCGGCACCCCGCCGCGCCTCGACGGTAAGACCATCCGCTGGGACAGCCTTGAGGTGCAGCACGGCGACCACCCGCCTCGCCCGTTCTCCTTCCTGACCGAACGCATCGAGACGCCACAGATTGCCTGTTACATCACCCATACCAACGCGGCGACCCACGCCATCATCGAAACGAACCTCGACCGCGCGCCGATGTATTCCGGCGCGATCGAGAGCACCGGCCCGCGCTACTGCCCGTCGATCGAGGACAAGGTCGTGCGCTTCAAGGAGCGCGGCAGCCATCAGATCTTCCTCGAGCCGGAAGGCCTGGACGACGACACCGTCTACCCCAACGGCATCTCGACCTCGCTCCCCGAGGACGTGCAGCTCGCGTTCCTGGCGACCATCCCGGGGCTCGAAGGCGCGCGCGTGATCCGCCCGGGCTATGCGATCGAGTACGACTATGTCGACCCGCGCGAGCTGCAGCCGAGCCTGGAGACCAAGGCGCTGCGCGGGCTGTTCCTGGCCGGCCAGATCAACGGCACCACCGGCTACGAGGAAGCTGCCGGGCAGGGTGTCGTCGCCGGCATCAACGCGGCGCTCGCGGCGTCTGGCGCGGCGGACCGCTTCAGCGTCACGCGCGCCGACGGCTATCTCGGCGTGATGATCGACGATCTCGTCACGCGCGGCGTGACCGAGCCCTATCGCATGTTCACGAGCCGCGCCGAATATCGGCTGACGCTCCGCGCCGACAACGCGGACCAGCGCCTGACCCCGCTCGGCGTGAGCATCGGCTGCGTCGGCACCGCACGCGCGCAAAGCTTCGCGGCGAAGCAGAAGCAGCTTGCCGACGGCGCGGCGTTGCTACGCGGTCTTGCAATGACGCCCGACCAAGCCGCCAAGCATGGCCTCACCATCAATCGCGATGGACGCAAGCGGAGCGCCTTCGAGCTGCTGAGCTATCCTGGTGTCGATCTCGCACGCCTTGCCGCGATCTGGCCCGCGACGGCCAAGCTCGATGCGCATATCGCCGAGCAGCTCGCGGTCGATGCGCGCTACGCCGTCTATGTCGAGCGGCAGGAAGAGGACATCGCCGCGTTCCGCAAGGACGAGGCACTCGCCATTCCGCCGGGCTTCGCTTACGGCGCGCTGCCCGGTCTCTCGACCGAGCTCCGCCAGAAGCTCGAGCTTCATCGGCCTGCGAGCCTCGGCCAGGCCGCGCGGCTGGACGGCATGACGCCGGCGGCGCTGATGCTCCTGCTCGCGCATCTGAAGAAGGGCGCCGCGGCCAAGAGCGCTTGATGAGGCGCCCGGCCGAGCCCAAAGATGTGGCGGGGCCCGCCGCGTTCGCGGAAGCCTTTATAGTTCCACGTGAAACAATCCACAGGCTGGAGCGCTACGCCGAGCTCCTGGCGCACTGGCAGAAATCGACGAATCTCGTCGCACCCTCCAGCGTCCCTTCGCTCTGGTCGCGTCATTTCGCCGACTCCGCGCAGCTCGCAAAGCTTGCGCCGGACGCGCGACTCTGGCTGGATCTCGGCTCAGGGGCAGGCTTTCCCGGGCTCGTGGTGGCGCTTATCAATGCCGGGAAGGCGGATTTCCGCATGCATCTCGTGGAAGCGAACCGCAAGAAATGCGCCTTCCTCGCCGAGGTCGCGCGCGCGACGGACGCGCCGGTCACGGTGCATGACACGCGCATCGAAGCGCTCGCCGCACGCGCCGACCTGTCAAAACCCGACATCATCAGCGCACGCGCCCTCGCGCCGTTGCCGCAGCTCCTCGACCTCGCAGCGCCGTTCTTCGGTCCCGAGACGCACGGGCTATTCTTGAAGGGACGCGAAGCCGAAACCGAGATCGAGGCCGCGCGCGAGGCCTGGACCTTCGACGCGAAGCTGCATCCAAGCCTGACCGCGGCGGATTCGCATATCGTCGAGATCACCAAACTCAAGGCGAGGGCGCCGTGATGGGCTACGGCCGCCACGCCACGCGCATCCTCGCGCTCGCCAATCAGAAGGGTGGCGTCGGCAAGACCACGACCGCCATCAATCTCGGCACCGCGCTCGCGGCGGTCGGGGAGCGCGTCCTGATCGTCGACCTCGATCCGCAAGGCAATGCCTCGACCGGGCTCGGCATCGACCACCGGCCGCTCTCGACCTTCGACGTCCTGTCAGGCCGCGCTGAGATCGCCCAGGCCGCCGCGCAGACGCATGTGCCCCGGCTCAAGATCGTGCCGGCCACCATCGACCTGATGGCCTTCGAGCGTGAAGCGGCGAGCGCCGGCAACAAGCACTATCGCCTGCGCGATTGCCTCGCCGCCATGATCGCCGCCGAGCCGGCCGACGCGGCCACGACCTACATTCTCATCGACTGTCCGCCTTCGCTGAACCTGCTCACCGTCAACGCGCTCGCCGCGGCTGACGCGGTGCTCGTGCCGCTGCAATGCGAGTTCTTCGCGCTCGAAGGCCTGGCGCAGCTTCTCGGCACGGTGGAGGAGATCCGCGTGCGGCTGAACCCGAAGCTGCAAATCCACGGGGTGGTGCTGACCATGTACGATCAGCGCACCAGCCTGTCCGACCAGGTGGTGAAGGACGTGCGGCAGGTGCTCGGCGAAAAGGTCTACACCACGGTGATCCCGCGCAATGTGCGCGTGGCCGAGTCGCCGTCCCACGGCAAGCCCGTGCTGCTCTACGATTATCGCTGCTCCGGCAGCCAGGCTTACATCCAGCTCGCATCGGAGGTGATCGAGCGCGAGCGGCGCATGCGTGCGGCATGATCATCTACAAGCGCATCAAAGGGGAAGAGGAGAAGGCAATGGCGGCGGGCGCACAACGGAACAGTAGGCTTGGGCGCGGGCTCGCTTCGCTGATCAGCGGGGCAGAGGACGACAAGCGCAGCCTGCCGCTTGGCCTGATCAAGCCCGGACGTTTCAATCCGCGGCGGAGCTTCTCCGAGGACCAGCTCGAGGAGCTCGCCGCCTCGATCCGCGAGCGCGGGCTGGTGCAGCCGCTGGTGGTCAGGCCGTCGGCCGCCGATCCCACCACCTACGAGATCGTTGCCGGCGAGCGGCGCTGGCGGGCGGCACAGCGCGCCGGTCTGCACGAGGTTCCGGTCGTGGTGCGCGCGCTGTCCGACCAGGAAGCGGTCGAGATCGCCATCATCGAGAACGTCCAGCGCGAGGATCTGAACGCGATCGAGGAGGGCGAGGGCTATAAGCTCCTGATGGACGGCCACGGCTACACGCAGGAGGACCTCGCCAAGGTCATCGGCAAGAGCCGCAGCCACCTCGCCAACATGCTCCGCCTGTTGCGCCTGCCCGAAGGCGTGCAGGACCTGGTGCGGGAGGGCTCGCTCAGCGCCGGCCATGCGCGCGCGCTGGTCGGCCGGCCCGATGCCGCGGCACTCGCGCTTCGTATCGTTAACGAAGGGTTAACGGTGCGCGATATCGAAGCCCTGACGCAAGGCAAGGCTCAGGCTAAGTCCCAGCAGAAAAAGGGAAAATCCGCCGATATCAGAGCTGCCGAGGCCGAGTTGCACGAGGCGCTCGGGCTTGCCGTCGAGATCCGCGGCAAGGGCGAGAAGGGCGAGCTCCGCCTCCGCTACACGAGCCTCGACCAGTTCGAGGAACTGCGGAGACGCCTGCTCCGCTCGCGGTAGCCAAACTTCTCCTGAGCCTTTGCCGGCGCACCATCCCTCCCCTTGATGGGGAGGGCGCTCGGCTGAAGGCCGAGCGGGTGGGGTGAGTATCCCTGCATTTCAGAACTAGCCCCCCACCCGGAGTTCGCCAGAGCGAACTCCGACCTCCCCACGAGGGGGAGGTTTGGGGCCATGCAGGCGGCTAGCTCTTGAGAAACTCTTCGGCGCGGAACAGCGAGCGGAACGGCACACCGGCGCCGGCATAGAGCTCGGCGGCGCCCTCTCCACGGTCGAGGATCGACAGCACGACCGCGACCGTGGCGCCCGCCTCGCGCACCGCGTTGACCGCGTCGAGCGAAGAGCCCCCGGTCGTGGTCACGTCCTCGAGGATGGCGACGGTCTTGCCGGCAATGTCCGCGCCGTCGACGCGCTTCTTGGTGCCGTGGTCCTTGACGGACTTCCGCACGAAGAAGCCTTGCAGATGCCGTCCGTGCTCCGGACTCTTCATGGCGACCGGCGCGACCAGCGGCACGGCGCCCATCTCGATCCCGCCGACGCAATCGGCCTCGACGTCTCGCAGCTCGCGCAGGATCAGCTCGGAAAGCAGCGCCGCGCCGTCGGGGTCGAGCATCGCGGGCTTCATGTCGAAATAGTAGTCGCTCTCCTTGCCCGAGGCGAGAACGATGCGCCCGCGCCGGAAGGCGCGTTGCTTCAGCAGCATGAAGAGCTTGGCGCGGAGCTCGGCCGTGTCGTCGCGCTGGGTCATGATTCTCCGCTCGTCATTGCCGGGCTTGACCCGGCAATCCGTTCCGCTCGCGTTCCTCGGTCGGATATAGGGCCTGCATGCGGCGATCAAGCCCGCGCATGGTGGTCGGGCGCGAACGTCTTGGACGTGAGCGCGAGCAGCAGGCGCTCGGCGAAGGCGGCTTCGAGATCGGGCTGGAGCCGCGTGCGCCTGATCGCCTCCTGGATCTGCGGCAAGGCTTCGGCCAGCCGGTTCGCGCCCCAGCGCTTGGCGTGGGCCAGGAACTGAGCCTCGCGCTTGAAATGCGGGCGCGGCCGGAGCCCGCGCATCGCTTGGTCGACGCTGCCGCCGGCCTGTGCCGCAGCCACGCGGTGCAACTGCGTGAAGTGCCGGCCGAGCGCGGCGAGCGCCGAGGAGAGGTCGGTGCCGGCGGCGGCGAGGCGTCGAAGCTCGGCGAGTGCCGCGCCGGGCTCGCCACCGCTGCCGGCATAAACGAAGTTCTCGAGCGCGATCTCCGCCGCATCGCCGACCACGGCGTCGATATCGTCTTGCGCGACGTTACCGGCTCCTGCGGCATAGAGCGCGAGCTTGACGACCTCGGCACGAGACAGCGCCTGGTCGGCGCCGAGCCGCGTGAGGAGATAAGCCTTCGTCTCGCTGTCGATGCGTAGCCCCGCGTCGGACAGCTCCTGATCGATCAGCGCGGCGAGCGTGCGCTCGTCGCCATAGCAGGGGAGCGCCGCGGCTTCCTTGTTGGTCTCGAACAATTTGCGCAAGCCCGAGTCGGGCCTGAGGTTGCCGGCCTCGACGATCAGGGCATGGTCGAACGGCGCGGCAAGCAGCGCCTTCAGCGACGGCACGTCGAGCCGCACGCCGGCGGTCACGCGCACGACCTTGCCCTCGGCGAACATGGGACGGGTGCGCAGCTCGACCTCGATGCGCGCGGGATCCTCGGCGAGGTCGCGATCGTCGAGCCGCACGATCTCGACCGCGCCCTTGGCGCCGCGGGCGAGCTTGTCGGCCAGCGCCGCGGCACGCTCCGCCACGAGCCCCGCGTCAGGCCCATAGAGCAGCATCGCGCGCGCCGCCGGATCGGGCGACCTGATGAAGGCGGCGACGCCTGAGGCTTTGTAGGCGACCATGACGGTGTCATGCCCGCGTAGGCGGGCACCCAGTAAGCAGAGACCTCAGAAAGGAATGCCGGACCATCGACTACTGGATTCCCGCTTACGCGGGAATGACACTGACTCAGGCCGCGTTGGAGAGATAGGCGGCGAGCTGCGTCTTGATGCTTTCGGCGACCGTCCGCGCGGCGCGGTTCTCCGCGTCGTAGCGCGCGCGCACATTGGCGAAGATTTCCTGGAAGCGGTTATAGGGTGCGCGGGACATCGCGTTGCCCTGGTAGATGACCTGGCCATTCGCGACATTGACGAGCTTGAAGCTCGCCTGAAGCTCGTAGACCTGGCTCGTCGCATCGCCGCTGATCTGCACGAGCTGATCGATCACCCGTTCCCTGACGGCGATGTCGAGCCGGTATTTGGTGGGCGCGGCATAGCCGCCGCCCGTGTTCTCGAAGATCAGCTCGTTGCGCACCTTCTGGCCGACCCGGCCGGGCACGGGCGTCACGTCGACGGTCTTCATCAATTCGGGCAGGCGCGCGCCACCTACGGTCGAGCCGCCGTAAAGCGGCTGGAATCCGCAGCCGGCCAGCCCGAGGCTAACCGCGCCGATCAGCACAGCGGCCAAGGCAGAGCTACGCCACCACATTGACGATCCTCTGCGGCACGACGACCACCTTTTTTATTTTGCGTCCCCCTATGGCGCGGGCCACGGATTCGAGGCCCAACGCCGCAGCTTCAATATCTGCCTTCGCGGCGTCTCGCGCAATCGTCAATTCGCCCCGCCGCTTGCCGTTGACCTGGACCGCGATGGTCACCGTGTCCTCGGCCAGGAGCGCCGGATCGGGCACGGGCCAGGGCTCCTCGGCCAGCAGCGTGGTGTGCCCAAGCGCCGCCCAGCACTCCTCGGCAAGATGCGGCATCATCGGGGCGGCAATGCGGACGAGATACTCCGCCGCCTCCCGCAAAGCATAACGCATATCGGCATCAGGCTGTATCTCTGAGTTTTGCAACCCATACGAGAGGGCATTGGCCAGCTCATAGATTTGGGCGACGGCCGTATTGAAGCGGAGCTTCTCGATCGAGGCGGTGACGGCCGCGACGGCCTTGTGTGCGGTGCGGCGGAGCTGCTCGGCGTCGGCGCCGAATTGGGCGGGCTTGGGTGCGCCGGGCGCGGCGCCTTTGGCCGCGGCCTCCCCGACCAGCCGCCAGACCCGCTGCAGGAAGCGGTAGGCGCCTTCGACGCCGGACGCGGTCCACTCGATATCGCGCTCGGGCGGCGTGTCGGACAGCATGAACCAGCGCGCGGTGTCGGCTCCGTATTTGGCGATGATGGTGTCGGGATCGACCACGTTCTTCTTCGACTTCGACATCGATTCGACGGCGCCGATGGTCACCGGCGCGCCGGTCTTGGCGTGCACGCCCTTGCCGTCGCTGATCGTCACTTCCTCCGGCAGCAGCCATTTGCCGGCCTGGTCTTTGTACGTCTCGTGCGTGACCATGCCCTGGGTGAAGAGACCGGCGAACGGCTCGTCGAGCGTGACGTGTCCGGTGCGATGCATGGCGCGGGTGAAGAAGCGCGAATAGAGGAGGTGCAGGATCGCGTGCTCGACGCCGCCGATATATTGATCGACCGGCAGCCAGTGGCCGACCGCGTTGGTATCGGTCGGCGAGCCGGCACGCGGCGAGCAGAAGCGCGCGAAATACCAGGACGAGTCGACGAACGTATCCATCGTGTCGGTCTCGCGTAGCGCCGGGCCACCGCATTGCGGACAGGCGACATGCTTCCAGGTCGGATGATGGTCGAGCGGATTGCCGGGCGTGTCGAAGCTCACGTCGTCCGGAAGCTTCACCGGCAGATCCCGCTCGGGCACCGGCACGATCCCGCAGGTCTCGCAATGGATCATCGGGATCGGGCAGCCCCAATAGCGCTGCCGCGAGATGCCCCAGTCACGCAGGCGATACTCGACCTTGCGCTTGGCTTGCGGTTTGCCGGCGAGCTTCTGCTGCTCGAGCTTGTCAGCGACAGCGGTCTTGGCGGCATCGATGTCGAGGCCATCGAGAAAGCCTGAATTGATCAGCGTGCCGTCGCCGGTATAGGCCTCGTCGCCGATCGCGAAGGTTGCGGCGTCCGCGTCCGGCGGC
The DNA here is from genome assembly GCA_964634195.1 of uncultured Methyloceanibacter sp. Classification (GTDB taxonomy): domain Bacteria; phylum Pseudomonadota; class Alphaproteobacteria; order Rhizobiales; family Methyloligellaceae; genus Methyloceanibacter. The sequence goes on along the minus strand of CAZWIO010000002.1, from coordinate 130,775 downwards.
AGCACCACGGGCAGCACCGGCAGGTCGTAGGCGCGGGCGAATTCGAGATCGCGCTGGTCGTGCGCCGGACAGCCGAAGATCGCGCCCGTGCCGTAATCCATCAGGATGAAATTGGCGATGTAGACCGGCAACTCGGCGCCAGGCACGAGCGGATGCGCCACGCGGGCGCCCGTGTCATAGCCGCGCTTTTCCTGGGTCTCGAGCTCAGCCGCGGTCGTGCCGTGCCGCTGCGTCTCGGCGATGAAGGCGGACGCGCCCGCGTCTTTCTCCGCCACAGCTTTCGCCAAAGGATGATCCGGCGCGATGGCGATGAAGGCCGCGCCGAACAGCGTATCGGGCCGCGTGGTGAACACCTCGATCTCGCCGTAGCCTTTCGGCGCGGTGCCGGCGATCGTCTCGAAGCGGACCAGCAGGCCCTCGGACCGGCCGATCCAGTTCGCCTGCATCAGCCGCACCTTCTCTGGCCAGCGGTCGAGCCGCTCCAGCGCATCGAGCAGGTCCTGCGCGTAGTCGGTGATCTTGAACACCCACTCGGGCTGCTCGCGCTGCTCGACCAGCGCGCCCGAGCGCCAGCCGCGCCCGTCGATCACCTGCTCGTTGGCGAGCACGGTCTGATCAACCGGATCCCAGTTCACCTTGCGCGTCTTGCGGTCGACCAGCCCCGCTTTGAGCATGTCGAGGAACAGGCGCTGTTGCTGGTGGTAGTAGTCAAGGTCGCAGGTCGCGAGCTCGCGGGACCAGTCGATGGAAAGCCCCATGCTCTTGAGCTGGCCGCGCATGGTGGCGATGTTGTCGTAGGTCCATTTGGCGGGATGGACGCCCCGCTCGATCGCCGCGTTCTCCGCCGGCAGGCCGAACGCGTCCCAGCCCATCGGGTGCAACACGTTGTGGCCGCGCGCGCGCATATAGCGGGCGACCACGTCGCCCATCGTGTAGTTCCGCACATGGCCCATATGGATGCGCCCCGAAGGGTAGGGGAACATCTCTAGAACGTAGTATTTCGGGCGCGCGCCGTCCTCGGCCGCGCGGAAGATGCCGCGCTTCTCCCATTCGGCCTGCCAGTGCTTCTCGCGCTTCGGCGCGTCGTAGCGTTCGCGTTCCGCCGCCATGTCCGTGGTCTTTAGTCGTCGATCTGTCCGTTGGCGCCCTATTCGCGCGGCAATCGAGCCCAAATGCCCGATGCGGTCAAGCTGCGCGATGCGCGCGGGACTGCTAGAAGCTGCCTATGAACAGGAAGCAGGACGCGAGCGACATCAAAGACCGGCTCGGCCTCGTGCGGCAGGAGATCGCGCTGGCCGCCGAGGCTGCCGGCCGCAAGCTGTCGGCCGTGAAGCTGATCGCCGTAAGCAAGACCGTACCGGCGCCCGTCATCGAAGAAGCCATCGCCGCCGGCCAGCGCGTGTTCGGCGAGAACCGCGTGCAGGAAGCGCACGCGAAATGGCCGGCGCTGAAGGCGCAGCATCCCGACATCGAGCTGCACCTGATCGGCCCGTTGCAATCCAACAAGACACGCGAGGCGGTTGCGCTGTTTGACGTCATCGAGACGCTCGACCGGCCGAAGCTCGCCCGCGCCCTCGCCGAGGAGATGGCCCGCGCGGAAAAGCAGCCGCGGCTGTTCGTGCAGGTCAACACCGGCGAGGAACCGCAAAAGGCGGGCGTCCCGCCGGGCGACACGGAGGCCTTCATCGCGCTCTGCCGCGACACGTTCGGGCTTTCGATCGACGGCCTGATGTGCATCCCGCCCTTCGATGAGGAGCCGGCGATGCATTTTGCCCTGCTCGCCAAGCTCGCCGAGAAGCTCGGTCTCACCGAGCTCAGCATGGGCATGAGCGGAGATTTCGCCCGCGCGATTCAATTCGGCGCGACCTATGTGCGCGTCGGCACTGCCATCTTCGGCGAGAGGGAGAGCCATTGATTGGCCGCCTGCTCATTCACTCGCGAAGGCGGACGACCAGTAATCGAGGCGTCGAGAAGCAGTGCGTACTGGGTGCCCGCCTACGCGGGCATGACAACGCGGAGAGTTAGCGCACGACGATCATCGTCTTACGGTGCACCTGGCGAAGCAACGCTTCGAGGTCGCGCATCGACAGCGCGATGCAGCCGGCGGTCGGCGTGTAACCCTCGCGCGGCAGGTGCATGAAGATCGCGCTGCCGCGGCCGCGCACGCGCGGCAAGTCGTTATGCCCGAGCACCAGGATCAGATCGTAGAGGTGGTCCGCGCGCGCGAGCCGGTCGGCCGTGCTTCCCGGCACGAGCTTGACGAGGCGGTTATAGTTGCGGTCTGCGGGCTCCTCGCACCAGCCATCGCCGGCGCGGATCGCGCGCACCGGCAATCTCGTACGCGGCCGCCTCACACGGTCGGCGCGATAAAGAACCTGACGGATCGGAAAGCGCCCGAGCGGCGTCGCGCCGTCGCCCTCGCGCTTCAGCACAGCGATGCCGGAGCGTCCGAGCGCCGCGCGGCGTACCCCATGCGCCAGCAGCACGCGCGCCTCGCTTCGCCGCCGGTCAGCCGTGCTGCCCGGCGCGCGGTTCACCACAATTATCCGTGATCGTCTGATCCCCATACGCGGCCTACTTGTCCCAGGTCCAAGGCCCGCTTACAACCGTGCCAGCCCCGGGCGAGCGGAGGACTGCCATGAGCAATGTGCGCAAGATCCTCATCGTCGATGACGACGACGAGCTGCGCGAGACCTTGAGCGAGCAGCTTTCCCTGCACGAGGAGTTCGAGACCGCGACTGCCCCGACGGCGCAGGAAGGCCTCGCCCAGGCCCGCAACGGCCATATCGACCTCGTTCTGCTCGACGTAGGGCTGCCCGATCTCGATGGGCGCGAGGCCTGCAAGCTGCTTCGCCGCGGCGGCTTCAAAGGTCCCGTCATCATGCTCACGGCGCAGACCTCCGATGCCGACACGATCCTCGGACTGGAGTCCGGCGCCAACGACTATGTGACCAAGCCCTTCCGCCTCGGCGTGCTGCTCGCACGGATTCGCGCGCAGCTTAGGCAGCACGAGCAGAGCGAAGACGCGGTGTTCGCCATCGGGCCGTATACGTTCAAGCCGGCGGCCAAGCTCCTGGTCGACGGTAAAGGGGCGAAGGTCAGGCTCACCGAGAAAGAGACCTCGATCCTGAAATATCTTTACCGCGCCGGCGAGCGGGTGGTGACCCGCGACGTGCTGCTGCACGAGGTGTGGGGCTACAACGCCGGCGTCACCACGCACACGCTCGAGACGCATATCTATCGCCTGCGCCAGAAGATCGAGAAGGATCCGTCGCAGGCCGAGCTGCTCATCACCGAGACCGGCGGCTACAAGTTGGTGCCCTGACCGGCGTTTGCGGCCATGACGCTTCAGATCGGCTTCATCTTGTTTCCGAACGTGCAGCAGCTCGACGTCACTGGCCCCTATGAAGTTCTCGCAGGCCTGCCGGGAGCGAAGCTCCATCTCGCCGCGCTTTCGTCCGCACCGGTCACGAGTGTCACGGGGCTGATGCTGACCCCCACCGTCAGTTTCGAGGCGAGCCCGCAATTCGACATTCTGTGCGTGCCGGGAGGGGCCGGCGTGAATGCCTTGATGCGGAGCGGGCCGGCGCTCGACTTTATCCGTCGTCAGGCAGAGGGCGCGCGCCATGTGACCTCGGTCTGTACCGGCGCGCTCGTTCTCGGCGAAGCGGGCCTGCTCGAAGGCAGACGTGCCACCACACATTGGAATTCGCTGGATCTGCTCGCGTCGTACGGCGCAACGCCGGTCAAGGCGCGTGCCGTCACCGATGGCAATCTCGTCACCGGGGGCGGCGTGACCGCGGGCATGGATTTCGGACTCACGCTCGCCGCCGAGATTGCCGGCCGTGCGTTCGCCGAGGGCATTCAGCTTGGGCTCGAATATGCGCCGGCGCCGCCTTTCGATGCCGGCTCGCCGGAGACCGCTCGCCCGGCCGTGGTTTCGGCCGTGCGCGCACGGATGGCGGAGACCAGGGCCGAGCGCGAGGCGCTGGCCGCAGCCTACGCCGCGAGGCGCAAGCGCTAATCGAACGCGAAGTCCGCGATCACCGGCACATGATCGGAGGTGCGCGGCCAGTCGCGCGCCTCGTCGAGCACGCGCATGGCGATGGCCGCGCCGTCGAGCGCGCGCGTCGTCCAGATATGATCGAGCCGCCGCCCGCGATTCGATTTGCGCCAGTCGCGGTTGCGATAGCTCCACCAGGTGAAGAGCGTCTCCTCCGGCGGCACGTGCCGGCGCATCACGTCGACCCAATCGTGCGACGCCTGCATGCGCTCGAAGCGCGAAACCTCCGCCGGCGTGTGGCTCACCACTTTCAGGAGCTGCTTGTGCGACCAGACATCGGTCGGCAGCGGCGCGACGTTCAGGTCGCCGACCATGATCATGCGGTTCGCGCGTTTGCCGCGCATCCCGCCGAACCAGCAATCGAGCGCCTCGAGGAAATCGAGCTTGTGGCGGAATTTCGGATTGAGCGCGGGGTCCGGCAGATCGCCGCCGGCCGGCACATAGACATTATGCAGCACGAGCGGTTTGGCGCGCGGGGCCGGCTCCTCCAGCACCACGGAGAGGTGCCGCGCATGCCCGCGCCCACAGATGTCGCGGCGCTTCACCGTATTGAGGGGGATGCGCGAGAGAACGGCAACGCCGTGATAGCCCTTCTGGCCGGAGACGGCGATGTGCGGAAAGCCGAGCGCCTGCAGCGCGAGCAGCGGGAAGTGGCCGTCCTCGCATTTGATCTCCTGCAGGCAGAGGACGTCCGGCCGCTCCTGGCGGACGAAGCGCTCGATCAGGTCGAGCCTGAGCCGCACCGAGTTGATGTTCCAGGTCGCAAGCCGAAAGCGCATGGTGGCAAATGATCGCCGCGCGCGGTCGAGGTCAACCGCGGCCGGCGCTGCATCCGAGATATGAACAAAAGAGAAGCCCCGGACGGGGGGCACGGGGCTTCTCCGGTTCCTTATGGGGGGAACCTGTGATGGGGAGGGAAGCCCACCACAGCACCGTAGGTAGAAACGTTCTGTGAATTATCAAGCCGTGGTGGGCGCGGGCCGTGGCCGCAGGCATCCGCACAAAAGAAAGGCGCCCAACCGCTGCGCGTGGTTGGGCGCCCAGAAGCGCGTTTTTTCGCGCGCGTGCCGGGAGGGAAGCCGGCACGAGCGAACCACACCTTCGGCTAGACGGGGGGCACTACCGATGAAAAGTGGTGCAGTTCGCTTCTGCTAAGAGAAATAAGGAGCTTTCAGGGCAATTTCAACTGGCGCCCCCGGAAAAATTTAACAGATGGTAAACGCGCCCCGGGCCATGGCCCAAGGTGTTGATTCCGCTCTAATTTGGCGCCTCGTGGCGGCGCTTGCAAGCCTTCGGCCTCGTGCCTCGCGAGGCTAGCGGAAAGGCTGGAAGGACGTGGTGGCGTTGAAGAAATCGGCCGCCACCCGGCGCCCCGTGACGACATCGGTGACGGTGACGCTGGTCGTAAGGCCCTGCGCGTCGATGATCTGCCACTGCTTGAGCGTGAGCTCGGGACCCGCGTCGAACACCAGCTTGATGCGCCCGGCGGCGTCACCCGCCTTGTCCTCGAGCGAGATGGCGAGCGAGCCCTGCTGGCTTTCGACCCCGACGATGCGGGCGTCACGTCCGAGATCGACATTGGCCGCGAGCAGCAGGCGGAAGGGCGTCGACTTGATGGGATATTTCTCGACCGTCTTGAGGCTCGAATCCTCGATGGCGAGGAAGGCCCCGTCGGCGACGATCCTGAGCGCGCTCGGCGGCGCGTAATCGAACCGGATCTTGCCCGGCCGCTGCACATAGAAGCGCCCGTTGGAGCGCTTGTTGTTGGGATCGACCTGCTCGAACCGGCCCTGCAGGTTGGTGATGCCGTTGAAATAGGTATTGATGCGCTGCACCGCCTGGGCCTGCTTGTCGCCGATCAGGGGCGTCGGCGCTGCGTTCGCCTGCACCACAGCCTCCCACGCCTCGCCCTCATCGACGGTAGAGGAGGGCAGCTCGTCGTCAGGGTCGACGGCGCCGGTGGTCTCCTCGCCGAGCGATGGCCTGAGCACGTCTTGCGGCTCAGCCAGGCTTTCGGGCGCAGCGGCCGGCGCGGCGCTCGGGGTCTTCTTGGCGACCGACGTCGAGGCCTCTTCCGCCAGCGCAGGCGCGGCCGCAAGCCCCCAGACGAGGGGCAGTGCGAACAGAAGCGCGGCGGCGCGGCTGGTTGTCATCCACCCCCCTCTAAAGGACTGGCGCAGCATCTAGGACAGTAGCAATCGATAGATGATTCAAGCAAATCTGGTCAACTTCTTGGCAGCCGGAGGCCGCCGGGGCAAGCCTAATAAGGCTGCGCGGCGTCGTCGCTGCCGACCAGAATCTCGCGTTTTCCCGCATGGTTGGCGGCGCCGATCAGCCCTTCCTTCTCCATGCGCTCGATCAGCGAGGCGGCCCGGTTATAGCCGATGCCGAGCCGGCGCTGGATATAGCTGGTCGAGACCTTGCGGTCGCGCAGCACCACGGCCACGGCCTGATCGTAGAGCTCGTTGCCGGAATCGCCATAGGTCTCTGCGTCCCCGCCATCCTCGTCGTCACCGCCCTCTTCCTCGGTGACGGCTTCGAGATAGGCCGGCACGCCCTGCTTCTTGAGGTGGCGCACGACCTTCTCGACCTCGTCGTCGGAGACGAAGGGACCATGCACGCGCATGATGCGGCCGCCGCCCGCCATATAGAGCATGTCGCCCTGGCCCAAGAGCTGCTCGGCGCCCTGTTCGCCGAGAATGGTGCGGCTGTCGATCTTAGAGGTCACCTGGAAGCTGACGCGGGTGGGGAAGTTGGCCTTGATGGTGCCGGTGATCACATCGACGCTCGGGCGCTGGGTCGCAGTGATGAGGTGGATGCCGGCGGCGCGCGCCATCTGGGCGAGACGCTGCACCGCGGCCTCGATGTCTTTGCCGGCGACCATCATCAGGTCCGCCATCTCGTCCACGATCACCACGATGAACGGCATCGCGTCGTAATCCATCTCCTCCTGCTCGTAGATGGCGCGGCCGGTGGCGCGGTCGAAGCCGGTCTGCACGGTGCGGGTCAGCATCTCCCCCTTGGCCTCGGCCTGGAGGACACGGGCGTTGTAGCCCTTGATGTCGCGCACACCGAGCTTGGACATGCGCTTATAGCGCTCCTCCATCTCGCGCACGGTCCATTTCAGCGCGACCACGGCCTTCTTCGGGTCGGTGACCACGGGCGCCAGCAGATGCGGAATGCCGTCATAGACCGACAGCTCGAGCATCTTCGGGTCGATCATGATGAATTTGCACTGGTCGGGCGAGAGCCGGTAGAGCAGCGACAGGATCATGGTGTTGATGCCGACCGACTTGCCCGAGCCGGTGGTGCCGGCGATCAGGAGATGCGGCATGCGCGCGAGGTCGGCGATGATCGGCTCGCCGCCGATATTCTTGCCGAGCGCCAGCGCAAGCCGCGCGTCGCTCTCCTGGAAATCGGGCGATTCGAACTGCTCGCGCAGCATCACCATCTCGCGCCGGTCATTGGGCAGCTCGATGCCGATGGCGTTGCGGCCCGGCACCACGGCGACGCGCGCGGCGACCGCGCTCATCGACCGGGCGATGTCGTCGGCAAGGCCGATCACGCGCGAGGACTTGGTACCGGGCGCGGGCTCGAGCTCGTAGAGCGTAACCACGGGGCCGGGCCTGACATTGGTGATCTCGCCCTTGACGCCGAAATCCGCGAGCACGCCTTCGAGCTCCCGCGCATTCTCCTGCAGTACCTCGTCGCTGACGCCCTTGCCGCGATTGGCGCGCGGCTGCTGCTGCAGCAAGCGAAGCGGCGGCGGGTCGTAGGGCGTGTCCATGCGCGGCGCGCGGGAAAGCCCGGTATGCTGCTTCTTGTCCTTCGGCGCCGTGCGCGTAATGCGGTAGCTCGGCGCGGTGACGTCGTCGTCTTCGGGGTCTTCGTCGTCCTCCTCGCCGTCATAGTCGGCGTCGGCGCCGATGGGGGCCGGACCGAAGGACGGCTCGATGCGGCCGTCGGGACGGGGCTCGGGCTGCTCGTCTTCCTCCCAGCTCGGCTCGTCCTCATCCTTGTAATAGTCCTCGTCGTCATGCTGGACGGCGCGCTTGCGGCGGAAGATGCGCTTGAGGCTCGCACCGAAGGCGATGAAGAAATGCATCCCGGCGCCGAGCCAGGCATTGGCCCATTCGCTGGCGGCGCTCGTGCGCGGCGCCCAGACGGCGATCAGCCCTGAGACGCTGGTGCCGCAGGCATAGAGCAGCAGCATGGTGCCGACCGCGAAGAAGACGAGACCCGCCACGAAAGAGACGGCGGCAACGGGCAGGAACGGTCCGATGACATGCGCGCCGGCCATGAAGAAATCGCCGAAGATGCCGCCGAGCCCGTTCGGCAGCGGCCAGCTCTTAGGCTGCGGCAGGGCGGAGAGCGCCGCGGCGAGCAGAATCACCGAAGCCGGCCAGGCGAGCAGCCTGAACCGCTTCCGGCTCGGCATGTTGCCGGTGATGAGGCACCAGCCCCAGGCCGCGAGCGGCAGGAAGAAGATGATCGCCGCGAGCCCGAGCGACTGGATGGCGAGGTCGGCGACGATGGCGCCGTAGCCGCCAAGCCAATTGCGGGGCTCGACCCGGGTCGCGTTGTTGAAGGAGGGGTCGTGCACCGACCAGGTGGCGAGGCTCAGCCACGCGGCGCTGGCGCCCGCCACGAACACCATGCCGTATGAGCCGAGCATGAGGCGATGAAGCCCCGACTGCACCGCCCCCGGCAGAAGCTTCCGCCGTCCCTTCGCTCTGCCTCTGGCCATCCCTTAACCCAAAACGGTTGTGATGCGCCTCAAGGCCTCGCGCGTTCGGTCAGCGTCGTGCACGAGCGCGACCCTGACATAGTCCTTGCCCGGATTGTCCCCGTCAGGCTCCGCGCGCGCGAGATAGGCGCCCGGCAGCACTTTGACACCACACCCTTTCCAAAGGGTTGTCGCCGCCGCCTCGCCCCCGCCGTAAGCGGCCAGGTCGAGCCACAGGAAGAAGGCCCCGGCCGGGCGGCGATAGCCGTAGCGGTTCCCCAGGATCTCGTCGGCGAGGTCGAAATTCCGCCGGTAAAGCGCGCGGCCCTCCTCGACGTGGCGCTCGTCGGCCCAGGCCGCCGCTGAGACGTGCTGCACCGGCAACGGCACTTGCGGGCAGGCGACGTTGCGGAAGCGGAAGAACGCCCCGAGGAACTCCGGATCGCCCGCGACGAAACCCGATCTTAGCCCCGGCAGGCCTGAGCGCTTCGACAGCGAATTGAAGGCGACGACATTGGCAAGGTTGCCGGTCTCGGCTTGCGCTGTCTCGAGCGCGCCGGGCGGCGGCACGTCGCCATAGATCTCCGAGTAGCACTCGTCGGCGAACAGGAGAAAATCGCGGCGGCGCGCCAGCGCGATGGCACGCGCGAGATAGTCGGTGCTGGCGACGGCGCCTTGCGGGTTCGACGGCGAGCAGAGATAGAGCGCGGCCGTGCGGGCGAGCAGCGCATCGTCGATCGCCTCGAGCTCCGGCAGGAAATCCGTTTCCGCGGTGCTCGGCAGGAACACCGGCTCGGCGCCCGAGGCCGCGGCTGCCGCACCGTAGGCCTGGTAGAACGGATTGGGGATCAGCACCACCGGCCGCGGGACCGACGGCTTCCGCGCGAGCGCCGGAAACACGCCCGAGAACAGCCCCTCGCGCGAGCCGTTGAGCGGCAGCACGTGGCGTTCGGGATCGACCGCGCCGGCAAGCGCGGGGTAACGCCGTCCCATCCAGCCGGCGATCGCCTCGCGCAGCGCCGGAATGCCGCGCACCGGCGGGTAGCGTCCGAACTCGCCGAGATGCTCTTGCAGGATCGGGGCGAGAAAATCCGGGATGAGTCCCTTCGGCTCGCCGAGCGAAAGGTCGATCGGCGCGGCACCCGGCGCGATGCCTTCGATCAACCGCGCCAGCCGCTGAAACGGCGAGGCGATCACCTCATCGAGATGTGTGGGCGAAGGGCGCGGCGTCATGGCCCGGTGTTAGAGCATGAGCCTACCGCCCTGTCATTGCCCGGCTTGGCCGGGCAACCCAGTAATCGACGCGTCTCGCCGATTCTGCATCGTCGGGGAATACTGGGTGCCCGCCTTCGCGGGCATGACACTCTCAAAGACAAATCAAACCCCAAAAAAGCGATGAGCCCCGGCCGAAGCCGGGGCTCAGGTAAGAGCTCAGTCAAGGGAGGAGGAGACTTCGCTCTTTAAGTCCTAGGTTTATTGTCGCTCAGGTTTTGCGCGAAACGCTATTGGACCACCTCGCCATGCAGGTTGATGTCGAGACCCTCGACCTCGGCCGCCTGGCTGACCCTGACACCGACGAGAATGTTGACGATGATGAGGATCACGAAGCTCGCCAGCGCGCACCAGACGATGGTGGCGATGATGCCCCAGATCTGCGTCAGCACTTGGCCGGGATTGCCTTCCAGCAGGCCGGGCGTGCCGCCGATCGCCTCCATGGCGAACACGCCGGTGAGGATGGCGCCGATGATGCCGCCCACCGCGTGAATGCCGAACACGTCGAGCGAGTCGTCATAGCCGATCGCCCGCTTGACGGTGGTCGAGGCGAAGAAGCAGCCAAGACCCGAGGCGATGCCGATCCAGAGCGCGCCCATCGGACCGACAAAGCCCGCCGCCGGCGTGATGGCCACGAGACCCGCAACCGCGCCCGAGATGATGCCGAGGATGCTCGGCTTCTTGTGGATCAGCCACTCGATGAACATCCAGGCGAGCGCCGCCGCAGCCGTTGCGATCTGCGTGACCGCCATGGCCATGCCGGCCGAAGTGTTGGCGGCCGCGGCAGAACCCGCATTGAAGCCGAACCAGCCGACCCACAGCAGGGAGGCGCCTATGACGCTGTACACGAGGTTGTGCGGCGCCATGTTTTCCGAGCCGTAGCCGTAGCGCTTGCCGAGGAAGATCGCCGTCACGAGGCCAGCGATGCCGGCATTGATATGAACGACGGTGCCGCCGGCGAAGTCGAGAATGCCCTGGCCGGCAAGGAAGCCGCCGCCCCACACCCAGTGCGTGATCGGCGCGTAGACGAAGATCGACCAGAGCACCATGAACAGCAGCACGGCCGAGAACTTCATGCGGTCCACGAACGCGCCGATGATCAGCACCGGCGTGATGATGGCGAAGGTGCACTGGAAGGTGAAGAACACGCTCTCCGGGATTGTGCCCGTGAGCGAGTCCTTGGTGACGCCGTTCAAGAACATCTTGGACAGGCCGCCGACGTAGGAATTGAGAGACCCGCCGTCGGTGAAGGCGAGCGAGTAGCCCACCGCGAACCAGACCAGCGTCATGAGGCAGGTAAGCGCGAAGGCCTGCATCACCACGCTCAGCACGTTCTTCTTGCGCACCATGCCGCCGTAGAAGAGCGCAAGGCCCGGAATGGTCATCAACAGCACGATGGCGGTGGAGGTCAGCATCCAGGCCGTGTCGCCGCTGTCGAGCGTCGGCGCGGCTTCGGCGGCCGCTTCCGCGGCCGGTTCCGCCGCTTCCTGCGCGAGCGTCGGATCGATATAGAACAGCAAGGTCACAGCGAGCGCTGCGACCGCGCCGAGCAGATATTTGGCAAGGGTCATCTCTACCTCCCCTTTAGAGCGCTGATTCGTTCGTTTCGCCGGTGCGGATGCGCACCGTCTGTTCGACCGGAACGACGAAGATCTTGCCGTCGCCGATCTGCCCGGTCTTGGCCGCGCCCACGATGGCGTCCACGGCCTTGTCGACCAATTTCGTGGGCACAACGACCTCGATCTTGATCTTCGGCAGGAAGTTCACGGCGTATTCGGCGCCCCGATAGATCTCAGTGTGGCCCTTCTGCCTCCCGTAGCCCTTCACTTCGGTCACGGTCATGCCTTGCAGGCCGAGCTCGGTGAGGGCTTGGCGCACCTCATCGAGCTTGAATGGCTTGATGATTGCCATCACCAGCTTCATCGATTTCACCCCTCCATGTTTCCGGCTGCCCGGGTCTTGGTACGGTCCGTTCCCAGCCGTGCGGACCCGAAAGCAGAGTCAAGCCGCGTGCCAACTCCGCTGCGGTGCAGCAAGTCCTTGGGTTTGATGACTCTTTTTCGGGCAGGCGGGGTCGAGGATGCGGCCGGGCAGGGGTCAATATGCCTAAGTCATAGGCAAAAAAGACCTGTTGCTCACGGATTAGGCGCTATTTCGGGCGGCGCTCGCGGACCAGCCCTTCCTGGGCCGTTGAGGCGACCAATTCGCCGTCGCGGGTGAACAGCGTGCCGCGGCAAAACGCCCGTCCGGCGCCGGAGCTCGGGCTGTCCTGGACGTAGAGCAGCCACTCGTCCGCCCTGAATTTGCGGTGAAACCAGATGGCGTGGTCGAGGCTCGCCAGCATCAGCGAGGGGTCGAACACGAAGCGGCCATGCGCGATTAGCGCCGTGTCGAGCAGGGTGAAATCGGAGGCGTAGGCCAGCACGCATTGGTGGAGCGCGAGGTCGTCGCCAAGCCTGCCCGTCGCCCTGATCCAGACCTGCTGGGTCGGCGCGTGGTTGCCGGGCTCGAGATAGCGGGAGAGGTCCACGGGACGGATCTCGATCGGCCGCTCGCGCTCCCAATAGGTTCGTACCTGCGGCGGCATATGCTCCATGAAGCGCGCCTTGAGCTCGGCCTCGCTCGGCAGGCTTTCCGGCGACGGCACGTCGGGCATCTTGATCTGGTGGTGCAGGCCGGGCTCCTCCTTGTGGAAGGATGCAGCCATGGAGAAGATCGCCTGGCCGTGCTGGATGGCCACCACGCGGCGCGTCGAGAAGCTGCTGCCGTCGCGGATACGATCGACCTCATAGATGATCGGCACTGCCGGATCGCCGGCGCGCAGGAAGTAACCGTGCAGCGAATGCGCGTTCCGGCCTTCGACGGTGCGGATCGCCGCGACCAGCGCCTGCCCGATCACCTGGCCGCCGAACACACGCTGCCAGCCGACCTGCGGGCTCAAGCCCCTATACAGGTTGTGCTCAAGCCGTTCGATGTCGAGGATCGACAGAAGCTCATCAAGTGCGCGGCTCATGGCCTAGGCCCCCTCCAGATCGCCTGCCTTTAGCAGTTTCGCTTCTGAAGCGGAACGTGGCATTGCTACCGCCATGCAGGACCGCAGCTACGATGTCGCGATTGCCGGCGGCGGCTTTGTCGGGCGCGCGCTCGCGCTGGCGCTCGCGAGATTCGCACCCGATGGGTTTCGCATCGCGCTCGTCGATGCCGAGCCGCCCGATGGCGGACGCGAGGATGCGCGCGCCTCCGCGCTCTCCGCTGCTAGCCGCAATCTGCTGACGGCCCTTGGCGTGTGGCCCGCGCTCGAAGCGAACGCGCAAGCCATGGAGACGATCGAGATCACCGACAGCCCGCTGAACGCGGCGCTGCGCCCGCATCTCCTCGGCTTCGACGCGGAGCTGAGGCCGGGCGTGGTCGCGTCCATGGTCGAGAACCGCGACCTGCATCGCGCATTGCTGGACGCTGTGAAGGCGGCGAATGCGATCGAGGTGATCGCGCCGCAAACCGTCGCCGATTATCGGGCCGACGGATTTTGCGCGACGGTGACCCTGGGCGATGGCGGCGCACTCGAAGCGCCGCTGCTGATCGCGGCCGACGGCAAGCGCTCGGGCTTGCGGGAGCGCGCTGGCATCGAGTGCATCGGCTGGTCTTATCCGCAAGCCGGCATCGTCACCACCGTCGCGCATTCGAAGCCGCATGGCGGCCGCGCCGTGCAGCATTTCCTGCCTGCCGGCCCGTTCGCCATCCTGCCGCTCAAGGGCGACCGCTCCTCGATCGTGTGGACCGAAGAGCGGGAACGCGCCCGCGAGATCCTGGCGCTCGACGAGACGGCCTTCCTCGCCGAGCTTTCCACGCGGTTCGGCGCGAAGCTCGGCGAGATCGCGGTGGCTGGGCCGGTGCAATCCTTCCCGCTCGATTTCCAGCTCGCGCGATCCTTCATCGCCGACCGTCTCGCACTGGTCGGCGATGCGGCGCATGCGGTGCATCCCCTCGCGGGCCAGGGTCTCAATATCGGCTTCCGCGATGTTGCTGCGCTTGCCGAGACCGTCGTTGACGCAACGCGGCTCGGCCTCGACATCGGTACCGCGCCGGTGCTCGAACGCTACGAACGCTGGCGGAGATTCGACAGCGTCTTTTCCGCGACGGCGATGGACGGCCTGAACCGGCTCTTCTCGAGCGACAGCGCGCCGCTCCGCGCGCTACGCGATCTTGGGCTTGGGATCGTCGATCGCGCACCGGCCCTCAAGCGCTTTCTGGTGCAGGAGGCCGCCGGCGCGACGGGCACCGTCCCGCGCCTGCTTAAGCGCGAGACGCTTTAGCCGTCGAGTTTGCGCGCTTCGTCAGGCAGCATGATCGGGATGCCGTCGCGGATCGGAAAGGCGAGGCCCGCGGCGCGGCTGATCAGCTCCTGGCGCTCGGCGTCATAGTCGAGCGAGGTCTTGGTCAGCGGGCAGACCAAAATCTCCAAGAGCTTCGGGTCGAGGCGCCGCTCGTCGCGCCGTTCGGGTTCGTCGGTCACGCTTTATCTCCGTCGCGTCATTGTAGCGTGGTTCCCGGCCCGTCGTCAGTCGCGGCAAGCTCCATCTCGGCAAGCGCAACCAGCGTGTCAGCGCGGGCCTTGAGGTCCGGCGCTTCGAGCAGCGCCTGCTTCTCCTCGGGCCCGTAGGGGCTCATCACCGAGAGCGCATTGACCAGGCGCTCGTTGCTCGCGCCGTTGATCCGGTCCCAATCGGCATTGAGATTGTTGGCGCGAAGATAGCTCCTGAGCGTGGCGATCAGATGCGGGCGGTCGACGCCGTCCTCGCCGGCGCCCGCGACCAGGTCCACCGCGTAGGGCGTAAAGTCCACCCCGCTTATGCGGAACGGCTCGTCGGACGAGATCTCGCGCAAGAGCCGGAAGCGTGCGACGCCCGAGAGCGAGATCATCACCCGCCCGTCATCGCCTTCGGTGAAGGACGTGATCCGTCCCGCCGAGCCCACCTGGCGCAACGGGAAGGTCTTGCCTTTAGGCGACTCGGCCTGGCTTGTGTCGGCCGGCTGGATGACGCCGATCAGCCTGTCATGTGCCAGCGCGTGGTCCACGAGCGCGAGATAGCGCGGCTCGAACACATTGAGCGTGAGCGTTGCGCGCGGCAAAAGGATCGCGCCGCGCAACGGGAAGAGCGGCAGCGCCTGCGGCAGATCGGAAACGCTGCTGTAATGCTCGGTCACTTCGAGAAGCGCAGCTCCCTTGACTTAACGACCCTGTCTCACGCGAACAGCAGCGAAGAGAGCCTCTGGCGCCCGGACAGCGTTGCGGGGTCGCTCGGGCCCCAGGCATCGAACAGTTGCAGCAATTGCTTACGCGCGGCGTCGTCATTCCAGGTGCGGTTCTTGGCGACCAGCGTGAGCAGCTCGCCGAGCGCGCCTTCGCGGTCGCCCTTGGCGTTCAGCGCAAGCGCAAGATCGAAGCGGGCCTGCGCGTCTTTCGGGTCGGCCGCGAGCTTCGCGCGCAAGGTCTCGACGTCGCCGGTCTCGCCGGCTTTGCGCGCAAGCTCGAGCGCAGCGCGCGCGCTCGCCACCGGCGGCGTGTCGGCCTTGGCAGGCGGCACCAGCGCGAGCGTCTGCTCGGCCCGGGTGAGATCGCCGGTCTTGATGTAGCATTTGGCAAGCCCCGCCGCGGCGGCAGCGTTCTCGGCGTCCTTCTGCAGGATCTCGGCGAAGGCTTGCGCGGCACTGTTGGCGTCGCCTGCCGCGAGCGCGGCTTCAGCCGCTTCGAGGTCGGCGGCACTCTCGGCCGAGCTGTCGCCCACCAGCCGCGCGATGAAGTCCTTCACCCGCGATTCCGACAGCGCGCCCATGAAGCCATCAACCGGCCGCCCATCCTGGAAGGCGAACACGGCGGGGATCGACTGCACGCCCATCTGGCCCGGGATCTGCGGATGCTCGTCGATATTGAGCTTGACCAGCCTGACCGCGCCCTTGGCCTCGCGCACCGCCTTCTCGAGGATCGGCGTGAGCTGCCGGCAGGGGCCGCACCACGGCGCCCAGAAATCGACCAGCACCGGGACCTCGCGCGAGGCCTCGATCACGTCGCGCATGAAGTCTTGGGTCGTCGTGTCCTTGATGAGGCCGGCGTCGGGACCGCCCGTGCCGGCCTGGTCGAGAATTGGCGTGTCGATGCTCATGGCTGGAAGATGGTCCGCGCGGGCCCTTTTGGCAACCTCAGCCGAGCTCCAGGATCAATGGCTCATGGCCAGAGGCGCGCATGAAGCGCAACAGGTCATCGGTCGCGAGCCGCGTCGTGGCATTGTTCCTGAGTGGATGCGCGTTTACCTCGGCGAAGTCGAGCAGCGCCCGGTCCACCACGACGGTGACGTCCCGCGCCGTGCCGTTGATCAGCGCGAAGGGCGTCACCGACCCCGGCTCGATGCCGAGCACCGCCAGCATGAGCTCAGGCTTGCCGAAGCTGAACCGCCCGAGCCCGAGCTTGCCTGAGAGCGCCTTCAGATCGACCCTGCTGTCCTCCTTGGCGACGACGAGAGCCATGCGGCCGTCCTTGTCGCGCAGGAACAGGTTCTTGGTATGCGCGCCGGGCAGGGTGCCGCGCAGCGCCTGGGACTCCTCGACGGTGAACACGGCCTCGTGCTCGACGGTCACGGCGTCGATGCCGAGCTCCTCGAAGCGGGCGAACAGGTCTTCCGGGGCGGCTGGCATGCGGGTCTGGCCTTGATGGACTATCCGGGCCGCCCTAACTAGACGGCTCGGGTGCCTTAGTAGACAGGCCCCGGCCGATCAACTACAAGACCGGTCTGCCGCCAACAGCCCCACCGGCAGTGGCGACGTCGCATCGGAGTTTGCGGGTGTAGCTCAGGGGTAGAGCACAACCTTGCCAAGGTTGGGGTCGTGGGTTCGAATCCCATCGCCCGCTCCAATTTTTCAAAGGAATACAATAATTTGCCAGGGCGCTCAAGGAAGCGTCTCCTGGCGCTTTGGGGTGGGGAAAGCAGGAGGGAGCGGCCAGACTTCGGTCACGCGCTTTCGCTGCCCCCGCCTTCCTTCCCTTTTGCGACAACTCCGGAGCGTCGTGGGCCGAAGAGGTTCGTGACCAGGAGATGCGAGGGCCGACCCTTTTTCTATGCGATGATCGGGATCTCCCGTACGAGATACCGCGCCATGCGAATTTTGATCGTCGTCCCTCACTATGTCGGCCCAAGTCATCCCGGAAACAACGTTCCAACGATTGGAAGCTACATCGAGCCCCTCTCGAGAATAGCAGCCCTCAATGAACTGATCGTGGGACTTCACCGACATTTTGGACCGGCGGCGCGGAACGCGAGCGGAGAAGCGAAGTCCACAAGGATAAAAAGGCTGGACGTCCTCATCCTGGCAAAGCGCGGGTATGAGGTTCTCGATGAGCTGGGATTGGCACCCGGAACGTTCGCGGTGGAATATGTCGAATGCGATCCGCCACGCTTGGCATTCCAAGTGCAGCGGATATTCCGCGAGCGGTTCGGCGCTTACGATTTCTATTGCTACATGGAGGACGATCTCAGCGTCCATGATGCAGCATTTTTCGACAAGCTGACTTGGTTTCAGCAAAACTTCGGTCGCGAAAGGCTGCTTCAAGCCGTTCTCTACGAAATGCCGGCTACCGGGTCACCGATCAAATGTCTCGTTGATCCCGCATTGCCGGAATCCTGCCTGGCGCCGTTTCGGCGAGCCGGGCAGCCGCAGAAACTTGAAGCCGTTTGGAACGGGCAGCAGCAGTTATTTTCTTTGCCCTCGAATCCTCACTCGGCATCGTTCTTCCTGACGGAGGAACAACTGGCTTATTGGATGGAACAGCCGACTTTCGAAGATGAGGACGACTCGTGGATAGGCCCCCTCGAAAGTGCAGCAACCTTCTCCATCGGGCGCGTGTTCGACATTTATAAGCCTCTCGAGCCCGATCCGTTCTTTCTAGAGCTTGGACACTTTGGCACGCGGTATGCCTGCCAGTTTCAGCGGGATGAGGCGCAGTTTGGTGCGCCGCCTCTACTTGCTATCGCCCAAAACGCTGTTCACGCTGCCCTTGAAGCGAAGCAGAACGGTTCGTCTGGCCTTTCGCTTTCCGAGCTGGCCCGCGATGCTTTGAGGAAGGGAACTGCCGCTGAACTGCGGGGACAATTGGAGCGGCTTGAGGCCAATTCAGCAGTCGAGCGCGCAACCACGGCAAGGACAATCTATGACCTCAGCGCGGAGATAACCAAATTGGTTGCGCTCCTTGAACAAGAACAAGGAAAACAACTCCGCGATGTCCGATCTTTGCGCTGGCTTCTGCGATCGCTCTGGACAGAACTATTGCGGCGTTCGCGTCATTGATATCGCATCCAAGAACCCCCGGACCGCCGCCGGCTTGGTTCCGCGATAACCGCACACGCGCCAACGCCCTAGCTGCCACCCCTGCCGCGCGCGCCTGCGCCGCCATAAGGATCGGCTTCGGCCACTCGGTTCTCCTCGTTGCACTCTTTGCACAGACCGTCATCGACGGCGTGGTGCGGGCACTTGCCGGGCCGATGGCCGTGCGCCGTGGACTGACACTGACACTCTTGCTCTGCCATTGCGGTAGCTCCTGGTCGTGGCGTTTGCCTAAGGTTGGTCTATTCGCCTCTGTCTTTCAACCTGTCGCGCGCCGCGTGGCGGCGCAGGTCGCAAAAGCACGAACGGCCCCGATGGGGGCCGTCCGGTCGAAGCTCTGTGCGCTCGGCTAGAAGGGCCAGCGCGGATAGCCGGAATTGAACGCACGCGGCTGGGCGCGCGGCTGAGGCGGCGCGTAGCGGAAGGTGAAGTCCTGGCGCCGCGGGGCGCGCGCCACTTTCTTCTTCTTCCGCGGGCGAGGCTCCGCCTGAGGCTCGTAGCTCGCTGCCGTGACCTTGGCCGGCATGTCCTTGGCCCAGACGAGGAAGTCCGCGCCCTTGGGCAGATTGGCCGAGTTGATCGCCACGTCGCCGATGATGAGCGAGGAACCTGGGGTCAGCCGTTCGGAGATATTGCGGCGAACGTCGTCCGGGATCTGGATGCGGTCGAGCGCCTCGGCCGAGTCATCTCCCTGCAGGCTGATCGCCATCCAGCGCGCCTTGGTGTCGCCCGGGGCGAATTTGAGCGCGGTGAAGAGATGCGTGCCGAGCGGCTTCTCGGGGTCCTTGAAGGAGACCGGCGCGTCGAACACGCGGCCGAATTCCTGCCGGACGAAAAGATGGCCCTCGGGCGGCTCGCCTTTGCCTGCGACCTCGTAGACCTTCTTGGCGAACTCGTCGGTGAAGGCACCGGTCTCCGGCAGGCCGTTCGCCTTCTGGAAGGCCTTGATGGCGGCGATGGTCGGCCGGCCGAGCGTGCCGTCGAAATTCTGCCGCTCGAGATGGCCGAGGTCGGCGAGGATATTCTGCACGCCGATGATGCGGTCGGCCTTGGTGCGGCGCGTCACCAGGACGCGGAGCGGCGCGGTCGAGCGCGGCTCGGCGGCTTCGAGCGCCGCGGCCTTGGTTCCGGCGCCGAGGCTGAGCGCGGCAAGCGAGGGGTTGGCTTCGGGGAGCGCAGGCTCAGCCGCCGCTTGCACGGGTGCAGGCACGCTGACGGAAGCCGGGATGACCTTGGCCTCTTCGGGAGCGGTGGGCGCGGTCTCCGAAGCGGCCGGTGAGGCGGCAACCTCCTCGGCCTTTGCCGCGGGAATCGGAGCGGCCGGAACTGCCGGCGCTGCCTCTGCCGCCGCGGGCGCGGAAGAAGCCGCCTCGGCGAGTGCAGGCTCTGCAGGCGCCTCGGCAGCCTTCGTCTCTGCAGGCGTCGTCTCCGCGGTCTTGGGCTCTTCGGCCTTGGTCTCTTCGGCCGCAGTCTCCGTAGGCTTGGTCTGCTCGGGCTTGGCCTCTTCCGGCTTCGCCTCGGCGGTAGCCGGCTTGTCGGCTGCGCCGATCGATTGGGTAGTCTCGGCGGAGGCGGCGATCGGCGCAGCTTCGCGATCGGCGTCGGCTTGGTCGGTGACGACGCCATCCTCCGGCGTCAGGATGGCGTGATCCGTGCGCGGCGTGGGGGAAGACGCGAAGGGGTCGAAGGCGTGGGTGCGCGTGTCCTCGACCGGCGCGGCGTCGGCAGGCGCCGTCTGCGCCGGCGCGGCTGCGGCATGATCGGTCACGTCCTCGCGGGGTGCGGGACCGCCAAGCGTCGGCGCGGCATCGGAGGCGACGCCGCCAATGTCGGCTGCGGCGAGCACGACCGGCAGCGACGTGGCGCCAGGCCGAGGCGGCACCACCGAGTTGCTGGATTCGCGCTTGGGCTCCGCTTCCTGTTTCACCACGGCCGGCGCGGCAGGGGTCAGCGGATTGAACAGATTGGCGTGCTCGATCAGCTTCGGCGTCACCGGATCGCGCGCCACGACCACATGCTCGCCGACGGTGGTGATGGAGAACAGCTTGGGAGCGAAGGAGAAGGGCAGGCGGACGCAGCCATGCGACGCCGGATAGCCCGGCACGACGCCGCCATGGAGCGCGGTGCCCGACCAGGTCAGGCGCTGCATCCACGGCATCGGCGCGCCGCTATAGAGGTTCGAGTGATGGTGGCGGCGCTTCTCCAGGATCGAGAACACGCCGGCCTTGGTCGCGAAGCCGCGCTTGCCGGTCGACACGCGCGAGCTCGAGACATGCATCGTGCCGCGATAGATATCGACCGTCTGGTGCGCGAGCGAGACGACAAGCGTCATCGGCTCGCCGGTGTTCGGATCGGGAAGGGCGGCCTCGACGGGCTTGGCGCTTCTGGATTTCTTCCTGGACTGGGCCTCGGCCGGTGCGGCCGCAACGGCCACGAGCAGGGCCGCGACCCCGAGCCCCGCCGTCAGCGTCAGAGTTCCCGTCTTGACGATCTTTCGGATATCGCCCGCCGTCATACGCTGTGTACGCAACACGCTCGCTCCCCATGGAAAATCGGCCGCATAGGAGCCTCCCCCGTGAGTCCCCCGACTCACGAATCAGAGTACAGAGAGGCGCCCCAGTTTGGCCAGCAGATGCCTTCCGAAAACCTAACGCACCGATAGCGGAACCGATCCCGCCACACGCGAATCACTGGTCGAAAAAAATTCGCGTAAATCCATGGGCTTAACGGGCACGTGGCCCGGTTTATCCACGTTTGCGCCAAGCCTGTGCAAATCTCTGTGCAGAGCGAAGAAACTCTTGGCTTGTTCCATTCTCGCAACAGTCTGGAGTAAGTGTCGTTTCCGGCTCTCGACCGCCCTTTATCGCGGCGCAGCATGAGCCCCGCGCCGGGCGGCTGGCCTAGCGCGTTAGAGTAAGCTGGACGGTCGGGAGAGGGCTCAAGGACGCGAATGCTCGCACTGCTCGAAACCAGGTTCTACGGCAACGACATCGTGGCGTGGGGCTTCGCTGCCTTCGTCACCGTCGCGTTGCTTGCGACCACGCTCGTCGCCAAATGGCTGCTGCTGAGCCGCCTGCCCGAATCGCGGCCGACCCACGACCTCCACTGGCCGGCCGTATTCCGCGACCTGGTGCAGCGCACCTCGGGACTGTTCCTGATCATCGCCGCGATCTATGCCGGCGCCTCGCTGCTCAAGCTGCCGCCGGCCTCAGCCCGGTTCCTGTTCTCGACCTTCGCGGTCGCGCTCTTCATCCAGTTCGCGCTCTGGGCCGACCGCATCGTCACCGCGCTGCTCGTCTGGCAATTCGCGCCGCGCAAGTCCAAGGCGCCGATGCGGAATGCGATCTCGGTCATCGAGGTGCTGGTGCGCGTCGGCATCTGGTCGGTCGCGCTGCTGCTCATCTTCGAGAATCTCGGCTTCGACGTGACGGCGCTGGTCGCCGGTCTCGGCATCGGCGGCGTCGCGGTCGCGCTCGCCGCGCAACGCGTGCTCGGCGATCTCTTCTCCTCGCTCGCCATCGTGCTCGACCGCCCCTTCGAGGTCGGCGACGTCATCGTGTTCGGCGATCAGCGCGGCACGGTCGAGAAGATCGGCATCAAGACCACGCGGCTGCGCAGCCTCACCGGCGAGCAGATCATCTGCGCCAACACCGACCTGATCGATTCCCGCATCCACAATTTCAAGCGCATGGCAGAGCGGCGCGTGAAGTTCGCGCTGCCCGTGGTCTACGACACGCCGTCAGCCACGCTCGAGCGCCTGCCGGACATGCTCAAGGAGATCATCGAGCGCCAAGAGCTCACCCGCTTCGAGCGCGCGCATCTCAGGACCCTTGCCGACACCGCGATCCAGTTCGAGGTGGTCTATTGGGTGCTGAGCCCCGACCAGAACACCTTCATGGACATCCAGCAGGCCATCAATCTGGAGGTCCTGCGCATGTTCGAGCGCGAAGGGATCGACTTCGCCGTACCGCCCGCCGCGCGGTCGCCGGAAAAGCCGGCCGCCGCCGAGGCGGCGCCCCGGCCGCCGCGGCTCCGCGCCTCGGGTAGGAGCCAGTAATTCGCCTCATCGGACCACCCAGCGGCGAGATTTCATACCTCCCCCTTGTGGGGAGGTCCGACGCCGCTTTTTGCGGCGGCGGGGTGGGGGGCGGCCTCTGCGGGTATTCCGAAGTCGCAGGGATACTCGCCCATCCGGCTCGGCCTTCGGCCCGAGCCACCCTTCCCTCGCGGGGAGGGATCTCCATCGTCGCGTTGACGCTAGATCGCGCTTGCTTCGCACTCGCGCGCTCAATACACCGGGTGGCTAGCGGATTTGGGCTGTCCAGGGGAGGTTGTCATGCTGGCAGTGACGCGTGCCTTGCGCGGAAACGTAACCCGCGCGGTTTGTCTCTCCTTGGTGAGCCTTGCGCTCGCCGGCTGCGGCATCAACACCATTCCCACGCTGCAGGAGCAGGCCAAGGCCTCTTGGAGCGAGGTGCTCAACCAGTACCAGCGCCGCGCCGACCTCATCCCCAATCTCGTCGAGACGGTGAAAGGCTTCGCCGCGCAGGAGCAGGAAGTCCTGACGCAGGTGGTGGAGGCGCGCGCCAAGGCAACCCAGATGCAGCTCCCGGCCGACATCCTCACCAACCCGGAAGCGTTCCAGAAATTCCAGGAAGCCCAGAACAGCCTGTCAGGCGCGCTCGGGCGGCTGATGGTGGTGGTCGAGCGTTATCCCGACCTCAAATCGAACCAGAACTTCCTCGCGCTCCAATCGCAGCTCGAAGGCACCGAGAACCGCATCTCGGTCGCGCGGCGCGACTACATCACCGCGGTCAGGGACTACAACACCGAGCTTCGGACCATCCCCGGCCGCTGGTGGCGCGCGCTGCTCTACCCGGATGCCGAGCTGATGCAGAACTTCACCGTTGCCGAGGAGACCACCACGGTGCCGGAGGTGAAGTTCTAGCCTAAGCCGAACGAGGGCGGTGATGGCCGACAGCATGAAGCGCCTCGGCGCGGTCGGAACCGCCATCGCGTTTCTGCTGCTGTGGCTCGCGGCGCTTGTCCCCGCTGCCGCACAGCCGGCCTTTCCGGAACTGACCGGCCGCATCGTCGACAATGCAGACCTGCTCACCCCGGCCGATGAGGCGGCGCTCACCGCCGAGCTCAGCGCGCTCGAAGAGAAGAGCTCCGACCAGCTCGTGGTCGTCACGCTGCCCTCGCTCCAGGGCTACACCATCGAGGATTACGGCTATCAGCTCGGCCGCCACTGGGGCATCGGCACCGCGAAGCTGAACAATGGCGTGCTGCTCATCGTCGCGCCGAACGAGCGCAAGGTCCGCATCGAGGTCGGCCGCGGGCTCGAAGGCACGCTCACCGATGCGCTGTCGAAGATCATCATCGAGAACGCCATCCTGCCCCGCTTCCGCCAAGGCGATTTCGCTGCCGGTATCAAGGACGGCGTGCACGACATCACGCTCGTGCTGACCGGCGACGCGGCCGAGGTCGAGGCGCGCGGCAAGGCGCGCGACAGCGCCGAGGCCGATATTGACTGGTTCTTCGTGATCCTCTGGATCGCGATCTGGCTCTGGATCTTCTACACGATCTGGAAGGCGAGCCGGAACGCACCCCGCGTGACGCACCGGCGCGGCGGACCCGTGATCATACCGGGGCCGACCTGGAGCGGCGGCGGCGGCGGTTGGTCGAGCGGCGGGGGAGGCGGCGGCTTCTCAGGCGGCGGCGGCAGCTTCGGAGGCGGCGGCGCCTCCGGCGGCTGGTAGGAGCGCGCCATGGACCCGTTCACCCGCAAAGAGCAGAACGCGATCGAGAAGGCCATCACGCGCGCCGAAGCCAAGACGAGCGGCGAGATCGTCGTCGTGGTGACGGGGTCGTCGGACGGCTACCGCTCCTTCGCAATCCTTTGGGCGGCGCTGCTCGCGCTCGCCGTGCCGATCCCACTGATCTGGGCGACCACTTGGCCGGTCGAATATATCTACCTCGCCCAGCTCGCGGCGTTCCTGTTCTTCGGCATCCTGTTTCAGTGGGAGCCGGTGCGCTACGCGCTCGTGCCGAAATGCATCATGCGCACGCGCGCGCATCAAAAGGCCGTCGAGCAGTTTCTCGCCCAGAGCCTGCACACCACCAAGGGCCGCACCGGCGTCTTGATCTTCGTCTCGTTCGCCGAGCACTTCGCCGAAGTGATTGCCGACGAGGGCATCTACCGCAAGGTTTCGCCGGAGATCTGGCGCGAGCTAATCGAGGAACTGACGGCGCACATCGCCGCCGGCGAGCGTTCGAAGGGCTTCGTCAAAGCGATTGACCGCTGCGGCAAGATTCTCGCCGAGCATTTCCCGCCCGGCTCGTGCGACGCCAACGAGCTGCCCAATCATCTGATCGTACTCGATGCCTACCGTGACGCCTAGAGCGAGAGCTGCGGAGCAGGACACGACGCAAGGCTACGCCAAGCGCGAGGGCCTGATCGGCTGGACGCTGTTCGATTGGGCGGCACAGCCTTACTACACGCTGGTCGTCACCTTCCTGTTCGGCCCATACTTCGTCAACGGCTTCATGGCCGACCCCGTGCGCGGCGCGGCACTCTGGGCCTATGCGACGGGCACCGCCCAGCTCATCGCCGCGATCGCCGCGCCGGTGCTCGGCGCCATCGCGGACGCGGGCTTTCGGCGCAAGCCCTGGATCGCGTTCTTCTCCGTGCTGCTCGTGGCCGGCTTGCTCGGGCTCTGGCTCGCGATCCCGGGTGAGATGCGCTTCCTCTACGTGGTGCTGTTGAGCTTCGCGCTCGCCACCATCGGCGCCGAGCTCGCTACCGTGTTCACCAACGCGATGATGCCGTCGCTCGTGCCGGCCAAGCGGCTCGGCACGCTGTCGGGCTTCGGCTGGGCCATGGGCTTCGTCGGCGGGCTCCTCAGCTTGGCGTTGGTCGCAGGTCTGATCGTTGCCGATCCCAATACCGGCAAGACCCTGCTCGGCCTCAACCCCATCGTGTCGCCCGATCCCGCGACGCGCGAAGGCGACCGCCTGGTCGGACCGTTCTCGGCGCTGTGGTATGTGATCTTCGTCCTGCCGCTTTTCCTGTTCACGCCGGACCGCGCGGCGACGCCGATCCGGCCCGGCGCGGTGAAGGCCGGCCTTGTCCAGTTCGTGCAGGCCTTCAAGCGGCTCGTGCGCGAGCACAGAGAGGTTGCGTTGTTCCTGCTCGCGCGCATGCTCTATGCCGACGGGCTCGGCGCGATTTTCGCCTTCGGCGGCATCTACGCGGCCTATGTATTCGGCTGGGGCGCCTCCGAGCTCGGCCTGTTCGGCATCGTCATTACCGTCGCCGCGACGGTCGGCGCGTTTATCGGTGGGCCGCTCGACGACCGGTTCGGCTCTAAGGCCGTGATCACCTGGACGCTGCTCCTGTTCATCGTGTCATCAATGGGCGTCCTCTCGGTCGGTCACGACCACGTGCTGTTGTTTCTGCAGGTTGAGCCTAAGGTCCCGGGCAGCGCGCCGTTCTCTTCCACCGGCGAGCTGGTCTATCTCGGCTTCGCCATGCTGATCGGCATCGCCTCGGGTCCGGTGCAGGCCGCGAGCCGCACGCTGCTCGCGCGCATGTCGCCGCAGGAGAAACTCACCGAGTTCTTCGGCTTCTTCGCCTTCTCCGGAAAGATCACCGCCTTCGCAGCACCATTCGCCATCGGCCTGGTGACGGCCGCGACCGGCAGCCAGCGCATCGGCATCGCCACGAGCATTCTGTTCCTGATCGCCGGGCTCGTGCTGTTGCAGCGGGTGCGCGAGCCGAACGCGTCGTAGGGTGGGCAAAGCCGCGACGTGGCGTGTCGACGCGGACTAGTGCCGGAAGTGGCGCATGCCCGTAAAGACCATGGCGAGGCCGGCCGCGTCGGCGGCGGCGATCACTTCGTCGTCGCGCAGCGAGCCGCCAGGCTGGATCACGGCGGTGGCGCCGGCCTCGGCGATGGCTTCGATGCCGTCGGCAAAGGGGAAGAACGCATCCGAGGCGGCGACCGAACCTTTCGTGAGCGGCTCGTCGCGGCCGGCGGCATCCGCGGCGTCCTGCGCCTTCCAGGCGGCGATCTGCGCGGCGTCGATGCGGCTCATCTGCCCCGCGCCGATGCCGACAGTGGCGCCGTCCTTGGCATAGACGATGGTGTTCGACTTGACGTGCTTCGCCACCGTGAAGGCGAAGCGGAGGTCGGCAAGCTCCGTCGCGGTCGGCTGCCGTTTGGTCACGACCTTGAGCTCGAGGTCGCCGGCCCGACCGGTGTCCCGCGACTGCACGAGGAAGCCGCCGGCGACCGAGCGGAAGCTTATCCCCGACGCGCGCGGGTCAGGCAGGCCGCCCGCCAGCAGCAGCCGCAGGTTCTTCTTCTCGCCGACGATCGACTTGGCCTTTTCGCTCGCGTCCGGCGCGATGATGACCTCGGTGAAGATCTTGACGACCTCGCGCGCGGCCTGCTCATCGAGGGCGCGGTTTAGCGCAACGATGCCCCCGAACGCGCTGACAGGATCGCACATAAACGCCTTCGCGTAGGCTTCGGCCAGCGATGATCCGACCGCGACGCCGCAGGGGTTGGCGTGCTTGATGATGGCGACCGCCGCGCTTGCCTCGGGATCGAACTCGGCGACCAGCTCGTAGGCGGCGTCGGTGTCGTTGATATTGTTATAGGAAAGCGCCTTGCCCTGGAGCTGCTGGGCAGTGGCGACGCCGTAGCGCTGCTCGGCGGTGCGGTAGAAGGCGGCGTCCTGGTGCGGGTTCTCGCCGTAGCGTAACCTTTGCGCGATTTTCCCAGCAATTAGAACGGTTTGCGGCGTCTGTTCACCGAGCGCACTGGCGAACCACGAGGCAATCGCCGCATCATACGCCCCCGTGCGCGAAAATGCCTTCGCGGCCAGAGACTTACGCAGATCGAGCGTGGTCGCGCCGTCGTGCGCATCCATCTCGGCGAGCACCCGCTCATAGTCTTCCGGCTCGACCACCACCGTGACGCTCTCGTGATTTTTCGCTGCGGCGCGGATCATCGCCGGTCCGCCTATGTCTATGTTCTCAATACAGGAATCGAAGTCGCCGCCGCGCGCGACCGTCGCCTCGAACGGATAGAGATTGACTACCAAGAGATCGATGGGCGGGATCGCGTGCTCGGCAAGCGCGCGCTCATGCGCAGCGTCGCCGCGCTTGGCGAGCAGCCCGCCATGGATCTTCGGGTGCAGCGTCTTGACCCGGCCGTCCATCATCTCGGGTAGGCCCGTGACTTGCGCCACGTCGGTCACCGCGATACCCGCCTCTTTGAGAAGCTTGGCGGTGCCGCCTGTCGAGACGATCTCGACGCCGCGCTCCGCGAGCGCGCGGGCGAATTCGGCAAGACCGGTCTTGTCGCTGACGGAGAGCAGCGCGCGTTTGATCTTCGGGTCATTCATGAAGTGGATCAGGCCGCTTCGGATGCGGCATCGTCGGGATCGGCGAGCTGGCCGCCGCCACCCTCGGCAGTCCGCTCGATGTTCCACACAATGCGCACCTCGCTCGCCTCGCCCATCATCCCGGCGAGCACGACCTGCGTGGTCGGCTGCGGTCCGCGCGCATCCGCCAGGAACACACTGTCCTCGATCAGAACCTCGGGTGCGTTGCTGCTGATGCTCCAGACCTCGCCATTGGCGAGCGTCAGGTCTGCGCTCCGTCCATCCGGCGCGAGCGTCGCGCGCGCGCTGGGATGCAGGTGGAAGCGTATGGCGAAGGCGCCGGCGATCGGGCCGTCGTAGAACTTCAGGCCCTTCGGCGCCGAGAGCTTGTCTTCGCTCGAGATCAGCAAGCCGCTCGGCGGCACCAGCATCTGCCGCGCATGGCTCACGCCGTAGCGCATCACATAGCCGTCATGAGAGCCCTTGATGCGGAAATTGTCGCCCTGGTCGCTGAACGCGGCCTGCCCGTGCAGCGGACCGAGCAGAGGCGAGTCGCCCGCGGGCGAGCCACCGTTGTTGCCGCTCACGGTGAAGTCGGCGGACGAGGAATCCTCGAAGGTCAAGGTGGAATGCGCGGGCGTGGAACGCGCGAACGGACGCCAATCGTCATGCTCGGCCGAGGGCGCACCGCAATTGACGATCATCGGGCAGCCGTTCGAGCTCATCTCAAAGGACAGGAACCCGGCATGCGCGGCCGAGCTGACCGAGGTCGTCGGCGCGCCGGCCAGATCGCAGATGATCAGCGTCGCTCCGATCTCGAGCCGCACATAGCCGGAATTGGCGGCGGTGCGCACCGGGGCGCCCTCGACATCGTCGTAAGCGAGGACGGTCGCGAGCGCGTCGGTTGGGGTCGGTCCCGCGCCGTTGAAGCGCGCGAGCGTGCCGTCGCCGGTGCGGAAGAAGCGGAGCATCGGCATGATGCGGTCGATGGCGTCGGTCAGCTCTTTTGGCGGTGAGCGGTCGCGCGCCACGAAACACTGCCTGAGCGGCAGGAGATCGAGCAGCAGCTCTACCAGCGCTTCGGGGTTGCGCGAGATGTGTCCGCCGTCGGGCAGGATCTGCCGGTCGAGCTCCTTGCAGAAGGGGCGCGTATAGCGGTCGATCACCGCCTGCTGGTCGGCGATGCAGAGACCGGCATAGATCAGCGCCATCAGCGTGAGTAGCCGCGGCACGCCGTCCGGCGTATCGCGATAGCTCGCGGAGAGGTAGCGCAGATGCGAGGTCAGCGAGCGGAGGAAGGCCTCGTAGTTCTCAGGCTCGCCGCTGTCGAGTACGAGCACCGAATTCGACAGCCAGGAGATCACCCGGCGCGCGACGATTTCGGGACGCCAGGCGAGCCCGCCGAGCGAGCGGCCATGGCGCACGAAGTCGTTGACGAGCGCCTTCGCCTGCTCGCGCGAAAGCTCGCTGCCGGCGGCGCGTAGATGTCTGAGCCAGCCGAAGCCGTAGAGCTCGCGTTCCCAATCGTCGGAGGGCGGCTTGATGTCGAACGGCGATTCCGCGCCGATCTCGGCCAGCCGCCCGGCAAGGCCGAAATGGCCGTTGTAGATCTCGGTGGCGAAGCTCGGGTCTGCGGTGCGCAGCTCTTGCGGTGCGAGCAGCAATTGCTCGGCCTGGCTGCCCGGATAGCTGATGCTCGCCATGCTCGCGAGCATGAAGCGGCGGAAGGGACCTGGACCGCTATAGCGCGTCGCCTGCCGGCGCTCGCGCTCGTAGGGTTGTGAATCCGCCGCCATGAATCGCTACTCCGCACCAGGCGTCCCCGCGGGACGCCAAGGGCCCTGCCCCTCGCCTTGGAAGGCGCGCATTGTCGGGCCGCAAGGCTTTGGGATCAAGGGGCGATCCGCGCTGGCTTAGCCTGCGCGAACGAGCCTGGCCGCGAAAAACCCGTCCATCCCGCTCCATTCGGGCGTATCGAGCCTGAGCTGATACGGGAAGGTCCTGAGGCAGCCTGAGGGCCAGATCCAATCGGCTTCGCCGCCAAGCTCGTCCGCGCCGATAGGATCGAGCCGCAGCGTATCGTTGCGGGCGAGCAGCGCCGCAACCTGCGCTTCGCCCTCCTCGGGATCGAGCGAGCAGGTGGCATAGACGAGCTTGCCGCCGGGCGTCAGCAACGAGGCGGCGTTGTCGAGCAGGCGGCCCTGAAGCGCGGCCAGCGGCGCAATGTCTCTGGCGGTCTTGGTGTAAGGGATATCAGGGTGGCGCCGGATCGTTCCGGTGGACGAGCAGGGCGCGTCGAGCAGAATCGCGTCGAAGCGCTCACCGGGCTGCCAGGCCGTGGCGTCCGCTTCGATGATCTCGGCTGCCAGCCCGAGCCGCTGCAAGTTCTCGGCGAGCAGCTTGAGGCGTTGCTTCTGGTCGTCGACGGCAGTCACCTTAGCTCCGGCGAAGGCGAGCTGCGCCGTCTTGCCGCCGGGCGCGGCGCAAAGGTCGGCGACGCGCTTGCCAGAGACATCGCCGAGCAGCCGCGCCGGCAGCGAGGCCGCAACATCCTGCACCCACCAGGCGCCGTCCTGATAGCCGGGCAGGGCCCCGATACGGCCCTTGGGCAGTAGGCGCACGCTACCGGTCGGCAGCACGACGCCGGTTATGGCGTCCGCCCAGTCAGCCGGATTATCCTTCACGGTGAGATCGAGCGGCGGCTCGATGAGATTGGCTTCGGCGATGGCGCGGGTGCGCTCCTCGCCCCAAGCCCGCTCCCAGCGCTCCCATAGCCAGTCCGGCGTGTTGACGCGCGGCGCATCGAGCGCGGCCGCAATCTCTTCGCCATGCTCGGCGACACGGCGCAGCACGGCATTGACCAGCTTGTCGTAGCGCCTGGCGCGCGGATCGTATTGCGCGAGCATCACCGCAAGGTCGATCGCCGCATGCGGGGGCGTCTTGAGGAACACGAGCTGCGCCGCTGCCGAAAGCAGGATCGTGTAGAGCGTGCCGGCCTTTTCCGGCATGCCGCGCTCGAGAAACCGATCGATCACGATGTCGAGCTGGCCCTTCCGTCTCAGGCTCGTCGCCACGATGGCGCGCGCGAGTGCGCGATCGCGCTGCGCCAGGTCGAGCATCGGACCGGCATCGAGCGAGCGGCTCAAGACCTCGCCGAGCGGCTGCCTCTTGGTCAGCACCGCGTCGAGCAGCTCGACCGCGGCGCGGCGCGCGGGCAGGCCGACCTGGAAATCGCGCGTGGGCGAGCGCCGCCGCGCCTTATTGGCGGATGTGGTCATCGTGTTGGCGCCGAACTTAGACCTGGCCTAGCCCCAGGGTCCACGATTGCTTGGCCGCTCAGACGACCAAGGCCCCGCGTCCTGCGATCCCGCCGAGACGCTCGGGCGCCCGGAGCTTCCGCCCATCTGCTGCGCCAGCGCGCTCAACTGCGCGACCCGGTTCTCGACATTGGGGTGCGTCGAAAACAGGTTGTCCATGCGCGCGCCGGACAGCGGATTGATGATGAACATATGCGCGGAGGCCGGATTCCGCTCGGCCTCCATGTTGGGGATGCGATGCGCGGCACCCGAGATCTTCTGCAGCGCAGTCGCGAGCGCGATTGGGTTGCCGCTGATTTCGGCGCCGACCCGGTCCGCCTCGTATTCGCGCGTCCGGCTGATTGCCATCTGCACGATGCCGGCGGCGAGGGGTGCAAGGATCACGAGCGCGATCGTGCCGAGCGCCCCCATGCCGTTATTGTTGCCGCGTCCGGTGAACATCGCGACATTGGCGAGCATCGAGATGGCGCCGGCGATCGTCGCCGTGACGGTCATCAGCAGCGTGTCGCGGTTCTTGATGTGCGCGAGCTCGTGCGCGATCACGCCGGCGACCTCGTCCTGGTCGACCAGCTGCATCAGCCCGGTCGTGACCGCGACGGCGCCGTTCTGCGGATTGCGGCCCGTGGCAAACGCATTGGGCTGCGGGTTCTCCATGATGAAGAGGCGCGGCATCGGCAAGCCGGCATTGGCCGCAAGCTCCCGCGTCATGCGGTAAAGCTCGGGCGCCGAGCGCTCGTCGACCTCGCGCGCGCCGTACATGCGCAGCACCATCTTGTCGGAGTTCCACCACGCGAACAGGTTCATGCCCGCCGCGACGAGCAAGGCGATCATCATGCCGCCCTGGCCGCCGATCATGTAGCCGATGCCCATGAACAGCGCCGTCATCACTGCAAGCAGGATCGCGGTGCGGAAATAGCCCATCTGACCTCCTCCAGCGCCGGACACCAATCTGCCTCGAGCGCGCACGATATGTTGGAATTCCCCTGCCGAGTCACAAGACGTTAACCCTGCCGGGCGCTGCCGCGACAGACGAGTTGGTTTCCGGTTCGGTTACCTTAACGGTTCGTCAAGCCCTGTCCCCGCATGCTCCTCACCGAACTCGCGTTGTGGGGAGTCAAGTCATGTCAGCCGTTATCCAACTGCCTGTCGCCCGAACCGCCAGAGCCCGCAAGGCTGCATCGCGCGCCGCCGCCGCTCCAGAGGTCGCGCTCACGGCGAAGCAGAGGAAATTGATCCGCGAAAGCTTCGATAGAATCGAGCCGGCCCGCGATCTCGTCGCGCAGCTCTTCTGCATGAAGCTGTTCCGGCTCGATCCGTCGCTCCGCACGAAATTCGCAAGCCCGATCGAGGTGCAGGCGCGGAAATTCTCCGCCGCCATGAAGCTCGCCATGGTCACCCTCAACCACGACGAG
Organism: uncultured Methyloceanibacter sp.; assembly: GCA_964634195.1. GTDB lineage: Bacteria > Pseudomonadota > Alphaproteobacteria > Rhizobiales > Methyloligellaceae > Methyloceanibacter. The sequence continues at coordinate 98,216 of CAZWIO010000002.1, read as the reverse complement.
GGCCTGCGGCCGATCCTAAAGCTGCTCGGCACGCGCCATCGCCAGCTCGGCATCAGGCTGCGCCACTACCGCACCATGTCGAAGGCGCTGATCTGGACGCTCGAGACCTCGCTCGAGAAGCGGTTCAACCGTGAGACCAAGGACGCGTGGAACACGTTCCTCGGCCAGATCACCCGCGCGCTCACTGCCTAGGCGGCTCGTTCTAGGGCGTCGCGCCGGCAGTGTCGGCGCGCACGACCTTCACGTCGACCTTGCCGTCCTTATCGACGAAGACCTCGATGTTCTGCCCGGGCTCCAGCACTTCAGTCTCGCCGTCGATCGTGAGCTGCTCGCCGTCGAGTGCGATGGTGTGGCCGTCGACCAGCACGCGGATGCCGCTGCCGATCGCCTCCTGCGTCATGCTCTTGTAGTAGCCGCTGACCGTGATCGTACGGCTGCCGACCGTCATCGACAGGGTCTGCGTAGCGGGTCCATCGCTGGGTCCGCCGAAATAGCCCGCTGCCAGGACAAGCCCGACCAGCAGCACGAAGGCGAGGCCGAGGCCGAGCAGAATCCGCTTGAGCCAAACCATCAGTCCGGCCGCCGGTTCTGACGGTTCTCGACGAGATCGCTCACCACCGACGGGTCGGCCAGGGTCGATGTGTCTCCGAGGTTGGAGAAGTCGTCCTCGGCGATCTTGCGCAAGATGCGGCGCATGATCTTGCCCGACCGCGTCTTGGGCAGGCCTGGCGCGAACTGGATCAAGTCGGGCGAAGCAATCGGGCCGATCTCCTTGCGCACCCAGTCGCGCAGCTCGGTCCTGAGCTCGTCGCGCATCTCCTCCCCGTCCATGAGCGTCACGTAGCAATAGATGCCCTGGCCCTTGAGGTCGTGCGGGTAGCCGACCACCGCGGCTTCAGCGACCTTCGGGTGCGCGACGAGCGCCGACTCCACCTCGGCCGTCCCCATGCGGTGGCCCGCGACGTTGATCACGTCGTCAACGCGGCCGGTGATCCAGTAATAGCCGTCGGCATCGCGCCGGCAGCCGTCGCCGGTAAAGTACTTGCCCTTGTAGGTCGAGAAATAGGTATCGACGAAGCGCTTATGGTCGCCATAGACCGTGCGCATCATGCCGGGCCACGCATCGAGGATGACGAGATTGCCGCTCGTCTCGCCCTCGAGCAGGTTCCCTTCGCTGTCGACGATGGCTGGCTGCACTCCGAAGAACGGCAAAGTCGCCGAACCTGGCTTGAGCTTGGTCGCGCCGGGCAGCGGTGAGATCAGAATGCCGCCAGTCTCGGTCTGCCACCACGTATCGACGATGGGGCAGCGCCCCTCGCCGACCACGTTGTAGTACCACTCCCACGCTTCCGGGTTGATCGGCTCGCCAACCGTGCCGAGCAGCTTGAGTGACTTGCGGCTCGAGCGCTTCACATAGTCTTCGCCCGCGCCCATCAGCGCCCGGATCGCCGTCGGCGCCGTGTAGAAGATCTCGACCTTGTGCTTGTCGACCACCTGCCAGAAGCGCGAGGGATCGGGATAATTGGGTACGCCCTCGAAGATGAGCGTGGTCGCGCCATTCGCGAGCGGCCCGTAGACGATGTAGGAATGGCCCGTGACCCAGCCGACATCGGCCGTGCACCAATAGACGTCGCCATCGTGATAATCGAACACGTATTGATGCGTCATCGCGACATAGACGAGATAGCCGCCCGAGGTGTGCAGCACGCCTTTCGGCTTACCCGTCGAGCCTGACGTGTAGAGAATGAAGAGCGGGTCTTCCGCGTTCATCTCCTCTGGCGGACAGTCCGCATCCACCTTGGCGAGCTCGTCATCGAGCCAGAGATCGCGCCCCGGCGTCATCGGCACGTCGGCGCCCGTGCGCTTGACGACGAGCACCTGCTCGACACCGCCGACCTTCCGGATGGCCTCGTCGGCATTGGCCTTGAGCGGGACCTTGCGGCCGCCGCGCAGACCTTCGTCGGCGGTTATGACGATGCGCGATTGGCAATCCTCGATCCGGCCCGCGAGGGAATCCGATGAAAAGCCGCCGAACACGATCGAATGGACGGCGCCGATGCGCGCGCAGGCGAGCATGGCGTAGGCGGCTTCGGGGATCATCGGCAGGTAGATCGTGACGCGGTCGCCGCGCTTGACGCCCTGCGCCTTCAGGACGTTGGCAAGCTTGCAGACATTCTCGTGCAGCTCGCGATAGGTGATGTGCTTGGCGGGCTCGTTCGGATCGTCAGGCTCCCAGATGATCGCGGTCTGCTTGCCGCGCTTCTTGAGGTGACGGTCGGTGCAGTTCGCCGCGACGTTGAGCGTCCCGTCCTCGAACCATTTGATCGAGATGTCCGGATAGTCGAAGGAGGTATCCTTGACGCGCGTGTAGGGCTTGATCCAGTCGAGGCGCTCGCCCTGCTTAGCCCAGAACTTCTCGGGCTTCTCGACGCTCTTGCGATAGAGCTTCTCGTACTCGTCCTTGTCGACGAAGGCGTGCTCTTTCCAATGCTTCGGGACCTTCACAACGTCGACTTTGACCTTGGTTTCGGACATTAGCCCGATCCTCCCTAGAACGCGGCGCCGTTGGCTGACGCCAATCTTGTGTCCCTCCGATCATACGATCAGGTCGGGCGATCGGGCAAAGGCTTGCTTAGCTTATTTTGCGCCCATCACGCGCCGGGCATGCCGAACGCGCCAATGACCGCGCCCATGACGGCAAGCGCGGCGAGCCAATAGAGTCCGTCGATCAGGGTGAGCATCGGCTTTGCGCCGCTATAGGCATGGTTGACCGCCATGGTGGTGATGACGAAGCCGACCCAGACGAAGAACGCGATCATCACCCCGCCCCTGACATTGATCTGCGCGAGATGTCCCATCAGCCCGGCGAGCATCCAGGACATCAGCAGGAGGGCGATGATGGCGATCAGGAACGGGAATGCGCCCCGCGCCTGCATCTCCTCCCTGGTCTTGCCGACGGCGCGGAGCCAGGGCTTCGCCAGGACCATGTACCAGACCGCACCGAGGCCGAAGCCCGCAAGCGCGGCGATCACGACGGCGAGATAGTTGATCGGTATCTGCATGGCGCTTCCCCTTAGCTTTTGCGCTCGAGGCCTAGGCCTCCGGCGGCTTGTCCAGTCCACCCAGCGTGCAGATGATAGCCCATTCCTGCGGCGTCACGGGCTGCACCGAGAGCCGCGGGTTGCGGGCGAGCTTCATGTCCTTGAGCTTCGGATGCGCTTTGACCTCGGCCAGCGTGACGGGCTGCGGCAAGCCCTCGACCGCGGCCACGTCGACACATTGCCATTGGCCGGTCGGATCGGTCGAGTCGGGATGTGCCTCGGCCACGATCTTGACGATGCCGACCACGGCCTTCTCGTCGCCCGTGTGGTAGAAGAAGGCGAGGTCGCCTTTCTTCATGGCTTTCATGTTGCTGCGCGCCTGGAAATTGCGCACGCCGTCCCACTCGGCGCCTTTGCGGCCCTCCTTCTTTTGCTGGGCCCACGACCAGCAATCGGGCTCCGACTTCATCAGCCAATAGGCCATGGCGGTACGCTCACTTGCTCGGCTTGTTGATGCTCCAGAGCCACGGGCGGATCTCGACGCTGGCAAAAATGCCAGCCTTTGCAAAGGGATCGCCATCGATGATCTGGCGCGCGGCGTCGAGCGAAGGGGCTTCGACCACGATCAGGCTGCCGTTCATGCTGGTGCCGTCCTCCTCGGTGAACGGGCCTGCCAGCACGAGCGATTCACCCAGGCTTTTCAGGTAGTTAAGGTGCTCGGGCCGGTTGGCCTTGCGCTTGTCGAGGCTGCCCGGCTTGTCGATGCAGATCGCAGCAAACAGCATTCTGGCGTTTCCCTTGTATTTTCAGGCTATTGCGAAGCCTGCCGCGTGTCTCCGGGTGGTCACCCCGTCGAGCCAGGCGCCGAACAGGCGATTGCCGGCCTGGTTTGAAGCCGGTCCAAGCCGGGCCGTGTCCGCGCGTAGCTGCGCAAGTTCGATTTTAGCGTTCGCAAGCTCGAGCGTATGCCCGATGAGCCAGCGCTCAATGTCTCTTGGCGGCAGCTCGACATGGAACTGCAGCGCGAGCACGTTCGGACCCCAGGCGAAGGCCTGGTTCGGCGTGATCTCGGTCGAGGCGAGCCGCGTCGCCCCCGTGGGCAGGTCGAACGTATCGCCATGCCAGTTCAGCACCCGGACGCCGTCCAGCACGCCGAGCAGCGAGTCCTTGCCTTCCTTGGTGAGGGTAAGCTCGTCCCAGCCGAGCTCCTTCTGCCGGCCGGGATAGACGCGCGCGGCGAGCACGGCGGCAAGCGCCTGCGCGCCGAGGCAGATGCCGGCGACCGGCTTGCCGTTTGCCACCGCCTGCTCGATCACGCCAAGCTCCCGCTTGAGGAACGGGTAGCGTTCGACCTCGTAGATACCGATCGGGCCGCCGAGCACGAGCAGCAGATCTGCGTCCAGGGCTGGCGCGAGATCGTCGACGCCCGCTTCGAGATAGGTGAGCGCAATGCCACGCTCCGCGAGCACATCCTCCCAGGTCCCGGCGGTCTCGAAGGCGACATGGCGAATGGCTACGGCGTTCCGCATCGGTCCTCCCTCACTCCCAACTCCCTCATAGCACACGCGCGGTGCCCTGGCGCCGTCTGTCGCCCGCGCCCTCGACGCCGCCGCGCGCCTCGCGCCGCGCCGCATGCACGCCGCCGAAGAACAGGTTGCGCTCGGGCCAGGCATGCGCTTCGGGCACGGCGGCCAGCAGCGCCTCTTGTGCCTCAGGTGGCAGGCCAGGCTCGAAGCTCAGCCTGCCGTCGCGCTCGACATGCAGGCGCGGCGCATCGACGGCGCTCTCGAGGTCCATGCCGTGATCGAGCAGGTTCACCGCGACCTGCAGGATCGCGGTGCGGATGCGGTTCGAGCCGCCGGTGCCGAGCGCCGTCACCGTACCGTCGGTGCTGAGGATGATGGTCGGCGCCATCATCGAAGACATGCGCACGCCCGTCCGCCACGCATCGAGCGGACCGAGATCCTCCTCGCCCAGCATATTGTTCAGCATGAAGCCGAAATTCCCAACGACGAAGCCGTTGCCCTCGCCGTTCGAGAGGCTGATCGCCGCGGCATTGCCCTCGCTGTCGATCACGCTGACATGGGTGGTGCCGCGATAGGCCGGCGGATGAAGCGCGGTCTCGCGCAGCTCCTTGGCGACGATGCCGCCGGCAAGCCGTTCGACAAGCCGGTCGCCATGGGTGGCGCGCGCCGCGTTGGTCGCTGCCATCGCCTCGTGCAAAGCGCGTGCATCGATGGCGCGGCCTTGGCTCGCGAGCGCTTCGAGATAGGCTAAACCGAAAGCGATCAGCGCGCCGCTCGCGGCCGGCGGCGGATTGAGCGCGACGGTCGCGCCCGCATGCCGCCAGTAAAGCGGTTCGCGCAACTCGACCCGATAGCGCTTCAAGTCGTCGCCTGTAAGATGTCCGCCGAGCGCACGCGACTGCGCCGCAATCGCCTGTCCGACGTCGCCGTCTACGAACAGCCGCGCGCCGTCTTCGGCGAGCCATTCGAGCGTCTCGGCCAATCCCTCGTTGTGAAAGGTCTGCCCCGCTTGGAGCGGCTTGCCGTCAGGCGCGAAGATCGCCGCGACCCCTGGGCTCGCGGTGAGGATCGGCGCGATGACGGTGAAGAGATAGGCCTGGAACGCGGTGAGCGGAAAGCCTGCGCGCGCGGCGCGCACGGCAGGCTCCACCAGCCGCCGCATCGGCAGGGTGCCGAGCGCTTCATGTATCGCGAACAGTCCCGCTACGGCGCCAGGCGTAGCGCTCGAGCCGAGCCCGATGTGAAACTCCTGCTTGGCCGGACCGAAATCCGCGTAGATCGGAAAGAACGAGATCTCGTCGGCCGCGCGGCGCTGGAGTGGCGTCTCGGTGAAGAAATCGAACAGCGTCGCGTCGCCGCGTCCGGCGCGCCGCGCCATGAGAAAGCCGCCGCCGCCAGGCGAGGCGAACACGGCTTCCGCCACGAACGTCATCAGCGCGCCGGCGAGCGCCGCGTCGAAGGCGTTGCCGCCGTCCTGGAGGATCTCCGCCGCTGCCGCAGCGGTCAGCTCATGCCCCGCCGCAACCACGCTCTGTGTCTTGGCCATGGCAGTTGGGTAGGGCGAACGCGCGCGAACGGCAAGTGAGAGGATCGACTCGCCCAAACGGTGTCATGCCCGCGTAGGCGGGCACCCAGTAATCGCTGATCGCAAATAGTTGGCGAGGTCAACGCTTACTAGGTCGCCCGGTCGAGCCGGGCGATGACAACCGGATAGGTTATTCGCCGAGCGTGTTCTTGGTTCTGCCCAGCGCCGCGCCAACCGGCAAGCGCGCGTTGAATCACACGACCTCAATACGCGCAGCATGGCCTGGCGCGGCGGCAAGCCGCTTGTCACGTGTCAATAGCGGCGCATCTAGTGCCTCTGCCAATGCCACATAGGCCGCATCATAAGCCGTGAGATGGTCGCGCAGCTCCCAAATCCGCGGCAGCAGAACGTCGTGCGGATAGCGGATGAGCGGAATGTCTCCAAGATCGGAGAGAGCAGTCCGGCAGCGAGCCAACGGAACTTGGTTGCTACGCGCGTAACGGCGCAGGACCTGAGCAACCTCCAGATCGAGCAAATGCGGAGAATGAAGCGTGTCTCCCGAGCCGAAGAGTCGTCTCGCCACAGGAGCGGCATCACGGATAGGCAACAACGCGTCGATCAAGGCCGAAGCGTCGACAACGATCATCGCCGGTCGCGCTCGGCGCGTATGATGTCCGCCGCAGATTCGCGAACCTCCAACGGAGCTCGCGCTTCGATGCGCGCACGCATCTCCTCGAGGGTGGGGCGATCCGCGAGGCGCCGAATTTCCGCGAGCAGATAGTCAGACAACGACATCCCCGCCATGGCCGAGCGAGCTTTGAGACGCCGATGCAGCGCGTCGGGGACATTGCGGATTTGAATCATCTTTGACATGTGCACAACATGCGCACATGTGTAGCACATGTCAACGACAGCGCTCGGCGCTGCACGCGGCGAGGGTCATACCTAGCCCTCGTGGAGAGGTCCGAGAACGCGCGCGAACGGCAAGGGAGAGAATCTGCTCATCTTAGACGGTGTCATGCCCGCGTAGGCGGGCACCCAGTAATCACTGGTCGCAAATAGTTGGTGAGGGTCAACGCCTACTGGGTCGCCCGGCCTAGCCAGGCGATGACAACCGGATAGGTTATTCGCCGGGCCTGTAGGGTGGGCAAGGCGCGCAAGCGCCGTGCCCGCCGCAAGAACGTGGGCAACGGGCATGCCGTTGCCCACCCTTACGCTAGCCGAGCCGCTTCTCGAGTGCCGCGAGCTCGTCCTTGAGGCCTTGCGGGAGCTTGGCGCCGAACGTGGCGAAATGCTCCTTGATCAGCGGGAGCTCGGCCTTCCAGCCTTCCTTGTCCACGCTGGTCAGCTCTTTCATGTCGCCCGCATCGACCTTCACACCCTTGACGTCGATCGCGCCGTCCGCCGGCACCTTGCCGATCGGCGTGTCGACCGCGTCAGCGGTGCCGTCGCAGCGCTCGAAGATCCATTTCAGCACGCGGCTGTTCTCCGCATAGCCCGGCCACATGAACTTGCCGTCGCCGTTCTTGCGGAACCAGTTCACGTAGAAGATCTTCGGCATCTTGGCGCCGCCCTTGTCGCCCATCTTCAGCCAATGGGCGAAATAGTCGCCCATGTGGTAGCCGCAGAAGGGCAGCATCGCCATCGGGTCGCGGCGGATGTCGCCGATCTTGCCGGCGGCGGCCGCGGTCTTCTCAGAGGCCATGATCGAGCCGAGGAAGGTGCCGTGTTTCCAGTCGTTCGCCTCGGTGACGAGCGGGACGACGGACGCGCGGCGGCCGCCGAACAGGATGGCGTCGATCGGCACGCCCTTCGGGTCTTCCCATTCCGGCGCGATCACCGGGCATTGCGAAGCGGGCGCGGTGAAGCGCGCATTGGCGTGCGCGGCGGTGCGGCCGGAGTCCGGCGTCCAGTTGCGGCGCATCCAGTCGATGGTGTGCTCGGGCGTATAGCCGATCTGCTCCCACCACACGTCGCCGTCGTCGGTCAGCGCGACGTTGGAGTAGATGCAGTTCGCCTTCAGCGTCTGCATGGCGTTGTAGTTCGACTCGTCGGAGGTGCCGGGCGCCACGCCGAAGAACCCGGTCTCAGGGTTGATCGCATAGAGCCTGCCGTCCTCGCCGAACTTCATCCAGCAGATGTCGTCGCCGATGGTCTCGGCCTTCCAGCCGGGGATGGTCGGATTGAGCATGGCGAGGTTGGTCTTGCCGCAGGCGCTCGGGAAGGCCGCGGCGACATACTTCACCTTGCCTTCCGGATTGGTGAGCTTGAGGATCAGCATGTGCTCGGCCATCCAGCCCTCGTCGCGCGCTTTCACGCTGGCGATGCGGAGCGCGTGGCATTTCTTGCCGAGCAGCGCATTGCCGCCATAGCCCGAGCCGTAGGACCAGATCTCGCGCGTCTCCGGGAAATGCGAGATGTACTTCGTGTCGTTGCAGGGCCAGGGCACGTCGGCGGTGGTGGGCGTTGAGAGCGGATAGCCCACCGTGTGCATGCCGCGCACGAAATCGTCGCTATCGCCGAGCGCCTTCCAGACCTTGTCGCCGACCCGCGTCATGATGTGCATGTTGGCGACGGCGTAGGCGCTGTCGGTGACCATGACGCCGATGCCGGCGATCGGCGAGCCGACCGGACCCATCGAGTAGGGCACCACGTACATGGTGCGGCCGGCCATCGCTCCGTCATAGAGCTTGGTCAGCGTCTTCTTCATCTCGGCGGGGTCGGCCCAGTTGTTGGTCGGGCCGGCGTCGTCCTTCGACTTCGAGCAGATATAGGTCTGGTCCTCGACGCGGGCGACGTCCTTGGGGTCGGAGCGGACGAGGATGGAGTTCGGACGCTTCTCGGGGTTGAGCCAGATCGCGGTGCCGCCGTCGACCAGGGCCTTCAGCATGGCCTGGTATTCTTCCTTGGAGCCGTCGCACCAATAGACGCTCTCCGGCTTGAACAGCGCCTTCGCCTCCTCGACGAAAGCGAGCACCTTCTTGTTGGTGGTCTTCGGCGTGTCGTGCTTGTCCGACTTGGCTTTGGCGGGCGCAGTTTTCGTCTGTACGCTCATGCGGCAAGATCCCCAGCTCGAATGAATGGATGGAGGGCAATAATTTGCCCTTCCACTAGCACCGAACTTGCGAGGCTTTCAAGGCAGGGTCTCGTGGGCAGATACCCCACCCATCCGTTGTCATTGCCCGGCTTGGCCGGGGGTAGGAGCGCCACCCATCCATTGTCATTGCCCGGCTTGGCCGGGCAACCCAGTAGCCCCTGCATTCACAGCATTGCGCGATATGGTGCCTACTGGGTTCCCGCCTACGCGGGAATGACAAGCTGAGAGATATCAGGATGTCTGCGATCGCTCTCGCGCTTCCGCCGCTAGGCGCACCAGCTCCTTACGGGCCTCGGCAGGCGTGGTGATACGCTCAGCGAAGGGGAGGCGCACAGCCTCGCTCCCAGCCAGGAGATCGCAGCCTTCGGGGTCGATGCCGACCATGCGCCAGGCCCCCGGCGGGGCGCCCGCCAGAACCGTCGCGTAGAGCGCGACCGCGTCGGCGTGGTCCTGGTTCATGTGCGCGACGATGCCGGGCTCGGCCTCTAACAGCGCCTCGGCACCGTCGAGCGGCACCAGCAGTTCGGTAGGGTCCAGATCGAAGATGCGCCCGAAGCCGCCGATATAATGCGCCCCTTCGACCGCAAGCCGGCAGAAGCCGAAATCCGGGAAGTCGGCATAGAACTCGGCTTCCGGATGCCGCGCCAGGAACCGCCGGCGCACCGCCTCGTCGGCAGCCTTCTCGACCCGGCCGTAAATCGTCACCCGCGCGCCCTGAAGCGGATCGGCCAGCGCGCCGGTCGCATCGACCAGGATCGAGGCGCGCGCGTCCTGGGCGAGGTTGGCCGTATGGCGGGCGAGGTTCGAGATCAGAAGGGTCGGCGCGCCGGCTTCGTCGGTCCCGAGCGTCACGAGCGAGGCATAAGGGTAACCGTTGCGCGCATCGACGGTGGCGAGACTGCCCTTGAGCGCGCGCCTGACGAGGCCGCGCGCATCCGCCGCGATCACGGTTTTATCAGGCATTTCCTGCGACTTATTCACTTGCACCCCAAGGATAATTGTTGCACCACGGCATGGACGGGTGGCGAACCGCGCCCCAAAGCTGCCATAATCCGAGCAGCCCCTAACCCCTGCATCCTGCTTAACGGCAATCGCCGCAAGGGCCCCCCACAATGCCAACAATTGCACTTGTCGACGACGATCGAAACATCCTCACCTCGCTGCGCATGGTCCTGGAGGCCGAGGGTTATAAGACGCAGACCTACAATGACGGCGCAAGCGCGCTCGACGGCTTTGCCGAGAGCCCGCCGGACCTCGCCATCCTCGACATCAAGATGCCGCGCATGGACGGCATGGAGCTCTTGCGCCGCTTGCGCCAGCGGAGCGAGCTGCCGGTGATCTTCCTCACCTCGAAGGACGAGGAGATCGACGAATTGTTCGGCCTCAAGATGGGCGCCGACGATTTCATCCGGAAGCCTTTCCCGCAGCGCCTCCTGGTCGAGCGGGTCAAGGCGGTGCTCCGCCGCTCGGCGCCGCGCGACACGGCGCAGGTGGTCGAGGACAAGTCCAAGGTGCTCGAACGCGGCAAGCTCAAGATGGACCCGGAGCGGCATACTTGCGTCTGGGACAACCGCCCGGTCACCCTGACGGTCACGGAATTCCTTATCCTTCAAGCGCTTGCGACCCGCCCGGGCGTGGTGAAAAGCCGCGACGCGCTGATGGATGCGGCCTATGATGACCAAGTCTATGTCGACGACCGCACCATCGACAGCCACATCAAGCGTCTCCGCAAGAAGTTCAAGGCGGTCGATTCGAGCTTCGACGTCATCGAGACGCTCTATGGCGTTGGGTACCGGTTCAAGGAATAGCGGGCACGCTCAATGACCGCCGAGGCGGACAGGTCCTGGCAACGGCCTGAAGCGCCAAGCGCTAAGGAGCGCATGGTCAGAGGCTTGCGCATCGCCGCCGTCCGCGCGCGCCGCGCTCTCGCCTGGCTCGGCGACTATCTCCCGTTCCGCCACGGCTTCTCCAGCCTCACCCGCCGCATCGTGGTGCTCAACCTGATCGGGCTTGCGATCCTCGTCTCGGGCATCCTCTACCTCAACCAGTTCCGCGCCGGCCTGATCGACGCCAAGGTGCAGAGCCTGCTCACCCAGGGCGAGATCATCGCCCGCGCCATTGCCGCCTCGGCCGGCGTCGACACCAACGAGGTGCAGGTCGATCCGGAAAGCCTGCTCGAGGCAGAGTCAGGCGCGCCCGGTGCCGACAACGACGATGCGCTCGGCGGCTCGCTCGGCTTCACCATCGACCCCGAGCGCGCGGCCCCGATCCTGCGGCCGCTGGTCAAGCCGACCGGCAGCCGTGCGCGCATCTATAATCGCGACGGCGCGCTGATCCTCGATTCCGACACGTTCTATTCGCGCGGCGAGGTGCTGCGCTACGACCTGCCGCCGCCGAAAGTCGAGAAGCCCGACGCGCTCACCTCGTTCTGGCAGACGGTGAAGACCAATATGAGCCAGTACGAGCAGCTACCGCTCTACACCGAGATCGGCGGTGCGAACGGCAAGGCCTATCCGGAAGTGGCGACCGCGCTCACCGGCACGCCGGTGCCGATCGTGCGCATCAACGAGAAGGGCGAGCTCGTGGTCTCGGTGGCGGTGCCGATCCAGCGCATGCGCGCCGTGCTCGGCGTGCTGCTGCTCTCGACCCGCGGCGGCGACATCGACAACATCGTCGCGGCGGAGCGTTGGGGCATCGTACGCGTGTCGCTATTCGCGGCGGCCGTGACCATCGTGCTGTCGATCATCCTCGCCAACACCATCGCGGGTCCGGTGCAACGCCTGGCGTCCGCCGCGGAGAATGTGCGCCACAGCGTCAAGGCGCGCGCCGAGATTCCCGACTTCACCGACCGCTCCGACGAGATCGGCCACCTATCCGGCGCGCTGCGCGACATGACCAAGGCGCTCTACAAACGGATCGACGCCATCGAGAGCTTCGCCGCCGACGTGTCGCACGAATTGAAGAACCCGCTGACCTCGCTGCGCAGCGCCACCGAGACGTTGCCGCTCGCCAAGAACGACGAGTCGCGCGAGCGGCTGATGGAGATCATCAAGCACGACGTGAAGCGGCTCGACCGGCTGATCAGCGACATCTCCGATGCCTCGCGTCTCGATGCCGAGCTCGCCCGCGAGGATGCGAAGCAGGTCGACGTGGCCGAGCTTCTGCGCACCACCGTGTCGCTGTTCAACGACATCCATCGCGACGACACGCCGGAAGTCGTGCTCGATATCGCCTATGCGCCGGGCGCGCATCCTTATCGCGTGCTGGGCCATGACAGCCGGCTAAGCCAGGTGATCGTCAACCTGCTCGACAACGCGATTTCCTTCTCGCCGCCCGGCCGCCGCGTCGCGGTGATCGCGCGCCGGATCGGCAACGAGATCCAGGTCGCCGTCGAAGATGAAGGCCCGGGCATCCCCGACGAGAATTTGGAGCGCATCTTCGAGCGCTTCTACACGGACCGCCCGCAGGAGAATTTCGGCCAGAACTCCGGCCTCGGCCTCAACATCTCGCGCCAGATCGCGGCCGGTCACGGCGGCCGCCTATGGGCCGAGAACCGCCCGCCCGCCGGTCTCGGGCGCGGCAAAGGCGATGGCGGCGACCGCGACAACGGCGGCGCGCGCTTCGTGATGCGCCTGCCGGCTGCTTAGGTGTTTCACGTAGAGCCAGCCGGTTGTCATTCCCGCGAAGGCGGGAACCCAGTATTCCCTGACCCGCGAACAATTGTTACTGGGTCGCCCGGTCAAGCCGGGCGATGACAAACGGAGCAGCTACACGCCAGCTGGTCCACGGCACCTGCGTGGCGCTTGGGCAGCGCGCGGCCTTGCTGCGCGGCGCATCGGGCTCCGGCAAATCGGACCTCGCCCTGAGATTCATTGCGCTCGCCGCCGATGATGCCGGCAAGCCCATGCTCGTCGCCGACGACCAGGTCTTTGTCGAGACGCGCGGCGACGGCGCGCTTAGAGCTTCGGTACCGCCAACCATCGCGGGCAAGATCGAGGTGAGGGGGATCGGCATTCTCGACGTGCCGTTCGTCAGCCAAGCGCGGTTGGTGCTCGTTTGCGATCTCGTGCTCCCCGAGGAGGTGCCGCGCATGGCGCCCGAGGAGTTGGAACGGACCGTGATCGCGGGCGTTGCCGTGCCGGTAATGCGGCTCTACGCGCTCGAGCCGTCGGCACCGCTTAAGCTGAAATTGGCGCTCTTGCGGGCAGCGCCTGACGATGCCAATTAAGGCAAGGATCGGCACTTGCGCGCATCCCCTCTCCCGACAAAGATAGCGGCCTTTCGCTCGCGGCCGGCAATCCAAGAGGCAACATGATCGGCGTCGTCATCGTCACCCATGGCAGGCTCGCGCATGAGTTTCGCGCCGCGCTCGAGCATGTGGTCGGACCGCAGGAGCAGATCGAGACGATCTCCATCGGCCCCGACGACGATCTCGACGAGCGTCGCAGCGACATGCTGACCGCGCTTGCGCGCGTTGATAGCGGCAATGGCGTGGTCGTGCTCACCGACATGTTCGGCGGCACGCCATCCAATCTCGCCATCTCGGCGATGGAGCAGTCGAATGTCGAGGTGATCGCCGGCGTCAATCTGCCGATGCTGGTGAAGCTCGCGAGCGTGCGCGGCGAGTGCGGGCTCGAAGAGGCGATCACCAAGGCGCAGGAAGCAGGCCGCAAATATATCAGCGTCGCGAGCCAGATCCTCGCGGCTCACTGAAGATCACGAGCGTCTGCGCGGGGAGAGAGAAGGGGAGCATGGGCGCAAGCGTGCGCAGCCGGATGCGGCAGGGGGAGGACGGCAAGCCGGTCGGCGGGCTCTATTTCGCCGAGGTGACGATCCCCAACAAGAAGGGCCTGCACGCGCGGGCCTCGGCGCAGTTCGTCCGCACCGCGTCGAACTTCCAGGCCAAGATCAACGTGACGCGCGAAGGCCACACGGTCGGCGGCACGTCGATCATGGGGCTGATGATGCTCGCGGCCGGCCAAGGCCATTCGATCCTGATCGAGGCGGAAGGCGCCGATGCGCGCGGGGCGCTCGAAGCGTTGATCGCGCTGGTCGAGAACGGGTTCGGCGAGGAGGACTAGTCACCGTCGTTCCGGCGCAAGCCGGAATCCAGGGCGGCTTACACGGCGCATACGATTCTGGATACCGGCTTTCGCCGGTATGATGAAAATCCGATGCGATGCGATGGATTTGCTTACGCCGTCGCGCCGATCGCGTCGCTGATCCAGGTGGCGAGGTGGTTCTTCGGATAGGCGCCGCGGAGCGTGCCCGCGATCTCGCCGTCCTTGAACAGGATCAGGGTCGGGATGGCGCGCACGTTGTATTCCATGGGCGCGCGCGGGTTCTCGTCGATGTTCAGCTTGGCAACGCGCAGCTTGCCGTCGAACTCGTTGGCGATCTCCTCGAGCGCGGGCGCGATCTGCCGGCAGGGGCCGCACCATTCGGCCCAGAAATCCACCAGCACCGGCGTCGCGGACTTGAGCACCTCGGCCTCGAAGGTGTCGTCGGAAATCTTTTCGGTTGCCATGTTCTTCTCCTCGCGCCGCGGTGCGTAAACGATGGTGCTTGTCAGGACGGGAACCTAGGTGCGGGGTCCCTAGGCGTCAAGGCTCGCACCGGGCCCCAAGATGCCCCGCTCAGCGTCATCAAGCAAAGTTGAGGGCATCTCCATGAGGTGCGGCCCGTCGGTCCAAAGTAGCGCGGCGCGCACGCGGCGGCCCGGATAAAGGCGCCGAAGCGCCGCGCGGTACGCGGCAAGCTGCGCCACATAGGCCGGCGCAACCGCTTCGGGCGTCTTGGGCGGCGGGCGGTTCGTTTTGTAGTCGACGATCAAGAGATCGCCGCCTTGCACGGCGAGCCTGTCGATCTGCCCGTCAAGCGCGAACGCGTCGTCGCCTTCGCCGAACTTCGCAACGACGGGGATCTCGGCGAGGCTGCCCGGCAGGAACAACGGCGCGAAATCAGGATTACGGATGACTGTGAGCGTCTCGGCGACGATCTCATCGAGCAGGGACTGGCCGAGCCCCGCGCCGCGTATGGCGACGAAGGCGCGCGCCGCGCGCTCCTGGTTCTCCGCCGCGACGTTCGGCAGATGTTGCAGCAGAGCATGCACCAGCCGCCCGCGCGCAAACCGCGTGTCCTTGGCGAGCGCACTGGGGCCGAGCGGCGGCTGCTTGGTGCTGCGCATCGTCCCGTCGGCGCCGAGTGACAGCCGCGACGGCGCAAGCGTCGGCCGCGCACGCTCGGCCGGTGCGGCCGCACGCGCCCAGTCGGGCAACGGCGCGGATGCGGTATCAGCCGGCTCGGATGCAGCTTCTTTCACCGCTTCGGTCTGCTGGCTTTCCATGCGGCGGACCGGCTTGCCGTCATGGCCTGAGACTTCGGCGAGGTGCGCGCCGAGCCCGTCACTGACGAGCTCGTACCAGGAATTTTCCTGCGGCCCCTTCATCTGGCCGTGCCAGCCGCAGACATAGAGGCGGTCGCGCGCCCGCGTCATCGCGACATAGAGCAGGCGGTGATATTCCTCGATCTCCGCGCGCCGCACGGCGTCCTTCGCTTCGGCAAGCACGTCGAGATCGTTGCGCCCGGCGGCCCAGACGATATGGGCGACCTCACCGGGCGGTACGCCCGACCGCTGCACGGGAAAGAGCCGCGGACCTTGCGCCCTAGGCAGCATGCAGGTGTCGGGCAGGAACACGATCGGCGCCTGCAGGCCTTTCGCGCCGTGCACCGTCATGATGCGGACCTCGTCGCGCTCCTGCTCCATGTCGCGCTTGATCTCGACGTCGGCGGCGCGGAGCTGGTTGACGAAGCCCTGTAGCGAGGGTGCCGCCTCGCGGTCGAAGTCGAGCGCGCGGTCGAGGAACTCGTCGATCGCCTCGGCCGCCTCGGGTCCGAGCCGGGTAAGCATGCGCCGGCGCATGAGCCCGTCCTCAGCGCCGAGCAACTCGGCGAAGAACTCGTAAGGCGGCAGGAGGTCGGCGCGCGCGAGCAACGCGACCAGCCGCTCGCGAGCCTCGGCGAAGCGCGCGTCCTCGTCGGCCTTGGCCTTCAGCGCCGACCAGAGCGAGCCCGTGCGCCGATAGGCAAGATCGAACAACGCCTGGTCGTCGAGGCCGAAGAGCGGGCTCTTGAGCACGACGGCGAGCGCGAGATCGTCCTCCGGCATCAGCAGTACGTCGGCGAGCGCCACGAGATCCTGCACGGCGAGCTGATCCATCAGCCGCATGCGGTCGGCGCCGGCGACGCGAATGCCTAGCCGCTTCAACTCGCGGATCATCGGCGTGGTGAACGGATCGCGCCGGCGCACCAGGATCAGAATATCGCCCGGCCTCACCTTGCGGCCTTGCGAGACCAGCATCTCGCCGCTCTTCAGCCAGTGATCGACCTCTGCCGCAATCCGCTTGCAGAGCGCATCGACCGAGCGCGCGCCGGCCGGCCCTTCGCTCCACGGCTCGAACGCGGGCGAGGGTTGCGGCTTGGCCTCGGCCTCGGGCGCCCACAGCTCGACCAGCCCCGCTTGTCCCTGGCGGAAGGCGTGGTGCTTGATGATCGCACCCTCGATGAAGCTCAGGCCTTGCGCGGCCACCTCTCTGGCGAACACGTGGTCGACGGCGTCGAGGATCGCCGGCACCGAGCGGAACGAGAGCGTGAGCGGCACCTCGTGGAAGTCGAGGCCGAGCGCTGTCGCACGTTGGCGCACGTTGCGCCCGACCGCGCCGAAGCGCGCGGGATTCGCGCCCTGGAAGCTGTAGATCGATTGCTTCTCGTCGCCGACCGCGAACAGGGTGCGCAGCGTCTCGCGCGCACCGGCACCGGCGAAAAACTCCTCGGCCAGCCGCCCGATGATCGACCATTGGTCGGGGTTGGTGTCCTGCGCCTCGTCGACCAGGATGTGCTCGATGCCGCCGTCTATCTTGAACAGCACCCACTCCGCCGCGCCGGCGCGTGACAAGAGATGCAGGCTCTTGACGATCAAGTCGTCATAGTCGAGCGCGGCCTCGGCGCGTTTGCGGCGCTCATAGTTCGCCTGGATCGCATCGGCGAGCGCGAGCACCGCGCCGCTGGCTTCCGCCGCGCGCAGCGCCGCGAGCTTGGCGTCGAGCTCAACGAAGCGAGCCTGCGCTGCAGTTAAACCGGAGCAGAGCGCAGGCGTGGCTCGCTGCAATGCCGCGCTGCACAGGCGCTTGCGTGGCTCGTGCTTGTCATTGCAGAAGCCGGATTTGAGAAAGCCGGCGCGCGCTTCGCCCTGCGCGCTCCGCGCCGCATTGAGAGCTGCTTCGAGTTTTCGATCATCTCCCGTCGTGCCGTGCGTCGCGAGGGCCAAAAGCAAAGCATCGATCTCGGTATCGGACAGCACGGCGGCTTGCGCCGCGATGAGGGCGCTTTCCTCGGCCTCTGCCACGTCCAGCCGGTGCTTGAGCGCAATACGCTCGGCCTCGGCCCAGTCGGCTCGCCCGCCATGGAAGGCCGCCATCCGCTCAAGCTCGGCGCGCTTGGCGAGAACCGCATCGACGATCTGGCGGAACCACAGCTCGCTCGTCGCCGTGATGATCTTGGCGAGCGCCTGACCGAGCGGGCTCTCCCGATCCTCGGCGGCGCGTGCCATCGCCGCGTCGAAGGCTTCGGCGCGCATCACGGCGGCTTCGCGCTCGTCGAGCACGGTAAATCGCGGCGCGACCTGCGCCTCGAGCGGGAAGCGCTGCAGCAGCCGCTCGCAGAACCCGTGGATGGTGTGGATCTTCAAACCGCCGCGCGCTTCGAGCACGCGCGCGAATAGCCGCCGCGCCTCGCAGAGCACGTCGTCGGCGGGCTCGGCACCCGTGAGGCGCAACAGCTTCTGGCGCAGCACGTCGTCGGGGTCCGTCGCCCAGGCGGCGAGTTCCTTGAGCAGGCGGTTCTGCATCTCGGCCGCCGCGGTCTTGGTATAGGTCAGGCAGAGGATGGCTTCCGGGCGCGCGCCGGCGAGCAGCAGGCGCAGGCAGCGCCTGACCAGCACCTCGGTCTTGCCGGTGCCGGCGTTGGCGGAGACCCAGGCCGAAGCGGTGGGATCTGCGGCGCGCGCCTGATTGCGGTCGAGCGGCGCGGTCTCGTTCATCGCCACTCCTCGTCGAGCTCCTGCGTCAGCCATTCCTTGACGCGCGCAAGATGCTCGTAGGCGTCGTAGTCATAGGCGCGCGTGAAGGCTGCGGCTTTGCGCCGCTTCACCTCATAGGGCATGTCTGGGTCGGCATAGCGCGCGACGAGCCTCGCGAGGTCTTCGAGCGCCTTCTCGGCAAGCGCCGAGGCCGCGCTGTTGCAGGCCTCCTGCTCCTCGCCGCCCTCGTCGCGGCCCGAAGCCTTGATATAGCGGAGACCCGCCACGCGCAGCTTGCCGAGCTCGGCGAAGCCGCCTTGCTCGGCGATTGCCGCCTCCAAGGGAAGCTGCGGCGCGAACAGCTCATCGACGTGCTTCACCTTCGGCACGCCGCCGGTCTTGTAGTCGTAGATCGTCGCGGTGCCGTCCTCGCCGAGATCGATGCGGTCGGCGCGCGCGGTCAGTGTGAAGTCGAGGCCCGGAAGCTCCACCGATCCCCGAAGCTCGGTGTGGATGCTCACGACGGATGCCCTGCGTGCGGGCTCGGTCGCAGCGAACCAGCGGGCGAAGCGCGCAAAATGCGGCCGCCAGAATGCCTCGACCGATGGCGCGCCGCCGAGCTCGGCGAATTGCAGCTCGGCGAGCCGGATCAGCTCGCCCTCAATGTCGGCCGGAAGCGCGTCGGGGTGAGCCGCCGCGAACTCGTGCAGCGCGCGGTGGACGATGCTGCCGCGCAAGGCGGCGTCAGGTTCGGCGCCGAGCGGCTTCAGCGGCTCGAGCTTGAGAATGTCGCGCGCAAAGATCTCGTAGGGGTTGGCGATCCAGCGCTCAATGCGGGTGACGCTGAGCCGACGCGGCCGCGCCCCTACGGGGGGGCGCGGGCTCGGCGGTGCGGCCGGCGCAAACGCCGGCACGTGGTCGCGCTCGCGCGCCCAGGCGACAAAGGGCTGCGCGGGTTCGAGCGCGGCTTCGAGGCCGGTCGCTTTCGCAAGCGCCTGCAGCCGCTGGAGCCAGCGCGACGGTACGGTCGGCACGCCATCGACTTTCTCGGCGCGGGTGAGATAGACGGTGCCGGCGCCGAGGCTCTGAGCGAAGTCGTGCGCGGCAAGCCCGGTGAACCGCTCGGGCGGCGACAGGCCGAGCTCCGCGCGCAGCCTGCGGCTGAGCCAGGGGCCGGCCTCCTGCGGCCGCGGCCACACGCCTTCGTTCAGACTGCCGAGAATCACGAGGTCAGGCTGCTGCAGGCGCGCTTCGAGCGGGCCCCAGATGAAGAGGCGCGGATGCGCGGCGGCGCGCGGGCGCACGGCCTTGCCCGACAGCAGGCTGCGATAGAAGGCGGGGTAGTCCTTGGCGGCGAGGGGAAGGCTCGCACCCTCGGCGATCAGCTCGGTGAGCGTCACGGTCAGGGCTTCGCCCGCATCGCCAGACCAGAGATGGGCGGAAGCGCCGCTTGGATCGCGCGCCAGGGCCTCGGCGACCGCGGCATGCGCCTCGGCCAGCGCCGCGGCGCTGTGCGGCGTGTCGTCGGCAAACAGGGCCGTGAGCGGCGCGAAGGCGGCTTCGAGGTCGGCGATCAGCGCGAAGGCTGCCTCGCGCTCATAAGGCTTCAGCGTGTGGCGCCGGCGCGACGGCTCGAGCGGCGGCGCTTCGATGGCAGCGCGTGCGCCTGCCAGGCCTTCGCCAACGTAGACATCGCGGAAGGCGCCGCGTTCCAGTGCGCGGGCCGCGCGCCTGATCTCCCAGGGCCGGCGCCCGAGCAGGGTGAGCGGATGTTTGAGCAGGGCCATCAGCGCGGGCGGCGCAAATTTCTCGGAGACGGCGTCAAGCACGAGCTCGAGGAATGCGCCGGGCAGGGTGCGCGCGAGCGGCACGCCAGCCGAATCGTCGATGGCGAGGCCGTAGCGTTTGAGCCGCGTCGCCACGCGCCGCGCGAGCACGCGGTCGGGGGTCACGAGCGCCGCGGTCTTGCCTTGCTGCTCGATAGAGGCGCGCAAGATGAGCGCGATGGCTTCAGCCTCGTCATGCGCGGTTGGCGCGACGACCAGGCTGATGCCGGCGAAGGCCGCGGCGAGATCGGCGTCACCGTCGCTCGCCCGTGCCGGCTCGATCAGGTGCTGCCAGTGCTCGGTGGTCTCGGCAGGACGCAGCGCCTCGCTGACGAGCCTGAGCCGCGCTGCTGCTGCGGCGTCCGGCGCGCTTCCCGGTAGGTAAGCGACATCGGCGCGCGGGGTGTCGAGCTTGCGCAGCAGCTCGGCCATGCCGGCTTGCGGGTGCTCGGGATGTTCGGGCAGGCTCGCCCAGCTTTCCTCGTCGAGCGCGAGGTCGAGACCGGGCAGAACGACGGCACCGTTCGGCAGCGAGGCAATGACCTCGAGCAGCCGCGCCGTTGCTGGAACCGTGCCGGTCGAGCCGGCGGCGATCACGGGATGTGGCGCGCCTTCCGCTAGCCGCTCCGCTTCGCGCGCCATCAGGGCGGTGCGGCGGGCGACCGGCGAGGCGAGGCCGTTATCGGCAAGGAAGCGCGGCCAATGCTCGGTGACGATCTTGAGGAACTCGACCGTGCTCTGCCAATGCGCGGCGAGCTCATCGGGTACGATGGTCTCGAGCGCGGCGAAATCGACCTCCTCGGTTTCGACCGTGTCCATGAGCCGGGCGAGGTCAGCCGCCAGAGCCGACGCCTGGCCGGGCGTGACCTCCCAGCGCACGGAATCAAGCGCGGTCTCGGGCGCGTCGGCTGCAGGGCTGTGACGATAGGCCAGGACCAGCCGCATCAGCGCAAGCCGCCGCGCCAGCGGCGAGATCGCCGCTGCACCGGGCTCGCCATCTTCACCGTCCGCCTCGCCTGCGCCGAGGATCAGGGTGGCGTCCTCGTCGGCATCGCCGAGCGCCCTGATGCGCGGGAGCAGCAGCGCATCCCTCCCCGCCTCGGCGAGGAACGCTTCGCGCAAGGCACGCGCGGCGCGCCGGGTCGGCAGGTAGATCGTGGTGTGCGGCAGGTCGAGCGGGTCGGGCTGCGCGCCGCCGGGGAGAGGCAGGTTGCCGGAAAGCACCGCGCGGGCGAGGGTCGAGAGGAATGGCGCCGAAGGCGGGATGGTATAGAGCCGCGGCGGCGCCTTGGCGCGGTCAGGCACCTTCACGCTCGAACAGAGTCTCGGCTTCGGCGAGCGCGGCCGGCGTGCCGACATGCATCCAGCGCCCGTCGAGCTCGATGCCGTACAGCCTCCCTTTTTCGAGCGCCCGGTCCCACAGCACGTTGAGCGAGAACTTGCCTTCCGGCGCGTTCTCGAACAGACGCGCGTCGCAAAGCGAAGCGCCGGCGAAGGCGAACGGCACGATCTCGCCTTTACCGCGGCGCGCCAGCCGGCCACTACCGTTCATGGAGAAATCCCCGTCGGCGCCGTAGCCGATGCTGGTCGCGGTCGGTGCGAGCAGCAAGAGGCAATCCATCTTGTCCGGATCCCAGGCGCGCAGCATGCGCGGCAGCGCCGGCGTCGCCTCGCTCCAGACCGAATCGGCGTTGTGGATGAAGAACGGTCCGGGCCCGAGCAGCGGCAGCGCCTTGGTGACGCCGCCGCCGGTATCGAGCAGCACGCCGCGCTCGTCGGAGACGAGGAGACGCGGGCGCTTACCGTCGCGGTCCCTGACATGCGCTTCGAGCTTGTCGGCGAGATAGTGCACGTTGACTATCGCCGTCTCGACGCCCGCTTGCGCGAGCCGGTCGAGCACATGGTCGATCAGCGGGCGCCCTGCGAGCGGGATGAGCGGCTTCGGCGTGGTCAGCGTGAGCGGACGCATGCGCTCGCCTTGGCCTGCCGCCAGAACCATCGCCGTCAGCGCTTCAGCCATGGGCCATGCCCCGTTCAGAGTGAAAGCGGCGGCAGGTCGGCCGCCTGCGGCAGCTCGCGCGCATAAAGCCGGCGCAGCTCGCGAAGCGCCGGATGGGCGAGGTCGCGCTCGAGATAGCGCGCCACCCGCGGGATGTGGGCGAGATAACCGCGCTTGCCGTCACGTTTCGCCAGTCGCGCAAAGATGCCGAGGATCTTAGAGTTGCGTTGGGCGCCGAGCGTCGCGTAGAGCGTACGAAACTGATCGCTCGAAAATTGCTGGCTTTGCGCGCCCCGGCCGGAACAGTAGCGAGCGAGAAGCTCCGCTTCAAGCGCTTCCGGCACGTCAAGCCGCGCGTCCTGCAGGAGCGAGACGAGGTCATAGGCGAGCGGACCTTTGAGACCGTCCTGGAAGTCGAGCAGCCCAACCCGCTTCACCCCCTCCCGCTCGGGCAGCCAGATCAGGTTGGGGGAATGATAGTCGCGCAGGACCCAGCCAGGGTCTTGCCCGGCCGCGCTTTCCAGGAGGGGGCGCCACAGCCCGAAATACTCCTCGCGCAGCGCCTCGGAGGCGGGTTCGCCCCCATGCAGCGCGGGCCACAGCCAGTCGATCAGGAGCGAGACCTCGATCAGCATGGCCTCGGCGTCATAGGCCGGCAGGCGGTGCGGCGCATGGCCCGCGATAGGCAGCAGCGCGGGCGGCGGAGCCTCGGCGAGCGCCAAGAGCACGTCGACGGCGGGCCCCCACAGCTCGGCTTGCGGGCGGCCCTTGGCGAGCTCGCTGCCAAAGACCCGGTCGCCCAGGTCTTCCAGCACGAGAAAGCCGCGTTCGAGGTCGAAGGCGTAGACGGCGGGCGCGGAGAGGCCGCGCTCTCTGAGCGCGCCGGCGACCGCAACGAACGGCGCCACGTCCTCGGCGAGATGGACCAGCGCGGAATAGGGCTTGCCGTCGCGGATGGGCGGCCCGTCGGGCTGGCGCGGCGAGTTCATCAGGATGGCGCTGCGGTCTGGCAGCACGAGCCGCGCATAGCTCCGCGTCGAGGCGTCGCCCTGCAAATAGCGCGTCGGCGCATCGGCATAAGGAGTCTCGGCGAGAAAGGCAGTCAGCGCGGCGAGGCGCTGCAGGCGCGGCGCCCAGTTCCCATGCGCCCTAAGAACGAGACGGCGGAGATGCGGCTCGGCCGTCTCTTCGATGGCGATGTCGAGCCGGTCCGCCGGCAGCCAGGCTTCCGCCCGCTCGGGCCATTCGATCAGCACCGAGCCTTCGGCAAGCGCATCGTCCAGGCCAAGCTCGTCGAGCTCGCCCGGCGCGAGCCGATAGAGATCGCAATGGGTAAGCACCAGCCGGTCCGTCTCGTAGCGCTGCATCAGCGCGAAGGTCGGGCTCGGCACCTCGTCGTCGCCGCCGCCAAGCCGTGACACGAGCGCCCGCGCAAGCGTCGTCTTGCCGGCGCCGAGCGGGCCGCTCAGCGCGATCACGTCTCCGGCCTTGAGCGATAGAGCGAGGCGGCTTGCGAGGATGTCGAGCCTGACGAGGTCGACGCCCTCAAGGCTCCAGGTCGCGCTCATGCCGAGCGGCTGATCCTTTGGCCTTGCGCGTCGCCGGCCGCCTGAGGCTGGGTCAGCGGCAGGCTGACCGTGACGCGCGTGCCCTTGCCGGGCTCGGATGCGAGCGCGACCGTGCCGCCATGCAGCTCGGCGAGGCTCTTGGCAATGGAGAGCCCGAGGCCGGCGCCCCTGTGGCGCGAGCCCTGCGTGCGGCTCTCGAAGCGATCGAACACGGCCTGCTGGTACTCCTCGGAAATGCCCACGCCCTGGTCCTCGACCGCGAAGGCGAGCATGGAACGGTCGCGCGTGCAAGCGAGCGTTATCTTGCCGCCGGGCTCCGAGAAGCCGATGGCGTTCGAGAGCAGATTATACAGGATCTGGGTCACGCGCCGCTCGTCGGCAATGAAGGTATCGACGCCGGGCTCGATGTTGCGTTCGAGCGTCACCTCGTTCTGCTTGAGCTGCTCCTCGAGGCCCTGCACGGCCTGGTCGATCACGTCGCGCACCTTGACCGGCGAAAGCTTGAGCTCGAGCGCGCCCGCGTCGATCGTGGCAAGGTCGAGGATGTCGTCGATGATGGCGAGCAGTGTCCGGCCGGACAGCCTGATGTCGCCGAGATAGTCGCGCTGCTTGTCGTTCAGCGTGCCGACGATCGGGCTCGCCAGAAGCTCGCTGAAGCCGATGATGTTGGTGAGCGGCGTGCGCAACTCGTAGGACACGCGCGAGATGAAGGCCGTCTTGAGCCGGTCAGCTGCTTCCAACGCCTCGGCGCGCTCGATCAACGCTCGCTCGGCGCGCTTGGAGTCCGACACGTCGCTATAGGTGAGCAGCGTGCCACCATCGGGCAGCGGCAACGCGGCGCAAGCGAGCACCACGCCGTCCTGCCGGTCGATCTGGCTCTCATAGGGGTGGCGCTCGGCGACGATCGCGGTGACGGCAGCCTTGGTGCGCTCCCATTCCTCCGGCGCGTCATAGAGCGCGCTGCACCACTCGATCACGTCCTCGATATGCGGCTCGCCCTCAAGCTTGCGCGGGCTCAGCTGCCAGATATGCGCGAAGGCCTGGTTATAGAGCCTGAGCCTGCCGCTTGCCGCGAACACCGCCACGCCCTCGCGCAAGGTGTCGAGCGTCTCGCGCTGTACCTGGATCAGCGCGTTGTGGCGGCTTTCCAGCGCAATCCGTTCGGTGACGTTCTCGTAAAGATAGGTAACCCCGCCCTCGCCGTCGCTGTCGGCGATGACGTGCAAGGTGCGGCCGTCCGGAAGGTGCCACTGGTCCTCGACCTGCGTGTTGGAGCCGTAGGAGGAGAGCCAGGTCCGTTTCCAGTCGCGGTAGTCCGCCTTCTCCGGCAGGCGGCGCGCCTGGCGAAGCCTGTCGAGGATCTCGCCGTCGCGCGGATGCGTCGCGAGCCAGGCCTGGTCGAGCTGCCAGAGATCGACATAGGCCTGGTTGAAATGTGCCAGCCGCTGCGCGGCATCGAACACGGCGAAGGCGGTGGCGAGCTTGTCGAAGCTTCTGAAGCGCGGCACGGCCTGCTTCTGGTCGCGCGCGATCTCGCCTTCATGCGCTTCGTCGAGCAGGCGGCGCAGCGAGACGACTTGCTCTTCGAGCTGCTTATGCTGGGCGGCGAGGTCGGCGAGCTCGAGGCGCTGGCCCGCGAGGTCACGCACTTTGAGCACGATGGTGCGCGCGGCAGCCCGGCCATCGACCTCGACATATTTGCCGCGCTGCGTGCGGAGCATCAGGTTGAAGGCGTCGCCATGCTCGGCGAGCGCCTGCATGGCTGCGCTGAACTCCGCCGCCGACGGCGCATCGAGCCAAAGCTCGCCGTGCAGCAGCCGGAGCGCCTCGCGCGGCACGCCGAAGCTCGACGGCAGGTTCGCCACCAGCATTTCCGGCTCGCCGCTTTCGCCGAGCACCAGCAGGGCCTGCGGTTCGGCCGCGAGCACCGTGTCGAGCGTCGATTCGGTCAGGCGGTAGCGCTCGGCCTCGGCGGCCGCGCGGGCCACGGCTTTCCGCGCGCGCTCCGTGGCGCGCAAACAGCCGATGGCCGTGCCCACGGCGAAGGCGATGATGCCGAGATTGATGCCGAGCGCGAGCAGCGTGCGCGCATCGAACAGCGTAGCGTCGGCGGCGAGCGCTGTTTCTACCGGAACGAGGAGAAGGAAGGTCGCAGTGAGGACGCGGAACGGCACGTGTTGCCACCTTGATAAAGGTGCAGCCTTGCCCCCGCTGGTCCGCATGGTCCCCTCGCTCCACGCCCGCCCATGGCCTCGCCTCGGTAAAACGCTGCCACAGACCTGACGCGGGCCGGATCGACCCTCGCGAGCCTCAAGGCGAATCACGAACAAGATTAACCGCTTCGCGGACTCTTGCCCACAGCTAGCCAACAGGTCCGCGCGCTTTAGTTAATCGGGATTGCCGTTCGGTCGTTGCATTCCAAGCCGGTTGTCATGCCCGCGTAGGCGGGCATCCATTAATCGATACCATGAACGATCAGGCTCGGCGGTGCTTACCGGGTCGCCCGGCCTTCGCCCGGCGAAGCCTAGCGTTACACCGACTTCGTTCAAATGGCTTCGGCCGGCGCAGCCGGGTCAAGCCGGGCGATGACAATCCTGGAAGGTGCGGACTCTAGTACCGATACGTATCGGGCTTGTAGGGGCCTTCCTGAGGCACGCCGATATACTCGGCCTGATAGGGCTGAAGCTCGGTTAGCTTCGCGCCGACTTTGCCGAGATGGAGCCGTGCTACCTTCTCGTCGAGCTGCTTCGGCAGCACGTAGACCTCTTTCTTGTAGGCCGACGGATTGGTCCAGAGCTCCATCTGGGCGAGCGTCTGGTTGGTGAAGGAGGCGCTCATCACGAAGCTCGGGTGGCCCATGGCGTTGCCGAGATTCACCAGCCGGCCTTCCGACAGCAAAATGATGCGGTGCCCGTCGGGGAACTCGATCTCGTCAACCTGCGGCTTGACGTTGTGCCATTTGAAATTGCGCAGGCCCGCGACCTGAATCTCCGAGTCGAAATGGCCGATATTGCAGACGATGGCGCGGTCCTTCATGGCGCGCATATGGTCCACGGTGATCACGTCGAGATTGCCCGTGGCCGTGACGAAGATGTCGGCGCGCGGGGCGGCGTCCTCCATGGTGGTGACCTCGTAGCCCTCCATCGACGCCTGCAGCGCGCAGATCGGGTCGATCTCGGCGACCAGCACGCGGCAGCCGGCATTGCGAAGTGAGGCGGCAGAGCCTTTGCCGACGTCACCGAAGCCCGCGACCATCGCCACTTTGCCCGCCATCATCACGTCGGTGCCGCGTCGGATGCCGTCGACCAGGCTCTCGCGGCAGCCGTAGAGGTTGTCGAATTTCGACTTGGTGACGCTGTCGTTGACGTTGATCGCCGGAAACAGCAGCGTACCCTTCTTCTGCATCTCGTAGAGACGATGCACGCCGGTCGTGGTCTCCTCGGTGACGCCCTTGATGTTCTTGGCGATCTCCGTGTACCAGCCTGGCTTCTCCCCAAGCCGCTTCTTGATCGAGGCGAACAACACTTCCTCTTCCTCGTTGGTCGCCTTGTCGAGGAAGGCCGTGTCGCCCTGCTCGGCGCGCACGCCGAGATGCACGAGTAGCGTCGCGTCGCCGCCGTCGTCGAGGATCATGTTGGGCGTGCCGCCATCGGCCCACTCGAAGATGCGGTGGGTATAGTCCCAATAGTCTTCGAGGCTCTCGCCCTTATAGGCGAATACCGGAATACCTGCCGCGGCGATCGCCGCGGCAGCGTGGTCCTGGGTCGAATAGATGTTGCAAGAGGCCCAGCGGATGTCCGCGCCGAGTGCCTTCAGGGTCTCGATCAAGACCGCGGTCTGGATGGTCATGTGCAGGGAGCCTGCGATGCGCGCGCCTTTCAGCGGCAGCTTGGCCGCGTACTCGTCGCGTACCGCCATGAGACCCGGCATCTCGGTCTCGGCAATGTCGATTTCCTTGCGGCCCCAATCCGCGAGCCCGATGTCCTTGACGTGATAGTTCATACGCTCTGCTCCGGCTTTCTGGCCTCGAACCGATAAGGATATAAAGAACTCCTTATATGCTTTCCAGCGCGGGCGCCATCTTTTTTGGCTTCTGACTATCAACCTCGTCATGCCCGGCCTTGTGCCGGGCATCCACGATTTTCGGCCTTGCCACTGACGGCGCCGGCACCAATAAGACGTGGATGGCCGGGTCAAGCCCGGCCATGACGAGGCAAGTGCGATGAGCGCGGAGACAAGACGATACGCGCAAGGCGAGATCGGCAAGGCGAGGGTGATTGAGGATTTTCTCCCTCCGCCCAGCGCGCTTGGGCTGCGGACGGCTGAGGCAGGCTAAGCGCCGCCGCAGGTATGCTGCGAGTCCGGCAGCTCCCAGCTCGCGCCAGTGCGAAGGTTGGTGGTGCGATAGATCTTGCCGCGGTCGTCGCCTGGCGGGCAGTCGTCGGGCACGAAGACCAGGCAGACATTTACCGGATCGCCGACCTGCGAGGCGATGATGCCGGGCACGGGATCGTAGGAAATCTGCACGCCGCCATTGACGAAGCTCACCACGCTGCCGCTGTCCGGTGTGCCCAGCCGCGTACCGATCTCCTGGATCGTGGTCTCGCTGCACGTGCCGACGGCCGTCGGCAGCGGTGCCGCCTCGGCGCGCGCCATGCCGAGCAGCGCGAGGCCGAAGGCGGCCGGCAAAGCTAAGCTCAACCGTCCGCATCGCATATGACCCTCCTTCGTGGACCCTATCGGTGCAGCCTGAGCACGTGGCCGGCAAGGTAGAGCGAGCCGCAGATCAGAATGCGCGCCGGCGCCCGCACGGTTTCGTGCGAGCGGGTCAGCGCATCCTGCACGCTCGCGCAGGGCACGACGTCGAAGCCTTCGGCACGCGCGATCTCGGCCAGCGCCCCAGCGTCGAAGGCATTGCTCTCCTCTGGGATCGGCACCGTGTAGATGCGCTCGACCAGGCCCTTGAAGGGCGCGATGAAGGCATGTGCGTCCTTGGTCTCCATCATGCCCCAAACGAGATGGACAGGCCGCGGCAGGCGCTCGTCGAGCTCCGCCAAAGCATGCGCGATGACCTGGCCGCCGGCTGCGTTGTGTCCGCCGTCGAGCCAGAGCTCTGTGCCGTCATCGACATAGGCATGCAGCCCGCCATGCGGCAGCCGCTCCATCCGCGCCGGCCATTGCGCATGGGTGAGGCCATGCTCCAGCGCGCGGGCGGTCAACGCCTCGCCGAACAGGAGGCCCGCGGCGGCAATCGCGTTGCCGGCATTGTCGATCTGGTGGCGTCCGTTGAGGCGGGGCAGCGGCAGGTCAAGGAGCCGCTCAGCCGTCTGGAACACCAGCCGTCCATGCTGCTCGAACACGTCGAAGTCGCGTCCTGCCACATAGAGCGGCGCGCCTAGCTCCTCGGCCTTGCGCTCGATCACGGCGAAGGCCTCGCGCTCTTGCCGGCCGACGATACAAGGCACGCCAGGCTTGATGATGCCGGCCTTCTCACCGGCGATCTCGGTCAATGTCTCGCCGAGGAAAGACACATGATCGATCGAGATCGGCGTGATCGCGGTGAGCAGCGGCTTCGCTACGACATTGGTCGCGTCTAGCCTGCCGCCGAGCCCCGTCTCGAGCAGCAAGAGGTCGGCCGGCGCCTCGGCGAAGGCGAGGAAGGCAGCCGCGGTCGTGATCTCGAACAACGTGATCAGCTCGCCGCCATTGGCGGCTTCGGCGCGTGCGAGGCAATCGACCAGTACCGCTTCGCTCACAGGCCCGGAGCCGCCGGTCCCCGCCAGCACCACGCGCTCATGGAAGTCGACGAGATGCGGCGAGGTATAGACGTGCACGTCCTTGCCGAGCCCTTCGGCGATCGCGCGCAGGAAGGCCTGGAACGAGCCTTTGCCGTTGGTGCCGGCGACGTGCACCACGGGCGGCAATTTCCGCTCGGGATGGTCGAGCGCGGCGAGCAGCCGCTCGATGCGCCCGAGCGACAGATCGATCGATTGCGGGTGCAGCTTCTTCAGCCGTTCGAGCAGGTCGTCGCTCGACGCTGGAGCAAAGCGGGCATGCGCTTGCCCGGCGCTGTGCGGAAGCTGTGTCAAGGGTGAGTGCCCTTAAGGGCTTTGCGGCAGTGTAGGATTAGCGCCATTGCCGGCGCCGTCCGTCAAGGGCTCTTCGTCATGCGCGGCGCGGTCGCGGCCATTGGCGGCGACTGGCGCGGCAAGCATCGCCGCGCCGTCGAGCTCCTCATACGCCGTGATGTCGCGCTCGAGCCGGCGGTGGGTCAGGAGATGGCAGACGCGGGCGAGCGTGGCGCGCAGATCGTGCCGGTGCACCACCATGTCGACCATGCCGTGCGCGAAGAGATATTCCGCGCGCTGGAAGCCGTTGGGGAGCTGCTCGCGGATGGTCTGCTCGATCACACGCGGTCCGGCGAAACCGATCAACGCGCCGGGCTCGGCGATATGAACGTCGCCGAGCATGGCGTAGGACGCGGTCACTCCGCCGGTTGTCGGATGGGTCAGCACGACGATGTAAGGCAGCTTCGCCTCGCGCAGCTCCTGTACTGCCACGGTGGTGCGCGGCATCTGCATGAGCGACAGGATCCCTTCCTGCATGCGGGCGCCACCCGAGGCGGCGAACAGGATGAAGGGTGTTCCGCGCTTGACGGCCGTGCGCATGGCGGTGATCACCGCTTCGCCCGCGGCGGTGCCGAGCGAGCCGCCGAGAAAATCGAAATCCTGCACCGCGGCGACGATCTTCTCGCCTTCGAGCCGGCCCACGCCCGCCAACACGGCATCGGCAAGACCCGTCTTGCTGCGCGCATCCTTGAGGCGGTCGGTATAGCGGCGCTCGTCGCGAAACTTCAGCGGATCGATCGGCACTTCCGGCACTGGCAGCGCCTCATATTCGCCGTCGTCGAACAGCGCCTTGAGCCGCGCCGGCGCCGTCATGCGCATATGGTAGTTGGAGCCCGGGACCACGAACTGGTTGGCCTCGAGATCCTTGTAATAGATCATCTGCCCGGTCTCGGGGCATTTCACCCAAAGGTTCTCCGGCATCTCCTTCCGGCGAAGGATGCTGCGGATTTTGGGTCTGACGACGCTGTTGATCCAGTTCACTTGTCTACCGAGCGTTCCAAATAGCGATCACGAATTCCTTCAGACTGCCGCTGCCTCCGCCTTGTGCCTGAGCGCGGCGGAAAGGCGCGACACGAGCGCGAGCAGTTGCGGCTTGGTTGCCGGCGTCGCCTTGCCGTTCCCGTCAAGGGTCTCGGCGATGCTCGCGACCAGAGCCGAGCCGACCACCACGCCGTCGGCGATGCTCCCGATCGCGCTCACCTGGGCTTCCGTCTTCACACCGAAGCCGACCGCGACCGGCAAAATTGTATCTGCCTTGATGCGGCCGACCTGGGCTTTGACCTCGCTCAGGTCGGGGGCAGCCGTGCCGGTAATGCCCGCGATCGATACGTAATAGACGAAGCCGGAACTGTTGGCGAGCACGGCCGGGAGCCTCCGCGCGTCCGTCGTGGGCGTCGCCAGCCGGATGAAATCGAGCCCCGCTTCCTTCGCGGCCGGGCGCAGCTCGGCATCCTCTTCTGGCGGCATATCGACCACGATCAGCCCGTCAACGCCTGCGGCGGCCGCGTCCTCAACGAAACGGTCAGCCGGATAGACATATATGGGGTTGTAGTAGCCCATTAGCACTATGGGGGTGGCCTGGTCCTCGGCGCGGAAGGCCCTGACCATGGCAAGGGTCTTTTCCATGGTCTGTCCGGCTCTCAGCGCCCGCTGGGACGAGGCCTGGATGGCCGGCCCGTCGGCCATGGGGTCTGAGAACGGCATGCCGAGCTCGATGATGTCGGCGCCGGCGCTGGGCAGACCTTTGAGGATGGCGAGCGAGGTCTCATAGTCCGGGTCGCCGGCCGTGATGAAGGTCACGAGCCCAGCGCGCCCGTCCCGCTTCAGCGCCGCAAATCTTTTATCGATCCGGGACCCGGTCATGCGGCCCCTCGCGTCTTCGCGTCGAGATAGTTGGCGACGGAGTCGAGGTCCTTGTCGCCGCGGCCGGAAAGATTGACCACCATCAGGTGATCGCGCGGCTTTTGCGGCGCGAGGTCGAGCACGCGGGCGAGCGCATGCGCCGGCTCGAGCGCCGGGATGATCCCTTCGAGCTTCGAGCAGAGCTGGAACGCCGCCACCGCCTCGTCATCGGTCGCCGAGAGGAAATTCACGCGGCCCACATCGTTGAGCCAGGCATGCTCGGGTCCGATACCGGGATAGTCGAGACCGGCGGAGATCGAATGGGCCTCCTCGATCTGCCCGTCTTTATCCATCAGCAGGTAGGTTCGGTTGCCATGCAGCACGCCGGGCCTGCCGCCGGCGATCGAGGCGGCGTGCTGGCCGCTCGTAAGACCATGACCCGCGGCCTCAACGCCGTAGATCTCGATGGCAGGCTCATCGAGGAAGGGATGGAACAGGCCCATGGCGTTCGAGCCGCCGCCGATGCAGGCGATCAGCGAATCCGGCAGGCGCCCCTCCGCTGCAAGCATCTGCTCGCGCGTCTCGCGCCCGATGATCGACTGGAAATCGCGCACCATGGCCGGATAAGGATGCGGCCCCGCCACCGTGCCGATGCAATAGAAGGTGTTGTGCACATTGGCGACCCAGTCGCGCAACGCCTCGTTCATCGCGTCCTTGAGCGTCTTCGAGCCGGACTCGACGGCGCGGACCTCGGCGCCGAGCATCTTCATGCGCAGCACGTTCGGCTTTTGCCGGGCGACATCGACCGAGCCCATATAGACGATGCAGGGCAGGCCGAACTTGGCGCAGAGCGTTGCGGTGGCGACGCCGTGCATGCCGGCGCCGGTCTCGGCGATGATGCGCGTCTTGCCCATGCGCAAGGCCAGCATGATCTGGCCGAGCACGTTGTTCACCTTGTGCGCGCCGGTGTGGTTCAGCTCCTCGCGCTTGAAGTAGATCTTGGCGCCGCCGAGATGGTCGGTGAGCCGCTTGGCGAAATAGAGCGGCGAGGGCCGGCCGACATAGGTCGCGAGATGATGGTCCATCTCGGCCTTGAAGGCGGGGTCGGCTTTCGCCTCGTTATAGGCGCGCTCCAGATCGAGGATCAGCGGCATCAAGGTTTCGGCGACGAAGCGCCCGCCATAGAGACCGAAATGCCCGCGCTCGTCGGGTCCGGCGCGATAGGTGTTCAAATTCTCGGGGCGCGCGCTCATGACGCCCTGGCCCTCGGCGTGGCGGCGCCTTCCTTGGCCGCGCGGATAAAGTCTCTCACGAGGCCTGCGTCCTTCACGCCTGCCTCACTCTCCACGCCCGACGACACATCGACCAGCGAGGCCCCGGTGAGGCTCGCGGCCTCGCGCACATTCTCTGGGTTCAAGCCGCCGGATAATGCGAACGGCGGTTCGGCGGCGCTGAGCAGAGCCCAATCGAAGCTCTCGCCGAAGCCGCCGGGACGTGTCGCATCGGGCGAGGCCTTCGCATCGAACAGCACGTAGTCTGCGATACCGGCATAGGCTTCGGCCAGAGCCACATCGGACAGTTCGGCGACGGCGATCGCCTTCATCACCGGCAGGCCGGTGCGTGCCTTGATGGCGGCAACGCGCTCGGGCGTCTCGTTGCCGTGTAGCTGGATCAGGTCGGGGCGAACGCGCTCGGCTAGTGCCTCGATCAGCGCATCGTCAGGATCGACCACGACCGCGACCGTGCCGATCTTGCCGCGGGCGATGGCGGCAAGCACGCGCGCCTCTTCGACCTCGACATGGCGCGGGCTCCGCTCGAACAGGACGAGCCCGACATAGTCGGCGCCCTCGGCCGCCGCCGTCTCGATGATCGCGGGCGTCCGCACGCCGCAGATTTTGACCTTGACCGCCACTTGCTTGCTCTCGGGGGAGAGGGTTTCGCGGGCTCAGCAAGGCTCGCGCGGGCGCCACCCTATGCCAAACGGGCCATCCAAGTCTACCGCAGTGCAGCATGGTCGTTACCATACCGCCCATTCCGCGGCCGTCGTGGTGAGGTACGGTTAGTCGGCTGGAAGCTGCAAGCGGCCGGGCACGGGCTCGGTCGTGCCGAGCTCCTTCTCCAGCCGGTCGGCGCGGGCGTGCCATTCGTCGGCCTCGCGCCGCTGCGAGCGCGCGGTCTTGCGCCATTTCCCCTGCTTGAACCAGGTGGCGAGCCCGCCCACGACCAGCCCCAGGGCGAAGAAGCCGAGCAGGAACAGGAAGAACGGGGCTGAGAAGCTAAGCGACGGCTCGGTCCCGCCGAACGGGTCGAGGATCAGCTCGACCGGCTTGCGGTTGACCACGGCGAGCGCGATCAAGAGCACGCCGAGCGGCACGATCACGAGGCCGAGTATGAGCTTGCGCCACACGGAGCCGCTCCTAAGCTAGGCTGGCGCTCCCGTCCAGCGTCAAGCGTGCTCGTCGGGATTGAGCCTTTCCCGCAACTCCTTGCCGGTCTTGAAGAAGGGCACGTATTTGTCCTCCACGAAGACCGTATCGCCGGTGCGCGGATTGCGTCCCTGCCGCGCCGCGCGATGCTTGACGGTGAAAGCGCCGAACCCGCGTAGCTCCACGCGGTCGCCGCGCGCGAGCGCGCCGGTGATCTCGTCGAGCACGATGTTGATGATGCGCTCCACGTCACGGTGGAACAGATGCGGGTTGGCGGCAGCCACCCGCTGAATCAACTCAGACTTGATCATGTTACGCCCCACGGCCGGCTGCCTTGACGGCGCGGCCCAACACTCCCCCGCTAATGCTGTGCAGGGTGCCAAACCGAGACTAGACCGTCAAGCTTGAGCGTGGCCGAAACTTGGCCGAAAAGACCGGCAACTGCCTCGCCAGAAAGGCCAATTACGGCGGCGAGAGACTGCACCAGCCAGGAGAATAGGCCGGCTCTTTCGGTCTCGGGCTTCCAATCGACCACCTTGAGGCCGGGGGCGATGTTGCGCTCCTTCTCAAGCCAACTCACCGCCGCCCTCTCATCGCCGATCTGGTCGGCGAGCTTGAGGTCCACGGCCTGGCGCCCGGAATAGATACGGCCCGAGGTGAGGCCCGGGACGGATTCCGGCGTCAGCTTGCGCCGCTCGCCGACCAGCCCGAAGAACCAGCGCTTGGCGTCATCGACCATCTCGCGGGTCATCTCGATCGCCTTCTCGTCGGCCGGCTCGAACGGGCTCGGCACGGCCTTGAGATCCCCGCTCCTGACCTGGTCCATCTTGACGCCGAGCGTCTTCAGGAGCTCGCTCACGTCGGCCCACTGGAAGATCACGCCGACAGAGCCGGTGATGGTGTTGCCGTAGACGAAGATGCGGTCGGTGGCGATCGCGGCGATATAGGCGGCCGAGGTCGCGAGCGTGCCGCAAGTCGCGACCACAGGCTTTTTCTCGGCGAGCCGGCGGATCGCGTCGTAAAGGGCCTCGCCGCCGGTGGTGGTGCCGCCGGGACTGTCGATGTCGATGATCACGGCCTTGACCTGGTCGGCCTTGCCGACGCGCTCGATCAGGTCCTGCATCTTGCGGTCGTCGGTGATGATGCCGCTGACATTGACGCGGGCGATATGCGGCAGGAAGCCGGCCGAGCTTCCGAGCTGTTTGTCGGACAGAACGAGCGCCGCGAGTAGCGCCACGCCGAGCGCGACAGCGGCGATGCGCCAGAACGTCACCCGGCGCCTCAGACGGCGGCGATCCACCACGCTTTCGGGATCGAGTGCCATAGCTTTCCCAGGCAAGCCTGGTCCCTAGAGCATGATCCCGAAAAGCGGGAACCGGTCTTCGGAAAAGATCATGCTCAAATAACAACCAGAGGGACGCTTACTCCTCGGAGGCCGCCTGCTCCGCGTCGTCCTTCGAGGCGCGCTTGCGCTTCGGCTTGGGCGCGGGCTCGTCGCCTTCCTCGCCCTTGGCCTTGTTGAGCGCGGCACCGAGAATGTCGCCGAGCGAAGCGCCCGAGTCGGTCGAGCCATATTGTGCGACGGCCTCTTTCTCCTCGGCGATCTCCAGCGCCTTGATGGAGGCTGAGACCTTGCGGGTCTTGGGATCGACCTGGGTGACCACCGCGTCGAACTTCTCGCCCACGCCGAACCGGTCAGGCCGCTGCTCGGAGCGGTCGCGCGACAGGTCCGAGCGGCGAATGAAGGTCGTGAGGTCGTGGTCGAGCAGCTTGGCCTCGATACCGTTGTCCTTGACCGCGATCACCTCGCAGGTCACGCGCAGGCCCTTCTTCAGCTTGCCGCTCGGCGCGCCGGCGGCGAAGGGGTCTTGCGTGAGCTGCTTGATGCCCAGGCTGATGCGCTCCTTCTCGGAGTCGGCTTCGAGCACTACGGCCTTGGCGTTGTCGCCCTTCTTATAGTCTTTGAGCGCTTCCTCCCCAGACTTGGACCAGTCCAAGTCGGACAAATGCACCATGCCGTCGATGCCGCCGTCGAGCCCGATAAACAGGCCGAACTCGGTGATATTGCGGATTTGACCCTCGATCTCCGTGCCCGGCGGGTGATTGGCCGCGAACGCGATCCACGGGTTCTCCTGGGTCTGCTTCAGGCCGAGCGAGATGCGGCGCTTGTCGGGATCGACCTCGAGCACCTGCACCTCGACCTCTTGGCTGGTCGAGATGATCTTGCCGGGATGGATGTTCTTCTTGGTCCAGCTCATCTCCGAGATATGGATCAGGCCTTCCACGCCGGGCTCCAGCTCGACGAAGGCGCCATAGTCGGTGATGTTGGTGACCGTGCCCTTGAAGCGCGTGCCGACCGGGTATTTGGCGGCGATGCCCTCCCACGGGTCAGCTTCGAGCTGCTTGATGCCGAGGCTGATGCGCTGCGTCTCGGGATTGATGCGGATGATCTGCACCTTCACCGTGTCGCCGACATTCACGATCTCGGACGGATGGTTGACGCGTCTCCACGCCATGTCGGTGACATGGAGCAGGCCGTCGATGCCGCCGAGATCGATAAAGGCGCCGTAATCGGTGATGTTCTTGACCACGCCGTCGATGATCTGGCCCTCTTCGAGGCGGCCGACGATTTCGCTCCGCTTCTCCGCGCGGGTCTCCTCCAGCACCGAGCGGCGCGACACGACGATATTGCCGCGGCGGCGGTCCATCTTCAGGATCTGGAAGGGCTGCGGCTGGTTCATCAGCGGGCCGACATCGCGGATCGGGCGGATATCCACCTGGCTGCCCGGCAGGAAGGCCACGGCGCCGTCGAGGTCGACGGTGAAGCCGCCTTTGACCCGATTGAAGATCACGCCTTCGACGCGCTCGCCGGCCTTGTATTTCTCCTCGAGCCGGGTCCAGCTCTCCTCGCGGCGGGCCTTCTCGCGCGAGAGCACCGCCTCGCCGGCCGAGTTCTCGACGCGCTCGAGATAGACGTCGACCTCATCGCCGACGCTTAAGTCGGATGAGCGGCCAGAGACGCCGAATTCTTTCAGGGGGACGCGGCCTTCGGTCTTGAGACCGACGTCGATTACCGCAACGTCCTTTTCGATACCGACGATGGTGCCTTTGACGACACTGCCTTCCTGGAGCGCGGTCCCGGTGAGCGATTCTTCGAGTAGGGCTGCGAATTCGTCCCGGGAGGGATGGCTAATGCTTGCTTGCGGCTCGGTCATCTAGGCTACTCGGCGTCCCTTCATACTCAGTCTCTCCTTCGTGCCGGAGTTCCGGCGGGCCCACGCGATGAGGGCGAAAACCGGAGCGCCATGCCCTGTCGCGGCGCCCCTCCGCTCCTCAATCCGCGGAAAACGTCGAATTGGTAGACCAATGCAAAATGGGCAGAAGCCTCAACCGGCCTGCCCAGCACGGCCCATCGCAGCATCGATCAAGCCGATCGCTGCCCTGAACGCGGCGTCTATATCCAAATTCGTAGTATCGAGCAAGTCTGCGTCTTCGGCCCTGCGGAGGGGCGCGATGGCCCGGTTCTTGTCGCGTTCGTCGCGGGCGAGGATATCGGCCAGCACCTCAGCTTCCGTGACGTCCACCCCGTCATCCTTGAACTCGCGGTAGCGGCGCCGGGCGCGCTCCTCGGGGGTCGCGGTCACGAACAGCTTCACGTCCGCGTCGGGGCAGACGATGGTGCCGATATCGCGCCCGTCGATCACGGCGCCGGGCTTTTTCCTGGCGAAGGCACGCTGATAGGCGAGCAGGACTTTCCGCACCTCTGGATGCCGCGCGGCAAGCGAGGCCGCCTCGCCCATCGCCGGCGTCTTGAGGACCGGATCGTCGAGACTGTCGGGATCGAGCCTGCGGGCGGCGGCGAGCGCCGCATCCGGGTCGGACGGATCGCCGCCGGCGGCAAGCGTATCGCGGGCGACGGCGCGGTAGAGCTTGCCGGTGTCGAGATGGTGCAGCCCGTAATGGGCGGCGACCCGCTTGGCGAGCGTTCCCTTGCCCGATGCGGCCGGCCCGTCGATGGCGATGATCATATGAGGCTTCCCCGCCGAGCGCTCCAGCCTCAACCGGCCTGCTTCGCCCGCTCGATTCCGGTGCGGATCAGGTCTGCGGCTTCTGCCGCATCCGCCCAGCGCGTGAGCTTCGCCCACTTGCCCTTCTCGAGGTCCTTATAATGCTCGAAGAAATGCGCGATCTGCTCGATGATGATCTCGGGCAGATCGCGATAGCTGCCGACGCGCTTGTAGAAGGCATGCAGCGCATCGACGGGAACGGCGATAATCTTCTCGTCGGTGCCCTTCTCGTCTTCCATCAGGAGCGCGCCGATCGGCCGGGCGCGGATCACGACGCCCGGCGACACGGGCGTCGGCGCGACCACCATGCAGTCAACAGGGTCGCCATCCTCCGACAGCGTGTGCGGCACGAAGCCGTAATTCGCCGGATAGTACATCGCGGTGTGCAGGAAGCGGTCGACGAACATGGCGCCCGACTTCTTGTCGATCTCGTATTTCACCGGCACGCCGCCTTGCGGGATCTCGATAATCACATTGATCTCGTGCGGCGGGTTGTCTCCGGTCGAAATGTGGGAAATGTCCATTTCGCGGCGTCCTCGCTAGCTGAAATTTGCGCCGAGCTTGGTCATCAGGGGCACGAAGCCGGGGAAGCTTGTCGCGATCATGCTCGTATCGTCAACGGTGACCGGCTTAGCGGCACCGAGACCGAGCGTCAGAAATGCCATGGCGATGCGGTGGTCCATATGCGTCGCGACCCGGCCACCGCCCTCGACCTGGCCCCTGCCCTGCACAATCAGGTCGTCGCCCTCGATCAGCACCTCGACGCCGCACGCGGCAAGCCCCGCCGCGGTCGCCGCCAGCCGGTCGCTCTCCTTCACTTTGAGCTCAGCAAGGCCCGCCATCCGCGTCTCGCCTTCCGCAAAGGCGGCGATGCAGGCGAGCACCGGATATTCGTCGATCATCGAGGGTGCGCGCTCCGCCGGCACCTGCACCCCGCTGAGCGCACTCGCTTTGACGCGCAGATCGCCGACCGGCTCACCGCCGGCATCGCGCAGGTCGAGCACGTCGATATCTGCGCCCATCTCGCGCAGCGTCTCGAGGAACCCGGCGCGCGTCGGATTGAGCAGCACGTTCTCGACGACGATGTCGGACCCCGGGCAGATCAGCGCGGCGCCGATCATAAACGCCGCCGAGCTCGGATCGCCCGGCACGAGCACGCTCGCGCCACGAAGCTCGGCATCGCCCACGACGGTAATTGCGCGCGCGCCCTCTCCGCGCTCCTCGACCGCGACTTCGGCCCCGAAGAAGCGCAGCATGCGCTCGGTATGGTCCCGGGTCGGAAGCTGCTCGATGACGGTGGTGCGGCCAGGTGCGTGCAGGCCAGCGAGCAGCACCGCCGACTTCACCTGCGCCGACGGCACCGGCAGGTTGTAGATGATGGGAAGCAGATCCTCCGTGCCCCGCACATGCAGCGGCAGCCGCGCTTCTTCCTCGTCGCCTTCGACATCGAGCCCCATCGCCGTCAGCGGCTGCAGCACGCGGCCCATCGGCCGGCGCTGCAGGGACTCATCGCCCGTCAGCTCAACGCGCATGTCGTGGCCTGCGAGCACACCGAGCATCAGCCGGCTGCCCGTTCCGGAATTGCCGAAATCAAGCGGGCCATCGGGTGCGCGCAAGCCGCCGACGCCTTGGCCCGTCACCTCGAGCACGCCGTTCGAACGGACGACGCCTGCACCGAGCGCGGCCACGGCGTGCGCGGTAGCCAGCACGTCCTCGGCTTCGAGCAGGCCTTCAATGCGCGTGCGACCCGTCGCCAAGGCGCCGAGCAACAGCGCGCGATGCGAGATCGACTTGTCGCCGGGCACCGCCACGCGGCCGGAAAGGCGCGCGGAAGGGCTTGCGGTGAGGGGCTGCGGCATAGGCTCTCAGGGGCGGTTTTGCGGGGCTCAATAGCTTTTGACAGCACGGAGCGAGCGTGGCAATGGGGACACGGAACTCACGACAAATACGAGGATGTCAATGTCGAAGCCCGCACGGGGAAGCAAGCGCGTTTGCCCGAGCTGTGGGGCGCGGTTTTACGACTTGAACCGATCGCCCATCGTCTGTCCCGTCTGCCAAGCGGTCTATCAGGTGACACCGCCCGCGCCTTCCCGGCGCGAGCGCGCCGCGCCGGTTGCGGCGAAGGTCGTGGAGACGGAAGTCGACGCGCCCGTGCGCGGCGGACCCGAGGTCATCAGCCTGGAGGAAGTCGAGGAGGCAGGCGCCGAAGTGCCCATCGATGACGACGAGGAGATCGTCGATATCGGTGACGACGGGGCCGACATCCCCGCCAGCGAGGACGATGAGAACGCCTTCCTCGAGGAAGAGGAAGAAGGCGAGGCCGACGTGTCGGGCATTGTCGGCGGCGGCAAATCCGAGGAGAGCTGACGCTCTCGGAAGACAGGCACCGGGAATCGGAAGTCAGAGCGGGCACGGCTTCCGCCGGATTCATTTCGCTTGAACCGCCGGGCCGCGAAGCCTAAGTCAACCGCGAACTCAGAGCCGTGCCCATCCGTTGGCTTTTCCGGCTTCTGATTTCCGACTTCCGATATCTGGAAGGGGCCATAGCTCAGTTGGGAGAGCGCGTGAATGGCATTCACGAGGTCGGCGGTTCGATCCCGCCTGGCTCCACCAGTCTTCGCGCCGCTGGCGCTTCGCATAGATCGTCATTGCCGGGCTTGACCCGGCAATCCATTCCGTCGCCCGCTTCACCTGCCTTGCAGTAACGGCATGGATGCCCGGATCAAGTCCGGGCATGACGAAGGCGGGCGCGCGCCGCCGCGCACGGAAACGTGCTTGGCCGCGCCGCGAGCTTCAAATGCCTGTGAGACAGAGCGTTTTCGATACCCAAGCGGCGCGGCGGCGCCTATCTCCTGCTTGTCCGGTTGCGGGAGCAGCGACTTGGTGACCGACCTGATCCTCAAACACTTTGCCTCGGAGGCCTCGGCATGACCCTGTTCGTGCTGGTCTATCTCGCGGGCGTGCTGACCATCCTGAGCCCGTGCATCCTGCCGGTGCTGCCCTTCGTCTTCGCCCGCGCCGACCGTCCCTTTCTCAGAAGCGGCCTGCCGCTCTTGATCGGCATGGCCGTGACCTTCGCCGCCGTCGCGAGCCTCGCCGCGGTTGCCGGAGGCTGGGCTGTCGCCGCCAATCAGTATGGCCGCGTGATCGCGCTGGTGCTTCTGGCGCTGTTCGGCCTGGCGCTACTCTTCCCTGCGCTTGCCGAATGGCTCACCCGGCCGCTGGTCGCGCTCGGCGCGCGCCTCTCCGATAGCGCGGAACGGCGCGTGGCCGCGGGCGATGAGTCGATCCTGCCGTCGGTTCTGCTCGGCGTCGCCACGGGCCTGCTCTGGGCGCCCTGCGCGGGACCGGTACTCGGGCTCGTGCTGACCGGTGCGGCGCTACACGGCGCCAATATGCAGACGACGCTGCTGCTGCTCACCTTCGCGGCGGGTGCCGTCACCTCGCTTGCGCTCGCGCTGCTCGTGGGCGGCCGCGTGTTCCAGGCGATGAAGCGCTCGCTCGGCGCGGGCGAATGGATCAGGCGCGGTCTCGGCGCCGCCGTCCTTGCCTCGGTTGCGGCGATCGCGCTCGGCCTCGATACAGGTTTGCTGACACGGCTCTCGACCGCGAGCACCGCGGCCATCGAGCAGCGTCTGATCGACCGGCTCCACCCCGAGGCGAAACCGGAGACGACGGTCATGACCGGCGGCCCGGCGATGATGAGCGGTGGGTCGAACGTCATGACTGGTGGGTCTAATGTCATGACCGGCGGCCCGGCGATGATGTCCGGCGGTTCGAATGTCAT
Organism: uncultured Methyloceanibacter sp.; assembly: GCA_964634195.1. GTDB lineage: Bacteria > Pseudomonadota > Alphaproteobacteria > Rhizobiales > Methyloligellaceae > Methyloceanibacter. The sequence continues at coordinate 56,308 of CAZWIO010000002.1, read as the reverse complement.
GACCGGCGGTCCCGGCATGATGATGCAAGGCAAGCCCTCGCAAGACGCCCAAGCGCTGCCGGTCGAAGGCGAGATGCCGTCGATCGCCGGCGCGGTCGAATGGCTGAACTCCCCGCCGCTGACCAACGAAGAGCTCAAGGGCAAGGTCGTGCTGATCGATTTCTGGACCTATTCCTGCATCAACTGCCTGCGCACGATCCCCTACGTCCGCGCCTGGGCCGACAAGTACAAGGATCAGGGTCTCGTCGTGATCGGCGTGCACACGCCGGAGTTCGCCTTCGAGAAGGACATCGGCAATGTGAAGGGTGCGATCGCCGACCTCGCAATCGGCTACCCCGTCGCGGTCGACAACGACTACGCCATCTGGCGCGCCTTCAAGAACCGCTACTGGCCGGCGCATTATTTCGTCGATGCCGAAGGGCGCATCCGCCACCACCATTTCGGCGAAGGCAGCTACGACGTCTCGGAGCGGGTGATCCAGCAGCTCCTCGCCGAAGCCGGTAAGGCGCAGGTCGCAAGCGGCCTCGTCGCGGTGAGCCCGACGGGCGCGCAGGCGCCGGCGGCGATGGAAACGGTCAAGTCGCCGGAGACCTATATCGGCTTCGAGCGCGCCGAGAATTTCATCTCGCCTGGCGGCCTCGTTGAGAACGCAAGCCACGTCTACGCGCCCGAGACCCCGCGGCTCAACGAGTGGGCTCTGTCGGGAGACTGGACCGTCGACAAGGAGCATGCGCGCCTCAACGCCGACCGCGGCAGCATCGTCTATCGCTTCCATGCGCGCGACCTGCATCTCGTGCTTGGGCCGTCGCCCGACGGCAAGCCGGTGCGCTTCAAGATCAAGCTCGACGGCGCGCCGCCGGGCGAGGACCACGGCATGGATGTCGATGCGAACGGCGAAGGCGTCATCACTGGCGAGCGGCTCTACCAGCTCGTCCGGCAGAAGGGTGACGTCGCCGAGCGCACCTTCGAGATCGAGTTCCTCGATCCCGGCGTCCAGGCTTATGCCTTCACCTTCGGCTAGAACGGAGCAACGCCCATGCGCAAAGCCTCACCAAGTCTCGCCAAGGTCGCCCTCGCGGGCCTCGCGGTTGCGCTGCTGCTGGCCGCGGTCGGTGTCGGCGTCTCCAGGCCCTCTGCCGAAGAAGCCCGCACGCTTCCCGCGCCGACCTTGGACGAACAGCCAAAACCCGACGCACGCGAGCAGGTCGCCGTGTTCGCGGGCGGCTGTTTCTGGGGCGTGCAGGGCGTGTTTCAGCACGTGAAGGGCGTGACCAACGCCGTCTCGGGCTATGCCGGCGGCAACAAGGAGAGCGCGCGCTACGACATGGTCGGGCTTGGCAACACCGGCCACGCCGAGTCGGTACGCATCACCTATGACCCGGGCAAGATCAGCTACGGCAAGCTGCTCCAGATCTATTTCTCGGTGGCGCACGACCCGACCGAGCTTAACCGGCAAGGGCCCGACGTCGGCACGCAATACAGGTCGGCGATCTTCCCGCTGAACGGCGAGCAGGCGAAGACCGCCAAGGCCTATATCGGCGAGTTGAACCGGGCGCGGGTGTTCGATGCGGCCATCGTCACCAAGATCGAGCCGGACCAGAGCTTCTATCCGGCCGAGGACTATCATCAGGATTTCATGGTACGGAACCCGACCTATCCCTACATCGTCATGCACGACCAGCCGAAGCTCGAGGCCCTGAAGCGACTGTTCCCGGATGCCTATCGCGACGAGCCGGTGCTCGTCTCCGCGCAACCCTCCAACTGACCAGGCGTTGGGCCGACATGCGGCGTCTGTCCCGCAACCGTGACTATCTCGATCTGCCGCCGGCGCGCGCGCCTGCCGTAGCGGTCGGCTCGTCGGCGCTCGGCACCATCGCGCTCGGCGCGTTTGCCGTTGGCGCGCTCGCCATCGGTGCGGTTGCCATTGGCGCCTTGGCCATCGGGCGCCTGAAGATCAAGCGCGCCGAGGCGGGCAAGATCCATCTCGGCACGGTCGAGATCGACGACCTGACGGTCAAGCGCCTGCACATTGTCGATGAGGAGCCTGGCGGCGTCCCGGATTAATGCCCGCCGGCGACCGCGACGTTGACGCTCGCCGCGCGGGCGCGCGAGACCAGCTCCGGCAGGTTCTGGTCGTAGGCGCCGGGCTCGATCAGGATCGTGTCCCCGGCTTTGGCGACGGTGATGGCTTGCGAGAGCGTCTTGAACGCGCTCGGCAAGCTCCGACCGTCATGCGTGTCGTTTCCCTGCTTGGCGCTGACGTACCAGATCATCGGGACTGCAACTCCATAAACTTGGCCGCCGGATAAATAATGCGAACTTCCGCTTGGCGCTAGGCCTGCGGCCGGGCAAGCGCCCTACGCGCTTCGCTTAAGAGCGCCGCTAGCTTCGCCTGGGGAGCGCCGCTGGCCTCGCTTGAACATGCCCGGAAATTTCCCCATATGCCAACCGAGTTTCTGGCTCGGCGCCGCGGCGCGCCGGGCATGTTTGCGAGGTGCCGGAGGCCTCCGCGAGCGCGACATGGCGCAAGCCGCTTGAGCAAGGGCTCGCTCGATGTCGCGTATGACGATCCTTAACGGCAATCTGTGGCTCAGTCTGGCGTCCGAGCGTGCGCTCGGCGGCGCTGACAAGGGCGCGGATTCCGGCTACCCACCCTGCAATATCGAGCTCGTCCCGGCGAGCGAGACGCGACCCGAGGCCTTGCGCATTACGCTTGCCGTCGCAGGCTTCAGCCTGAACGACCTCGACGTCAGCGTCGAGGACGGCGCGCTGACCGTCAGCGGCAGACAGGAGGCCGAGGGGCCGAAGGATTATCTGCATCGCGGCATTGCCGCGCGACGCTTCAAACGGAGCTTTGTGCTCAAGCGAGGCGTTAACGTTTGCAAGGCCGAGTTGCATAACGGGCTGCTCACTATCGAGCTCGAGCGCCCGGAGAAAGAACGCAAGGTGGTGAAAGTCGGCATCCGCACCACCACTTAAGCTATAGGCGATGCCTCAAGGTGTCGGGGCGACCTCGTAAGGAGGACTGACAAAGCCGATGAACGAGTACGAAAAAGAAGCTCACCCGCGCGTGCCGATGTCACTCAAGGAGCTTGCGCTCCTGGGCGACGGCGAGGTGGCCTATATCAAGCAGCTCGATCCGGAGGCGGCCGAGCGACTGTTCCCGTCGCTTGAGAATGCGCCGCGGGGCATCGATCTATACGCCGTGCTCGGCGCCGACGGTACGCCGCTCGCGCTCACCGACAGCCGCACGGCGGCGATCGCCAACGCCATCGAGAACGACCTCGTCCCCGTCAGCGTGCACTAGCGCCAGACCCGAAGCTCAGTCGGGAAAATTGACGATCGCGAAGGCGAGCGGCAGCTCGTCTTTGCGCGGCTCCGGCTTGGCCAGGCGGCCTTCGCCGAACGTGCCGGTCATGAAGGCGTCGGCGGCGACGAATTTCTGCTCAGAGACCTGTCCGTCATAGTCGAACGTGCTGATCACGTAAGGCAGTCCGTCGCTGCCCAGCACCGACGGACCGTTCATGATGTGGAAGTGGAGGTGCGAGGCGTCGGAATTGCCGGTATTGCCGAGATGGCCGATGACCTGCCCGGTCTTGACCTTGTCGCCGAGCTTCACCTTGAGCGATCCCTTGATCAGATGCGCGTAGAACGCATAGGTGCCGTTGCCGAGATCGAGCACGATGTGATTGCCGTCGACATTCTGCACTGTAAGCGTCTTGGCCTTCTCAGGATCGTGCGCGGGCAGGATGCCGGGCTCGTTCGGCTCGAGCTCGTCTAGCAGCGCGATCACCGTGCCGTCGGCGACGGCGAGGATGTCAGACCCGTAATCCACGTAGCTCTCGTTCTTAGTCTTGTCGCCGACATAGAAGGCGCCGTCGGCGTTCATGCGCTTCCAGTCGATGGCGAAGCGCTGGCTGTTGACGATCTTGCCGTTGAATGGGGAATCGGAATCGCGATGGGGGAAGCCCGGCTCGCAGCAGCCATTGATCGCGGCCCAGCCTTTCCCTCTTAGCGGCGGCGCGATCACTTGTGGCTTGCCGGCGGCGATATCGAACGGCGTGATCGTGTAGTCGATCGGCACCGGCTCTTGCGACGCCGGGCTCGCAGCGCCCAGCCCTTGCAGGCGATGCAGCACGTATTTCGGCGCGGCTTCGAGCGTGTCGAACGCGTAGTCGACATAGACGAGGCGCCCGGCATTCGACTCGATGCCGGTGTCCTTCACCACCGACGACTCTCCGGCCAGGCCGCGCATGCGCTTGATCAGCTCATCGCCCGTAAAGGACGCCACGATCCGCGACGGCGAGGCGCCGTCGACCACCTCGATCTTCTCGATCGTGGCCGGCAGCTTGCCGGCATTGAGCAGCATCAGCTCATAGGCGACGTGGTATTTGCCGTCCGTGCCTTTGACGGGAAGGGTCGAGGTGCTGAGCGTCGAGGCAACCACCGCGGTATAGGCGTCGGCCACCACGGGCGGCGCGTCTCCCGCGGCGAAGGTTGATTGGCTCGCGATCAGAGAGATGCTTCCGGCGACGACCAGGATGCGCAACATCAGCCCCTCCAAGGTTCAACTCCCTGGCCGACTATAGTCGCGGTAGCCCGCAGGGGCCACCGCCGCAACCTTAGGAAGGTAAAGTGCTCAAGCCGCGTGAGACGACGTCTCTTCCTGCGTGAGGATGGCGTAGATTGCCGCGGCGTCCTTGCAGGCGCGGACCTTCTGCACGGCGCCGGCGTCGCGCAACAGCCGCGAGATCCGCGCGAGCGCCTTGAGGTGGTCGGCGCCCGCGCCTTCAGGCGCGAGCAGCAGGCAGACGATGTCCACCTTCTCGCCGTCGACCGCCTCGAAATCGATCGGCTCCGGCAGGCGAACGAAGATGCCGGCGATCTGCTTCAGGCCCGCGAACTTGCCGTGCGGGATGGCGACGCCTTGGCCGAGCCCGGTCGAGCCGAGCCGCTCCCGCTGCAGCAGCACGTCAAAGATCTCGCGCTCGGGAAGCCCGGTGAGCCGCGCGGCGCGGGCCGACAATTCCTGCAGGAGCTGCTTCTTGTTCTTCGCGCGGAGCGAAGTCAGCACTGCGTCTGGCACGATGAAATCGCTTGGGTGCATGTCCCTACATCCGATGAGCGGCGCCGGCCAAGCCGGGCGGACCGCTAGCGGCGCTTGCTGCGCCTTTTCCCTGCGGGGTCGATCCAGCCGATATTGCCGTCGTCGCGCCGGTAGACCACGTTGAGCTCCCCGCTGCTCGCGTTGCGAAACACGACGAACGGCCGGTCGGAAATGTCCATCTGCATCACGGCGTCCTTGACCGCCATTTCGTGCAGCACGGTTTCAGCCTCGGCAATGATGATTGGATTGTCCTCATCGCTTACCTCCTGCTCTTCGTGGCCCGCCTGGATGACATAGTCCGCCGCTTGCGTCTCAGTGCGCGGGCTCTCGGCGCCGCCATGCTTCTTGAACCGGCTCTTGTAGCGGCCGACACGCTTCGCGAGCCGCTCGCAGGCGAGATCCGCGCTCTGATACGCGTCCTGCGCCACGCCATGGGCTTCGAGACTCATGCCCTGCCACAAATGGATCGTGCAATTGGTTCGGAAACCCCCGTGATCCTTCTCGATGCGCACGTGCCCGGCCGGCGTGCGCCCGATGAATTTCTCGACCGTCGTTGCGACGCGATCCTGAACGTAACTGCGCAACGCCTCACCGACGTCCAGGTTCTTTCCGGTAACTTGTATCGTCATCGCCCTTGGGAAGACTGCCGCACAGACCCCTTAAACTCATACTTCCCGGGACGCATGCTTCGCGCGGGGGCCGCTTCTACCAGGGCGCGCTCGCTACCCTGGACCCAACCCGTTGGCCTCTTAGCCCGCGTTGAAAAGGCTAGACTCCGCCCCTTTGAGTGTCAAACCTTCGTTTCCCTCTTTACAGAATTCACAATGTCGAACAACGCGTTATGCCGCCCTCAGGGGCTTGCGCCGAGCTCGATGCGCTTGAGCCGGCGGCGCTGCACCGAGGAGGGGATTCGCAGCGCCTCGCGGTACTTCGCAACCGTCCGGCGCGCGATATCAATGCCGTCGCCCTTCAGACGTTCCACGATCTTGTCGTCGGACAGGACCTCGCTTGCGGGCTCCGCCTCGATCATCTCGCGGATGCGGTGACGCACGGCTTCCGAGGAATGCGCGTCGTCGCCGTCGGAGGTCGCGGCGATTGCCGAGGTGAAGAAATATTTCAGCTCGAACAGGCCGCGATTGGTGGCCATGTATTTGTTGGCGGTGACGCGGCTCACCGTCGATTCGTGCATCGAGATTGCGTCGGCCACGGTCTTCAGGTTCAGCGGCCGCAGGTGGCGCACGCCATAGCTGAAGAACGCATCCTGCTGCTTCACGATCTCCTGCGCCACTTTCAAGATGGTGCGCGCGCGCTGGTCGAGGCTCTTCACCAGCCAGTTCGCGGTCTGCAGGCAGTCGGAGAGGTAGCTGCGGTCCTCTTTGCGCGTCGCGGCCTTCGACACCGTGGCGTAATAGCTCTGGTTCACCAGCACGCGCGGCAGCGTGTCGCTGTTCAATTCGACGTGGAAGCTGCCGTCCGGCAGCGCGCGCACAAGCACGTCAGGCACGATCGGCTGCGTGGGCGAGGAGCCGTATCTCAGCCCGGGCTTCGGGTTGAGCCGCTTAACCTCCTTGATCATGTCGCAGAGGTCTTCGTCCGATACGCGCGCCGCGCGCTTCAGCGCCGGCAGATCGTGCTGGGCGAGCAGATGCAGATTGTCGATCATCGCCGCCATCGCCGGGTCGCAGCGATCCTGCTCCTTGAGCTGCAGTATCAGGCATTCGCGCAAATCCCGGGCGAACACGCCGCACGGGTCGAAGCCCTGCATCACGGCAAGCGTCTCTTCGATCAGCGAGAGCTCCGCGCCGAGCAGCTCGGCGAGCGCCTCGAGGTCGCCGCGCAGATAGCCTGCCTCGTCGGTCATGTCGATCAGGTGCTGGCCGATCAGCCGCCGCGCTGGATCGGCGAAGGCAAGCGCAAGCTGCTCGGCAAGGTGATCGCGCAAGGTCAGCTCGGCTGCGACATAGGCTTCGAGATTGGCAGCCTCGCCATCCGAAGACTGTTGCGCGGGGCCGAGCGCGTTCCAGCCTGAGTCTTTGAGCGCGCCAGGCGCAAGTCCGTCGGCATCGGGGAAGGCGTCCTGTGGCTCGATATCGAGATCGGCGGTCTGGCTCGGGCCGCTGTCGGATTCGAGGTCGACCCAATCCTCGCCGTCGCCTGCATCGGTATCAGCGTCCTGCGCCGCTTCGCCCGCGGCGCCGTTCGCCTCCGGGCGCTCGTCCCGCGTGGCGGAAGGCGCGCCGGTGTCGTCGGCTTCGTCGCGCTCGAGCAGCGGGTTCCGCTCGAGCTCGGCCTCGACGAAGCTCGCAAGCTCGAGGTTGGAGAGCTGCAGCAGCTTGATCGCCTGCTGCAGTTGCGGCGTCATCACCAGAGCGTGGGTCTGGCGGAGTTCGAGCTTTGCGGAGATCGCCATTATCGAAATACGCCCGCGATCGACTTCACTCAGATCTTGAACTGGTCGCCGAGATAGACGCGCCGCACGTCCTCGTTGTTGACGATGTCGTGCGCGGTGCCGTGGGTCAGCACCATGCCGTCATGGATGATGTAGGCGCGGCTCACGAGGTCGAGCGTCTCGCGCACATTGTGGTCGGTGATCAACACGCCGATGCCGCGGTCGGTGAGGTGGCGCACCAGCGTGCGGATGTCGCCGACGGCGATCGGATCGATGCCCGCGAACGGCTCGTCGAGCAGCATGAAGGACGGACGCGTGGCGAGCGCGCGCGCGATCTCGACGCGGCGGCGCTCGCCGCCCGAAAGCCGCATCGCCGGCGATTTGCGCAAGCGCGTGATGCGGAACTCTTCGAGCAGGCTGTCGAGCTGAAGCTGCCGCTCGCGCTTGTTGGGCTCGACCGTCTCGAGCACCGCGAGGATATTCTCCTCCACGGTGAGGCCGCGAAAGATCGAGGCTTCTTGCGGCAGGTAACCGATGCCGAGCCGCGCGCGCCGATACATCGGCAGCTTGGTCACGTCGCGCCCGTCGATCTTGATCGAGCCTTCGTCGGCCGGGATCAGGCCGGTGATCATGTAGAACACGGTGGTCTTGCCGGCGCCGTTCGGCCCAAGCAGCCCGACGGCCTCGCCGCGGGCGACTTCGAGGCTCACGCCGCGCACCACGGTGCGCTTCTTGAAGCTCTTGACGACGGACTGGACCGTGAGCCAGCCGGCTTCCGGATGGGGCGAAGGCGCGACCGTCTCGGCCTGCTGCTGATCCGGAACGGCGATGCCCTGCACGGCGAGTGCTTGGCGCCCGGGGAACGACAGCAACTTGCCCACTGACCCCTTCCGCTCCTCAGTTGAATGGCCGTCCGCCCGGCGTCGGGCGGACGGGCGCTCTATTGCTGCCGCAGGGGATCGAGCGGTATCGGATCGTCCTCGCCAAATCTTCTGCTCCCCGGCCCGGTGCCGGCCGCCGGCTTGGCGTCGCCATTCGGCTTGGCTTCGCCCGGCTTGACGTCCTTGGGAAGCGCGCCTCCCTTCGGCATGAACAGGGCCCGGATGCGGCCGCCGCCAGCGTCGGAACTGGCCGTGTTTTCGAACCGGCTCTGGCCTGTCTTCAGGTCGATGACGAGCCGGTCACCCTTTAGCACATTCTCCCCTTGGGTTAACACCACATTGCCCCCCACGGTTACCAACTGGGAGGGCACGTCGTAGAGCGCCCAGTCGCTGGTCGTGGTCTGGTCGTCCGCGCTGACGATGACGACATTGCCTTTGGCCTCGATCTTGGTGATCTGCGTGCCGCTCTCGCCCTCCGCTTTCGCCGGCTCGGTCGGGCTTGCCTCGGCGACCGGCGGAGCGCCCGCCGCGGTCTCGCCACCCCCGAGGCCGAGCCTGTCGCCGCCGCTGTAATGCACGTCGAGCTCGGCCGCGTGCAGGGTGGTCTTGCCCTGCACCGCTTTGACGTTGCCCTTGAAGGTCGCGAGCTTCTCCTTGTCGCGTACGACAAGCACGTCGGATTCGATGTCGATCGGGTCTTTCGAGTCGCCCGAAAAGCCGCCGAACTTGTTGGTCATGGTTTGCGCGCCGACCGGCATACTCGCGGCCAGCGCGAGCATGAGGGCGAACGCGCCCGCGATTGCGCGCAGGGCTCGCGGCATAGCGGCACTCATGGCGCTTGCCCTCCGATGGCCCCTGCATCCTGCGGCGGCACGGCGGGCGCTTGGCTCGGGGCCTGCGCGCCAGGCTTCGCGGCATTGGCCTGTGCGCGGTCAAGGTGAACGCGCACCTTGCCGCGGAAGGTGAGCGAGCTGTCGGCTGAGCGATAGGTAAGCGCATTGGCGCGCACCGTCCCGCCCTCCGTCTGGAAGAATACCGGCCGGTGCGAGCGCAGCGTCTGGGTCTTCATGTCGAGCGTTGCGTGGGTCAGCTCGCCGGTCAGCCCCGAGCTTGTGGAGATATCGATCTTGTCCTGCATCACCAGCCGCTCGGCATTGCTGTTGAATACGCCGCGCGTCGCGGTCATCCGCGACCAAGTGCCGGACGGATTGGACAGGTCTGCCTTCAGCGCGTTGAGCTTGACGATCTTGGGGTTCTTCACGTCCTGGTCGGCATAGTCGGCGGTGACCACATAGGCGCCGTTCCGCTTGTCGGTGCCTTTGAGCTTCGGGTTGATCATGCGCAGATTGCCGCCGGTCACCTCGATGCCGTCAATGCTCGCAGTCATATCGCCGATGCCGACCTTGACGCTGAGCTGGGTCGAGACGAAGTAGGCCGCAAGCACCAGCACGGCGAGGGCCGGCAGGGCCTTGCGCAGGATGGCGACCAAACGCGTATGGCGCTCGGCGGCGAGGAAGGCGAGTTCGCGCTCCTCGGCCGTCCGCACGCGGTAGCGCGGGCCCCCACCAACGACGTTCGCTTCAACCGACATGTCCCGCCTATAGGGCTCGCCGCCCGCGAGCCGTCAAAAGCTAGCCCCAGGACTTTGCTCACAATGCGACGGCGGCTTGCCCCGGACGCGCCAGTCTTGGGCCATTTCGGCCCGTTCTCCAGCCTAATGCGCGAAGGGATCGATATCGGCCCAGCCCTCGAGGTCGAGCTCGGCGCGGACGGGGAGGAACTCGAAGCAGGCCCGCGCCAGCTTCTCCCGGCCTTCGCGCTTCAGCATGACGTCGAGTTTCTCGCGGAGCGCGTGCAGATGCAACACGTCGCTCGCGGCATAATTGAGCTGGTCCACGGTCAGCTCGGGAGCGCCCCAGTCTGAGGATTGCTGCTGCTTGGAGAGCTCGATGCCGAGCAGATCCCGGCAGAGCTCCTTGAGGCTGTGGCGGTCGGTGAAGGTGCGGGCGAGCTTGGAGGCCACCTTGGTGCAATAGACCGGGCGCGGCATGACGCCGAGGAAGTGCTTGATCACCGCCATGTCGAAGCGGCCGAAATGGAAGATCTTGAGCACGCTCTCGTCGGTCATCAGGCGCGAGAGCTCTGGCGCATCGTAGCGGCCGGCGAACTGGACCATCGCCGCGGTCCCATCCCCTTCGGAGAGCTGCACGAGGCAGAGCCGGTCACGATAGGGGTCGAGCCCCATCGTCTCGGTGTCGATGGCGACCGCCCTGGCGGCGATGCGGCCCGGCGGCAGGTCGCCGCTGAAGAGCTCGATGGTCGGGGAGGTCGTGTTCAAGCTTCAAGCGCTCCTAAGCATGATCCCGCAAAGCGGGCACCGGTTTTTGCCGAGATCATGCTCAAAAAACCACGGCGGCTTCTCTTACCGCGCGGCGCTTAAGAAAGCCGGAATGGTGCCCAGGAGAAGACTCGAACTTCCACGCCCTTTCGGGCACTAGCACCTGAAGCTAGCGCGTCTACCAGTTCCGCCACCTGGGCTGATGGCCCTCAAGTACGGTCGCCCCTTGCCAAAGTCAATCGGCGGGAAGCGCCTTCAAGGTTTGGCCCCGGTCGTGTAATGCTGCACCTGCGAGGGGGACGCGAGACGTGGCGGTGACGCTGAACAACAAGGCGCTAGTGACGATCTATGGCGGCTCGGGCTTCATCGGGCGCCATGTGGTGCGCGCCATCGCCAAGACCGGCGCGCGCATGCGCGTCGCGGTCAGGCGTCCCGAGCTTGCCGGGCACCTGCAGCCGCTCGGCGGGGTCGGGCAGATCAGCCTCGTGCAGGCCAATGTGCGCTTTCCCGACTCGCTGATCGCGCCGTCGCGTGATGCCGACGCGGTCGTCAACCTAGTCGGCATCCTGTTCCCGACGGGCAAGCAGACCTTCAACGCGGTGCAGGATGAAGGCGCGCGCCATGTAGCGGAAGCTGCATGGGCGGCTGGCGCAAAGGCGCTGGTGCATGTCTCGGCGATCGGCGCGAACCCTGACTCTAAATCGGTCTATGCCCGCACCAAGGCCGAGGGCGAACGGGCGGTGCGCGACGTCTTTCCGCAGGCGGTGATCGTCCGGCCCTCCATCGTGTTCGGGCCCGAGGACGATTTCTTCAACCGCTTCGCCAGGCTTGCGCGCGCGTTGCCGGCGCTGCCGCTGATCGGCGGCGGCATGACGCGGCTTCAGCCCGTGTTCGCCGGCGACGTCGCCAAAACCGTTGTGGCGGGGATCACGGGGGAGGCGGCCGCCGGCGCGCTTTACGAATTGGGCGGGCCTGAGATCCTCACCATGAAGGACGTCATGCAGCGCGTGCTCGACTACACCATGCGCAAGCGTCTGCTCATGCCGCTTCCCGTCTGGCTCGCCAAGCTTCAGGCCACGGTCCTGCAGCTCTTCCCGAACCCGATGCTGACCGTCGACCAGGTGCGCTTGCTGCAAACCGACAATGTGGTGAGCGAGGAGGCGAAGCGCGAAGGCCGCACGCTCGAAGCCCTCGGTATCGAGCCGGTGGCAATCGCGTCCGTCGTGCCGGACTATCTCGAGCAGTTCCGCCCGCGCGGCCAGTTCTCGGACTACCGGCCTTAAAGCTCTGGCCTAGCTATAGATCATCACCAGCAGGAAGCCGCCGAGGATCATGCGGTAGATCACGAAGGGGAGCAGGCTCATCCGCCTGACGAGCGCCATCAGGAAGGCGATCGCCGCAAGCCCCGCGAAGAAGGTGAGAATCGCCGCATAGAAGGCATCCATGGTAACGGGCTCGCCCGCCGCTAGCGCGTCGCCGAAGGTCAGCACGCCCGCGCCGGTCATGGCCGGGATGCCGAGCAGGAAGGAGAAGCGCGCCGCTTCGGGCCGCGTGAAGCCGAGAAAGCGGCCGGCGGTGATGGTGATGCCCGAGCGGCTCGTGCCGGGGATCAGCGCAAGCGCCTGCGCCACGCCGATGATCATCGCGCTGCCGAGCGTCATGTTGGACATGGTTCGCTCCTGCGGCCCGACCATGTCGGCGACCAGCATCAGGATGCCGTAGAGGATAGTGTTCCAGGCCACCACGGCGACGTTCCGCTCGAGATCGGCAAAGCCGAACTTCTTGAGGAACAGGCCGAAGGCGATCGCCGGAATGGTGGCGAGCACGATATAGATGGCGAGCTTGCCGTCGTCGGTGATCTTGCCCTTGAACAGCTCGAGCGCGCCCCCGATCAACTTCCACACATCCTTCCAGAAATAGATCAGGATGGCGAACAGCGTGCCGACATGCACCATCACGTCGGTGAAATGGCCCTGATCGGGCCAATGCATGATGTTCGGCACGAGGATCAGATGGCCGGAGGAGGAAATCGGCAGAAACTCGGTAATGCCCTGCACAATCGCCAGGACGATGATCTGCTCGACTGTCATTGCCCCTCGACCCCTCGCCGCCCCGCTTGTTCCCCGCGCGTGCAGGTTCTATACCGAGCCCTGGTCCCGCGCGATTCAATTCGAACCAAATAGCCGCCGAATGGGTCGATGGCGACTCTCCTGCATTATCCGCTCTGTGCTTTTTCCCGGTCGATCCGCCTCGCGCTCGCCGAATGCGGGGTCGATGCCGAGCTCGCCGAGGAAAAGCCCTGGGAATGGCGCCGCGAGTTCCTGGAGCTGAACCCGGCGGGCACGCTGCCCGTGCTGCTCACCGATGAGCACGGGCCGGTCTCGGGCACCTATGCCATTTCCGAATATCTCGGCGACACGGTCGATGAGCGCGATGTGCGCGGCTTCCAGCCCTTCCCCGGCGACGAGACGGCCCGGGCTGAAGTGCGCCGGCTGGTTGACTGGTTCCACCACAAGTTCCACGAGGAGGTCACGGCCTATCTCGTCGAGGAGAAGGTGTTCCGCCGCTTTGGGCCGCAAAGCGCCTCGCCCGACATGGAAGCGATGCGCGCGGGCCATGAGAACCTGCGCTACCACCTCACCTATATCGCCCATCTCGCCGAGACGCGGAGTTGGCTCGCGGGCGATGCGCTGAGCTTCGCCGACCTCGCCGCCGCGGCGCATCTTTCGACGCTCGACTATCTCGGCGAGGTTCCCTGGGAGGAGCATGAGGCGGCTAAGAACTGGTATGCGCTCCTCAAGTCGCGCCCATCCTTCAGGCCGCTGCTGCAAGACCGTATCGCGGGCTTCACCCCGTCAGGCACCTACGCCGATCTCGATTTCTGACGCTCAGTCTCTGAATTTCTCCGCAGCCGTCATGCCCGGCCTTGTGCCGGGCATCCACGATTGGGCAAGCGGCACGATGAAAATCGTGGATGGCCGGGTCAAGCCCGGCCATGACGAGGCCCATAGGTATGGCGTAAAAGACTGCGATGGCTGAGACACTCAAGACCTGCATCACCGAAGAGGCCAAGGCGCTCGGCTTCGACGCCGTGCGCTTCACGACGGCCGATGCAGTCGAGGGTGCCGGCGAAGCGCTCGATGCTTATCTCGCCGAGGGCCGCCATGGCGACATGGCCTGGCTCGCCGCGACCGCGGATCGGCGCAAGGCGCCGCACGCGCTCATGCCGGAAGCCAGGAGCGTGATTCTGCTCGGCGTGAACTACGCGCGCGGCGGCGATCCACTTGCCGTGTTGAAGGAACGTTCGCGCGGCGCGATCTCGGTCTATGCGCAAGGCGCGGACTATCACGACGTGATCAAGGGCAAGCTCAAGCAGCTTGCCGTGCGCGTCCAGACATTGGTGCCGACCGACCTGAAGGTGTTCGTCGATACGGCGCCGGTGATGGAGAAGCCGCTCGCGGCGCGCGCGGGGCTCGGCTGGCAGGGCAAGCACACCAATCTCGTCTCGCGCGAGTTCGGCTCGTGGCTGTTCATCGGCTCGATCTTCTTGAGCGCCGCGCTTCCGCCCGACGCGCCGGAGCAGGACCACTGCGGCGCGTGCCGCCGCTGCCTCGATGCCTGTCCCACCGGCGCCATCACCGCGCCCTACCGCATCGATGCGCGCGCCTGCATCTCTTATCTCACCATCGAGCACAAAGGGCACATCGCGCCGCGCTTCCGTGCGCAGATGGGCAATCGCATCTTCGGCTGCGACGATTGCCTCGCCGTCTGCCCCTGGAACAAGTTCGCGCAAGGCGCGCGCGAATCGAAGCTCGCCGTGCGCGCCGAAAGCGTCAATCCCCCGCTCGCCGAGCTGCTCGCGCTGGACGATGCTGCGTTCCGCGCCCGCTTTCGCGGCACGCCGATCAAGCGCACCGGCCGTGACCGCTTCCTGCGCAATGTGCTGATCGCCGCGGGCAACTCCGCCGACGCGACGCTCGTATCGCCGGTCGAGGCGCTTCTCGATGACCCCTCTCCGCTGGTGCGGGCCATGGCGGTCTGGGCGCTGTCGCGGCTCGCGCCCAAGCGGTTCCAGGCGCTGCGCCTCACCGGCGCGAGCGATCCCGACCCGGATGTCCGCATGGAGTGGATGGGAGAGGCGGCGTGAGCCGGCTGTTCTGCTTCGGTCTCGGCTATTCGGCCGAGACGCTTGCCGCGAGGCTCGCGGGCAAAGGCTGGCAGGTCGCCGGCACCGGGCGCGACGCCGCCAATGTCGAGCGGCTCGTGGGGCAAGGCTACGAGATGGTCCGCTTCGCTGGCGAGCCCGGCAACCACGCCGTCATCGAGCAGCTCGAAGGCACCACGCATCTGCTCCATTCCATTCCGCCGGGGCGCGACGGCGATCCGGTGCTCGCGCATTACCGCGCGGCGGTCGCCGGGCTCTCTTCGCTCGAATGGGTCGGCTATCTCTCGACGGTCGGCGTCTATGGCGACCAGCAGGGACGCTGGGTCGACGAGACCGCGCACACCCTGCCGAACAGCGAGCGCACCGAAGCGCGCGTCGAGGCCGAGCAAGCCTGGCTCGAATTCGGCGAAGCGACGGGCGTTCCGGTGCAGGTCTTCCGGCTCGCCGGCATCTATGGCCCGGGCCGCAGTGTGTTCGACAAACTGCGCGACGGCACGGCGCGCCGTATCAGGAAAGACGGGCAGGTGTTCAGCCGTATCCATGTCGAGGACATCGCCAATGTGCTGGAGGCCTCGATCGCACAGCCGCGCGCCGGCGCGCTCTATAATGTCGCCGATGACGAGCCCGTGGCGCCCAGCGACGTGGTCGCCTATGCCGCGGAGCTGATCGGTGTGCCGCCGCCGCCGGAGGTGCCCTTCGAGGAGGCCGACCTCACGCCGATGGCGCGGAGCTTCTATGAAGGCAGCCGCCGCATCGCCAACACGCGCATCAAGTCCGAGCTTGGCGTGAGCTTGCGCTATCCCACCTTCCGCGAAGGCCTCGCCGCCTTGCTGCCCGGCAATGACGCCTAGCTTGCGCTATCCAACAGTGCCGCGACGGTGGCTTCGAGGCGACGTAGATCTTGCGGCCGCGACTGGCGGTGATCGCCGTCCTTGACGAGCGTCAGCTCGACATCGCCGCAGCTCAGAAGATCGACCAGGTCGAGCGCGTGCCCCCACGGCACGTCCGGATCGCACATGCCTTGCAGGATGCGTACGGGCAGGTCGAGCGGGAGCAGGCCGGTGCCTAACAGATGCGAGCGGCCTTCCTCGATGAGGCGGCGCGTGATCGGATAGGGATCGCCATAGAGCGACGGCTCGTAATAGACGCCGTCGCGCTCGATCGTGGCGCGCGTCTCGGCGTCCATCTGGTGCCACATCAAGCGCTCGGTCATGTCCCAGGCGGGCGCGAGCAGCACGAGACCGGCGAGCCGTTGCAATTCATTCTTCTCCGCAAGCGCGCGGGCGAGCAGCAGCGCGATCCATCCGCCCATCGACGAGCCGACCACCACCGCCCGCCGTGGCCCAAGGAGATCAAGCACGGCGCGCGCTTCTTCGAGCCAATCGCCGATCGTTGCGTCGAGCAGGCGCCCTTCCGAGAGCCCGTGCCCGGAATAGTCGAAGCGCAGCATGGTCGCGCCGCGTGCCGCAGCGAATTCGGCCAGTGCCGTTGCCTTGGTGCTTGCCATATCGGAGAGGAAGCCGGGCAGCCAAACGAGGCCGATACCCTCGCCGCGCGGTTCGAGGCGATAGGCGACGCGGCGGCGCTTATCGGCCGCGCCGATCTCCAGGAATTGCGGTTGAGGAGCGTCCATCCTAAGACCTTCCAGACATGTCAGCCGTGACCATCCTGCAGGTCGTGCCGCGTCTCGACGCGGGCGGCAGCGAGCAGACGACCGTCGAGATCGCGCAAGCGCTCGCCCGCGCCGGCGCCCGCGCTCTCGTTGCCACCGAAGGCGGCCGCATGGCAACCGCGATCGAGCGCGCCGGCGGCGAGATCGTGCCGCTCCCCCTGGCGAGCAAGAACCCGCTCACCATGCTCGCCAATGCGGGGGCGCTTGCGCGCCTCATCGAGGAGCGCGGGGTCGACCTCGTGCATGCGCGGAGCCGCGCGCCGGCCTGGAGTGCGCTCCGCGCCGCGCGCGCCACCGGGCGTCCCTTCGTCACCACCTATCACGGCGCCTACGGCAAGCCGGGCGCGCTCAAGGCGCTCTACAACAGCGTCATGGGGCGCGGCGACCGCGTCATCGCCAATTCTGAGTACACGGCGTCGCTGATCGCCGCGCGCCAGCCCGAAGCGCGCGGCCGCATCCGCGTCATCTATCGCGGCGTCGACAGCGCGGTCTACGACCCGCTAGCGGTCCCGGCGGAACGGGTGGCGGCGCTCAGGGAGGCCTGGGGCGTCACGCCCGCGACGCGCATCGTGCTGCTCGCCGCGCGTCTCTCCGGCGTGAAGGGACAGCGGGAGACGATCGAGGCGGCGCAGCACCTTGCGCGCGATGGCGTGCTCGACGACGCGGTCGTGATCTTCGCGGGCGACGATGCACCAGGCAAAGCAGGCTACCGCCGTGAGCTGCTCGATCTCGTCGCGAAGCACGGCCTCGACGGCAAAGTACGGCTCGTCGGGCATTGCAGCGATATGCCCGCAGCCTTCCTCGCCGCGCATGTCGCGCTGATACCCTCACTCGTGCCGGAGACTTTCGGACGCGCCAGCATCGAGGCGCAGGCCATGGGCTGTCCGGTGATCGCAAGCGATCTCGGCGCGGTGCCCGAAACCGTCGCTGCCGCTGGCAAGGAGGGCGGCTTCACCGGCTGGCTCGTGCCTTCAGCGGACCCGGCTTCGCTCGCCGTGGCGATTGGCCGTGCGTTGGCGCTTTCACCTTCGGAGCGGGCCGAGATCGGCGCCCGCGGCAGGTCCCGCGTCACCGAAAAGTTCACGCTCAGCCGCATGCAGCAGGCGACGCTCGCCGTCTACGACGAGTTGCTCGGCTCGCAGCTCGCCGGAAAGTTCAATCAGGGCGTGCTGGAGCCGGTTAACCAAGTAACGCTGTGAATTGCTAGCTGCGCTCGTCGTCCGGCCCGACCAAGACCGCATTTGCGCATTTCAGCCTCGATCTCGCCGCCTCTTTGCAACAAAAGGCGGCTTGAAAGGTTCTGTTAACCATTCGCGCGGCAATCTTTCAGAATGGCAACTGTGGCAATGGCATGCGTAGCACCGCCCGAGGTGCAGAAGAGGAAGGGGAGCCTCGTGCCGGTCCATTTCATCTATCACGTGCCGAAATGCGCCGGCCAAACCATCGACGGTCATTTCTCCTCCCTCCTGCCCCAAAGCGCTTACTACAAGACGGCCAAGCGGCGCGGTCCCGGACGGTTCGTGTTCACACGGCATGACCTGGGCAAGCTCGGCGACCCGAGCGGCACCAGGGTCGTCGCCGGGCACTTCCTCGGCGCTTCGCTCGACGCCTATTTCGCCGGTCGCCCGATCCATCGCAGCATCCTCCTGCGCGATCCGGTCGGCCACGCGCTCTCCTATTACAATTTCCGCATGATGCGGTATCTGTCACACGGCATGTATCCGTACAGCTTCGACGTGGCTTACGGCGCGATGCGGCGGAACTTCATCACGCATTACATTTTGAGGTATTTCCTCGAGCTGTCCTGGGCGCAGGTTGCGAGCCTCGGCGACGAGGACAAATACGACCTCGTCAACGCCTTCCTCTCGAAGTTCTGGTTTGTGGCCGACTACCGGCAATGCGACGACCTGATTGGCGCCATCGGCACGCGGCTCGGCATCGCTGGCCGCCCCACGCCGAGGAACACGCAGGCCCAGTGGGAACGGCATGTCAGGTGGAAGTCGATCGAGCTCGGCGATCTTTCCTCCCAGACCATTGCCCGCATCGAGAACGAGAACCTGATCGATCAGCGTCTCTGGGAGACATGGCGCAACGCGCGGCTCGACGTGGCGCAAGTGCGCCCGCGCGCGCTCGGCGGCCCTCGCGCCACGGGCTTCATCACCGACGAGGCCGTGCGCTTCGTGAACCAGATCGCGCGCCGGGTGCAGCGGCGCTGGGGTCACGTCGAAGCGCCCGAAATCCCCGCGCCCGCGCCCGCGGCCGGGGGCAGCTCGGCGGTGCCCGTCTAACTTCCACCGCCGCATCGGAAGTGCTATTCATCGCCACCGAGGGATGACCCCTGCGCCAGCGGGAAGCCGATCGTTCGTATGCGGTTAGCGGCCAATTCTGCCCTGCGGCGCGAGAGCGCCGGCATCCGCCTGCTCTTTTTCCTTGCGCCCTTCATCACCCTGATCGCGCCGTTGACCACGGTGCCGGTCCTCGTGGTCTTGTCGGCCGGCAGCGTGGCGGTTGCGCTCTTCAATGGCGCAAAGCCGAGCGAGCTGTTCCGCTTCGATCTCGCGCTCGGCCTGTTCGCACTACTTGCGCTCTATCTCGCGATCAACGCGACGTGGTCGCTCGACCGGTCTCATGCCTTTGGCAAGGCAGCCTGGTTTGCCGTCGTCGTGCTGCTTGCCTTCGCCGCCTGCCGCGCCATCTCGCGCTTCGACGAGCGCCAGACGAGACTTGCAGGCCGCGCCTTCGTCACCGGCTTGAGCGCGGGCCTCGTCATCGTCTTGGTCGAGGTGCTGACGGACCGGGCGATGACGCGCTTCCTCTACAACACGCTGCCGTTCACCCGGCCCGGGCCGAAGGACATTGTCGTCTCCGACGGGAAGGTGATCCACATCGCGGCCTACCAACTCGATCACAACGTCGCCATGCTGGCATTGCTGCTCTGGCCGGGACTACTCTTCCTGCGGAAGCGCGGCGCCAGGCTCTGGCCGGTGCTTCTCGCGGCCGGCACCGCCGCCGCGATCCTGCTTTCCTCGCACGAGACCTCGAAGATCGCGCTCAGCGTGAGCGCGCTGACCTTCCTCTTCGCATTGGCCTGGCCCACGCTCGCGCGGCGCGGTGCGCTCGCGGCATGGCTGCTCGCCTTCCTGCTCGCCGTCCCGCTCGCCACGCTCGCCTACCAATCGTCACTGCATCAGAGCGAGTGGCTGCCCTATTCCGCGCGCGCTCGCATCGTGCTCTGGGGCTACACGGTGGAGCAGATTTCGGAGACGCCGCTGCTCGGCATCGGGATCGGCTCGACCCGCAAGCTCCACGAGAAGACAAAGGACGATCCCAACGCCACGGTGATCGTCGACACCGTCCAGCCTGACAAGACCTTCGTCTGGGGCAAGGGCCCCCACGCTCATAACGGCTTCCTGCAAGCCTGGTACGAGCTCGGCGCGGTCGGCGCGGCGCTGCTGCTTGTTGCGGGTCTCGCCGTGCTCTGGAACATCGCGCGGTTCCCGGCCGGAGCGCAGCCTTACATCCTTGCGCAGTTCGTGGCCTATCTCGTGGTTGCGGCCTTCGCCTGGGGCATCTGGCAAAGCTGGCTGATGGCGCTGACGGGCCTCATGCCGATCTACGCGGCCCTGGCCGGCTGCCTGGCGGCGTTTCCGAGCGAGGACAGGCGGGCCACCGGCCGAGATGCGAGCGCCGTTAAGGCCGGCACCGCGCCGCTGAAGCCTCCGGCTTGACTTGCCTTCGGCGTTTTCCTTCCTATAGAACGGTCGAGGTTTGGCGCGGCCGGACGGCGGCGGTCAATCGCTCCACGAGGGATGGGGCGCCGGTCCGAGAAGAGGAGAGCAGGACATCGTAAGACGGCCAATGAAGCTTGCCCCGGAAAAGGGGGGCCCCCGCGTCAACGAGGGCATCGAAAGTCCGAAAATCCAACTCATCGACGCCACCGGCAACAATGTCGGGGTGGTCGCTATTGCCGACGGGCTTGCGCGCGCCGCCGAAGCCGGGCTCGACCTCGTCGAGATCGCGCCGAATTCCGAGCCGCCGGTCTGCAAGATCCTCGACTACGGCAAGTACAAATACCAGGCACAGAAGAAGGCCGCCGAGGCGCGCAAGAAGCAGCGCACCGTCGAGATCAAGGAGATCAAGATGCGGCCGAACATCGACACGCACGATTACGATGTGAAGATGCGCTCGATCCACCGCTTCTTCGAGGAGGGCGACAAGGTGAAGGTCACCTTGCGCTTCCGCGGCCGCGAGATGGCGCATCAGGAGCTGGGCGTCCAGCTGCTCGACCGGGTCAAGAACGACACCTCGGAGATCGCCAAGGTGGAGTCCGAGCCCAAGCTCGAGGGCCGGCAGATGATCATGGTGCTCGCCCCGCGCTAACGTGGCAGGCCTTGCAATAGCGGGCAATTCCCCCTTATAAGGCCCTCCCTAGGAGCCGCCCGGCAGGGCATGCCGTGGCGGCTCGCATGCTTTCCAACTCTCGAACATGCGGCCCAGCCTCAATCAGGCGCCAAGCCGCCCCATAAGGAAGCCAAATGCCCAAGCTCAAGACCAAGAGCGGTGCCAAAAAGCGCTTCAAGGTCACGGCCACAGGCAAGGTCAAATGCCAGGCCTCGCGCAAGCGTCACGGCATGATCCAGCGCCCCACGAAGTTCATCAGGAACGCCCGCGGGACGATGGTTCTGTCCGACGAAGATGCGAAGATCGTGAAGAAGAATTTCCTGCCTTACGCCCGCTAGGGCCAAGGCCGAAACACGCTTAGAGGAGCACTGCTATGTCCCGTGTAAAACGCGGCGTTACGGCCCATGCCCGGCACAAGAAGGTGCTGACCAAGGCCAAGGGTTATTACGGCCGCCGCAAGAACACCATCCGCGTCGCCAAGCAGGCCGTCGAGAAGGCCGGGCAATACGCCTATCGCGACCGCAAGGTGAAGAAGCGCACCTTCCGCGCGCTCTGGATCCAGCGCATCAACGCCGCGGCGCGCGAGAACGGCATCACCTACGGCCAGCTCATCGACGGGCTGAAGAAGGCCGGCATCGAGCTCGACCGCAAGGTGCTCGCCGACCTCGCCGTCAAGGAGCCCGCCGCCTTCAAGGGCCTGGTCGAGGCTGCCGCGGCTGCCGTGCCGCGGGCTTGAGCTTGGCTCGCCGGCCTTGCCCGGCATGGGAGGCTCTGCCATGAGCGCGCCGGAGCTCGATACCCTTCAGAGCGAGCTGCTTGAGGCGATCGCGCGCGCGGGCGACCTCGGCAAGCTCGAAGACGTGCGCGTTTCGGCGCTCGGCAAGAAGGGCAGCGTATCGGAATTGATGCAGCGTCTCGGCACGCTGCCGCCGGAGGCGCGAAAAGATTACGGCCAGGCCGTCAATGCGCTGAAGACGAGCGTCGGCGCAGCGCTCGAAGCCAAGCACGCCGAGCTTTCCCGCGCGGCGCTGATCGCGAAGCTTGCGTCGGAACGCGCCGACGTGACGCTTCCGGTGCGCGAGGGGCCGCTCGCCGAGGGGCGGGTGCATCCGGTGAGCCAGGTCACCGACGAGATCACCGAGATCTTCGCCGACATGGGCTTCTCGATCGCCGAGGGGCCCGACATCGAGACCGACTTCAACAATTTCACTGCGCTCAACATCCCGCCCGAGCATCCGGCTCGTCAGGACCACGATACGTTCTATTTCGAGCCAGGGCCTGACGGCACACGCGCGGTGCTGCGCACGCATACGAGCCCGGTGCAGATCAGGACCATGCTTGCCGAGGAGCCGCCGCTCCGCATCATCGCGCCGGGCCGCGTCTATCGCTGCGACAGCGACCAGACGCACACGCCGATGTTCCACCAGGTCGAGGGGCTCGTGATCGACGAGGAGACGCATCTCGGACATCTGAAATGGGTGCTCGAGGAGTTCTGCAAGGCCTTCTTCGAGGTGCCGCACGTCAAGATGCGCTTCCGCGCGAGCCACTTCCCCTTCACCGAGCCGTCGATGGAGGTGGATATCGGCTACGCCAAGGTCGGCGACGAGATCAGGATCGGCGAGGGCGACCGGTGGCTTGAGATTCTCGGCTGCGGCATGGTGCATCCGAACGTGCTGCGCAATGTCGGCCTCGACCCCGCGCGCTACCAGGGCTTCGCCTTCGGCCTCGGCATCGACCGCCTCGCCATGCTGAAATACGGCATGCCGGATCTGCGCGCCTTCTTCGCGGGCGACCTGCGCTGGCTGAAGCATTACGGCTTCCCGCCGCTCGCTATTCCGACGCTCGCCGCCGGCCTCTCGTCATGAGCACGCGCCTGCCCTATCGCGTCGTCGAGCATCTCGACGAGCCGCATGTCCACGAGTTGGTCGCGCTCTATCAGAACGAGTGGTGGTCGAAGGGCCGGACGCTCGAAGACGTGCGCAAGATGCTCCGCCACAGCGAGCTGGTGTTCGGCGTGGTCGAGGCCTCCACGAACCGGCTCGTCGGCTTCGCCCGCGTGCTGACTGACCGCGTCTATCGCGCCACGCTCTATGACGTGATCGTCGCGGACGACAAGCGCGGGCACGATCTTGGCAAGCTGATCGTGGACGCCGTCACTGCCCATCCCGACCTCGCCGCGATCGATCAGCTCGAACTGCACTGCAAGCCGGAGCTCGAGCCGTTCTACGCGAAATGGGGCTTTGCGCATAACACGACCGGCACCAGCACCTTGCGCCGGCGGAGGGCTCGGACATGAAGTTCACGCTCTCCTGGCTCAAGGATCATCTCGACACACGCGCGAGCGTCGACGAGATCGCCGAGACGCTCACGCGCATCGGCCTCGAAGTCGAGGACGTGTTTGACCCGGCACGCGCACTCGCACCTTTCCGCGTGGCAGAAGTGGTGAAATGCGAGAAGCACCCGAACGCCGACAAGCTCAGCGTCTGCGAGGTTGATACCGGCAGCGAGCGCCTGCAGGTCGTGTGCGGTGCACCGAACGTGCATGCCGGCATGAAGGGCGTGTTCGCCCCTGTCGGCAGCTACGTCCCCGGCATCGATCTAACTCTGACCAAAGCCAAGATCAGGGGCGTCGAGTCGAACGGCATGCTGCTGTCGGAGCGCGAGCTTGAATTGTCCGACGAGCATACCGGCATCATCGAGCTCGACGCGAAAGCCAAGGTCGGCAGCCCGGCTGCGAAAGCGCTCGGCCTCGACGATGCGGTGTTCGATGTCGCCATCACGCCCAACCGGCCCGACTGCCTCGGCGTGCGCGGCATCGCCCGCGACTTGGCGGCTGCCGGTCTCGGCAAGCTCAAGAAGGACGCGCTCAAGCCGGCCAAGGGCGCGTTCCCGAATCCTATTCCTACAGAGCTTGAGTTCAGCAAAGAGACTGCCGACGCCTGCCCGATCTTTGCGGGACGGCTGGTGCGCGGCGTGAAGAACGGACCCTCGCCCGACTGGCTGCAACGCCGGCTGAAGGCCATCGGCCTCCGCCCCATCAACGCGCTGGTCGATATCACCAACTACATTTCCTATGACCACGGCCGCCCGCTGCATGTCTACGATGCCAGCAAGCTCTCCGGTGCGATCCGCGCGCGCCTCGGGCGGAAAGGCGAGAGCTTCCTCGCGCTCGACGGCAAGACCTACGAGGTCGACGGCGACATGTGCGTAATCGCCGACGACCGTGCCGTGCTCGGGCTTGGCGGGGTGATCGGCGGCGAGGACACAGGCTCGACCGACGCGACCACCGACGTCTTCATCGAGTCGGCCTATTTCGATCCGAAGCGCACGGCGCGCACCGGTCGGGCGCTCGGCATCCAGTCGGACGCGCGCTTCCGCTTCGAGCGCGGCGTCGATCGGGAGTTCGTCGTGCCGGGGCTGGAGCTCGCCACGCAGCTCGTGCTCGATATCTGTGGCGGCGCGCCGAGCAATGTCACCATCGCCGGCAAGCCGCCCAAGGCAAACAAGCCCTTCAAGTTCGATCCCGATGAGGTGAAGCGCCTCTCCGGCCTTGACTTGAGCGCGGGCGAGATCAAGCGCCTGCTTGCCGCGCTCGGTATTGAGCTCAGCGGTAAAGGTAAGGCGCTCAAAGCACAGCCGCCCTCCTGGCGCCCCGACATCACCGGTCCCGCCGACCTGGTGGAAGAGGTCGTGCGACTCACCGGTGTCGACAAAGTCCCCGCCACGCCGATGCCGCGCGCCTCGGGCGTTGCGCGCCCCGTACTCACCGAGATGCAGAAACGCCAGCGCCTCATCCGCCGCGTGCTCGCCGCGCGCGGGTTGGTCGAGGCGGTGACCTGGTCCTTCATTCCGCCGGAGCAGGCCAAGCTCTTCGGCGGCGGCGCGCCAGAGCTGACCCTGAGCAACCCGATCTCGACCGAGCTTGCCGTGATGCGGCCCTCGCTGCTGCCGGACCTCGTCACGGCTGCGCAGCGGAATCGCGACAGGGGCTTCGCCGACGGCGCACTGTTCGAGCTAGGCCAAGCCTATCGAGGTGCTACGCCGCAAGACCAGTTCGTCGCCGCTTCCGGCGTTCGCTTCGGCCGTTCGAGCCTCGCGGGCTCGGGCCGCTTCTGGTCGGGCGAGGCCCCTGCCGCATCCCTGTTCGCCGCGAAGGAGGATGCCGTAGCGGCGTTCGCGGCGCTCGGCATCGACCCGGCGAACCTGACGGTGACGCGCGAGGCGCCCGCCTGGTTCCATCCCGGCCGCTCCGGCGCGCTCAAGCTCGGGCCCAAGACCGTGCTCGGCGTGTTCGGCGAGTTCCATCCCGACCTGCTGGCGAAGCTCGGCGCCGATGCCCCCCTCGCAGGCTTCGAGCTCTATCTCGATGCGCTTCCGCCCGCGAAGCGCAGGGGCACGGCCAAGCCGGCGCTCGATGCGTCGGACCTGCAGCCGGTGCGCCGCGATTTCGCCTTCCTGCTCGACGGCGACGTGCTGGCCGGCGACGTGGTACGCGCCGCGTCGGGTGCGGACCGCGCGCTGATCAGCGGCGTCAGCGTGTTCGACGTGTTCACCGGCCAGGGCGTACCTGACGGCAAGAAGTCGCTCGCCATCGAGGTGACGCTCCAACCGCGCGACAAGACCCTGACCGACGCCGAGATCGAGGCGGTCGCCGCGAAGGTCGTCGCCGCGGTCGAGAAAGCCACCGGCGGCACGTTGCGGGGTTAGGTTTCTAATTTAGCGACGTATGTCATCGCCCGGCTTGACCGGGCGACCCAGTAGGCCATGCGCGTCGATTACTGGGTGCCCGCCTACGCGGGCATGACACGCGTTGGATATACAAACCCACTCAAAACCGCCGGAAACCGAACGGCGAAGGCGGCGGCGCTGCGCGGCGCTCGCGCTTCGGCCGAACCGCGCGGCGCTTGGTCATGGCGGGTTTGCCGTAGAACGGCTTGTCCTCGCAGGCCTCGTCGATCGCCGCGGCGAGCGGCTCCGGCGCGGCAGGTTCCTGCCAGCCCTCGCATAGCTTGGCGAGCGACCCGCTGAGCGCGCCCGCGCTTGGCCCACAGTAAAGACCCGAGCCGTCGTCAAGCGGCGTGAAGCGCACGCCCTTGGCCTGCTTGCCGTCGTCAAGCTCGGCCGCGAGATGGTTCAGCACATAGATGCGGGTCTGCGCCTCCGCAGCTGCGAACCGCTCGGGCCGCAGATGCGTATTGGTCAGCGGGATCGCCTCGATGGCGCCGACCGCCCAGCCGGCGTCGCCGCGCGCGAGATGCACCTTGGCCATCAGCCCATAGTCGCGGCAGATGCCGAAGCGCTTCATTTCGGCCGTGCCCGGATGCAGAAAGTTGCCGAGCCCGTAGAAGATCAGCGACTTGCCGTTCAGCTCGACGCCTTGCGCGACATGCGCATGATGCCCGACGATCAGGTCGATGCCCTTCTCCTCCGCCGCGAAGCCGCGCCAGTCCTTGAGCTGGCGATCGTCGGGCACGACCCTGCCCTCAAGCCCGTAATGGATCGAGAGGATGCGGTAGTCCGCCGGCATTGCCGCCAGCTTGTTCACCGCCGCCTGGAAGTCGCCACGGTCGCGATAGGAGGCCTGCCCCGGTCTGTTGGGCCCGGCGCGGTGCTGCGGCAGGTCGCCGGTGATGATACCGATGGCGCCGAGGCCGATCCGCGCCCCGGCGATCTCGACGCAGCCGGGCCTGAGCGCCTCGTCGAGCGTGCTGCCGAGCCCGGCGAAGGCGATGGCCTTCTCCGTGTTGGCGACGGCCAGGTGATAGAGCGTCTCTTCCAGCCCGGCCGCGCCGTAATCCATCGCGTGGTTGTTGGCGAGCGCGAACAGGTTGAAGCCCGCGTCCATCAGCGCCTTCACCGCGGCGGGATGGCTGCGGAAATGGAACGATCCTTTGCTCTTGTTGCCGTCGGTCGGGATGTCGTTGCGGTCGGTGACCACGGTTTCGAGATTGACGAAGGCGAGGTCGCCGTCGATCTCGCCCGCGATGCCTGAAAGCGTCTCGGCGAACGGCGTGAGCTGGTTCCCCTTGCGTACGCCGCGCGCATCGACCGGCGCCTCGCTCGGATTGAACCCGGTATCGCCGGTGAGCACGATGGTGAGACTATCGATGGGGGCTTGCGGCTTGGGCGCGCTGGCACCCAAGGTGCTCGCACCGGCGGTGCCGATCGAGGCGGTGAGCTCCGTGGTGGCGCAGGGCGTGGTCTTGCCGGCAGCGTACAGAGCACCGGCCGCGCCGAGCGCGGCAAGCAGGCTTGCGACCGATAGAGGCGTGCCCCAGCCTCGTGCCATGCGACCGGTCCTTATGTCATGGCGGGTGCCTCGGCTTGCGGCCGGGGCTCATCATCGAAGCCGAGATTGTGGTCGCGGGCAAGGTGGATCATCGCCCGCTCGGCGAGCGCGCTGATGGTGAGCAGCGGGTTGACGCCGATCGAGCGCGGGATCGCGGCGCCGTCACAGACATAGAGGCCGGCATGCACCCCCTCGCCGCTCGTGCCGGCGAACACCTGGCCCTTGTGGTTGATCACACCGTGACGCGCGTCGTCGCCCATGCCGCAGCCGCCGAGCGGATGCGCGGTCGCGGGCTTCACGCCCATGGTCGTCGTCGCGAGCGGGCCCTTGATGTAGCGCGCGCCGACGGCTTCCGCCGCGCGGGTCAACGCTTCGTCGACGCGCGCATAGACCGGCTGCTCGGCGACATGCGGCCAGCGGAGCTGCACCTTGCCGCCTTCGAGCACGATGCGGCCGCTTGCGTCGTCATGCGACACGACGAAGAAGGTGTGGAGGTGCGAGAGCGGGCCCTGGTAGACGCCCTTGATCAGGCTTTGCGCGGCACCAAGCAGCCTGCCGCCGGAGATGAAGAACACTGGAAGCAGCGGAGCGAGCGCGGAAGGCAGTACGCCTTCCTGTATGATCATGGAGCGGTCGAGCTCGGTTCCGTCGGGCAGCTCGATCTGGCCCGCGACGCAGGCGCCGATCGCGTCGTCGACGAATTTCGGCGGATGGCCCACACCGACCGCGTTGACGCGCTCACGCCCGCCAAGCGCGAAGGCGATGATGTCGCCGTTCGCCGAGAAGCTCTCGCCGAGACGATCTGAAAGGGAGAGCCCCTGCTCGCGCGAGCGGAGCAGGATCTCGGTCGAGCCGAGGGTGCCGGCGCCGAGCACCACGATCCGCGCATCGACATGGCGGGGCGCGGCGCCGTTCGCCTCGGATGAAGCGAAATGCACGCGCCAGCCTCCGTCGCGCTTCTCGATGTGGCTCACCGAAAGCTCGGTGAAGATCTCCGCGCCATGCGCCTTCGCGTCGGGCAGGTAGGTCATCGCCACGGTGTTCTTGGCGCCGACATTGCAGCCCGAGCAGCAATCGCCGCATAGCGTGCAGGCGGGCTGCGTGACGCCTGCCGGGTTCACGATCTCCTCGAAGCTCACCACCACGGGCGCCGCGACCGGGGGCACGTCGAACGCGGCACTCGCCGTTTCGAGCGCGCGGAACTTGGTGAGTGCGGCGGCATCCGGATAGCGCGACGGCCGCAACATCGTCGCGGCGCGCCTGAAGCCGAGATCGAGCAGGCCGTCGCGCGCGACCGCCTCGGGCCAGGCGGCGTCGGCGAACACGCGCGCGTCGGGTCGGAGCGCGACCCCGGCATTGATCAGCGAGCCGCCACCGAGCCCGCAGCCGACCAGCACATGGATGTCGCTGCCGAGCCTGAAGTCGAACAGGCCGGTACGCGAGCCCGACCGCATCGTCCCGCCGTTCAGTTGCAGCTCGCGGCGGATGTCGGGCAGGCGGGAGGGGAACTGGCCGGTGGCGAATTCGCGGCCGCGCTCAAGGACGCAGACGCGCAAGCCGGCGCGGGCCAAACGCGAGGATGCGATGCCTCCGCCATAGCCTGAGCCCACGATGACCGCATCATAACCCGGCTTGAGCAGGCTCGTTGGTGAGGATAAAGGCTGCATGCCTCTCCCATAGCGCAAGGCTAGGGAAGCCGGAACCCGAATAGAAAGGGACCCGCGAGCGGTCCCGCGAGTCCCTTTAGAACTCTCCCAAAAAACCGGTGCTAGGCGGCCTTCTTGAACAGGCCGTTCTTGAACAAGCGCTTCTTCTTGCAGTGCTTTTTGTGCTTCTTCGCCTTGTGGGCCTGCTTGCAGGCCTTCTTGTAGGCGAGGACCTTCTTGAGGTCGTGCCCATATTTGGCAGTGGCCTTCTTGAGGCAGCCGCTATGGCAGGCGGCAGCCTCGGTCGGCGCCGCTGTCATGGTGAAACCGGCCATGGCGATGGCGAGGCCAGCGGCCAGAAATACTTTCTTAACCATAAGGTTACTCCCGTACGTGATGAAGAAGCTTTACACGGGCGCATATGGCGCCAGGGAAGTCGCCCTCGTCAACAAGCTTCTTTCGTAAATCCGCAGATTTCCTAAATAATCTTACTCCGACGACCCAGCAGAAAGGGGCCCGAAGGCCCCTTTCTTCAAGGCTCGGCAATCGGCTTAGTTTAGGCGGGTCCGGCGCTCTTCTGTGCGCGCCAAGCCTGTTTGCAGGCCCTGCGGAAATCGTGCCGCGCCTTGCGGTCAGCCGGATATTTGAGCTTGGCGGCCTCACGGCAGGTCAGCGCGCCATCAGGGCTCGCCGCCATGGCGGGCGGCGTGGCCAGCGCGACAAAACCGACCGCGGTTACGGCCAAAACGAGCGTCTTGATCATGTCCAACTCCGTGATTCTTGCGATTCCTTGGGTCAGCCCCGCCAACCCAACCTCTGCCGACCGCGCCGGTTCCCTGGCAAAAGTGCCGCAACATGCACCGCCTTGACCCTTGCGGGGCGTCCCCGTACCAAGCCGCCATGAGTTCATCCGAGGCGAAGCCCCTCTCCCATATCCGCAACTTCTCCATCATCGCCCATATCGATCACGGCAAGTCGACGCTCGCGGACCGGCTGATCCAGCTCTGCGGCGGACTTTCGGCGCGGGAGATGAAGGAGCAGGTGCTCGATTCGATGGATATCGAGCGCGAGCGCGGTATCACCATCAAGGCGCAGACCGTGCGCCTCGACTACCGCGCGCGCGACGGCAAGCTCTACGAGCTGAACCTGATCGATACGCCGGGCCATGTCGATTTCGCCTACGAAGTGAACCGCTCGCTCGCCGCCTGCGAAGGCTCGCTGCTGGTGGTCGATGCGACGCAAGGCGTCGAAGCGCAGACGCTCGCCAATGTCTACCAGGCGCTCGACAACAATCACGAAGTCGTGCCGGTTCTGAACAAGATCGATCTGCCGGCCGCCGAGCCCGACCGCGTGCGCCAGCAGATCGAGGACGTGATCGGGCTCGACGCCCATGACGCCATCGAGATCTCGGCCAAGACCGGCAAAGGCATCGAGGAGGTGCTCGAGGCGATCGTGCAGCGCCTGCCCGCGCCCAAGGGTGATGCGCATGCGCCCCTTAAGGCGCTCCTGGTCGATAGCTGGTACGACGCCTATCTCGGCGTCGTGGTGCTGGTGCGCATCTTCGACGGCACGCTGACCAAAGGCCAGCGCATCAAGCTGATGTCGACGGGCGCCGCCTATCAGGTGGATCGCGTCGGCATCTTCCGCCCCAAGCAGGAGATGCGCGACAGGCTCGGCCCCGGCGAGATCGGCTTCCTGACAGCCTCGATCAGGCAGGTCGCCGACACCCGCGTCGGCGATACCGTCACCGACGAGAAGCGCGGCGCGGCGCGCGCGCTCGCCGGCTTCAAGGCCGCGCAACCGGTGGTTTTCTGCGGATTATTCCCGGTGGACGCCAGCGAGTTCGAAGATCTGCGCGAGGCCGTCGGCAAGCTCCGCCTCAACGATGCGAGCTTCTCCTACGAGATGGAGACCTCAGCCGCGCTCGGCTTCGGCTTCCGCTGCGGCTTTCTCGGGCTGCTCC
Organism: uncultured Methyloceanibacter sp.; assembly: GCA_964634195.1. GTDB lineage: Bacteria > Pseudomonadota > Alphaproteobacteria > Rhizobiales > Methyloligellaceae > Methyloceanibacter. The sequence goes on along the minus strand of CAZWIO010000002.1, from coordinate 25,457 downwards.
ATCTCGAAATCATCCGCGAGCGGCTCGAGCGCGAGTTCAATCTCGACCTGATCGCCACGGCGCCGTCGGTCATCTATCGCGTCTATCTCACCGACGGCACGATGCTGGAATTGCACAACCCGGCCGACATGCCCGAGCCGCAGAAGATCGCCAAGATCGAGGAGCCGTGGATCGAGGCGACCATCCTCGTGCCCGACGAGCATCTGGGCAGCGTGCTGAAGCTCTGCGAGGACCGCCGCGGCCGGCAGAAGAACCTGACCTATGCGGGCTCGCGCGCCATGGTGGTCTACGAGCTGCCGCTCAACGAGGTGGTGTTCGATTTCTACGATCGGCTCAAGTCCGTCTCGCGCGGCTATGCGAGCTTCGACTATCACATCACCGGCTACGAGGAGGGCGACCTCGTCAAGATGGCGTTGCTCGTCAACGACGAGCCGGTCGATGCGCTGTCGATCATCGTCAACCGCTCGCGCGCCGAGGGCAGGGGCCGCGCCATGGTCGAGAAGCTCAAGGACCTGATCCCCCGCCACATGTTCAAGATCCCGATCCAGGCGGCGATCGGCGGCAAGGTCATCGCCCGCGAGACCATCAGCGCGCTCCGCAAGGACGTGACCGCCAAATGCTATGGCGGCGACATCACGCGGAAGCGGAAGCTGCTCGACAAGCAGAAGGCCGGCAAGAAGAAGATGCGGAGCTTCGGCAAGGTCGACATCCCGCAGGAAGCCTTCATCGCCGCCCTGAAAATGGACGCCGACTAGCCCTCAAAAAAATTCAACCGGAGCCGCCGGGACCAGGGAACCCCCGGGCTCGACGGTGCGTTGGCGCGTTAAGAGGTTCTTAACCGCGCCTCAAGTCGCGCGCGTGGCGGGCCCTCTTGCCTCGTTGTTGCCGCGTCCCTGCGCTAGGCAAGAGTGGGGCGATGTGGGGTTCGGCGCTGAGCGCGCCATCATGCGTAAGAGGGGAAGTCATGCGTATCGCCCTCGCTTTGGGACTCTGCCTGCTTATAGGCGCGGCCACGACCGCACTCGCGGCTCCCGCGAATACCGAAAACACCGCCAAAGAAACCACCAAGGCTCAGCCGGCCCCGAAAAAGAAGAAGCCGGTCACTCAGAGCTCGCGCGAGGCCTACCGCACGCGCATGAACGAGAACGTGGTGACCATCATCGCCGGCAGCTCGAGCGGCACGGACCTGGCAGTCGTCCAGGACATAGCCGACGTGCTCGACGAGGGCGATGCGTTGCGCGTCGTGCCGATGGTCGGCAAGGGCCCGGCGCAGAACGTCAAGGACGTGATGTTCCTCCGCGGCGTCGATATGGGCATCACCCAAGCCAACATCCTCAAACATTTCGCGCAGACCGGCGAGCTGGGTTCGAGCCTCACGAGCCAGATCGCCTATGTCGCCAAGCTGTTCAACGAGGAGATGCACATCCTCGTCCGCTCCGATGTCGCAGACATCAAGGCATTGGCAGGGAAGCCGGTGAATTTCGGCGCGGCAGGCAGCGGCACCGAAATCACCGGACGCCTCATCTTCGGCGCGCTCGGCATTCCCGTTCAGGAGAAGCATCTCCCAGAGATGGAGGCGATCGAGCAGCTCAAGGCCGGCAAGATCGACGCGGCGATCGTGGTGACCGGCAAGCCCGCGCCGGTGCTTGCCGCGCTCAGGGATACGACAGGGCTTAAGCTCCTGCCCGTACCTTATGCCAAGGAGCTCGAGGCGGACTACTACCCCGGCACGCTCACCCACGAGGACTATCCGGCGCTCGTGCCGGAAGGGGCGAGCGTCGATACCGTCGCCGTCTGCGCCGTGCTCGTGTCGTTCAACTGGAGCGGCGATAACAGCCGGCAGCGCAAGATCGCCAAGTTCATCGATCGCTTCTTCACCAAGTTCGCCACGCTGAACGATCCGCCGCATCATCCGAAATGGCGGGAGGTAAATTTCGCCGCGACCCTGGAGAATTGGCAGCGCTCGCCGATTGCCCAGAAATGGATTGATCGCGCCAAGACCGCGACCGCGTCGGCGGCTGAGCTGAACTCGCGGCAGAGCTTCGACACGTTCCTCGCCCAGTCGGCGCCCACAGGCGCGTCGATCTCCGAAGATGAGCGTGCCCAACTGTTTCGTGCATTTCTCGAATGGAGCAAGACCCGGAACGGCAACTGAACAAGGGGTTGAACCGGCAAGCCCTGCTTTTTGTGTAATCGCGTAGGAGGGTGAAATGGTCCAATCGGCCCTCAACCTGTCTCACTTGGCGAAATCGCCAAGGAGCTTGGCTGAGCGTATCGCTGCCGAGCTGCCGCTGCCGCAGGGCGCCGAGCCGAATGCGCTCGATCCGCCGCAAGTCCCGAAGGAAGAGCCGACCGTCTCCTCGATGGCCGAGCGTTTCGCGCCGGAGTCGCCAAAGCCGGTCCGGGATTATCCGCGCACGCCCATCGCCGAGGCCGCGCTAAGGCTGCGGTCGAGAGAGCCCAAGCCGTCCTTCCTGTCCAATCGGGGGCTGCTGGCGCTTCTGTTCCTCGTCTCGCTTCTTCCCGCGATCCTGCTCTTGGCCCTTGTCTGGTATGGCGGCGTCAAGGCGCCAACGCCGGAGACGGTGACAGCAAAGGGAATGTTCGACCAGAAGCCCGTGGCGAACCACCAGGCCTCGCTCGCCGGCACCACCGCGCAATCCACCCTTCCGGCGAAGCCAGAGGTGAAGCTCTCGGCGCCGCTCAGCGTCGAGGCTGAACCTGGCACGGAGGTGGGCCTCGCCATCGTGGTCGAGTCGTCCGAGCAATTGCCGGCGCGGAGCTTTATCGCCGTGCGTGCCATGCCCGACGGCGCGTCCCTGTCAAACGGGCGACCCTATGGTGATACGGAATGGAGTCTCGCGCCTGACGAGCTCAACGATCTCGCGCTGCAGCTCCCCGAGGATGCGGCCGGCCCGGCAAACCTTCGCATCGAGCTCGTCGCCCCTGATGGCGCCGTGCTGGCCAAGGCTGCCACGCGGCTCGATATCGCCCCCGACCCGAAGGCCGCGCTGATCGTCAGGGCTGACGAGAAAGGGCGGATCGACGGCTTGATCGACCATGGCCAGAAGATGATCGATGTCGGCTACTTCGCCGGTGCTCGGGCCTATTTCCAGCGGGCCGCGGAGGCCGGTAGCGGCGATGCCGCGCTTGCGCTCGGTGCGACCTACGATCCGGTCTTCATCCAGACGCTGGCCGCGCAAGGCATCAAGGCCGAGCCGGAGATGGCCGAGCTTTGGTATGCGCGGGCGCGAGAGCTCGGCGTCGAGGAGCAGGAGGCGAAGCTCGCCGCCCTGCGCGAGGATTGGGCGAACCCGCCCGATCATGAGGCCGCGACGGCCGCGGATTCGGAAGCCGTGAGGCCGGCCGCGTCCGCAACGACGTCGGCCGGCGAGCCTGGGACAGCCAGCGACGGCAATGCGCTCACCCGGCTGATCGCCGCAACCGGCCTTGGGACCGGCGGCGAGTGGGTGGAGGTGGCTGGCGACGTCAATGTGCGCGCATCGCCTTCATCGACTGGCAACACGCTGCGGGTGGCCTCAAAGGGCACCAAGCTCCGCGTCATAAGCCGCGACGGCAACTGGGTGCAGGTCTCGGACCCCGCCACGTCGCAGACGGGCTGGATCTATGCGCGGTTCGTCGAGACCTCTGCGGCGCCCTGACGGCACTCAGGCGGTCGTCGAGCGCACGCGCCAGGCGAGGTAAGTAAGCGCGGCGCCCTCGGCGATCAGCAGGATGCCGAGCAGCACGCCGAGGACCCAGGCGGAGTCGACCGGCAGGTTCGCCCAGAGATAGACGGCGAGCAGGATGCCGACGATGCCGGCCGCGAGCACCCAGCCCCAGTTCGGGAAGGGCCTGATGGTCAGCGCGAAGATCACCTTGGCGATGCCCTCGACCATGAAATAGACGATCAGCAGCGCGGTGATGATCATGAGCCCGCTATCGGGCTGGCGCAGCAGCAGCACGCCGATCAGGATTGCGATCACCGCGGAGATGAGCTGAAGCCAGTAATGCGGCACGTTGCCCGCGCCGATCAGGCCGATGCCCTGCACGATGCCGGCGAAGATCAGCAGCCAGCCGAGGATCAGGACGATCGCGGTCGAAGCGAAGAACGGGTAGAGCAGCGCGACAACGCCGGCGACGATCATCAAGCCGCCCTGCAGCAAATACCAGGTCGAGTATTTCCGGACCGTCTCGCGCATAGCCTCGCGCATGACCGCAGCGGCTTCGTCCAATGTCATAGCCATGTCGATCTCCTCCCCGTAGGGGCCCAATTTGTCATTGCCGGGCTTGACCCGGCAATCCATTCCGGTGGCTTATCCAGAGCCAAGGGGCGAGGGGACCGGGGTGGGGCACGGCAAGGCGGCGCAATCGGCGATCGGCAAGGCGGCGCGGCGGCTCCTGCCGTTCCTCGTCCTCTGCTACATGATCGCTTTCCTCGACCGGGTGAATGTCGGCTTCGCCGCGCTCGCCATGAACGAGGACCTCGGCTTTTCACCCTCGGTGTTCGGCGCAGGCGCCGGCATCTTCTTCATCGGCTACATCCTGTTCGAGGTGCCGAGCAATCTCGCGCTCGAGCGCTTTGGCGCGCGGATCTGGATCGCGCGCATCATGATCACCTGGGGACTGATCAGTGCCGCAATGGCGCTGGTGGTGGGACCGACCAGCTTCTACCTCATCCGCTTCCTGCTCGGCGTGGCGGAGGCCGGGTTCTTCCCCGGCGTGATCCTCTATCTCACCTATTGGTTCCCGGCGCGCGAGCGCGCTCGGATCGTGTCCGTGTTCATGGCGGCGATCCCACTCGCCACCGTGATCGGCGCGCCTTTGTCAGGTGCGCTGCTCGGGCTCGACGGGCTCGGCGGGCTCAAAGGCTGGCAGTGGATGTTCATCCTCGAAGGCCTGCCCGCCGTCGTACTCGGCTTCGTCACCTTGGCTTTCCTCGACGACAGGCCGGCGGAAGCGAAATGGCTCTCACCTGACGAACGGCAGGCGCTGACGGCCGAGCTCGAGGCCGAGGCGGAGGCGACGCGGCAGGTCGGCTATCACGGGCTCGGCGAGGCGCTGACCAAGCCGCGCGTGCTCGTGCTCGGTCTCCTCTATTTCTGCTTCGTGATCGGGCTCTACGGCATCGGCTTCTGGATGCCGCAAGTGATCGAGACCTTCGGGCACACGCCGCTTGAGATCGGCTTTCTCACTGCCGTGCCTTATCTCTTCGCGGCGGTGGCGATGGTTCTGTGGGGCAAGCACTCAGACCGCACCGGCGAGCGCACCTGGCATGTCGCGCTGCCGCTGTTCCTTGCCGCGGCGGCCTTCGCCTGGTCCGCCGTGAGCGGCCCGCTCGTCCCGACCATGATCGCGCTGACGCTCGCCGCGGTCGGCATTTACTGCGCCATCGGCACGTTCTGGTCCTTCCCGACCGCGATCCTCACCGGTACGGGTGCCGCGGCCGGCATCGCGCTGGTCAATTCCATGGGCAATGTCGGCGGCCTGGTCGGGCCATGGCTGATCGGCGTGCTGAAGGAAGAGACCGGCGATTTCACCTTGGCGCTGCTGTTCCTGTCAGGGTCGCTTGCGCTTGCCGGGGCGATTGCGCTGCTGTTCGGCTACGCCGCCGGCATGCTATTCACCTCGTCCCGACGGGCCGAGACAGGGTGAGGGGGCGAGCGAGCATGACCGATGGGACACTCCACGCGACACGGCGCAGCCTGCTCGCGGGCTTCGCGCTCATGGCCGGCGCGAGCGCGTTGCCGAAGCGTGGGCGAAGCGAGCCGGGCATGAAGAACGTCGTGCTGCTCGGCGACTCGATCTTCGACAACAAGGCCTATGTCGGTGACGGGCCCGACGTCGTTGCGCAGCTCGCCAAAGCGCTCCCTGAAGGCTGGCAGGCGACGCTCAACGCGGTCGACGGCTCGACCACCGTCACTATGCGGGAGCAGCTCGACCGCCTGCCCAAGGACGCGACCCATCTCGTGGTGTCGACCGGCGGCAACGACGCGCTCGGCTTCAAGCCGGTGCTCGCGGAGGAAGCGCGTTCGGTGGGTGAGGCGCTCGACAAGCTCGCCAAGGTCCGCGCCATGTTCGCCAATAATTACCGCGCCACGCTCGACGCGGTTCTCGCCAAGAACTTGCCGACGGCGATCTGCACCGTCTACGACCCGCGCTACGACAATGCGGACGAGACGCGCGTCGCTTCGGCCGGGCTCGCTCTCTTCAACGATGCGATCACGCGCGAGGTGTTCGCGCGCCGCCTGCCGCTGCTCGACCTCAGGCTGCTGTTCGACGACCCGGGCGACTACGCCAACCCGATCGAGCCGTCAGTGCAGGGCGGCGCCAAGCTCGCTCGCGTCATCACGAAGCTCGTCACCACCCACGACTTTGCGCGCCCGCGCTCTGAGGTTTACGCGAAGTGAGCGTTCCAACGCGTGTTTGTCATTGCCCGGCTTGACCGGGCAACCTAGTAATCGAGGCGCGTAGATATCGTGGGAGATCGGCGGTTACTGGGTTCCCGCATTCGCGGGAATGACAAGCGGGGAAGCCCAGCAATCAAGCGGCGGATGCGGGCGCCTTCTTGGGCTTCACAGGCGGCTTGGGCTTGCTCGGCTCGCCCTTACCCGTGTCCTTAGTTCCGTTCAGCTCGCCTTTGGCCGCCTTCACGCAATGCTCGACTGCCTCGGCGAGCGAGGTGGCATAGGCGTCGGCTTCGGCCGTCTCGCGCAAGCCTTTGACCGCTTCGTGGTCGTCCTCATCGGCGAAGAACGCGACCAGGATATGCGTGCCGTCGGGCAGGATGCGCCGCAAGCGCCGCACCACATAGCGGATATGCGCCGGCCCGCTGCCGAGCCCGAGATAATTGAGGCACACGAGCTTCGCCTCGGTTCCTTGCAGCGAGGCGATATGGCCCGCCGATATCGCTTCGACCGGATGCGCCTTGGCGTTCAGCCCGCACTTCTTCAGCGCCTCGGCCAGCATGGCGGCGGCCGCCTCGTCGAGATCGGAGCGGCCACCGATGGAAAGAATAGGCTCGTCGACCACCCAGCCCGGCGCCAGCTCGTGCCGCTGGACGGGTAACGCGCCGTCTTCATCTTCGTAGGCCGCCTCCAGCGAGGCGAGCCCTGTCTCAGGCTCGGCCTCCTTGTCGTCCTTCTCGACCTTGCGGCGCAGCTTGGCGAACCAGCGGCGCGGCTCGAAATCGGACAAATGGTCCAGCATTTCCTTGACCGTCGCCTTCATGCGCTCGGCCTGGTCCGCGTCGAGCAGGCCGCGCTCGGCATCGTCCTGGGCAAGTTTCAGCCCCTCGATCGCGACAGCGTCGAGATAGGCTTGCAGCGTCTGCTGGTCCTTGAGGCAGAGCTCGGCCTGGTAGGTCGCCTCGGCCGCATCGCCCGAAAGCGTGCGCTGGTAGAAGCTTTGCGCCGGTGTGAGTGCAGGCTGATCGCCGAGCAACACCTCGAAGAACCGCAAGCCCTCCACATGCCGGCCGAGCACCGCGAGACAGACGGTGATGGGCGTGGCGAGTAGCAGGCCGAGCGGCCCCCACAGCCAAGTCCAGAAGATGGTTGAGGCGATCACCGCGATCGGCGAGACGCCGGTGCCGCGCCCGAACACCAGCGGCTCGACCACCTGTCCCATGGTCATCTCCGCCACGAAGTAGAGCGCGAGGGTGAGGAAAAAGGTCGACCAGCCGTCATCGACGACGAGCGCAAGCAATAGTGGCGGGATCGCCGCGATATAGGAGCCGATGAACGGCACGAAGCGCATCAGTGCGGCGAGAATGCCCCAGATGATCGGGTTGGGAATGCCGATCGCCCATAGCGCCGTCGTCATGAACACGCCATAGGCCGAGTTGATCAGGAGCTGGCTCAGGAAATACCGGCTCAAGCGGTGCGCCGCGTCGTTGAGTGTCGTGGTGGCGCGCTGCATGTCTTTCGCGCCGGCCAGTCTGATGAACCGGTCGCGCAGATCCTCGCGCTGCAGCAGGATGACCACCACGAACAGCAGCACGATACCGGCGATGGCGAGTGGCGGCAGCAGCGTCCCGGCGACCCGTTGGTAGAATTCGAGCGTCGTCGCCGGGCGCTCGACGATCTCGACCTTGATCGGCTTGTCCGCCGGACGGTCGGCCTCGGCACCGACTTGCGGTGCGGGGGCCGCGTCCTGCGGTGGCCCGAGGAGCTGGTTCTGGAGATCGGACAGCACCGCGCCGGCCTGCTCGAATACGGGCGAGCCTGTCATGCCGCCCCGTATCGCCGTGATCTTCTCGGAGAGCGTCGTGCGATAGGTTGGGAGCTGCCCGGCGAGATGGGTCACCTCGCGCGACAGGAGCCAGCCGAGCGCGAAGATGATGGCGAAGGCGATGGTGACGACCGTGACCACGGCGAGCACGCGCGGCACCTTGATCCGCCTGAGCATGAGGAGCGGCGGGGTGAGCACGAAGGCTAGCAGGATGGCGAGCGCGAGCGGCAGCAGCACGTCGCGCCCGATATAAAGCCCGGTGATGACAAGCGCCGCGATCAGCAGCCCTTGCAACGTGGCGGCGCGGGCGTCCGAGGCCGTGGAGAGAAGCGGGAAGGGCGAACGAGGCGGCATGTCGATCCTCCCGCGAAACCCCCGCGATAACGAGCGGGAGACCTATGGGTTCCGTTAGAGAAGCCCGTCCCCCTGGCACCGGTCAAGCCCCGTAAGCGCAGGGTTTCAGACCAACCGCACCTTGCCGCTGGCGAGATCGTAGACGCCGCCGGAGATAGCCACCTTCTTGGCGGCAAGGGCGTCGGCGATGATCTCCGATTCCGAGATCAAGCGCTTGATGCTGAGCCGCACGTTTTCCTCGATGGCTGCGAGCAGAGGGTCGCCGGCGTGCCTCGCATGCGCCGCGACCACCGCAGGCTCGATAGCCTTGATGAGCTCTCCGAGATGGCCGGGAAGCTCTTTGCGCAGCCTGGCCGAGGCGAGCGCCTCTCCGACCGCGCCGCAATTGCTATGCCCGAGCACCATGATCAGCGGCACGCCGAGAAACTTCACCGCATATTCAAAACTCGCCAGCCCGTCATCGTCGACGATGTTGCCGGCGACGCGCACCACGAAGAGGTCGCCCGGGCTCTGGTCGAACACGAGATCTGGAACCACGCGGCTGTCGGAACAGCCGAGGATACCCGCTATCGGATATTGCGCTTTTGCCAAGGCCGCGCGCTGGGCGGAGAAATCCCGCTCGTTCGGCTCATTGGCCGCGTAGCGCTCATTGCCGTTGCGCAAGCGCTCGAGCGCGTCGGCGGGTGAGATGGCGTTGGGTGGCGGCGTCAGGGAGGCCGGCTGCTCGGCGCGCGGCGTGGAGAGGGGCAATGCGCTTGCCGCGACCAGCGCCGCGGCTCCGGCCATGAGCTTGCGCCGCGATGGCAGGCTCGGCGCTTGATCGTCGCAACATCCGCACATCTTCGCTTCCTCCATTGTGGCGCGCTCAATTGGGGCGGTGCGCATCCTTCCACGGCGTGATGTAATCGCGCGTAATCGGCGCGGCGTCCATGCGGCGCGCGACCTGCACCTGAAACACGACGAACACGTCATGCCGGAAGGCGGCCTCGGAACCGGCGAGATAGAAATCGAACATCCGGCAGAAGGTCTCGCCGTAGCGTTGCTCGATCGCGTCCCAGTTGGCGTGCAGGCGTTTCCGCCAGGCGGCAAGCGTCGGCGGGTAATGTTGCCGCCACACTTCGACATCGGTGACGAACAGGCGCTCTTTCTCGATGGCACGCAGCGCCTCGGAGAGCGCTGGCGCATAGCTGCCGGGGAAGATGTACTTGTTCAGCCACGGCGCGTTCTCGCTCGGCGGTTCCGCGCGGCCGATGAAGTGGATGAGGGCTAAGCCGTCTTCCTTCAGGAGCGCGCCGACCTGCTTGAAGTACTCGCCGTAATGCGCCGCGCCGACATGCTCGAACATGCCGACCGAGACGATGCGGTCATACTGCCCGCGCTCGTGGCGGTAGTCGCGCAGCGAGAACTTGACGCGATTGCCGAGGCCTTCTTCCGTGACAAGCCGCTCGGCCTCGTTCAACTGCTCCTGCGACAGGGTCAGGCCGTGCACGGTGACCGCTTCGCGCTTGGCGAGGAAAGCGGCGAGGTTTCCCCAGCCGCAGCCGATTTCGAGCACGCTGAGATCGGGCTTGAGCAGGAGCTTCGAGGATATGTGGAGCATTTTCTCCACTTGCGCCTCGTCGATGGTCTCGCTGCCGGTGGGGAAATAGCCGCAAGTGTATTGCAGGTTCCGATCGAGGATGAGCCGGTAGAACGCCGTGTCGAGATCGTAGGTGAAGGCGGCGTTCCGGCGCGCGCGGGACAGCGTATTGGCCTTCGACAGCGCGCGAATGGGCCCGCTCAGCACGCGCTCGATCTTGGTGAGCGGATTTTCGCCCGCAGCGAAGATGTTGCGGTTGAAGAGATCCATCAGCGGATAGAGGTCGCCGTCCTCGACCGCGATCTTGCCGTCCATATAAGCCTCGCCGACCGAGAGCGCCGGCCGCCAGAGCAGCCTGCGCTCGGTCGCGCGGTCCTTGACGACCATGGTCACCTCGGGGCCCGGTTCGGCCCCTTTCAGCGTATGCACGCGCCCGCCGGCATCCTTGATATGCAGCGTGCCCACGGTGATGAAGGGCCGCAACAGGCGCGCGAACAGCATGCGTCTCTCGTCTATCCGATTGTATTTCCAGGAACTCTCGCCAGTGCCGAATGCCAGCCTCAGCCCGCCCCGCGCCATTCTGCCCGTTCTGCCTGCCGAATGAAATGGGCCGCACCGAGGCCCGCGACTTTAAGTTACGAAGCGGGCATAGCTCGGGGATATCTTCGGGCTCGCAGCGGCCCGAAAGCGCGAGGGGAGAGGGATTTGCCGGTATCGAAGGCCTGTTTTGCCTGCGCATGCGTGTGCATGTTTGCGTTTAGCCTCATCATCGGCACCACGAAGCCGGCCCTCGCCGACCCACCCGGAAAAATCCTGAATGTCTGGCCGCTCGTGGGCGGCGGGCCCGGCAAGGGCGAAGCCTTCCGCATCCTCTACCGCTCGACCGGCCTGAAGGGCGAGCCGATCGAGGTCTCAGCCGCGATCTTCATCCCCGCGGGTCCCGCGCCGCAAGGCGGGCGCAACATCATCGCCTGGGCGCATCCGACCAGCGGCGTAGTGCGCGCCTGCGCGCCGTCGCTGCTGCCCGACGCCTCGAACCTGGTCTGGGGCCTCCCCAACATGCTGGCCAAGAACTATGTCGTGGTCGCCACCGACTATCCCGGCCTCGGCACGCCGGGCACGCACCCGTATCTGATCGGCGTGAGCGAGGCCCGCGCGGTGCTCGATTCGGTGCGCGCCGCGCGCCTCTTGCCGCGGACCGGCGCTTCGAACCGCTTCGCCGTCTGGGGCCACAGCCAAGGCGGCCAGGCCGCGCTCTTCACCGGCGAGCTCGCCAAGAGCTATGCGCCCGAGCTCAAGCTCGTCGGCACGGCCGCCGCGGCGCCTGCCACCGATCTCGTCGAGCTGTTCAGGGCCGACTATGCGAGCGCCGACGGCAAGGAGCTCACCGCCATGGCGCTCTATTCCTGGTCGCGGCTCTACAACACGCCGGCCTCGACCATCGTCACGCCGCAGGCGATGCCCGCCTACGAGCAAGTGGCGCGCGACTGCATCGAGACCGTCCCCGAGTTTCTCGCCATCAACAAGGCCGAGAAGCCGCTGAACACGGTGAAGTTCCTGAAGGCCGATCCGACCAGGACCGAGCCCTGGCGCTCCATCATGCTGAAGAACGCGCCGGGCAAAGGGCGGCAAGGCGCGCCGGTGTTCATCGCCCAAGGCACCGCCGACACCACGGTGCGCCCTGAGATCACCAAGCGCTACGCCGGGTCGCTCTGCAAGCAGGGCACGCGCGTGAGCTACAACGTGCTGCCCGGCGTGACGCATCTTCTCGCCGCCAAGAGCAGCGCACGCGCGACGCTCTCCTGGATCGACGACCGTTTCCGCGGCGCTCCCGCGCCGTCAAGCTGCCACCGCTGACCGTCGCGAATGAGAAAGGCACGCTTTGGGAGATGACAATGAGCCAGACCGCAAACCGAGAGACATTCGTCGTCGCGCCCGGTCCGTGGCATCGCCTGCTGGTGATGCCCCTTGCCGTGCTCGCCGCAGGCGGCCTGCTGTTCGGTGCGCTCGCGATGTTCTTCATCGACCCGGGCCATTGGCTCGCGCGGGTCGCGTTGTGGTCTCTCGCTCTCGTGTTCGCCGGCCTGGCCGCCGTCATGCTGCTGCTCGGCCTGTCGCTCATCTCGCGCGTCGAGGTCGGCCCCGAACGGCTTAAGGTCCGCGTGCCGCGATGGCGTGGGCCGCTCGCCTGGTTCCCCTGGGTCCGCGCCGAGATTCCCTATCGCGACATCAAGGCGGTCGAGCGCCGGGATGAGTTCTTCAAGAGCTTCGGCGTGCCGTCGGTGCAGACGGCCTACAGCATCGCCAACGCGGAAGGCGGGCGCATCCTGCTCGGCTATACGAGCCCAATGGCCGCCATCAACCTGCCTTACGAGGAAGCCGCGCGGCTGATCGCCGACAGGGCGGACGTGAGCTTCGCCGACCGCGGCGGCGTAAAGATGGGCGGCCTCCTCCGGAACGCGCTGGACGGTCCGGCCTCATGGGACACGCCGAGCATCAGCGAAGAGGAGCGCCAGGCGACGCACGCGAAGGCGGTGCGCGCGTTCAGTCTCCTGTTCGCACTGTTCGCGGCGCTGATCGCGCTCCGCGCCTGCCTGCAGTCGCAGTAGCACCCAGTCATGAAAGCCGGAAAGAAACGTAATTTCATAACCTTGCGTTCTGTTATAATCGTTCAATTGACTAATTGAATGATACATGGTTTAGGCAGGTATGGCCGATTGCAAGCCTGCCCGTACCGTCCTTGCCAGCTTCGCCGATGTTGCCCGCGCCCTGGCGCATGAGCACCGGCTGGAGCTGCTCGAATATCTGGCGCAAGGCGAACGGAGCGTGGAAGCCCTGGCGGCTCTCGGTGGTCTATCCGTCGCGAACACGTCCCAGCATTTGCAGCATCTGCGGCGGGCGGGTCTGGTCAACACGCGGCGCGACGGCAAGCGAGTCTACTACGCGCTGTCGAACGAGTTTGAAGTCGTCCAGCTTATGACCTCGCTGCGGCTCGTGGCAGAACGGACGGCCTTGTCGCTCGCCAGTATCGTGCGGTCCTACTTCGATAGGCGCGACGATCTGGAGCCCGTGACCAGAGAAGAGCTGATGCGCCGCGTGAGGGAGGAGGCTGTCACGATCTTGGATGTGCGGCCGGTAGAGGAGTTCGCTTCGGGTCACGTGCCGGGCGCCATCAACATTCCGCAAGCCGAACTCGAAAGGCGTCTCAATGAACTGCCGGACGGCGGGCTCATCGTCGCTTACTGCCGCGGCCCTTACTGTGTGATGTCCTTTGAAGCGGTGGCCGCGCTCCGGGCGCGTGGGTTCAAGGCCATGCGCCTGGAAGACGGCTACCCGGAATGGAAAGCAGCAGGCTTGCCGGTCGAAGCTGCCGCAAAGGGATAGACCGGGGAGGAAAATATGATGTCTGGCGTAATCGAACCGCATAACCAGAAGCCGGCTGCCGTCTGGAATTCGGGGGGCGCTCAATATGAGGACATTAGTCGCGGCATTGCCGATTCAATTGAGCACTGCGTGCTGCGCCTCGATCCCAAGCCTAGCGAAAAGATTCTCGACCTCGCCACCGGGACTGGTTGGACTTCCCGCGTTGTCGCCCGGCGCGGTGCCGAGGTCACGGGCGTCGATATCGGTGCCGACCTGATTGCGACCGCCGAAGAGCGCGCCGCCGCGGAAGGACTCAACATCGCCTACGAGGTGGGAGACGCGGAACATCTGCCGTTCGAGGACGGGCAGTTCGACGCGGTCGTCTCGACCTGCGGCGTGATGTTCGCCAGCCGCCCTGAAGCCGCCGCGGCGGAACTCGCGCGCGTTTGCCGCAAAGGCGGGCGTATCGCTCTGACCACATGGCTGTCCGACAGCAACCTGTTCAAGATGTTCATGGTCATGAAGCCGTATATGCCGCCGCCTCCGACACCTGCGCCGCCATCGCCGTTCGAATGGGGCAAGACGGAACGCATCCGTGAAACGCATCCGTGAATTGCTGGGTAGCGCCTTCGACCTTAAGTTCGAGAAAGGAACGTCCTTCTACCGGGAACCAAACGGCGAGGCTGCTTGGCTGACCTTCTCCACTGGCTATGGGCCGACCAAGACCCTCGCAACCAATCTCGATGAGTCCCGCCGAGCGGAGTTGAGGCGCGACTTCATCGCATTCCACGATGGCTTCCCGACCGAGCTCGGCATCTGTGTCCCGCGCGAGTATTGGGTCACGCTCGGCGTGAGGCGGGCGTGAGCGCAGAGGTCGACCTTCACGAGCTTTGGCAGCGGCGGTACACCGAGAATGCCGAAGATAGCCTGAGCTGGTTCGAGGCCGAGCCGCGGACTTCGTTGGAACTGGTCGAAAGGTTCAGGGCGGGACCGGGTAGCTCGATCATCGACATCGGCGGCGGGGCCTCCAGGCTGGTGGACGCCTTGATTCGCTCCGGGTGGCATGATGTGACCGTGCTCGACCTGTCAGAGGCTGCTTTAGGCATCGCACAAAAGCGCCTCGGCCCCGCCGCTTCGGGCGCGACATGGATCGCCGCCGACGTGACGCAGTGGTGCCCCGGACGGACATTCGATCTTTGGCACGACCGTGCCGCGTTTCATTTCCTGACCGAAGCGGCGGATCGCGACGCCTATGTGGCTCGAATGAAGGATGCGCTGAAACCTGGAGCCTATGCGATCATCGCCACCTTTGCGCCGGACGCCCCACGACAATGCTCCGGGCTTCCCATCGTGCGCTATGACTCCCAATCGCTGGTAGAGACGATCGGCGCCGGGTTTTCGCTTGTGGCCAGCCAGCGGCATGAGCACCTGACGCCTGCGGGTACGCTCCGCCCGTTCATGTTCTACGTCCTACGGCGCGTGTAACCTGACCAGACAAATTCGGGAGCCGACAGGCCCCAAAGCGGCGAGTCCTGATCTCCCCTGACCCATCTCTGGGCCAATGCCGCACTCATGCCGCTCCTACGCTCTAATGCGTGATCCGGATCGTCGTGCGGGAAGGCCCGTAGCGCTGCACCAGTGAATAGAGTGCCGCGGCGTTCGAGGGATGCAGGCGCACGCAGCCATGCGAGGCGGGGCGCCCGAGCGCTTTGACCTCGTAGGAGCCGTGGATCGCGTAGCCGCGCAGGAAGAAGATTGAATGCGGCATGGGCGAGCCGTCATAGATGCTGGAGCGGTGGTAGCGCGAGAGCGCGGTCGGCTTGAAGGTGCCGGTCGGCGTCCGATAGCCACGGCGCGCGGTGGAGACGGGCCAGGAATAGCGCGGCTGGCCGTTGACATAGACATCCATGCGCTGGCTCGAGAGGTTGATCTTGGCCACGACCGCGGCGTCCGCAACGCCTGGCGCCACAAGAACCAAGCCCAGCAGCGCGGCCGCGAACAGAATCCGTCTCATGCTGTGTCTCCCTCTATTCCCTCTGGAAGTTGGCGCGAGCCTAAGGCCAAGGCCTGAATATCGCCTGAACGGCGGAAACAGGCGGTCTCGCAGGCTGCCGGAAAGGCTAATGGGGTTCTAATTCCTGCCCAGATTTGTGTTAGGCTGTGGTCTTGAAGGGCCTCACGGGGAAGGGGTCGAGGGCATGTCAAGGCTGATCCTGAGCCTCGCGCTCATTCTATTCTCCGTCACCATCGCGTCTGCGTTCGAAACGCGCAGCAGCAGTACCGCGCGCCCCGGCGCCAAGGCCGTAACCAAGACGGCGACCGCCCGTCCCGCAAAGCCCGTGAAGAAGAAGCGGCCGCCGCCCGGTCCGCCCGCCAAGGAATTGTTCGCGGCCGTGCCCGGCCCCGCGCCACTCGCGGCCCGCTCGATCGGCGGCTACACCAAGGGCTGCATGGCCGGCGGGGTGCCACTCTCGCTCAACGGGCCCAACTGGCAGGTGATGCGGCTTTCCCGCAACCGCATGTGGGGCACGCCGCGCCTGGTCGATTTCGTCGAGCGGCTCGCCAGCGATGCGCGCGCCTTCGACGGCTGGCCGGGGCTGCTCGTCGGCGACATGTCGCAGCCGCGCGGCGGTCCCATGCTCAACGGCCATACCAGCCATCAGATCGGGCTCGACGCCGACATCTGGCTGACGCCGATGCCGGACCGCACGCTCACCGCGCAGGAACGCGAGGACATAAAGGCGGTGTCGATGCTGAAGGACCCGTTCAGCGTCGATCCCGACGTGTTCACCATCGATCAGGTGAAGCTGATCAAGCGCGCCGCCTCCTATCCGCAGCTCTCGCGCATCTTCGTGCATCCGGCGATCAAGAAGGCGCTCTGCGAGCAGGCATCGAGCGTGGGCAAGGACCGCTCCTGGCTCGGCAAGGTTAGGCCCTGGTGGAACCACCACTATCATTTCCATGTGCGGCTCTCGTGTCCGCCCGGCGCCGAAGATTGCGACGGCCAGAGGCCCGTGACCGGCGAGGACGGCTGCGGCGAGGAGCTGCAGAACTGGTACAAGATGCTGGAGAAGGCCGCGATCTGGGCGGCCGAGCAGCCGAGGCCCGCACCGGCGCCCGAGCCCAAGCCTGCCCCGAAGCCCGACACCAAGGCCGTCGCCAAGCCGCCGCCGGGCAAGCCGGCCATGAGGCTCGCCGACCTGCCGAAGGATTGCGCGACGGTGCTTGAGGCCGGCGGCCACAAGCCCGTGGCCGCGGCCGACATGGCTTCGCTGCCGGCGATCATCAGGGCCAAGGCGAGCAAGGATGCCGGCACGCCCGTGCCGTTGCTCACGGCCGATGGCCTGCAGGCGCTGCTCACGCGGATGAAGGGCGGCAAGAAGGCCAATACGGACACCGTGTCGCTGCCAGACCGGAACCCGCTTCGCTAACGCGCTTCGCGCAGCGCCCCTTCACGCAGCGCTCCGCATCCGGCACAATCGCCTCATGCTGAAACCGCGCGAACATCCCCTCGAAGGCCAGCGCAACGTGTTCGGCGAGCGGCTGCAAAGCTGCTCGGAGCGTCCGCTCACCGGCTTCTACCGCACCGGCTGCTGCCACACTGGCCCCGAGGATCACGGGCTGCACACGGTCTGCGTCGAGATGACGGCGGAGTTCCTCGCCTTCTCCAAGTCGCGCGGCAACGACCTCTCGACGCCACAGCCCGATTACGACTTCCCGGGGCTGAAGCCCGGCGACCGCTGGTGCCTCTGCGCGGTGCGCTGGCGCGAGGCGTTCGAGGCGGGCAAGGCGCCGCGCGTTGTTCTCGCTGCGACGCATGAAGCGACACTCGATGTCGTTTCGCTGGACGATTTGAAACGCCACGCGCTCGACTTGGCCTGAAAGCGGGCCCACACTGCCGCCATGGCCAAGACCAAGCCGTCCCCGAAGGGCAAGCCGCCCGCGCCATCCGCCGCGGCACCCAGGCCGCGCAAGAAGCGCGAGGTGCATGCCGAGGGGCACAAGCGCAAGTTCCTCGTGCTGGTCGACGAGACTCCGGAATGCGAGAGCGCGCTCGCCTTCGCCGCGTCGCGCGCGCAGCGCACGCAGGGCCAGCTCGCGCTGCTCTACGTCATCGAGCCGGGCGAAGAGTTCCAGCATTGGATGGGCATCGAGGAGGTCGTGCGCGAGGAAGGGCTGAACAAGGCCAAGGCCGTGTTCCGCATGTTCGGGCGGAAGCTCAAGGCGATGGGCTTCGAGAGCTTGACGCCCGAGGAGATCGTGCGTGAAGGGAACAAGGCCGAGGAGATCACCAAGCAGATCGACGAGGACCAGGATATCGGCGTGCTGGTGCTCGGCGCCTCGAAGGACCCCTCAGGGCCGGGCCCGCTCGTGACCACGCTCGCGGGCGGCAAGCTCGTCGGCACCTTCCCCGTGCCGATCACCGTGGTGCCGGGTCACCTGTCGACCGAGGAAATTCTCGGGCTCGCCTGAACGCGCACCTATTTCTTCTCGGGCGCGGCGCTGTCCTCTTTCGGACAGTCGGGTCCGAGATATTTCCCGTCGAGCTTCACGCCCATATGCGGGATGCCGCCGATCGGCGGATCGAACGTGGTCTTGAGCGTGGCGGCGTAGCGCTCATCGAAATTCCCGGTGAAGCTCGCGCTGATGACCTGCTTGCCGCCTTGCGCGTCGGTGCAGGTCACGTCGAGCGTGAGGCCCTCGTTGAGCCGCGTCACGGTCGGCTTGGTGCAATCGCCTTCGGACGGGGTGATCAGGTCGTCGTCCTCGCCGACGCAGATCTTACTCTTGGTCATGCCCGAGACCGGCGCCACCGTGGTGATCTCCCAAAGGCCGGGCTTCCGCTTTGGCGGCGCCTCGTCCTCGGCGGCAATCGCGGCAGTGAAGAGTGAAAGCGTGCCGAGCACGGCGGCGAGGGTGATGATGTTGCGCATGCGTCGCTCCGGTTGGAATGACGTGCTGTGACAGAGATCGGCCGCCACGCCAATGGCGCGGAGCGGGCGGCCGTGCCAAAAGCCTGCTGGTCATTCTTCCCGACACGTCGCGGCAAATGTCTGCGCCCGACGCCAATGCGGCGCGTGACGCGCCGCGTGACACTCCGCGTCCATCCGCCGCCCGGATTTTAGGCAATGAGCCCTTGCCCTCGGGCGCCGCTATGCCGCAAGTCTCGCGACCGGCTTCGGTGATCAGGGACGTGGGCGATGTCGACCCGCAAAGCAGGAAAACCGGCGGCGCCCGGGCAGCAGGGCACGGCCGTCGCGGTGCTCGCCGCCATCTCGGTCGCGCATATGCTGAACGACGTGATCCAGTCGCTGGTCATGGCGGTCTACCCCCTGCTCAAGGACAATTTCCAACTCGACTTCCGCCAGATCGGGCTGATCACCTTCACCTTTCAGTTCACCGCCTCGGTGCTCCAGCCGCTGGTCGGCTTCTACACCGACCGCAATCCGACGCCTTATTCGCTGGTGCTTGGCATGGGCGCCACGCTGCTCGGACTGATCCTGATGGCGTTCGCGCCGACCTTTGCCGTGGTGCTGATCGCAGCGGGCCTGATCGGCATGGGCTCCTCGGTGTTCCACCCGGAATCCTCGCGCGTGGCGCGGCTCGCCTCCGGCGGCAAGCACGGCATGGCGCAATCGGTGTTCCAGGTCGGCGGCAATTTCGGCACGGCACTCGGGCCGCTGCTCGCGGCTTTCATCGTGCTGCCGTTCGGTCAGCCGGCGATCGCCTGGTTCGCCATCGCGGCGCTGATCGCCATGGTGCTGCTCACCATGATCGGCACCTGGTACGGCAAGACGATCAAGCTCGCCAAGACCGCGCCCGCCAAAGAGCTCGAGGCGATCTCGGAGCTCTCGAAGTCGACCGTCAGGCGCTCGATCGCCATCCTCATCGTGCTGACCTTCTCCAAGCACTTCTATCTGGTCAGCATCACGAGCTTCTACATCTTCTACCTGATTCACACGTTCGGGCTCTCGGTGATGAGCGCGCAGCTCTATCTGTTTCTGTTCCTCGCCTCGGTTGCGGCCGGCACGGTGATCGGCGGGCCGATCGGCGACCGCATCGGCACGCGCCGGGTGATCTGGTGGTCGATCCTCGGCGTGCTGCCCTTCACGCTCGCGCTGCCTTATGTCGGGCTGCTCGGCACCGCCGTGCTCAGCGTGATCATCGGCCTGGTCATCGCTTCCGCGCATTCCGCGATCATCGTCTATGCGCAGGGCCTGCTACCGGGGCGCGTGGGCATGGTCGCGGGGCTCTTCTTCGGCCTCGCTTTCGGTGTCGCCGGCATCGGCGCCGCCTTCCTCGGCTGGCTCGCGGATGCAACCAGCATCACCTTCGTCTACCACGTGTGCTCGTTCCTGCCCGCAATCGGCCTGCTTGCCGTCTTCCTGCCGGAGACGGCCAAGCCGCGCCCCGCGCGCCCCAAAAAGGGCGGCTGAGCGCCAGAGAACCGCCAGCTTGCTGCGGCAACGAAGACGCATGCGCGCCACCGCCTTGCCGGTACCTTGCCAAGTTTCAGCGCCCGTTCCGGGAGTGCGGAAAGGCTTGGCGTCCCAACGCCTTGCGCTAAGGCATCGCGATTATGCGCCGAATGCGAGACTCCTGCGCGGTTCGGCGCTAAGATGCCTGCCAGGGTCGGCGCTTGAGTATGTGGCGCGCGGCTTTTCACCAGTTCCATGCGTTCAGAATTTGCGAGTACTCGCGTTCTTGTCGGGCGGGGCGACAGGCGTTGCGCGTTTGCGGAACAGTTGTCTTCGCTCGTTCGTTTGGTTGAGGTTCAGTTTACGAGGGGGCAATCATGCGTGACATACGGGGCGATCTGCAGGACCGCGCCAACCTGCTTGAAGAACAAATCAACGCGCACCAGGCACAATACGAGACGCTCATCGAGCAGTTTAAGCGCGAATACGATGCGCGGCTCGAAGAGCTCAAGGTCGAGCTGGAAGCGGTGAACCGGCTCATGGAACTGGAGCTGCGGCGGCACGGCGGCAGGCAGCCGGCGCAGAACGCGCCCCAGCAGCACGTGCAGCAGCCTCAGCAGGCGCAGCATCCTCAGCAGCCGCAACACCCGCAGGTGCAACAGCACCCGCAAGCGCAGCAGCATCCGCAGCAGGTTCACCCGCAGCAAGTCCATCCGCAGCAAGCGCATCCGCAGCAGCAGGCGCAGCCGCAACCGCAGCAGCCGCTCGCGGACTTTCTCGTGCGCATGCTCGGCGAGGTCGGCCCGCTCTCGCGGGAGGACTTGCGCAACATCGCGATCCAGGAGGGCTACTTCACCGATGGCGAGAGCGCGGAGCGCGGCGTAACGGCGACGCTTCTGAACGTGGCCAAGGCCGGGCTCGTCAGGCAATTGCCGAACGGCAATTTCGCGCCGGCCACAGTGCTCGACACGATCAGGCTCCGCCGCGCGATCTAGCTGCACAACATCGCAAGCGGGTCGAACCTCCCCCTCGTGGGGAGGTCCGACTTCGCGTGTGCGCGAAGTCGGGGTGGGGGGATTTTCCTGCCAGCGCAGGGATACTCACCCCACCCGCCGCGCGCTAAAGCGCGCGACTCCCTCCCCATCAAGGGGAGGGATGAGTCCGTGCCGCGTGCGAGCTAAGCCCCACGCAGCAATTCCGTCACGTCCGCGCGGACTTTGTCCTCCGCGTAGCGCGCGAGTGCCTTACGGTCGGGGAAGCTATCGAGCGGCACCGGCGGGCCGATGCGGATATGCGCATCGAGCGGGCCGAGCCCGAGCAGCCGCCAGGCGTGGCTGGCGAGATCCATGTCGCCGTACCAGGCAACCATGTGCCGGCCGCGCCGGCAAAGCGGCAGGCCGTACATCTTGGTATAGGTCAGCGCCAGCGTCTGCGCCGACACGTTGGGGCCGAGCGCGCCGCCGTTCGACGGCTTGGCCGCGGCGAACAGCGAGGTCTTGAACGGCACCACGCCGTTGCCGTCGCTCGATGTGCCTTCGGCGAACAGCACGACATGGTCGCCGCCTTCGAGCCGGCTCAAGATCTCGTTCGCCTTGTGGCCAACCTCGTTGCGGCGGTTGCGGTCGACGAACACCGAGCGTTGCAGCTTGGCGAGCCAGCTCACGAACGGCCAGGACGCCACCTCCTGCTTGGCGACGAACGAGACCGGCGCGACTGCGGAGAGCACGGTGATGTCGATCCACGAGACGTGATTGGAGATCAGCAGCACGCCCTGCTTCTCGGCGACCTCGCCCTCGACGTTGAGGCGGATGCCGACGATCTTGCAGACTTGGCGGTGATACCAATGCGGGAAGGTGCGGGCGAAGCGCGAGCCGGTCTTGAGGAACAGGAGTTGCAGCGGCATCAGCGGCAGGGTGAAGGCGAAGAAGGTCGCCAGCACCAGGAAGGACCGCACACTTCTCATTGCTCCCCCCTTGAGGGGGAGCAGGCGGACGCATCGCGACCGCCGAGGGGGGTGAGCCCTGCAACCACGCTCTGCGTCGGACCCCCCTCCCTAACCCTCCCCCTCAAGGGGGGAGGGAACACCAAGCGGCAAGCTTGCTCAAAAGCGAGGTCGCTCATGCTGCTTCTTATTTTGCGCCCTTCACCGGCACGCCGAACAGCTCGAGCCGGTGGCCGATCAGGCGGAAGCCGAGCTCGCGCGCGACGCTCTCTTGCAGGCGCTCGATCTGCTCGTTGCGAAATTCAATCACCTCGCCGGTCTTGACGTTGATGAGATGGTCGTGATGGCCGTGACCCGCCGGCTCGTAGCGCGCGCGGCCGTCGCCGAACTCGTGGCGCTCGAGAATGCCTTCGCTCTCGAACAGGCGCACGGTGCGATAGACGGTCGACAGCGAGATGCGCGGATCGACCGCGCTCGCGCGGCGATAGACCTCCTCGACGTCGGGATGGTCCTCGGCCTCCGACAGCACGCGCGCGATGATGCGCCGCTGTCCCGTCATGCGCAGACCCTTCTCGGCGCAGAGGCGCTCGAGCCTGCTTTCCGGGGTGGCAAGTTTGGGCATGAATCGCGCTTGTCGTGCCGGGTGTTTGCGTGCTGAAGCCGGCATCATCGGCGGCGAGGCGCTAAAGGGCAAGGCTGAAGATCGCCGCGTCCGCGCCGTGCTCGTAATAGCCTGCGCGGCGTCCGACCGGTTGCGCGCCGAGCTTGCGGTAGAGTGCGAGCGCGGCCTCGTTGCTCTCGTCGACTTCGAGGAACAGCGTCTTCGCGCCGGCGTCGCGCAACGCCGCGACCGCATGTTCCAGCAGCGCGCGGCCGAGCCCAGAGCCCCGGCACGCCGGTGCGACCGCAAGCGTGAGCAACTCCGCCTCATCCGCTGCTTTGCGCGCGATCAGCATGCCACCCATGACGCCGCCGGAATCGTCGGCGACCGAGCCGACCAGGCACAGCGTATCGGGACTTGCGAGGAACAGCGCCATCGCTGCTTCGTCCCAAGGCTTGGGGAAGCACGATTTATGGATCGCTGCCATCGAAGAAGGATCGTAAGGGCCCGCGCGGGTAACAAGGAGGTGGACCGGCATCAGCGCCTCGCGACTGTTTGTGCTTGCGGCTTCGCGTCAGGCGGCCGGAGATAAAGCGGCCGCAAGATCGCAACCGTCTCGCCCGCCTCGAACGCGATCTCGGCGAGCACGCCGGCGCTCGGCTGGAGCTCCGGCAGCACTGCTTCTATGCGTTGGCGTTGTCCTGCTGCGGTTTCGGCGAGCAGAGCGGCGCCGCTCCCGACCGCAACCTTCACGTCGCTCGGGAGCATGGCTGCCGCAGCGCCCGGTGAGATCAGCAACGGGCCGTCGAGCTTTCGCCCCGCTGCATCATAAAGGCCGAGATAGAGCATGCCGCGCCTGGCATCGGCGGCGACGGCAAACGGCGCGTTCGACGTCACGCCCGCCGCATGCGCCGCGCGTGCCATCACCGTGAGCGAGTCCGTTCCGTAAAGCTTCGCGCGCGTGACGAGCGCAAGCCCGCGCGCGGCAGCGATGGCGATGCGCACGCCAGTGAAGCTGCCGGGTCCGGTGGTCGCCGCGATCAGGTCGAGATCGGCGAAGTCGAGCGCTGCTTCCTGCATCACCTCGGCGACCATCGGCATCAGCGCCTCGGCATGGCCGCGCTCCATGACCTGCTCGCGGAGATGCAGCGCGCGCGCCGAGCCGTTGGCGCGCAGCACGGCGGCCGAGCAGGCGCCCATGCTCGTGTCGAGGGCGAGGATGTTCATGGGAATGTCTTAGAGGGAAACCTGTCCGGTTGTCATTCCCGCGAAAGCGGGAACCTAGTAGTCCCGGATATTGCAAGTCGACGCGCGGCCTCGATTACTGGGTTGCCCGGTCAAGCCGGGCAATGACGAGGAGGAGAGGTAATTAGTCAAATAATGCGGGCCATCTCGTCGAAGGCGAAGCGCGGCGAGCGCGGGAACAGCTTCGCCGCGTCGCCATAGCCGAGACTGCACAGGAAGTTCGATTTTATCTTGGTGCCGGCGAAGAATTCCTTGTCGACGCCCTTCTGGTCGAAGCCCGACATCGGCCCGCAATCGAGGCCGAGCGCTCGCGCAGCGACGATAAGATAGGCGCCTTGCAGCGTGCCGTTGCGGAAGGCTGTGTCGAGGATCTTCGCATCCTTGCCGGCGAACCAGCTCCGCGCATCGGTATGCGGAAAGAGCTTCGGCAGGTGCTCGTGGAAGTCGAGATCGTAGCCGATGATGGCGCAGACCGGCGCCTTCATGGTCTTATCGCGATTGCCTTCCGAGAGGAACGGCTTGAGCCGTTCCTTGGCTTCGCGCGATTTCACGAAGACGAAGCGCGCCGGGCTCGAGTTCGCGCTGGTCGGCCCGAGCTTGACGAGCTCGACGAGCTCATGCAGCAGCGCGTTGGGCACGTCGCGGTCGAGCCAGACATTATGCGTGCGCGCGTCGCGGAAGATCTGATCGAGGCAGGCCTTTGAGACCGGCTTGCTCACACCGGCCGGACCTCTTGCACCTCCGGGATGAAGTGCCTGAGCAGGTTCTCAATGCCGTGGCGGAGCGTCGCCGTCGAGCTCGGGCAGCCCGAGCAGGCGCCGCGCATATGCAGGAACACGACGCCGTCGCGATAGCCCTGGAAGGTGATGTCGCCGCCGTCCTGCGCCACCGCCGGCCGCACGCGCGTGTCGAGCAGCTCCTTGATGGTCTTGACCGTCTCCTCGTCTTCGGGCGCGAAGAACTCGCCCGACTCCGCATCGTCCGCGCGGGCCTGGGCCGCCTGGTCGGCCACCGCGTCGCCCGAGAGGTAATGCTCCATGATGGCGCCGAGGATGGCGGGCTTCAGGTGCTGCCACTCGCCGTCGCCCTTGGTCACGCTGATGAAATCGGTGCCGAGGAACACGCCCTTCACGCCGTCGATGTCGAACAGGCGCGAGGCGAGCGGTGAGGCCTTGCCCTGGTCGGCGTCGAGGAACTCGAGCGTGCCGTGGTCGAGCACGGGCTGGCCCGGGATGAACTTGAGCGTGGCCGGATTTGGCGTGGCTTCGGTCTGGATGAACATGTTGGCCTCTTTGGAACGTAAAGCGGGTGCAGGCAAGCCGTTCCGTACTAGCTTAGAATTATTCTAGTCCATACTTGGCCGCGCTCGGGCCAAAGTCAAGGCCGGCCGGGCCGGTATCCACCTGCCGGCCCCCCGACGCTATACCCGGCTCGCGCCGGTAGCCATGGACTGGTGCGAAGCGGCGCCCCACATAAGCGCCGAGCCGGCATTTCCCGCCCGCGCGCTTTTGGCCGAAGCGCACCCTGGGTTGACGGGTCGGCAAATTTGTCGGAAGGGCTCCCGCGGAGTCCGATCTCCGTTTCTATTAGGAGGGGTGGCCGAGTGGTCGAAGGCGCACGCCTGGAAAGTGTGTAGGCGGGCAACCGTCTCGAGGGTTCGAATCCCTCCCCCTCCGCCACTTCGGTATAAAACCGGGAACGCCGATTCCCGCCGATTTCCCT
>CAZWIO010000001.1:0-624784 GCA_964634195.1 uncultured Methyloceanibacter sp. | reverse complement strand
TCTCCTCGCGGATGATGTCCATGCAGAGCTCGACGCATTCATCGCAGATGAACACGGTCGGCCCGGCGATCAGCTTGCGAACCTCGTGCTGGCTCTTACCGCAGAAAGAGCAGTAGAGAGTGTTCTTCGAATCGGTTCCGCTCACCTTGCTCATTCGTTCATCCAATTCTCAACCGTCACTGGGCGCAAGCATCTTCTGCGCTTTCCACGCCATTTCCCATGCGCCCCACTTCGCAAGTGTGAGCACCCTCCTCCCAGGAAAAGCTGCCGATACGGCAATCACAGCATGCTAAGGCGGCAGTGATCAAGGATTGATTAATCCCGCTTTTCCACCGGGGTTCGATCCGTTTACGGACGATGCACGACGCGTGCCTTACGCTCTAAGGCGGGTCAGGCCAACGCCGATTCGCCGGTTAGCCCTAACGGGCGTGTCAGCGTTCCGACAGGGCCCGCGCCCCGCCCGTCACGATACCGGAGAGAGTTTCTCGACCTTCTCGTCCATCGGATGGCGCTTGGTTATCACCTCGTCGACCAGACCGAACTTCCGCGCGTCCTCCGCCGACATGAAGTAGTCGCGGTCGAGCGTGCGCTCGATGACCTCGTAATCCTGCCCGGTGTGTTGAACGTAGATGTCGTTCAGCCGGCGCTTCATCTTGATGATGTCCTCGGCGTGGCGCTCGATGTCGCTCGCCTGGCCTTGGAAGCCGCCGGACGGCTGGTGCAGCATGATGCGCGCGTTCGGCAGCGCGTAGCGCATGCCCTTCTCGCCGGCGCAAAGGAGGAGCGAGCCCATCGAGGCAGCCTGGCCGATGCAGAGCGTTGCGACCGGGGGCCTGATGAACTGCATCGTGTCGTAGATCGCCATGCCCGAGGTCACGATGCCGCCCGGCGAATTGATGTACATGGAGATCTCTTTCTTCGGGTTCTCCGCCTCCAGGAACAG
Organism: uncultured Methyloceanibacter sp.; assembly: GCA_964634195.1. Taxonomy (GTDB): domain Bacteria; phylum Pseudomonadota; class Alphaproteobacteria; order Rhizobiales; family Methyloligellaceae; genus Methyloceanibacter. The sequence goes on along the minus strand of CAZWIO010000001.1, from coordinate 623,841 downwards.
GAGCTGGGCCGTGATGAGCGAGGCCACATGGTCCTCGATCGGTCCGGTGACGAAGACGATGCGCTCCTTCAATAGGCGCGAATAGATGTCGTAGGCGCGCTCGCCGCGGTTGGTCTGTTCGACCACCATGGGGACGAGCGTGCTCATATAGGTGTCGGTCGGGTTGGTCATGCCTGTCCCAAACTGAAGGTCATGCCCCTGGTTTCGCCTGGGGCTCTCGCGAATCTCTGAAGCGGCTTGCGCCTACTACATATGGTGCGCCTCGGCCAAACGGAAGAGGGCATATGCTTAGCGGCGCTTGCGGCCCTTCCCGCCGTGCTGGTGGCCGTGATCATGGTCGTGATCGTGGGCATGATCATGGTCGTGATCGTGGTGGTGATCGTGATCATGGTGGTGATCATGATCACGATCATGGCCGTGCGGCTCGTCCGGGTCTGCGTAGAGCTCCTCGACCGACACGGGCGTGTCCGTCACCTTGGCCAGCTCGAGGATGTAGTCGACCACCTTGTCCTCGAAGATCGGGGCCCTGATCTCGGCCAGCATCTGCGGATTGTTGCGGTAGAAGTCGTAGACCTTGCGCTCCTGGCCGGGGAACTGCCTGATACGCTCGAGCAGCGCGCGGTTCACCTCTTCGTCGGTCACCGCGATCTTGTTGCGCGTGCCGACCTCCGAGAGGAGGAGGCCGAGCCGCACACGGCGCGCGGCGATGTCGCGGTACTCGGCCTGCGCCTTCTCTTCCGTCGTGCCCTCGTCCTCGAAGCTGCGCTTGCTACGCTCGAGGTCGCTCTGCACCTGGCGCCAGATTGCCTGAAACTCGTTTTCGACCAGCGTGGGCGGCAGGTCGAAGCCGTGGCCTTCGTTCAGCGCATCGAGCAGCGCCCGCTTGAGCTTGAGCCGCGACGCCTGTGCACGATCCTGCTCGAGCCGCTGCTTGACCGTCTCGCGGAGTTTCTCCACGGACTCGAGACCGAGGCCCTTGGCGAATTCGTCGTCGATAGGCGGCTCTTCGGGCGCGCCGACCTCCTTCACCTTGACGGCGAAGCACGCGGCTTTTCCCGCGAGATGGGCCGCCGGATAGTCGTCGGGGAAGGTCACGTCGAACTCGCGCTCTTCGCCGGTCTTGGCGCCGGTGAGACCCTCCTCGAAGCCTGGGATGACCTGGCCGCTGCCGAGCAGGATCGGCGCATCCTCGGCACTTCCGCCTTCGAAGGCCGTGCCGTCGATCGTGCCGACAAAGTCGATGACGAGCCTGTCGCCGGATGCCGCAGCGCCATCCTTCGGCGGGTAGCGGAGGTTGGCGGCGCGCAAGCGGTCGATCGCCTTGTCGATATCTTCGCTGCTGACCTCGGCCACGGGCCGCTCGAGCGTGAGCTTGCTGAAATCGGTCATCTCGAATTTCGGCAGCACCTCGAAGGTGAGCGTGTAGGCGAGGTCGCTGGTCCCGGAGAAGATCTTGTCGATCTCGGCCTCGTCCTGCGGCAGGCCGACGGTCGGCTGCATCGCGGGGCGCTCCTCGCGCTGGGAGATCGCCTCGCGGCTCGTCTCCTCGACGGCCTGCTGCACGACCTCAGCCATCACCGAGCGGCCGTAGACCTTGCGGAGGTGCTCCTTCGGCACCTTGCCGGGCCGGAACCCCTTCAGCCGCGCGCGGCCCTTCAGCTCCTCGAGCCGGGCCGATAGGCGACGCTCCAGCTCGTCGGCGCCGATCACCACCTTCAGCTCGCGGCGCAAGCCCTCGGTATTCGTTTCCGTGACGTTCATGCGTCCTTGTCCATGCCTTGTCTGGTGCGGGCGGAGGGAGTTGAACCCCCACGGCCGAAGCCACCAGAACCTAAATCTGGCGTGTCTACCAGTTCCACCACGCCCGCTTTGAGGGTCGCTTCGCGCGCCGGCCCCGCGCGGAGTCCGCGCGTCTATATCACAGCCTTGCCATTATGCCAGCCCAGGGGCTTGCCCGCCGCGTGGGCTCTGTCGGCCGGTTCGCCGCTCGTCTATGATGACCGCGCCCGCCCAGCCGCTGAGCCAGCCACCCCTAAGATAGGGAGCGCCCTGCCCGATGAAGAGTCTCTGGTTCGTGCTCGCCTTGATCCTGATCGCCGCCGCCTCCTGGCTTGCCTGGGGCTATTTCCGCGCCGACGATGTCGCGAAGGAAATCTCCGACCGCCTGCCCTCGACGGCGCAGCTCGACGCGATGGGGCTGGAGGACACGCAAGAGGCTCTCGTGGGGGCCATGGCGGCCTGCAGCCGCCTGCCGAGCCTACAATGGAATCCGCTCGCGCGGCTGATGCGCGGCGATGAGATCGCCATGCTCGCCGAGCATTGCGAATTGCTCGCGGCGCGGCAGCAGGCGCTCTCGGGCCCCTAAGGCCTCCTCAGACGAAAAGACCTGCCAAGGTCGAGGCATTTCCCGCAATTTCCGCGTCTTGCGGCGGCCGGGTCAGGTCAGTAGGTTGCGCGCCTGACCCTGCGATTCATGTGAGCCCCGTGTCCTTCCGCAACGGCATCATCGAGGCGATCGGCAACACGCCGCTGATCAAGCTCAAGCGCGCCTCGGAGGAGACCGGCTGCCTGATCCTCGGCAAGGCCGAGTTCATGAATCCCGGCCAGTCGGTGAAGGACCGCGCGGGGCTGTTCATCATCCGCGACGCGTTGAATTCGGGGAAGCTGCAGCCTGGCGGGACCGTGGTCGAAGGCACCGCCGGCAATACCGGCATCGGGCTTGCGCTCGTCGGCAACGCGCTCGGGCTCAAGACCGTGATCGTCATTCCCGAGACGCAGTCCCAAGAAAAGAAGGACATGCTGCGGCTCGCGGGCGCGCGGCTGATCGAGGTGCCGGCGGTCCCCTACAAAGACCCCAACAATTACGTGAAATATTCCGGCCGGCTCGCCGAGGAGCTCAACCGCACCGAGCCGAACGGCGCCATCTGGGCCAATCAGTTCGACAACGTCGCCAATCGCCAGGGCCATATCGAGACGACCGCGCAGGAGATCTGGCGCGACCTCGACGGCAAGGTCGACGGCTTTGTCTGCGCGGTCGGCACCGGCGGCACGCTCGCCGGCGTCTCCATGGGCCTCAAGGAGCACAATCGCGATATCGTGATCGGCCTCGCCGACCCGATGGGCGCCGCGCTCTACAATTACTACAAGCACGGCGAGCTGAAGGCCGAGGGCAGCTCCATCACCGAAGGTATCGGCCAGGGCCGCATCACCGCCAACCTTGAAGGCGCTGTGATCGACCAGGCCTATCAGATCAAGGACGAGGAGGCCCTGCCCGTCGTCTTCGACCTCTTGTCCGAGGAAGGGCTTTGCCTCGGTGGGTCGAGCGGCATCAACGTGGCAGGCGCCGTCAGGCTCGCCCGCGATCTCGGTCCCGGTCATACGATCGTCACGGTGCTGGCCGATTACGGCACACGCTACCAAAGCCGGTTGTTCAACCCCAAATTCCTGCGTGAGAAGGGGCTGCCCGTGCCGCAATGGCTCGATCAGAAACAGGCGGCGACACCTCCTGTATTCGTCTAGGCTCCAAGGGAGAATGGTTTTGTCGACGCTCACCAAGACCTGGCTGACCGAGACCGACGAGCTTGCCCGCGAGCTCGATGCACCCGACCTGGTCGTCATTGACGCCTCCTGGCACATGCCGAGCGAAGGCCGCGACGCGCACGCCGAATATCTGCAAGAGCATATCCCGGGCGCGATCTTCTTCGACATCGACGAGATCGCCGACAGCAAGAGCGAGCTGCCGCACATGCTGCCGCCGCCCGAGAAGTTTTCCTCGCGCATGCGCGCGATGGGGATCGGCGACGGCGCGCGCGTGGTGGTCTACGATTCGCGTGGGCTGTTCAGCGCGGCGCGCGTCTGGTGGACCTTCCGCGTGATGGGCGTCGAGGATGTGAGCGTGCTGAATGGCGGCCTGCCGAAATGGATGGCGGAAGGGCGCCCTTTGGAGAGCGGCGAGCCTCCGCACCGCACGGCGCGGCATTTCACGGCGCGGCGCAATCTCGATCTTGTGCGCGACGTATCGGACGTGAAGAAGATCGTGCAGGACAAGTCCGCCGAGATCGTCGATGCGCGCGCGCCTGAGCGGTTCGCGGGCACGGCACCCGAGCCGCGGCCAGGTTTGCGCTCCGGCCATATCCCCGGCGCGCGCAACGTCCCCTTCTCGAAGCTGCTCAATAAGGACGGCACGCTGAAAGCGCCGCATGCGCTCGAGCGCGCCTTCGCCGAAGCCGGCGTCGATCTCGGCAAGCCGGTCGTCGCGAGCTGCGGTTCGGGCATCACCGCGAGCGTGCTTGCGTTGGCGCTGGCGGAGATCGGCCATCGCCGCGCCGCCGTCTATGACGGTTCCTGGTCAGAATGGGGCGCCGATCAGAGCCTGCCCGTAGAGACCGGCTAGGAGCGAGATTGAGCAAGCGCACCAGGAAGCAGAAGGACGACACCAGGCTCGGGCATGCCGGCCGCGATCCGTCCCGGCAGCACGGCTTCGTCAACACGCCGATCTACCGCGGCTCGACCGTGCTGTTCCCGACTGTCGCTTCGCTCGAGGCCGACGATCAGGAATTCAGCTACGGCCGGACCGGCACCCCGACCGTCAGGGCCCTGGAAGGGGCAATCTGCGAGCTAGAAGGCGGCTACCGCACCTTGCTGACGCCGTCGGGGCTCTCGGCGATCGTGGCTTCGCTGCTAGCGTTCGTTTCGGCCGGCGATGAGATCCTGGTTACCGACAGCATCTACCGGCCGGCGCGGCGCTTCTGCGACAGCGTGCTGAAGCGGCTCGGGGTCAAGACGATCTACTACGATCCGCGGATCGGCGCCGGCATCGAGAAACTCATCACCAAGAAGACGCGCGTGGTGTTCACCGAGTCGCCCGGCTCGCAGACCTTCGAGGTGCAGGACATTCCTGCGATTGCCGAGGCCGCGCACAGAGCCGGTGCCGTCGTCATTCTCGACAACACCTGGGCGACGCCGCTCTACTTCAAACCGTTCTCGCATGGCGCCGATGTCTCGATCCAGGCCGCCACCAAATACATCGTCGGGCATGCGGACGCGATGCTCGGTGCGATCACTGCGGCGAAGGAAGTCGCGGCGGCGGTTGCCAAGGCGCATGACGAGCTGGGGCTTTGTCCCGGACCCGAGGATGTCTATCTCGGCCTGCGCGGTCTGCGGAGCCTCGGCGTCAGGCTTGACCGCCACCAGCGCTCGGGGCTCGAGATGGCGAACTGGCTGGCGGCGCGTCCCGAGGTGGCGCGCGTGCTGCACCCTGCCCTGCCCGGCGATCCGGGCCACGCGATCTGGCAGCGCGACTTCAGCGGCACGTCGGGCCTGTTCTCGATCGTGCTCAGGCCGTATTCGCGCGCGGCGCTCGCGGCGATGCTGGACGGGCTCAAGCTGTTCGGCATGGGCTATTCCTGGGGCGGCTTCGAGAGCCTGATCCTGCCTTTCGATCCGAGCGCCTATCGGACTGCGACGAAATGGAAGGCTGAAGGCCCCGCGCTCCGGCTCCATATCGGCCTCGAGGACGTTGAGGACCTGAAGGCCGACCTCGACGCGGGCTTCGCGCGCTTGCAGGCAGCTCGCTCGCCTTAGGGTGGGCAACGGTTCCTGCCGTTGCCCACGCGGAACCAAGGTGGGCACGCTTCGCTTGGCCCACCCTACGACGCAGAAAAGGTGCAGCAATGGATCTGAAGCTCCAAGGCAAGCGGGCGCTGGTCACCGGCTCCACGGCAGGCATCGGCTTCGCTATCGCCAGCGGCCTCGCGCGCGAAGGAGCCGAGGTGATCGTCAACGGCCGCTCGGAGGAGCGGACCGCTGAAGCGGTCGCGCGCATTGCCTCAGACGGTGGTCAGGCTGTGGGGATCGCGGCCGATCTCGGCAGCGCTGGAGGCTGCACAAGGCTCGCGGCGCAGGCAGGCCGCGTCGACATCCTCGTCAACAATGTCGGTATCTTCGAGCCGGTCCCGTTTCTCGACATCGACGACCGCGTCTGGCTGCGTATTTTCGAGGTCAACGTGATGAGCGGCGTCAGGCTGTCGCGCGCGTTGCTGCCCGGCATGGTCGAGCGCGGCTTTGGGCGCATCATCTTCATCTCGAGCGAGTCGGGCGTGCAGATCCCGGCGGAGATGGTGCATTACGGCGTGACCAAGACGGCGCAGCTTGCGCTCGCCCGCGGCATTGCCGAGAGCAGCGCCGGTTCGGGCGTCACCGTGAACTCGGTGCTGCCCGGGCCGACGCGTTCGGAAGGCGTTGTCGAGTTCCTCGACAAGGTCGCGAGCGACCAGAACGCCGATCGAGCCAAGTTCGAGGCGGAGTTCGTGCGTACCATGCGCCCCTCCTCGCTGATCCAGCGCTTCGCCGAGCCCGAGGAGGTCGCTAACCTCGTCGTGTTCCTCTCAGGTGAAGGCGCATCGGCCATCACCGGCGCGGCGTTGCGCGTCGATGGCGGCGTGGTGCGCAGCATCGTTTAGATTGCTTGTAGGTGGGCAACGGCGCTGGCCGTTGCCCACGCAGAGCCACCGGCACGCTTCGCTTTGCCCACCCTACGGTAGCTAATCCAACTCGTAGGCGAGAAGCGAGCTGTCCAGCATCATCGGGATGATGACGGTCTTCGTTTCCGGCAGATAGGTCTGGTCGGCGCTGCCCTGGTTGAGGTCGATCAAGAGCGTCGCTTTGCCCTTCGAGTCGATACGATAGAGGCCACCGGCGTTCCAATCGGTGACAAGATAGACGCCGTCTCCCAGCGGCTCGAGACCGTCAAGATTGCCGATCGGCGTGCCGTCGCCGAGCTTGCTGATCTTCTTGTCCTCGATATTGACCGAGAGCAGGCCCGCCTGCTCGAGGGCCTGGCCTTCGCTCGCAAGCTTGCCGAACGAGGAGACGATCAGTCTGTCGCCCTGCACCAACAACCCGTTCGGCCCTTGCAGTTCGTCGCTCATGAGCCATGGCTCGAACACGCCGTCCTTGAGACGCCAGATCGTGTTGGTCACCGTGTCGGAGACGTAGACCGTGCCGTCTGGCGCTGCCACCACGTCATTCAAGAACAGCGCGTTCTTGGCTGGATAGCGTTTCACGATCTCGCCGGAGGCAGCGTTGATTTCGACGAGTTGGTCGACGTCGCCGACATAGAGGGTACGGTCGTGCAGCGCCAGTCCCGCCGGCGCGTCGAGGCCCTTCACCCATTCGCGCACGGTGATCTTGCCGTCGGGCGAAAGCTTGGAGATGAAGCCCTTGCCATCCTTCTGCATGACCGGCCCGTCGACGTTGCTGACAAAGAGCGCGCCGGTGACGGGATCGCGCACCACCGATTCAGGATTGGCGAGACCTTTGGTCTCCCACAGCAGCTTCGCGTCGGCGGCCGCGGGGCCAGAGGCAAAGACGGGGATGGTCAGGGCAAGGATCAGTCCGATGACAAGGCGCATGGGGTTCCTCGGAGAAACGTCGTTGGGGGGTGAGAGTCCTGCAAAGAGATAGGGGCGAAAGTGGCGGTCCCGCAAGGATTCGAACCTTGAACCCTCTGCTTAGAAGGCAGATGCTCTATCCCTTGAGCTACGGGACCGTTGGGTCGGGCGCACTATAGCGCCAAATGCATGACCGTTCAGTGCGTCCAGCGGTCTGGCCGGCCGAACTTGAAATTCTCCGCATAGGACTTCGGTCTCACCTTGGTCTCCTGCGGCTCTTCCAGCCGGAAGGCAATGCCGTGACGCGTGGCGAAGGCAACCGCCTCCTCGCGGGTGGCGAAGGAGAGGCGTACCTGACGCCGCGTGTCGGCCGAGCTTGTCCAGCCCATCAAAGGCTCGATCGCCCGGGGGGTCTGCGGCACATATTCGAGCACCCATTCGCGGGGTGCCAGCCCCTGCTGCATCGCGCTTCGCGCGGGCTTGTAGATGCGGGCGGCAGCCATGACTGTCCTTCCGTTCGGGCGGGCGATGGTCGGGGCAGCAAGATTCGAACTTGCGACCCCCTGCTCCCAAAGCAGGTGCGCTACCAGACTGCGCTATGCCCCGATCGCTTGCCTTTCGGCTGATAGATAGTTCGCCGGCGCCCGCGAGGCTAGCCTCTAGAGGGTAGCCTCCAGGTCTTAAGCTGGGGTCACTCCGACAGCCCGGGATAGACGACTTTGTCGCCTATCCGCAATCCGATCTTGCCGGCCTGGCCTGCGTTGAGCTCCAGCACGGCGACCACATCGCCTTCGGATGAGATCGACTCGGTCGAGTGCGGCACAGTATGGGAGACGATGCGGTGGACCTTGCCGCCGGCGGCGATGAAGATCATGTCGAGCGGAATGATGGTGTTCTTCATCCACATCGCGGCCGGCTGGGCGCGATCGTAGAGGAAGAGCATGCCCGCGTTCTCCGGCATCTCGCGGCGGAACATCAGCCCGAGTGCACGCTCCTGATTGGTGGTAGCCACCTCGACGTTGAAATTGTGGTCGCCCGTGGCGGTCTTGAGCACGACGGTGCCACTCCCCATGGCGTGGGCGCCGGCGACGATCGCGAGTCCAAATAGAACGGCCGCCAAACGGCGGCCTACCGGCGCGAAATTTGCGGCTGTCAGTGAGAGGACGGACCGGACGAAGAGTCGGGTTTGAGCTCGGCGGCCATCAGCCCTTTCGGCCCACGGCCATAGCGGACGAGCAGCGTCTGGCCGGGACGAAGCTCGGTAAACCCGCAGCGCCGCAGCGTCTCCATGTGCACGAAAATATCCAGGCTCTGGGGGCCGCGGGTCAGAAAGCCGAAGCCCCTCAAGCGGTTGAACCACTTGACCATCGCCCGCTCCCAGTCGCTCTCCGGGATGACGACGACGTGGGTCCGCTGCGGAAGCTGCGACGGATGCACCGCCGTCGAGTCGTCCATCGCGCGGATGCGGAAGGCCTGCAGACCCTTCGGGCGGCGCAGCACCTCGCACACGACCCGCGCGCCCTCGTAGGCCGTCTGAAACCCGTCGCGACGTAGACACGTCACATGCAAGAGGACATCGGGCAGGTCCTCGTCCGGGACGATGAACCCATAGCCCTTTGACGCGTCGAACCACTTGATTGACCCTGATACCTCGAAGACATCAACTGTGGCTTCCTCGTCGCGTTGGGTAAGGCCCTCTACAAGTGGCGGTTCTTTCGCCCCCATGCCGCATTCCCCCGCTTCACTTCCAACGCAGCCGAAACGACGCCCCACACACGAATCGGCTGGAATACACTCGTTCCGAACATAGCATCGCGCCCGTAACTGGCCAGAGGAAATTTCCGCGCGTTCGCGCGCTTCTCCACAATGCGGCGGCCGCTTCGCCATTTCTCCACGTGGATTGGTGCAAGCACCTGATCGACAAGCGAATCTCTTACGGCGCGCACTCGATAGGCACGCTCGCTCCGAATGCGGAGGATTTTCCGGTATCCACCGCCCAAATATTTCTAGCGTCGAGAGAAATTTCACTTCCCAGGCATCGAAGCCGCATCAGGCCCCAAGATGTGGACGCCGAACCACGACGCGCGCCGATCGGCGCGCCATTCAGAAAAGAATCTGACAAGCGTGGCGCGCTTGCCACAGTCGTGCGGCGCACGCTAAGGAGGGCGTCGGGCCTGGCATATCGAGAGGAGATCGCAAGCGATGAAATACCTGCACACGATGGTGCGTGTTTCCGACCTCGACCAGTCGCTCGACTTCTATTGCAACAAGCTCGGCCTGAGGGAGATCAGGCGGATGGACAGCGAGCAGGGCCGCTTCACGCTGGTCTATCTCGCCGCGCCGGGCGACGAGGATGCGCAGGTCGAGCTCACCTACAACTGGGATCCGGAGGCCTATGGCGAGGGCCGCAATTTCGGCCACCTCGCCTATGAGGTCGACGACATCTATGCGACCTGCGAGAAGCTGATGAAGGCCGGCGTGACCATCAACCGGCCGCCGCGTGACGGGCACATGGCGTTCATCCGCTCGCCGGACAACATCTCAATCGAGTTCCTGCAGAAGGGTAAGCCGCTGCGCCCGCAGGAGCCTTGGGCCTCGATGCCGAACACTGGCAAGTGGTGAGGCGTGGCGCCCCCTAGGGGGATCGAACCCCTGTTTTCAGGTTGAAAACCTGACGTCCTGACCATTAGACGAAGGGGGCGGCGCTGGAGCCTCGTCATATAGAAGGCCGCGCGGCCTCAAGCAAGAACGCGCGGGTCGGCGGCGTCCTCGATCAGCAGTTCTACGCTCTCATTGCCCTGCCAGCTCGTGCGGCGCACACGCCCCGCGATGTGGAGGGGCGCGCCCTCCCCTTGCAGCAGCAGGTCTCCGAGCTCGGTGCCCGCGACGCGGAAGGCACAAGCCTCGATGCGGCTCCCGTCGGCTGCGGCCAGCGTGCACCGGACATGCGCCTCCTTCATGAGGCGGACGCGGCCGACGCGGTGCGAGGGAAATGCGAAGCGCGGCTCGGGGTGCCCGGGGCCGTATGGGCCGGCACGGGAGAGCAGATCGACCAGCCCGAGGGTCGCGCCGCCTGCGGACAGCGTCCCGTCCAGGCGTAGCGTACGCACGGCGCCGGCGTGCGCCACCGGGCCCGCGAGCTTCTCGCGGAGGAAGGTGTGGAACGCATCATGCTTGCGGCGCTCGAGTGTGAAGCCCGCCGCCATGGCATGGCCGCCGCCCTTGAGCAGCAGGCCCGCATGCACGGCCTCGCGCACGGCGGCGCCGAGATCGACGGAGGCGATGGACCGCGCCGAGCCGGTCGCGGTGCCGTCGGGCTCGAAGGTCATGATCAGCGCGGGCAGATGGAAGCGGTCGGCGACGCGCGAGGCGACGAGCCCAAGCAGGCCCTTGTGCCAGCCTTCGGCGCCGAGAAAGAGCAGCGACGGATCGGGATCGGCGGCGAGCGCGGCTTCGGCACGGGCGAGCGCGTCCTCAAGCATGCGGTCTTCGATCGCGCGGCGCTCGGCGTTCATTGCCTCGAGCCGCGCGGCGATGGCGCGTGCCTCGATGTCGTCGTCCAAGGCAAGCAGCTTGGCGCCGAGTCCCGAGGCGCCGACACGGCCACCGGCATTGATGCGGGGTCCTAAGATGAAGCCGAGCGTGTAGCCGGTGGGCGCCTCGTCGATGCGCGCCGCATCGGCCAGCGCGCGCAAGCCTGGGTTGGTCCTGAGCCGCATCAGGCGCAACCCCTTGGCGACGAAGGCGCGGTTCGCCTCGACCAGCGGCACGACATCGCAAACTGTGGCCAGCGCCACGAGGTCGAGCAGCCCGAGCAGGTCGGGCTCAGGCCGGCCGCGGTAAAAGCCCTCGCGCCTGAGCGCGCGTACGGTGGCGACCAGAAACAGGAAGGTGACGCCAGCCGCCGCGAGATGGCCTTGGCCAGAGAGGTCGTCCTGCCTGTTCGGGTTGACCATGGCGAAGGCAGGCGGCAGCGCCTCGTCGGCTTGGTGATGGTCGATGACGATCACCTCGGCGCCGGCGGCGTTCGCTGAGGCGATGGCCGTGGAGGCGTTCGTCCCGCAATCGACAGTAAGGATGAGGCGCACCCCTTCCTCCGCGAGCGCGGCGAGCGCTTCCGGGCTCGGGCCGTAGCCCTCGGTCAGCCGGTCGGGGATATAGGTCGCGCAATGCTGGTCATGGGCGCGGAGGAAGCGCTCGATCAGCGCGACGGAGGCCGCGCCGTCGACGTCGTAGTCTCCGAACACGGCGACCGGTTCGCTTGTACGAATGGCGGCGGCGAAACGCATCGCAGCCTTGTCCATGTCCTGGAGCCGCGCCGGGTCCGGCATCAGTGTCCGGAGCGACGGGTCGAGATGGCGGGACGCGGTATGCAGCTCGGCGCCGCGCGCGGCGAGCACGCGGCCGAGCAGCTCCGGCAGGCCGTGCGCCTGGGCGATCGCCGTGGCCGCAAGGCTGCGCGACGGATCGAGGCGCTCAACCCAGCGATTGCCGCGCGCCGAGCGCTCGACGCCGAGCAGCGCCGGGGCGCTGTCGCTATAGCTATAGGTTACGCGATATTTGAGGGCGGCCGTCACACGGCCAAGCTATCTGATTCGCTCGGTGGCCCGGCGTCAGTCGTCGAACTTGCCGGTCGCGGGGTGCTCCGTGTTCATCCACCGGATCGTGTGGGTCGAGGCCCGCATCACTACTGAATGCGTGGTGATCGAATCCTTGTCGAAATGCACGCCCTTGAGCAGTGAGCCGTCGGTAATGCCGGTGGCGGCGAAGGACACGTCGCCTCGGATCATGTCGGCGATGGTGTATTTGCGAGAGAAATCGAAGATGCCTGCCGCGCGGGCACGTGCCTTCTGCTGCTCATTGACGGCGACCAGGCGGCCTTGCATCTGCCCGCCGATACAGGCAAGGGCGGCCGCCGCGAGCACGCCCTCCGGCGCGCCGCCAACACCCATATACATGTCGATGCCGGTCTCGAGCGGCTCGGTAACGTGGATGATGCCGGCGATGTCGCCGTCGGCGATCAGCCTGAGCGAAGCGCCGGCCGCCTTCACCTCCTCGATCAGCTTGGCATGGCGTGGCCGGTCGAGAATGCATACCGAGATGTCGCCGGCCGCCACGCCTTTGGCATGCGCCACGGCGGCAATGTTGGCGGCGGGGGTAGCGTCGAGATCGACCAGGTCTATAGGGAAGCCCGCTCCAATCGCGATCTTGTCCATGTAGATTGGGGGCACCTTGAGCAGCGTGCCGTGCTCGGCGAGCGCGAGCACCGAGAGCGCGTTGGGCAACGCCTTGGCGCAAAGTGTCAGGCCCTCGACGGCATCGACCGCGAGATCGACGCGCGGCCCGCCCTCGCCGGCGCCGACCGTCTCGCCGATATAGAGCAGCGGGGTCTCGTCTTCCTCGCCCTCGCCGACCACGACCGTCGCCTGGATCGGCATGACGGCAAGCCCGCGATACATGGCGGTGGCGGCGGCAATGTCGGCAGCGACCTCGTCGCCGCGGCCGCGCCATTCAGCGGCAGCGACCGCCGCGGCCTCGGTGACCCGCACGATATCGAGCGCAAGCGTGCGGTCGACTTCGCTCCCCGCCGCCTTCGGCACTGACGCTCCTCCCTACATGGTCCGCGATCTTAACTGCATGAGCGCCGTCTTAGCACGCGCCTTGTCACAGTTTTTCGATGCGGATCATGCGTGGCTTCTCGTCGATATGGCCGTCGCGCTCTATCGCCGTAAGCGCCTTGCGGACCGCCGCCTCCGAGGTCTCGTGGGTGATCATCACCACCGTGGCGGGCGAGCCTTTGGGCGGGTGATCGGCTCCCGGCAGGTCCTCGCGCGGGCGGCGCTGCACGATGCTTTCGATGGAGATGCCCTGCTCGGCCATGCGCGTGGCAATGGCGGCGAAGGCGCCGGTGCGGTCGTGGACCGAGAGGCGGATGTAGTAGCCGCCTTCATGCGCGCGCATCTGGGCCTTCCTGTATGGCTTCAAATCCTTGGCGGGCGTGCCGAACGGCGGCAGGATATGGCCGCGCGCGATGTCGATCAGATCGCCCGCCACCGCCGATGCCGTGGCAGGCCCACCGGCGCCGCGCCCCACCAGCACGCTTTCGCCCACGAAGTCGCCGTCGATGGCGACGGAGTTGAGTACGCCTTCGACCTCGGCGATCGCCGTGTGTTTCGGCACCATGGTCGGATGCACGCGCTGCTCGATGCCGCTGTCGGTGCGCGAGGCGACGCCAAGCAGCTTGATGCGGTAGCCGAGTTCGTCGGCGGCCTCGATATCGGCCGATGTGATCTCTTCGATGCCCTCGACATAGATGGCGTCGAGATTGACCTTGGTTCCGAAGGCGAGGCTCGTGAGCAGCGCGAGCTTGTGTGCCGTGTCGAAGCCGCCGATGTCGAAAGTGGGATCGGCCTCGGCATAGCCTTGCGCCTGTGCCTCTTTCAGGACGTCGGCGAAGTCCCTGCCCTCCCGCTCCATCGTGGTGAGGATGTAATTGCAGGTACCGTTGAGGATGCCATAGACGCGGGAGATGTCGTTGCCCTGAAGGCTCTCGCGGATGACCTTGACGACCGGGATGCCGCCCGCGACGGCCGCCTCGAAATTCAGCGCGACACCGGATTTCTCGGCGAGCGCCGCAAGCGTCGCGCCGTGATGGGCGAGCAGCGCCTTGTTCGCGGTAACGACGTGCTTCCCGGCACGGAGCGCGGCCTCGACGGAGGCCTTGGCGATACCACCCTCCCCGCCCATCAGTTCGACGAAGACATCGATCTCGGGATCCTCGGCGAGCGCCACCGGATCCTTGGCGCGGCGAAAGCGGGAAATGTCGACGGATTTGTTGCGGCGATCCTCGAGCGTCGAGACCGCGACCATTTCGATCGGGCGCCCGGCGCGGGCCGCGAGCGAAGCGCCGCGCGTCTCGAGCAGCTGCAACAGTCCGCCACCCACGGTGCCGACGCCTGCCAGCCCAACCTTCAACGGATCAGCCATCGGCAGGATCAGGCCCGATTCGCCTTGGAGGCGATGGGAATGACGTTGTGCAGCGCTTTCTTCTCATCAGCGAGGAACTTGCGGATATTGCGTGCGGCCTGCCGGATGCGCTGCTCGTTCTCGACCAGCGCAATGCGCACATAGCCCTCGCCATATTCGCCGAAGCCGACGCCCGGCGAGACCGCGACGCCTGCCTTTTCGAGCAGGAGCTTGGAGAATTCGAGCGAACCCAGATGCGCGAACATGTCGGGGATCGGCGCCCAGGCAAACATGGTCGCGGGCGGCGACGGGATCGGCCAGCCCGCGCGCGAGAGGGCCTCGACCAGGCAGTCGCGGCGGCGTTTGTAGATGAGACGGATCTCGTCGATGCAGTCTTGCGGGCCGTTGAGCGCAGCGGCGGCGGCCACCTGGACCGGCGTGAAGGCACCGTAATCGAGATAGGACTTCACCCGCGTCAGCGCCTGGATCAGCCGCTCATTGCCGACCGCAAAGCCCATGCGCCAGCCGGGCATCGCGTAGGTCTTGGACAGCGTGGTGAACTCGACGGCAAGATCGATGGCGCCGGGAATCTCCAGGATCGACGGCGGCGGCTCGCCCTCGAAATAAATCTCGGCATAAGCGAGATCGGAGAGCACGATCAGCTCGTGCTTTTTGGCGAAGGCGACCACCTCCCGATAGAAGTCGCGGTGCGCGACCTGCGCGGTCGGGTTCGCCGGGTAGTTCAGCACAAGCGCCGAGGGCTTCGGCACAGAATGGCGCATGGCCTTGTCGAGCGAAGCCATGAACTGCTGGTCGGTGCGCGCGGGCAGATGGCGGATGACGCCGCCCGACATGATGAAGCCGAACTCGTGGATCGGATAAGTCGGGTTCGGGACGAGGATCACGTCGCCGGGCGCCGTGATGGCTTGCGCCACGTTGGCGAAGCCTTCCTTCGAGCCGAGCGTCGCCACCACTTGCGTATCGGGATTAAGCTTCACGCCGAAGCGGCGCGCGTAGTAGGCGGCTTGTGCCTTGCGCAGCCCGTATATGCCCTTGGAGGCCGAATAGCGGTTGGTACGCGGATCGTGCACCGCCTCGACCAGCTTCGCGACGATATGCGGGGGCGTCGGCATGTCCGGATTGCCCATGCCGAAGTCGATGATGTCCTCGCCGCGCGCGCGGGCGCCCGCCTTGAGCTTATTGACCTGCTCGAAGACGTAAGGCGGCAGCCGCTTGATTCTATGGAAATCGTTGCTCACGGACGCTTCGTCCCACCCCCGTTCGGGACAAGCCCCTGAAGGGTTGTCCCTTGAACCATAGAACAGGGCCCAGGGGCAAGACGCTCCGGGCCGCCATGGGCAATTTAGCCTTGCGTTTCAGCCGCTTTAGCGGGCAGCCGGGGCCGGCTTTGCCCCTTTACGCTGCGCCTCGGCCTGCATCTCGCCGATCACCGCCTTCTGCTCGTCCTGGGTCAGGGTCCGGTCATAGTCGCGCAAAAGCTCATTCGAGCTCGGCGGAGCGCTGCTCGAGATCGTGTCGGTGCAGCCCGGCAAAGCGAGCAGGACAAGCACGGCGCCCCCGCGGAGCGCGGCCTTTAGAAGACTGTGCGGCATAAAGTCCGGTAGTTGTATTGTTGCCGTCCCCCGGCGATTGGCTTTGGCCATCGCTTACTATATTGCATAGCACAATGACCCGTTACGCGAAAGCAAGCGGGCGACACCATGCAGCGGCAAACCGGCCTTCGCATGGCAAGGCGGGGACAAAACAAGGACTTTTGGGATGCAGCAGCGGGGCGAAAATAAAGAAGTCGGCAAGGACAACAAGGAAGCCGCCAAGGATGACGGAAGCCAGGGACCGGAGTTCGATGCCTTGGCCCGCAATATGGTGCGCCTCATGGATAAGGGCGCCAAGGCGTTTTCCACGCTGGCGGAGCGCTCAACCAATGGTGCCGGCCCTTACAGTTTCGCCAACGAGGCGACCGAGGCCGCCAAGACGCTCGGCGAGGTCGCGCGCCATTTCGTAAGCGAGCCGGCGAAGTTCGCGGCCGCGCAAGGCGAGCTCCTCAAGAATTATGCAGATCTTTGGAACCGTTCGGTCCGCCGCTTCATGGGCGAAGAGGTGGAGCCGGTGGCCGAGCCCGAGCCCGGCGACAACCGGTTCAAGGACCCCGATTGGTCGAACAACCAATACTTCGATTTCCTGAAACAGTCCTATCTGATCGGCGCGCGCTGGGCGGAGGACGTCACGCGCAACACCGAAGGCGTCGACGAGAAGACGCGGCAGAAGGCGCTGTTCTATCTGAACCAGATGCTCTCCGCGTTCGCGCCGTCAAACTTTCCGCTGACCAATCCCGAAGTGGTCCGCACCACGCTTGCCACTAACGCCGAGAATCTCGTGCAGGGCATGGCGCATTTCGTAGAGGACCTCGAGCAGTCGAAGGACCTGTTGCGCATCAGCCAGACCGATCTCTCGGCCTTCGAGGTCGGCCGCAACCTCGCCGTTACGCCGGGCAAGGTCGTGTTCCAGAACGACCTGATCCAGCTCATCCAATATGCCCCGGCGACGGGCGAGGTCTACGAGCGGCCGCTGCTGATCGTGCCGCCCTGGATCAACAAGTACTACATCCTCGATCTCGTGCCGGAGAAGTCGTTCGTCAAATGGGCGGTCGAGCAAGGCTTCACCGTGTTCCTGATCTCCTGGGTCAACCCGACGGCGAAGCTCGCGGAGAAGACCTTCGAGGATTACATGCGCGAAGGCATCCTGGCGGCTATCGGCGCCGTGAACCGGCAGACCGGTTCGCATAACGTGAATGCGCTCGGCTATTGCGTGGGCGGTACGCTGCTTGCCGCGACGCTCGCTTATATGGCGGCCAAGGGCGACAACCGCGTGTCGTCAGTGACCTTCCTCACCGCGCAGGTCGATTTCACGGCCGCGGGCGACCTGCTCGTCTTCATCGACGATGCGCAGCTCAAGTCGCTCGAAGAGATGATGGCCGAGCATGGCTATCTCGACGGCTCGCGCATGGCGGCGGTGTTCAACATGCTCCGCCCGCGCGACCTGATCTGGCCCTATGTGATCAATAACTACCTGCTCGGCAAGAAGCCTTTCCCCTTCGACCTGCTGTTCTGGAATGCCGACTCGACGCGGCTGCCGGCGGCGAACCATGCCTTCTATCTGCGCGAGTTCTACCACCACAACCGGCTCGCCAAGGGCGAGATGAGGCTCGATGGCGTGCTGCTCGATCTCGGCAAGGTGAACATCCCGATCTATGAGCTGTTCACGCGCGAGGACCACATCGCCCCCGCGGTTTCGGTGTTTCGCGGCAGCCAATTCTTCGGCGGCCCAGTGCGGCACGTCATGGCGGGCTCCGGTCATATCGCCGGCGTGGTCAACCCGCCCGCCAAGAAGAAGTACCAATATTGGAGCGGCCCGCCCGCCGGCACGTTCGAGGACTGGAAGGCCAAGGCAACCGAGACGCCGGGCTCCTGGTGGCCAGACTGGGCGGCGTGGCTCGCGGCCTATTCGGGCGCGAAGATCCCTGCCCGCGATCCGTCTGCCGGCCCGCTGAAGCCCGTCGAGGACGCGCCCGGGTCTTATGTGAAGGATCGGGGTTAGTCGGCGTTCTGG
Organism: uncultured Methyloceanibacter sp.; assembly: GCA_964634195.1. Classification (GTDB taxonomy): domain Bacteria; phylum Pseudomonadota; class Alphaproteobacteria; order Rhizobiales; family Methyloligellaceae; genus Methyloceanibacter. Next base: position 605,857 of record CAZWIO010000001.1, on the reverse strand, counting down.
CGGGGGCGGCGCTGCACGCGGAACGGCCCTACGGGAACAGCGGCAGCTGCTCGAGGCCGGTGGTCTCATCGAAGCCGAACATCAGATTGAAGTTCTGCAGCGCCTGGCCGGCCGAGCCCTTCACCAGATTGTCGATCGCCGAGACCACGATGGCGCGGCCCGGGAGCCGATCGGCGAACACGCCGATATGGCAGTAGTTCGAGCCGCGCACATGCTGGGTGGCAGGGATCGTCCCCGCCTCGACCACGTGCACGAATGGCGCATCCGCATAGGGCTTGCTCAGCGCCGCGCGCAGATCGTCGGCGGTCGCCTTGCCGGCGAGCTTCACATAGGCGGTGCAAAGCTCCCCCCGCGCCATGGGCGCAAGATGCGGCGTGAAGTTGATGCGGACGTCGGTGCCGGCGGCGGCACCGAGCTCCTGCTCGATCTCCGGCACGTGGCGGTGATTGCCGATACCGTATGGCGAGAGCCCCTCGCCGGCTTCTGAAAACAGAATGTTCTGCTTGAGCGTACGCCCCGCCCCGGACACACCGGACTTCGCATCGATGATGATGTCCTCTGACGCGATCAGCTTCGCGCGCGCGAGCGGCAAGAGCGCGAGCAGCACGGCGGTCGGATAGCAGCCGGGGCAGGCAACGATGGGCGCCCCCCGGATGGCATCGCGGTTGTGCTCGGTCAATCCGTAGACCGCGCCTTCGAGTAGCTTGGGCGCGCTATGCGCATTGCCGTACCACTCGGCATAGAGCGCCGGATCGCGCAGCCGGAAATCGGCCGACATGTCGATGACTTTGACATGCGCGGGCAGCTTGCCGATTTCCTCATGCGAGGTGCCGTGCGGCAAGCCGCCGAACACGACGTCGATGCCGCGCCAGTCGACCTCATCCGACGTAACCAGCGCCGGCAAATCGAGGCTTGCGAGATGCGGGAAGACTTTCGCAAGGGTCTGACCCGCGTGACCCTTGGCGATGAGTGCTTCGAGCGCAACGCCCGGATGGCGCGCGGCGAGCCTGATCAGGTCGGCGCCGGTATAGCCGGAGGCGCCGAGAACGGCGGCTTTGATGGATTTCTTCGCCATGGGCGTCAGCCCTGTTTCGCTTATGCTGGAGGTGCAACGGTATGGATGCCCGGGTCAAGCCCGGGCATGACGCGCTCACAAAGGTGAGCCCGCGTCTAGCGCTTGGAGAATTGGAAGCTGCGTCGCGCCTTGGCGCGGCCGTACTTCTTGCGCTCGACCGTGCGCGCATCGCGCGTGAGGAAGCCGCCCTTCTTGAGCACGCCGCGGAGCTCCGGCTCGAAGCGGGTCAGCGCGATCGAGATGCCGTGGCGCACGGCACCTGCCTGGCCTGACAGACCGCCGCCCGACACGGTGCAGACGACGTCGAACTGGCCCTCGCGCTTGGCGGCGACCATCGGCTGGTTGATGATCATCCGCAACACGGGCCGCGCGAAATAGACGGCCTGATCCCTGCCGTTGATCGTCATCTTGCCGGCGCCGGGCTTCACCCAGACGCGGGCGACGGCGTCCTTGCGCTTGCCGGTCGCGTAAGCGCGGCCCTGGGCATCGACCTTCTTCGTGTAGACGGGGGCCGTTGCCGCGTCCGACTTGAGCGGCGCCAGATCCTCAAGCGTCATCGTCTCGCTCATGGCTTCAGGCGCTCCTTGCGTTCTTGGGATTCAGCGCGGCGACATCGAGCTTCACAGGATTCTGCGCCTCGTGCGGATGCTCGGGGCCGGCATAGATGCGCAGGTTCTTCATCTGCTTGCGGCCGAGAGGACCGCGCGGCACCATCCGTTCCACGGCCTTTTCCAGCACCCGCTCGGGATGCTTGCCGTCGAGGATCTTCTCGGCGGAGCGCTCCTTGATGCCGCCCGGATAGCCGGTGTGCCAGTGATAGACCTTGTCGGCGCGCTTGTTGCCGGTCAGCACGACCTTGTCGGCGTTGATGACCACGATATTGTCGCCGCAATCCATGTGCGGGGTGAAACTCGCCTTATGCTTGCCGCGTAACCTGGTGGCGATCAGTGCCGCAAGCCGGCCCACGACGAGGCCGCCGGCATCAATCAGGATCCAGGACTTCTCGATGTCCTTGGGCGTGGCGGAAAAGGTCTTCATGGCGGACTCGGTGGCTCGTGCGGTCGCGAAAGATCGGCGCTTCTAGCGGCTCTCCCAATGCCCGTCAAGCGCGGAAGAAATATACAGCAACAGCAAGCGTTTAGATGTGTGGTATCCTCATACCTAAAGCTAAAATCCCGGTCAGGTGAACTTTTCCCATGCAAGAACGGGCAGGATAGGCATCGCGAGGCGGTCGGGCCGGGCGTAAAGCGTGGCGAAGTCCCGCAAACCCCCTAGCTGGAAAGACTGTCCCATGAAGCGCCTCGTATTTGCCGCCGCGGTCGCGTTCGCGATGTCGGCCATATCCCCTGCCCCCGCCCTCGCGCAAGGCGGCGGGTTCGACCCCGCGGTGCTCGACAAGCTTGCCGAGGAGATCAAGCAGGTCCCGCTGACCGAGAACATGATCGACCGCTTCGTCGCCTCCTATCCCGAGATGAAGGAGGTGTCAGCCAAGTTCCCCCCGACCGAGGCTGAGAAAGACCCGAACCGCGAAGAATCCGACCTCGAGGTGATGCCGCCCGAGAAGCGCAAAGCCATGGAGGCGGTCGCCACCAAGCATGGCTTCAAGGACCTCGAAGAGTGGATCGCGGTCACGAACTCGGTTGCCATGAGCTATGCCCATGTGCGCGAGGGCAAGAGCAAGAAAGATCTCGACGCGATGGTGGCCAATGCGGTCGCCCAGGCAGAGGCCGACCAGAAGCTCACCTCGGAGCAACGCGAGAAGGCCATCGAGACGTTCAAGGCGCTCGGCGCGAAGCTCGCCAAGCTTCAGCCGCTGCCGCAGAACACCGAGCTCGTGGAGAAGATGATCGGCAAGGTCGCGCCGGTCATGAAGATCCAGTGAGTGGCTGCCCAGCGGGCAGCGATGACGTGCCAGGACGAGTCCTTGCATTGATGCGGCGGACTATGCTCTAGCCTCTCAGCACGAGAGTGATGGAGCCCGTCGTGAGCGATCAAATCCTGCTGCGCGAGGACCGTGGTCCGGTCACCGTGCTGACCCTGAATCGGCCCGAGGCCCGCAACAGCCTGTCCGAGGCGATGATCGGCGCGCTGCGCGGCGCGATCGACGCGATTGGCCGCAATGACTCCGTACGCGCCGTCGTGGTGACGGGCGCCGGCACCGCCTTTTCGTCGGGACACGACCTCAAGGAGATGACCGCGCACCGCAACGACAAGGATCGCGGGCGTGACTTCTTCGCCAAGACCATGAACGCCTGCTCGGACATGATGCTCGCCATTGTGCGCTGCCCTAAGCCGGTGATTGCCGGCGTGAACGGCATCGCCACGGCGGCCGGCTGCCAGCTCGTCGCAAGCTGCGATCTCGCCGTCGCCAGCGATCAGGCGCGCTTCGCTACGCCCGGCGTCAATATCGGGCTGTTCTGCTCGACGCCGATGGTTGCGCTCTCGCGCAACGTCTCGCGCAAGGCGGCGATGGAGATGCTGCTGCTTGGCGAGATGGTGAGTGCGCAGGACGCTCACGCGGCCGGTCTCGTCAATCGCGTGACCGCACCCGATCGCGTGGTGAACGAAGCGGTCGAGCTCGGCCGCCGTATCGCCGAGAAGCCGAAACGCACGCTGAAGATCGGCAAGGAGGCATTCTACCGCCAGCTCGACATGCCTCTCGACGAGGCCTACCGCTATGCCTCGACCGTCATGGTGGAGAACATGCTCGACGCCGAGGCCGAGGAAGGCATCGGCGCCTTCATCGACAAGCGCGCCCCCCGCTGGCCGAGCTGAACGCTACCCACTCCCCCCGCATGAACCACGATAGCTACAGCGACGCCTATATCAGGGATATTCTCCTGCGCTATCGGACCATCGCCATGGTCGGCGCGAGCGCGAACCCTTCGCGCCCGAGCTATTTCGCCATGAAATATCTCCAGCAGAAGGGCTTCCGCATGATCCCGGTCAATCCCGGACACGCCGGCAAGGAGATCCTCGGCGAGCGGGTCTATGCGAAGCTTGCCGATATCGAGGAGCCGGTCGAGATCGTGGACATCTTCCGCAACTCCGAGGCCGCGCTGTCCATCACGCGCGAGGCGATCGAGATCGGCGCCAAGGTGGTGTGGATGCAGCTCGGCGTGCGCAACGACGAGGCGGCGAAGCTCGCCGAGGACGCTGGGCTGCAAGTGGTGATGAACCGCTGCCCGAAGATCGAATATGGCCGGTTGTCCGGCGAGCTCGGCTGGGCCGGCGTCAATTCGCGCACGCTATCGAGCAAGCGGCCGGTGCTCGACGCCAAGGGCGTGCAGCATCGCGTGCTTGGCACAAAGACGTGATCGCCGTGCTAGTCTCGGTCGACCGTTAGTGAAGGGGAACGACGATGCCGTCTGAGCAAAAGCCCGGCTTCAACACGCTAGCCATCCATGCCGGGGCGCAGCCCGACCCCGCGACCGGCGCGCGCGCCACGCCCATCTACCAGACCACGTCCTTCGTGTTCGACGATGTCGACCACGCCGCGGCTCTGTTCAATCTTGAGGCCTTCGGCAACATCTATACCCGGATCAACAACCCCACCCAGGCCGTGCTCGAGGAGCGCATCGCCGCGCTCGAAGGCGGTACGGCGGCGCTCGCGGTGGCCTCAGGCCACGCCGCGCAGGCTCTCACCTTCCACGTGTTGCTTGAGCCGGGCGATGAGTTCATCGCCGCGCGCCAGCTCTATGGCGGCTCGGTCAACCAGTTCACGCACTCCTTCAAGAAGTTCGATTGGCAGGTCCGTTGGGCCGACACGACCGACGCGGAATCGTTCCGAGCGGAACTCACACCCAAGACCAAGGCGATCTTTGTCGAGTCGATCGCCAATCCCGGCGGGATCATCACCGATATCGAGGCTGTGTCGCGCGTTGCCAAAGAGGCGGGTGTGCCGCTGATCGTCGACAATACGCTGGCATCGCCCTATCTCATCCGTCCCGCCGAACATGGCGCCGACATCGTCGTGCATTCGCTGACAAAGTTTCTGGGCGGTCACGGCAACTCGATCGGCGGCGCGATCGTCGATTGCGGCACGTTCGACTGGCTCGGCAGCGGGCGCTATCCGACCCTCTCCGCACCCTCGCCCTCCTATCACGGCATCACCTTCGCCGAGACCTTCGGCAATTTCGCCTTCGCCATAGCAGCGCGCGCGTTTTCCTTACGCGATCTCGGGCCGGCCATCTCTCCGTTCAATGCATTCCTGATCCTCACCGGCATCGAGACCCTGCCGCTCCGCATGCAGCGCCATTGCGACAATGCCTTGCGCGTGGCGCAGTGGCTGTCGGATCACCCCAAGGTCGCCTGGGTCAACTATGCCGGCCTGCCGGGCAATGAGTTTTACGCGCTGCACCAGCGCTATTGCCCACGCGGCGCGGGCGGGGTGTTCACCTTCGGGCTGAAGGGCGGCTACGAGGCCGGCGTTGCGCTCGTCACCAACGTGAAGCTCTTCAGCCATCTCGCCAATCTTGGCGATACGCGCAGCCTGATCATCCATCCGGCCTCGACCACGCACCGGCAGCTCACCGACGAGCAGCGGACACGCGCGGGCGCGGGCGCCGAGGTGGTACGGCTGTCGGTCGGGCTCGAAGATGTCGGCGACATCATCGCCGATCTCGATCAGGCGCTCGCTTCGGTCTGAGCGCCGCGTATATCGTCCGGCGCGTGGAGCGTGAGCCAGAAATGGTAGAGCGCCACGACGAACACGGCGATGGCTCCCGCCTGATGCGCGAGCCCTAGCGAGATCGGCACGGCGAGCAGCAAGGTCCAGACGCCGAGGGTCGCCTGCATCAGCGTGAGGACGGCGAGCGTCAAGGCCGTGCCGAACAGGATCTGCGGCGCGCGGCTCAAGCCGAGCCAGACCGCTTGCGCGAGCGTGGCAAGCACCAGCGCATAAGCCAGCATGCGGTGATTGAACTGCACGGTGAGCCCGTTCTCGAACAGATTGAGATACCAGGGCGAGGCGCTGCCAAGCCCGTCGGGCACGAATGCGCCATTGATGAGTGGCCAAGTGTTGTAGCCCATGCCGGCGTCGAGCCCCGCGACAAGCGCGCCAGCGAGGAGCTGCAGGAAGATCAGCGTGAGCACGAGGCCCGAGACGTAGGGCACGGCCGATTGATGCGCGGGCAGGCGGCGCCCCTGCCCTTCGCGGCCGAGGCCAAACAGAATCCAGAGCGTGTAGCCGAGGATCGCCACCGCGATGCCGAAATGGATCATCAGCCGGTATTGGCTCACGCTGGTGCGGTCGACGAGCCCGCTCATGACCATGTACCAGCCGATGGCGCCCTGGAGGCCACCGAGCACGAAGAGACCGATCAGCCGTGGCAGCAGCGCGCGCGGGAGATAGCCGGCAAGCCAGAAGGCGACGAACGGCACGAAGAAGACGAGACCAATGAGACGCCCGAGAAAGCGGTGCGCCCATTCCCACCAATAGATGGTCTTGAACTCATCGAGGCTCATGCCGCGATTGAGCTCGGTATATTGCGGGATCTGCTTGTAGGCCTCGAACGCGTTCTGCCAGTCCATCTCGGATAGTGGCGGGATCGCCCCGGTCACCGGCTTCCATTCGGTGATGGAAAGGCCGGACTCGGTCAGCCGCGTAGCACCGCCGACCAGGATCATGGCGACGATCAGAAGCGCGATGGCGCCCAGCCAGATGCGCAGCGCGCGGATGTGCTTCGCGTGAATGGAGGCCACAGCAGACTTTGCGGCGACCGGCTCGGCTAGGGCTGGGGGCATAAGCGTCTGATAGCGGTCTCCGCTGAGAGACTCAATCGTTCCTCACCGCGTTGTCATCGCCCGGCTTGACCGGGCGACCCAGTAACCACCAACGTATGCAGAATACTGGGTGCCCGCCTTCGCGGGCATGACAATCACCGCAGTTGGAGCGAGTGGAGAGATGCCCGTGCGCACCCGCAAGCTGATTGGTACGGTCCTGCTCGTGATCTTCCTCGGCGTCTATGCGTGGGTCGCCGTGGTGATCGGCGCGGGCCGCATCTCGCACGCGCCGCATTGGGCACAGTTCGCCTTTTTCCTGATCGCGGGGCTTCTGTGGGTGCTGCCGGCGGGCGCGCTGATCCGGTGGATGCAACGTCCAGACTGAGCTGATCAGGCGGCGTTGATCTGCCGGAAGCCGTTCCACAGCGCAAACGGCGCCCCTGTCAGACAGACTTCCGTGAAGGCAAGCGACTGGTAGTCGCCGTTCAACGATACCCTCGGCAGCGCGGTCAGGTGGGATTCGTGCGCCGGGAACAGCATGCCCTTCTGCGTCGTGACCGCGGTCTCGAAGCCGCATTCGCGCGCGAGGTCGAAGTCACGCGGGCCTGCGGTCGTCGGGTCGCCATAGGGGAACGCAAAGTGGCGCGGGCGCTGCCCGATCTCGCGGGCGATCCTGTCGGCACCCCCCGCAAGCTCGTCGCGCGCCTGGTCCAGGCTGAGCTTGGCGACGTTGTAGTGGCCTTTCGTATGCGCGCCGATCGTCACCAGCGGATCGGCTGCCAGTGAACGGACCTCGTCCCAGTTCATGATCAGCCTTTGGCAGTCGGCTGCCATGTCGACGCCGTAACGCTCGGCAAGGTCGCGCACGACTTGGCGCTGCTTCGCCTCATCGACGACGCGGAGCCACCAATAGATCTGCTTGAAGGAGCGGTATTTCTCCGCGACGGTCGCCGTCGGTAGTCGCCAGAGCGTCCCGTCGCGGTCGAGCTCGACGGCATCCGGCACGCGCGCCACGACCTGCTCAAGAGCCAGCCACCAGAGGTCGCCACTTCCGTCCGGATAGTCCGACGGCACGTAGATGGTCATCGGCAGCGAGCGGCGCTTGAACAGCGGATAGGCGTATTCGAGATTGTCGCGATAGCCGTCGTCGAAGGTGAAGCAGGCGATCGGCTTGTCGCCTTGCACTTTCTCCCGCACGCGGAGCGCCATCTCGTCCATCGAGACGACGTCGAACCCCGATTCTTGGACCTGGTCGAGCACGGCATCGAGGAACTCGGGCGTGACTTCGAGCGTGCGGTTCGGGGCGAAGGCGTCGCGGTCGGCCGGCTCCGGCAGCACGTTGTGCAGCACGAAGATGACGCCGAGCCCTTGCGTAAACGGCGCAAGCAGGCGGTGCGTGCGGCTATGGTAAAGCCCCGATAATGCGGCCTTGTACACAGCAGTCTTGAGCTTGTTCAACGCACTCGCCCCTTCCCCATCAACCGTTAACCAGGCTCTGCCATCCTCGTGAGCCTGGCGCGCATCTTGGATACGTTTCCTTGCAAAACTATTGCCGGTTTCACGATCCGGTCATGGCCAGGCGCCCCTACTCAGCCTTAACGGACGAGTCCCGATATGAGCGTTACCACCCTCGTCCGCACTGAATCCGGAGCCGCTGTCAAAAGCCTAGGCCGCGACGCTTCCACTTCGGTCGAGACAAGCCTCGGCGCCATTTCGCTATGCGTGACCTCGGAACTGGGCAGCCTCAAGAATGTTTGGGAGCAACTGCAGGCCATCTCCCCCTGCACGCCCGCGCAGACTTACGATTGGGCTAGAGCTTGGGCCCGCCATGTGCTTGAGCCCGCAGGCGAAAGGCCCGTAATCGCTGTCGGCTATAGCGTTGCCGACGGGAAAGCTCTGTTCCTCTGGCCTTTCGAGACGACGAGGGTCATGGGGCTCGTTGTCCTGAAATGGCTCGGCCGAGACGTTGCCAATTATGGGATGGGCCTGTTTCAGCCTGGGACAGCGAAGCGTCTGACCGGAGGTGATGTGTCTGCCCTGCTGCGGATCGTTGCGCGTGAGGTGGGTGTCGCTGCGGTGTCGCTCGAGCAGCAGCCCTATGCGTGGGGCGGCGTGCCGAATCCCTTCGCCGGTCTGCCCCATCAGCCTGCGCCCGATAAAGGCTTCGCCGCGACGCTCGGCGATTTCGAGACGATTTACACGACGCGGATCAGCGGGCATGCGCGCGGCCTTCTCCGCCGCAAGGAGCGTCAAATCGCGGAGCACGGGACCCTCGCCTATGGATGGGCAGAGACGCGGGACGAACGGCTCGATATCCTCGATACGCTGTTTGCACAGAAGGCGCTTCAGTTCGCCGAGCAGGGCATCGGGAACAAGTTCGATGCCCGAGTCCGCGCCTTCTATCGGGAGCTTGTCCTGCTCGAAGGCGACAATCCGAGCCGTCTCAGGCTTGGCTATCTCAAGGTGGGCGATAGGATCGCGGCGACGCATAGCGGCGCCATCTGCCGTGACCGGCTGATGATCGCCATGAGCTCGCGCACCGACGGCCCGCTCAGAAAATATTCCCCGGGCTCACTCCTGCTGCGTCATCAGATCGAAGAAGCTGCCGGCCAGGGGCTTGCGTTTTGCGACCTCGGCGTCGGCAGTGCGGACTACAAGGACAGATGGTGCGACGTCGTCGTGCCCCTCTTCGACAGCTTTATCGCCTGCAAGCCCCACGGCGCACTTCTCGCGTCAGCGCTCGCCGCCAAGGCGCGCGCCAAGCGTTGCATCAAATCGAGCCCGCGCCTTTGGGATGCGGCGAAGAAGCTGCGGCGCGCCCTTGCAGCGCGTCCTGCCATGCCGAATTGATGCGCGTCAGCTCGTCGCCGCGGCGAGCCGCCCGAACAGTCCGGCACGGGGCGACCCGCCGCTTTGCTCGTAAGCCACCACCGGACAGCCGAGCGAGCTGAACTCGGTCAAATCGACAGAGTCCGCGCCCTTCGCGGTCGTCCCCGCCGGGAGCACGGCAACGCATGCCGGAAGTTCGAACTTGAGCGCGGGCCGCAGCTTGCGCATCACCTCGCGGTCGGCATGCAGCACGACGCAATCATAGACCTGGGTCAGAGCTTCGAATACGCGCATGAAGGCGTCGGCTTCCTCGCCGTCCGCCTTGATCGCCGGATTGCCGGCCGCGATCACCTGGAGCGGCGTGTCGGCGTCCACCCGAACAACGTCGTCGAAGCCCGCCCGTCCCGCGGCAAGGTCGGTGAACCCCGGTGCACGGGGAATACCGAGGCGTCCGGACACGGCGGCCGCCCCGCGCGTCAGGTCGACCAGCACCACCTGTTCCTGCCGGCCCACGAAGGCGCGCGCGATCTGGATGGCTTCCTTGGTCGCATCGACGTCAGACGCGCCGCCAGCGACAAGGAGCGCGCGCGGCGCGATACCCTTGCCGGACGCAAGGACGTGGTTGAGCACGGCGTCGAACGACTTCAGTATCGGACCGGTCTTGCCGTTGGCGCCCTTGGGCGCTTTCGGGGCGCTGTCGTCCGCATCCTTGCCGTTTTCCGCCGCCGAGGCCGCGAGCCTCTCATTGAGGTAATGGCGGAGATCGTTTGGCCGAAGGGGCGCGCCAGTCGGCGGAAGGCTCGCCGGCTTGCCGCCGGGCAGACTCTGGCGCAAGCGCCCGAACAGGCCGGGCGAAGGCGCCGCGGTAACCTTGGGTGCTACGCTCGATCCTGAATCGAGGTTCTTGCGCAACCGATCGATAAGCGCCGTTGCTGCCGGCACTTCAGCGGACCGCTCACTGATCGTGGACACGGGCTGGTCGGGTAGAAACTCGGCGTCGGTGGTCACGGGCTCTCCTTCCTCCTCGCTCTTCCTGTCTGCGCCGTTTGCGGGCGCTCTCGACCATGAAAGCCAGGGCAGGTTCCTTTTCGGCTGCGAGTCGGCTGCGCCCTGGGACGGCTCGACGCTGACGGCGATGGGCTCGCCCGCCGGCAAGGGCTCGGCGATTTGAGGGGCCGCCGTCTCCGCCGTCTGTCGTGGGGGCGCGGTGTCAGGAATAGACGGCACGTCGGTCGCGCGCCGCATGGGCGTAGGCGGCAGCGTGTCCCGCGGCGCCCTACGCCGTTCCCGCATGGAGCGGGCGGTGACAGGCGCGGGCTCGGCAAGCGGCTGGGGCGCGCGAGTTGGCGCGCCGATCAATTCGCGCGCCAGAACGTAGGTAAGCGCGAGCAGAGCCGTCGCAACGCTCGCCAGCGCCGTGATCGGCAGCTTTTTCGGGAAGGACGGCTTGAGCGAGGCATGCGCGCGGCTGATGATCGATGCCTGCGCGGGCACGGCGCCCAAGTCATGGTGTGCGCTCGCGTCGCGATATCGGGTGAGATAGGATTCGAGCAGATCGCGATTGGCCTTGGCCTCTCGCTCGAGCGCGCGGAGCTGGATCTCGGCTTCGCTCAGCCCCGTGGCCTGCTCCTTCACGTCATTGAGGCTCGCGCGCAGCGACGTCTCGCGTGCCGCGGCGACCTGCGCCTCGTTCTCGAGGCCTTGCGCGATCTTCTCGACCTCGTCGCGAATCTGCTTGCGCACGTCGGCAAGCTCAGCCGCAAGCTGCCTGATGCGCGGATGCGACGGCAGCAAGGTCGCCGAAAGCTCGGCGAGTTGACGTTGCACTGTGACGCGCTGCTCGATCAGCCGCGTGATCAGGTCCGATTTCAGCACTTCGGTCGTCGCGTCGATGTCGCCTCTCTTGGCGAGCATGTCCTTGATGAGACGCGCGCGCGCCTCGGCTTCCGAGCTTTGGGCCTTGGCGAGGATGAGCTGGCTGTTCAGCTCAGAGAGCTGTTGGGCGTTCAAGGTGACATTGTTGCTGCCGGCAAACAGCCCGCGCTCTGCGCGGAAGCGCTCGGCTGCCTCCTCCGACTCTGCGACGCGCTGGCGCAGCACGTCGATCTGGGTCCTGAGCCAGAGCGTGGCATCCTTGGTCTGATCGAGCTTCGCGTCGCGCTGCCATACGAGATAGACGTCGGTGAGCTTGTTGGCGACTTCGGCGGCGAGCGGCGAATAGCCGGACGTGTACTCGACCGCGATCGCGCTCGATTTGCCGAGCTGAAAGACGTTCAGATGCTGAGCGAAGGTATTGGCGGCCTTTTCCTCCTCGGATTCCTGCGAGCCTTTGCCGATGCCGAAGCTGGCGAGCAGCCGCCCAAGCAGGCCCACGCCCCCGTCCTTGGCAAAGTTCGGATTGTTGGTGAGGTCCAATCCCTTGATCACCTGCAGGGCGAGGTCGCGCGAGGTCAGCACCTGCACTTGACTCTGCAGTGCCTGCTCGTCGAGCGCGGCGCGACCGGCGTCGAAGCCCTGCTCGGAGGCCGGGCGGGTAAACGTCGATTCGTCGTTCTGAATGAGGATGCGCGCTTCGGAGGTGAAGAGCGGACGCATCATCGACAGGGCGATGAAGGTCACGACGCCCGCACCGATGGCGAGCCCGAGGATCCATCCTTTAGCACGCCACAGCGCACGGCCGAGCGTGGCGACGTCGATGTCCTCGACGGCTTGCGAATTATCGTTTGCTCTTGTCACAGACTGAACTCCAGGATTTCCCGGCATTAGACCGCTTGCACGTAACCAAAGGCTTAAGCGGCGGCCAGCTTCGGAACGCCCGATCAGCATTCATTAACCATGCTGCGTCTAAATGGCGGCATGGACATGTTGCGGCGAGTCGGTCCGAGCGGTTTTGCGCTCTTGTTGGTTGCGGTGGTTGCTGCGGCCTTGGGTGGATGCAATGCGCGCGCCATCCCGGGGATGCTCACACCGGACTATGCGCTCGCGACGCCTGCGCCCCTGCCGCCTCCCGGTGAGGCGATGCCCGCCGGCGGCGGCTTTGCTCCCCCAGGCGTGCCGGTCAATACCAGCGAGCCCTATCGCCTCGACAGCGGCGACAAGGTTCGGGTCATCGTGTTCGGCCAGGACAATCTGTCGCGCATCTACAGCGTCGATGCGAGTGGCTATGTGGCCATGGCGCTTGTCGGCCCGGTCATGGCACGCGGGCTCACCACACGCCAGCTTTCCGGCGAGATCGCCCGCCAACTCCGCGCGAAATACGTCAAGGAGCCGCGGGTTAGCGTCGAGGTCGAGACCTATCGGCCCTTCTTCATCCTCGGCGAGGTGAGACGGCCTGGACAGTATTCTTACGTGAATGCCATGACGGTCGAGTCCGCCGTGGCCATTGCCGAGGGCTATACCGAGCGCGCCCGGCAGCGGATGGTGAGGCTGACGCGGCGCTTCGACGGCGTGGCGAGCACCGTGATGGTGCCCACGGACTATCCCGTGCAGCCCGGCGACACTATTTACGTCCTCGAACGCTTCTTCTAAAGCTCACTCTGCCGTCACTTCCAAGCTTGCCCAGCGGGTCCAGTGAGCTCCACGCTACGCATCCTGCATTGCCTGCGCGCGCCCGTCGGGGGCCTGTTCCGCCACGTGCATGACCTTGCCATCGGCCAGGCGCAGCTCGGCTGCGAGGTCGGCATCGTTTGCGATTCGCGAAGCGGCGGCGACGACATCGGCGTGCAGATGAGCCGGCTCATCGACAATTGCGCGTTGGGTGTGACGCGCATTCCCATGCGCAGGCAGGCAGGCTTCGGCGACTGGGCGACCTATCGCAAAGTGGCCCAGATCGCCGCAAAGGCCGACATCCAGGTTTTGCACGGACACGGAGCCAAGGGCGGCGCCTATGCGCGGCTCGCAGGGCGCAAGCTAAAACGGACGCGGCGGAACGTGAAGACGGTCTACACGCCGCATGGCGGCAGTCTGCACTACGCCCCGACGAGCCTCGCCGGCCGGCTCTATGTCGCGGCGGAGCGCAGGCTCGGGCCGATGACTGATGGGATGATCTTCGAGAGCCTCTATGCGGCGAACCGCTACGCAGAGATTGTCGGCATGCCGAACTGTCCCGCGCGCATCGTTCCGAACGGTCTCTACCGGCACGAGTTCTACGAGCCGATGCTCGCCGACGATGCAGCGGATTTCGTGTTCGTCGGCGAGCTGCGCGATCTCAAGGGCGTCGATGTGCTGCTCGAGGCGCTGGCGGCCAATCAGCACATCTTTCCTGGCCGCGCGGTGATCGTAGGCGCGGGACAGGATGAGCGGAAGCTCAAGCGCCTCGCGCGCAAGCTCGGTCTCGGCCCGCGCGTCTCCTTCGCGGGCCCCCTGCCCGCACGTACCGCCTTTGCACGCGCGCGTTGCGTGGTCGTACCGTCACGCGCGGAGTCGTTCCCCTATATCGTGCTCGAAGCCGCCGCGGCGCAGATGCCGATGATCGCGACCGATGTCGGCGGCATAAAAGAGATCGTCGGCGATAGTGGCATGCCGCTCATTCCGCCTGGCAATGTCGAGGCTCTGGCCGGCCAGCTCCGGACGTTTCTCGCGAGCCCCGGGCCTTATCTCGAGCGTGCGGCAAAGCTGCAACAGGAGATCGCCAAGCGATTTACCGTCGAGGCGATGACCTGGGACGTGGTCGATTTCTACATCGCCGAACTCGGTGCCGGCGTGTCGGAGCCGAGCGTCTCCGACGCGGCCTGATCGGCACAGCAACCTGGCCTTAACCATAGCGCCAAGGCGGCCTTTCGCCGCGCCGAGCCTTCACGCATCCAAAAGTGGCGCCATGCCATAACCGGCATGCGGCAGGCGGCCTGTTTGGGTCCCGTCTGGCACGCAAACTGCTTCAACGATGCAACGATTGCGGCGCGCGGGATGAATGCCAAGCGGATGAGCGACACCGAAGTCTTATCGGCGCGCGAGGGCGTCTCTTTCCGCACGCGTGGCCGGGCGAAGGGTCGTCCCGCCGACAAAGAGCGCCGGGAGCGCCCGCGTCCGCGGCTTGCCGAAATCCACCAGGGCGGCTCGCTGAACCTCATACCTCCGGTGATCGTCGCCGGCGTCGTGCGGGCGATCGAGTTCCTCATCGTCACGGCACTCGGCTTTGGCATTTATCTGCTCTATGTCGGTCACGAGGGACAGACCGCGCACCTCATCTACCTATCGCCCGTGTTGCTCGCGGCGAGCGCCAATCTGCTGCTGTTGCAGATGCTCGACCTCTATCGCGTGCCGGCCTTCATGGCTTTCGTGCAGAGCTTCGCGCGCATCGCGGTGGCCTGGACCGTAGTGATGGGTGGCATGATGGTGCTCGCCTTCTTCTTCAAGATCGGCTCGGAGTTTTCGCGCGTGTGGATGGCGACCTGGTACTCCACGGCGCTGTTTGCGCTGTTCGGCGAGCGGCTCGTCCTTTCCTTCCTGGTGAAACGCTGGATCTCGCAAGGACGGCTCAACCGCCGCGCGGTCATCGTCGGGGGCGGCCCCGAGGCTGAGCGGCTGATCGCCGCGCTCGAGGCCTCGCACGACACCGACATCCGCATCGTCGGCATCTTCGACGATCGCGGTGACGACAGGGTCTCGCCCATCGTCGCGGGCTATCCCAAGTTCGGCAACGTGAGTGAGCTGGTCGAGTTCGCGCGCAAATCGCGGATTGACCTGCTCATCGTCTCGGTGCCGATCACCGCGGAGCAGCGGCTCGCGGAGTTTATGCAGAAGCTGTGGGTGCTTCCGGTCGACATCCGGCTGTCGGCGCACAACAACAAGCTCAGGTTCCGCCCGCGCACCTATTCCTATATCGGCAATGTCCCCTTCATCGACGTCAGCGACAAGCCGATCGCCGATTGGGACTACGTCACGAAATGGGTGTTCGACAAGGTTGTGGCGTCGGTCGCGGTGATCGCGCTCGCGCCGCTGATGGCGCTGGTCGCCATCGCCATCAAGCTCGATTCCAAGGGGCCCGTGTTGTTCAAGCAGAAGCGGCAGGGTTTCAACAACGAGCTGATCGACGTCTACAAGTTCCGCTCGATGTATGTCGACAAGGCCGATGCCGATGCCGACAAGCTCGTCACCAAGCACGATCCGCGTGTCACCCGCGTCGGCCGCTTCCTGCGCAAGACGAGCCTCGACGAGCTGCCGCAGTTCTTCAACGTGATCAAGGGCGACCTCTCGCTGGTCGGTCCCCGCCCGCACGCACTCAAGGCCAAAGCGCAGGAAAAGCTCTACGCCGACGTGGTCGACGGCTACTTCGCGCGCCACCGCGTGAAGCCAGGCGTGACGGGCTGGGCGCAGATCAATGGCTGGCGCGGCGAGACCGATACCGCTGACAAGATCCAGCGGCGCGTCGAGCACGATCTCTATTACATCGAAAACTGGTCTGTGACATTCGACCTCTACATCCTGCTGATGACCCCATATGCCCTGCTCAAGGGCGAGAACGCATACTGAGGGAACTCGATGAGCGCCATTCCGGCAATGCAGCGAATGGACGATCCGCCTCTTACCCCCGAAGCGGAATTCGCGCGCGTGGCCGTGCTCATCCCGGCCTACAACCCGAGCGACAACGACCTGGTCCAGACGCTCGACAGTCTGCGCAAGAGCACCTATCCGTGCGACATCTATATTGTCGACGACGGCAGCGACGTGCCGATCGGCGCCGTGCTCGACGGCATTCCCGGCATCACTGTCGTCAGGCTCGAGCAGAACGGCGGCATCGCGCGTGCCCTGAACGCGGGTCTCGAGGTCATTCTGGAGCGCCCGTACGACTATGTGGCGCGCATGGACGCGGGCGACATCTGCTATCCCGACCGGCTCGCCCGCGAGGTCGAGTTCCTCGACGACCATCCGGAGATCGCCGTTGTCGGCGGCTGGGCGCGGAACATCGACGAAGACACCGGCAAGCCGATCTTCATCGAGCGTACGCCGGACTCCCCCGACGCTATTAGGAAGGCGCTGAACTACAACTCGGCGATGGTCCACATCACCATAATGGCGCGCGCCGAGGTGTTGCGGCGGGTCGGCGGCTATTCCGAGAACTATCCCGTTGCCGAGGACTACGAGCTGTTCAGGCGGATCACGGAGCGGTTCCCGATTGCCAACATACCGAGCGTGCTGGTCGATCGGCGCATGTCGCTTAACGGCGTTTCCTTCAAGCGCAGGCGCAAGCAGCTTAGGGACCGCCTGCGCATTCAACTCCGCTATTTCAACGCGGTCGATCCATCAGCCTGGGTCGGCGTGCTCAAGACGCTCGTGCTCTTCGCGGTGCCGGTCTCCGTCATCCTGAAGATCAAGGAACACAAATTTCCCGCGACCTGAGCCGCATCGTCTGGGGCGTTCGGGTATCGACATGAAAGACGGCGGGAGCAGCCGGCAAGTGAGGCGCCGAGCACGATGAGTACCGCTTATGCTGCCAGCGACGTCGGGGTGCTCCCCGAGCGCCCGCAACGGATCGGCGCCAGGCTCAGGCAGCTCGCCTACATCTATGTCTGGCTCACCTTCGCCACGAGCGGCATTGTGTTTGCCGAGCCCGCGCCCCACGACCTCCTGATGGTCGGGGCGATGGCGTTGCTTCCGCTGCTCGGCCTCGTCGCCTTCAATCGCGGGCTCGTGCTCTATCTCCTGTTGTGGGGTGGTATTGTCGTCACCGGCCTCATCGCGACAACGCAGGCTGGTGTCTTCGATTTGCCGGTCAAGCATGTCGCCATAGGCGCCTATCTCGCCGCGTCTTCAGTCGTGATCGCGGGCTTCGTGCTCGACCGTCCCGACGCCAATATCCGGCTCATCATGTCGGCCTATGTCTTTGCCGCGCTCGTCGCAGCATCGACCGGCCTGGTCGGAGCTTTGGGCCTGGTTCCGGGAGGAAGAGAAGTCTTCGCGGCCGATTTTGGCCGCTTGCACGGCACGTTCAAGGATCCGAACGTGCTCGGCGCGTTCCTGGTGCCGCCGCTCCTCTACGTCCTGAATGTCGCGATCCGCTCGGGCATCGTACGGGCGAGCTTCTACGTCGTCGCAGCGCCCGTCCTGCTGCTTGCTTCGCTGCTGGCCTTTTCGCGTGGGGCCTGGATCAACCTTGGCGTTTCCTTGGCCGTGTATGTCGGCTTGACCCTCGTCATGCTAGCCAAGCATCGCGAGCGTGTCCGGCTCGTCATCTACGTGATGTTCGCCTGCATTTTCGCGTTCGGCTTGCTGATCGCGGCGCTGACGGTTCCGGACGTGTCGAGGCTCATGGAAGAGCGCGCGAGCCTCCATCAATATTACGACGTGGGGCCGGAGGGCCGCTTCAGCGGCCAAGCCAAGGCCGTCGCCCTCGTTATCACCCACCCGATGGGTATCGGAGGCCTTGAGTTCGCCAGGCTGTATCACAAAGAGGATCCGCATCAGGTCTATCTCAGCATGTTCCTGAATGCGGGCTGGGTCGGGGGCACGTTCTATCTCGCGTTGGTCCTGCTGACGATCTGGCTCGGTTTGCGGCACGTTCTGAAAGATCGCGGCGGCAACGGGGTCAGCGTTGTGCTTGTCGCCGCCTTTGTCGGGATGGCGCTTGAAGGCATAGTGATCGACTCCGACCACTGGCGTCACTTCTACCTCATCATGGCGATGATCTGGGGCATGGCGCTTGCGCCGAGGACGGCGCCATGGCAGGCGAACGGGCGCGGGCCATGAGAGCCGCCGATACGGGCGAAGAAGGGACAACCGCGAGGCCGACCGCCAAGCGGGTCCTAAGCCACCTCCTCCTGGTTTCGATGCGCTTGGGCAGCACCGTGTCCAAGTTCCTTCTTGCCATCTATACGGCCCGTTATCTCGGCCTTGCCGACCTCGGCATTTACGGGCTGCTCGCCAGCGCGACGACATTCGTGCCGGCGATCGTCGGCGGCGGCATGACCCAATGGCTCATGCGAAATATCGTCGATGTGCCGCGCGCGCAGGCGCTACCGCTCATCGCCGGCCGCCTCAGCATGATCCTGCTCATGCATCTTGTTCTGGTGCCGCTTGCGCTTGCGGTCAATTTCCTGGCCGGTGAGCCCATACCGTTCGCCATTGCCGCACTTTGCTGCGCGATCCTTGCCTTCGAGAACCTCGGCTACGAGGCGTTCGACATGCTCGTCGCGCGGCGGCGCGTATTCCTGGCGTACCTGATAGGTTTCCTGCGCACCGGAGTGTGGCCGATCCCCGTGATGGTAGCCGGGCTGCTGGTCCCGGAAATGCGCACGCTCGAATGGCTTCTGATCGGCTGGCTCGCCATGCAGGTCGTCTGCATGCTCATCGTCGTCGCGCTTGCCGTTCCGGAGCAGCGCTGGCGCTTCATGACGCCGCGCCACACGGCGCCGCGCATGGTCTTCTTATTCGGCAATCTGCACAGAACCTTTCCTCTCTACGTGAAGGACCTGGGCTCTGTGACCAGCATGTTCCTCGACCGCTTCCTGATTTCGATCTTCGTCGGCCTCGAACTGACCGGCGTTTACACGCTGTTCTGGTCTATCGCCAACGTTCTGCACTCGCTCACGGTGCAGGGGGTGCTCCAAGCCCAGTTGCCGCAAATGATGGCGACCGCGCATAGCGGCAACCCGACAAGCTTCCGCACGCTTGAGCGCCAGCTTCAAGTCGAGATGGGCGCATGGTCGTTATTGCTCGCCTTGGGCGTGGCGGTCGCCACGCCACTGATGCTGCCCTACCTCAATCAGCCCTTGCTGCAGGACTATCTTGCAGTGTTCTGGATCATTCTTCTTGCGACGCTACTGCGCATTGCCGCTGACGCCTATGGGTTTGCCCTGCTCGCGCTGCACCAGGACCGCGCAATCGCGGTCGTCGCTGTCGCGGGCGGCGTCGCGTCCGCCATCTCGAACTTGATCCTGACGCCTCTGGCCGGCATCTGGGGTGCCTCGGCGGCTTTGGTCACTACCTCCGCCGGCTTGTTCGTAGCGCGGTACATTCTGACGAGGCAGGCAGTTTCCAAGGAACTCGTTGGCCGGCCGTTCGAACCGTCGCTCGGCCCCGACTATGCGCCCGGTGCCTGGCGTTCCGCGCCGGCGCTCGCATCCGACAAGAGCGATTGATCGACCGTCCGGATTGCCGTGCGCCCGTGCTCGCCGCGAAGTTTCGCGTGCGATCGCACCGCATAGCGCAGCAGGCGCTCGGCCGAGTCTAACAGACGCTTGCGCGTAAAGCGGCCCAGATGCGCCTCGGCATGGACGCGGAAACCCGCTCGATAGTCTGGATCGTCGAGCAGTCGCGCCAACTGATCCGCAAGAGCCTTAGGGTCTTCCTTGGGCACAGTCGGTCCGCAGGGCCCCACGGCGTGCGGGAGGCCACCAACTTGCGCGCCCACGATGACGCAGCCGCAAGCGGCCCCCTCAAGCGCCACGAGGGGGAACGCTTCTACCACGCGAGACGGTACGGCAAGCACCTTGTGCCGGTTGAGAAGCCGAACCAACTCTTCGCCGAAGAGGACGCCGGTGAAAGTCACGCGATCGCTGAGACCCGCGGCTTCGACCTGCGCCCTTAATTTCTCCGCGTGGGTGCCGTCGCCGATGAGCGTCGCCGTGAAGCGCCTGTCCCCGAGGCGAGCCAATGCGTCGATAAACACATCCACGCCTTTGTCCCAGTTGAGGTGTCCGAGATAGGCGAAATCGAGATCGCGCGGCACCTCCGGAATGAGGCGGAATGTCTCCTTTTCATACGCATTCCAGATCAGGATGCCCGGCAGCTTCACGGCATCGCGCATGGCCGGGCTGACATACATGTTGATGCCGGTGCTCGATATCAGGCGTTTGAGACCGGACATTCTTTTCGTCAACATATGATGCGCAAAGATACGGGGCTTGCGTGGGATCAATAGCCCAGGCATGCGGAGCGAAATGCTGTGCTGCCACAGCACGTCCTGCGCCCGCGCCAGCCTGAGCTGCTCGCGGAAACTCGGACAGCGGACCACTTTGAAAGGGTAGCGGCTATCGTCATCGCCAGGGCCGTTCGGCGTCATGGTCGCCACCGTGACGTCATGTCCCCGCTCAGCCAGACCGGTGCAAAGCGTGACGCACGCCCTCTCGAGACCGCCAACGGACGGTGGGAACTGATAGGTGGAGACGAGAACCCGCATGGATTTTATTCCGGCTGCACTTCTGAGTCCTACGAAGCGGGAATGGCCGTTGCAACGAACGCTAGCGGTTAAGCTTTACGTTGAGCTTTACTGATCGAGGCGCCGGATGCGACCGCTTGCCGCGCCACTCTAGATGAGTCGACTGGCTTCAGGAATCGGGCTCCCCGACCCGTCTTTGTGCTCCGACCACCTGCCGCTTGCGTCGGTCGCTCCGTTCTCCGAGCGAGCCACTTAGCCCCTGCAAGTGGCCGGAATTTGGGGCAGAGTGCGGCCTGGCCGAGTCGACACCGCACTCCTCGGCCCGGGAGGGAAATCTGCGTGGCATCGTTGAAAGACATCAAGTCGACCTTCACCTCGGCGGTCGGTCCCCGACGCTACGTCCTGCCGTCGCTCGCGCTCGCCTCAGGCGCTTTCATCGATTTCTTCATGCTGCGCTATGGCCTTATCGATGCCGACAGCCCTTATGCCTTCGTCCCCTTCATGCTCGGCCTGTTGGTCGCAGGCATCCTCGTGCTCTGGTGGCTGCTCGACTATGCCGCCGAGGGCCGTTCCGAGTTGCGCGGCGTGGTGAGCATCGAAGAGGCGTTGGATACGCTGTCGACCTATTTCGACGAGGGGCAGGAGCTGTTCGATGCCCCCATCAAGAGCTCGGCTGAGTTGGAAAAATGGGAGGCGCGCCGCGCCGCGTGGCAGCAGGCGGTGCAGAGCTCCCTTCAGGAGAATTTCGGGCTGCGAGAGCGGAACCTGTTTCGCAACGTGGTGCTGCTTCAGGCGCCTCGGATCGACGGCAGCTTGAACGAGGACCACAACCGCAAGCGGGCGCTCGTCGCGCAGCAGCTCGAGAAGATCCGCGACACTATCATCCGCTACAGCGATCTGGCCGCGAAGCGCCGCGCGGAAAGCAGCTAGAACCCGGCGCCCGGCAATCGCGCCGGTGACTATTTCTTGCGCTTGCTCGCGGCGTTGTCCGCTGTGGCGTCGGCAAGGCAGTTCGCGATGAACTGCTCGCGTTCCGGCGTCCTGAGAGCGGGCCGCACCTGGTCCGCCTTGGTCTCGCACGCCCGCCTCTGCTGATCGGAGACGCCCTGCCCCGCGGCAGCCGGCGCGACGAGACCCACCGACGCAATAACGGCACCAAGCAGCATAGATTTCCAGCGCATCTCGTTTCCTCCGACCTCGAGTTTTAGCGGATTATCGCGCGGTCACGCGACCCTCAGCATCGAGCGTTGCCATACGGCGGCCGAACAAGAGCAACCCCAAGCCGCGCCGCTCGCCGCGCTGAGCTACTCTACCGCGTTCGGCATCCGCTTTCGCCAGCAGCATGGCCGATGTCGCTTGCGGCTTGACGGAACGCTTCTTCGCCTTCGTTGCAGTTGTCTTGGCATTCTTGGGCTTGGGCGCCGCTTCTACTGCCGGCGCGGGCTCAGGCTCGGCCGCGGCGACCTGGGTGGCGCTCGGCCGATCAATCGCGGCCACATAGGTCTCCAGCACCCAGCCACGCGCCTGGGTGGCGGGATCGCGCACGTCGATCCACGCGCCATTGCGGTCCATGACCTCAAGCTCGGCACCTGCGGGGTAGAAATGAGTGATCGGCGAAGAGACTGACGCCCCGCCATGGGCTCTCGCCGCGAGCGTCACCTTGGTCCACCCAATGCGCTCGTCTTGCGACACGGCACCGGCGGAACCCGCCGCTGCGACCGCCTGAAGAGCCGGAACCGGCCGATTGTCTTGATCGCCAGCGGGTTTGGGTGCGGTTGGCGGGAGTTGCGGCTGCGATCTCAGGGCCTGAAGGGACGAGCCCCACGAACGCAAGGCGCCTGATGCCGCGTCGACGGCCGGAGGCCGGATCGCGAGCACGTAGGCATATTCCTCGGAGTCTTTGGCAACTTCAGGGGTTAGAGCAGCATGGGTAGCGACAAGACCCGCGTAGAGGGCGCCTCCCACGAAACTCAATAGAAATAGTGCCCGTAGCATGGCCAGGTCTCCCTACCCGGCCCCCGTCCGGTTATCTTGGAACGCTCCTCGTCAATTTCAATCCATACCCTCGCAGATAGAGTTCAATGCGCGGCCCTCGCAGGTAAAGCGGCGCGGTTCGTTTTGGTTAACGCGCGCCCATAAAAGCCTGGAAATGCGAGCGGCCGGAGCAAACAGGCCCGGCCGCCACGCAGGCAATTCGATACGCGCTATCTCCGCCAGCGGCTCGCGGGCTCAGCCTCGCCCGTCACGGGATCGACATTGAGTCTGACCCGCGAGCGGGACTTGCTCACATATTCGACCTCCCAGTAGCCGTCGTCGTCCCACTCGATCTCATCGAAGTGGCCGAAATCCTCCCGCTGCTCGATCGTTTGCAGAATTTGGGACAAGGCCTTGGCATCAGCCGGTGGCGTCCGGGCCTCTACAGGCTGGAGGAAACCCACACCGCAGATCAGCAGAGCAAACAGGGTAACGCGAAGCATCGGCAGACTCCTTTTCCTAAGCTTGCAGTGACGCGCAGTGTGGCGTTGCGCAGTATGGCACCCAGGATGGGCACCCCAAACTCGGGAATTCGCACGGAAGCCCCGGAATTAATTTGACGTGGCTCAACGACGGAACCTTCGGATGAACCGCGCTCCGATGTAGTGTTCTCCGCATTCGTTGAGGCCAAGGTCAGTCGCTGACAGGCGCGCGAGGAGAAAACGATGCTGAGCAGACCCACCGCAATCATCATCGCGGTCATTGCCGCCGCGATCATCTCGACCCTGATCGTCTACGCGCTCGGCATCACCGGCTAGGCAAACGCCGGTGCCCGTGTGCTCGCAAATCCGCCCTGGGTTACGCAAGATGCCCAATGCCCCGCTTTGATAATCTCACGCCTGAAGAGCTTGAGCCCTCGCCGACACTCGTCGTCCCCAACAGCCCGCTCGTCGTCCGCGCGTTCGGCGTGTTTTGGGCAGTCGAAGCAGTTCTGGGCCTCGGCTTTGCGACCTATGGCGCCGTCTTCGGCGAGGAGGGTTGGTTTGTCGCTATAATGATGGGGCTCGGCTTATTTCTCGCCTTTGTCGGCACGGTGCTCGCAGTGCTGACCTTCCACCGCGCCAGGATCGAGGGGCCGCTCCTGACCATTGGCCCGGATGGACTGCGCGACGCCGGCGTCAGCGACAGGCTCATACCCTGGAGGGCGCTGTCATGGCGCTACGAGGTCTATTTCCGCGGGGCGGCAATCATGTACGACGTCGACGAGGCAATCACCGGCCCGCTGGCGCTTAGCCTGCCCGTCCGCATCCTTGCCGTTGCCAATCGTGCGCTTGGCTACGGCCGCTTCAGCCTGATGACGATGGGAACGGGAAAGTCGCTGGAAGAGCTTGCGAAGCTCCTGTCCGCCTACAAGCCTGCATCACCTGATAGCGGCTAAGCCGCCATGGCGGCGTTCGGTCCGGTCGCCCAGAAAATGGTCGGAGCGGGGAGATTTGAACTCCCGACCCCCGGTCCCCCAGACCGGTGCGCTAACCGGGCTGCGCTACGCTCCGTCCTATCGATGCCGGTAGAATGGGGTCCACCCCGATATACACGCTAGGGCCGCCGAAACAAGCCGGGCCTTCAGAAAAAGCGCCTATTCCTTGGCTGAGGCGAGAATACGCCGGCAGGCTTCGAGCTCATCGAGCAGCACGGAGAAGGTACGTGGATCGATATCGTCGTGCGTGGCAGGCTCGGGCTCGCGCATGATCGTCACCTTGCGGCCTTGCGCGGCCTCGGCGGCGATATCGGGAATCTCCCGCGGAGGCGCCACAAACTGATCCTCGTCGTCTTCCGCGGCAAGCCGCCGAATGTCCATGACATAGCGCGGCCCGTGCTCGCGCAGGATCTTCTGTACCCCTCGAATGGTGTAGCCGTCGTTATAGAGCAGGAAGCGAATGCCGCGCAGGAGCGCCACGTCCTCCGGCCGATAATAGCGCCGGCCCCCACCCCGCTTCATCGGCTTGAGCTGGGCGAACTTGGCCTCCCAGAAGCGCAGAACGTGCTTCGGGACCTCCAGCTCGTCGGCCACCTCGCTGATCGTGCGGAACGCCTCGGGCGCCTTGTCCAACGCTCGTCCTCCTTGGCGGCGCGAAAGCCGCTATCTACTCGGCCGCCTTCCTGCGCGACAGGACATCGTTGATGCGCTGCTTCATGATGTTGCTCGCGCGAAAGACGAGCACGCGCCGCGGCGTGATCGGAACTTCCTGGCCGGTCTTTGGGTTGCGGCCGATGCGCTGGCCCTTGTCGCGGATTCCGAACGACCCGAAGGAGGACAGCTTCACCGGCTCTCCCCGCTCGAGGCTCGCCACGATCTCGCGAAGCACGAGCTCGACGATCTCGGCGGATTCGTTCCGCGGCAATCCAACCTTCTGGAACACCGCCTCCGCCAAGTCGGCGCGTGTCAATGTCTTCCCGCTCATCGCGTACGCTCCCCCAGTCGCGGGACTATTCAAGATGCTAATCGCGCGGGCGCGAGACGGTCAATCTCCGCCGCGATCAAATTCCTGATTTTCCATCATTTTCCGAAGGAGTGTGGCCGAATTGCCGCGGTCAAACGACCGAGTTTTACCAGCGGATCAGGATCGCGCCCCAGGTAAAGCCGCCGCCCATGGCCTCGATCAGCACGAGATTGCCGGGCTTGATGCGTCCGTCGGCAGAGGCGGCGGCAAGAGCAAGTGGAATTGACGCCGCCGAGGTATTTGCGTGCTTATCGACAGTAATGATGATGCGATCCTTGTCCAAGCCGAGCTTCCTTGCGGCACCGTCCAAGATACGCCGATTGGCTTGATGCGGTACGAACCAGTCGATGTCTGACGCCTTGTAGCCGGATTGGCGCAAAGTCGCGTCGATGACTTCGGCGATCTTGGTTACGGCGTGACGGAACACTTCAGGGCCATCCATCCGCAGATATCCGACAGTTCCCGTCGAAGACACGCCGCCATCGACATAGAGCTTATCGCGGTAGCGGCCGTCGGAACGGAGGCAGGTGGCGATGATGCCGCGGTCCGTGAGCGCTCCGTTGAGCTTCTGGGCTTCGACCACCACAGCCCCTGCCCCGTCGCCGAACAGCACGCAGGTGGTGCGGTCCTGCCAGTCGAGGATGCGCGAGAAGGCCTCGGCCCCGATCACGAGCGCGCGCTTGAACTGCCCGCTCTTGAGGTAGTTGTCGGCCGTGGCGAGCGCGAACACGAAGCCCGAGCAGACGGCCTGCACGTCGAAGGCCGCGCCATGGGTGATGCCGAGCTCGGCCTGGATGGTGACCGCGGTGGCCGGAAAGGTCTGGTCGGGCGTCGAGGTGGCGAGCACGATGAGATCGATATCCTCTGGCGCGAGGCCTGCCGCATCGAGCGCAGCCCTTGCCGCCGCGGCACCCATGGTCGAGGTGAGTTCGCCTTCGGCAGCGATCCGGCGTTCCTTGATGCCGGTACGCTCGATGATCCATTGGTCGGAGGTATCGACCACCCGCTCAAGGTCCCGGTTGGTCAGGACGCGCTCCGGCAGGTAGCCGCCGACGCCCTTGATCACTGTCCTGACTGCACTCACCGGCAACTCCCCGCGAGCCTATTGCCTAGGCCGCGCCCTCAAGCTCGAGCTTGGCATGAAAGCCGGCAATGTCGCTCGCCAGCCGCTTCACCACGCCGTTCGAGGCCATGTCATAGGCGGTGTCGATGGCGCTCGCAAAGCCCGTGGCGTCGGTTCCGCCATGGCTTTTGACGACGATGCCGTTAAGACCAAGGAATATGCCGCCGTTCAGCTGGCGCGGGTCCATCTTCTCCTTGAGGGCGCGAAAGGCACCCTGCGCCAGGACGGCGCCAAGGCGGGAAAGGACCGACCGTCCCATGGCGGCGCGCAAATATTCACCGATCTGCTTAGCTGTTCCCTCGGCGGTCTTCAAGGCGATGTTGCCGGTGAAGCCGTCGGTGACAATGACGTCTGCGGCGCCGTGGCCGATATCGTCCCCCTCGACGAAGCCCTTGTAGCGGATGGGCAGTGGCGACTCCTTCAGCGCGGCGCCGGCCTTCTTGATCTCATCGACGCCCTTCACCTCCTCCACGCCGATATTGAGGAGGCCGACCGTGGGCTTCTCCACGCCGAACAGCGCGCGCGCCATCCCTGCGCCCATCAGCGCGAACTCAGTGAGCTGGCGGGCGTCTGCGCCCACATTGGCGCCCACATCGACCACGATGCATTCCGCTTCCACCGTCGGCCAGATGACGGCGATGGCCGGGCGGTCGATGCCCTGGATGGTCTTCAGGCAGAACTTGGCCATGGCCATCAGCGCGCCGGTATTGCCCGCCGAGACCACCGCATCGGCATGGCCGTCGCGCACGGCTTCGAGCGCGAGCCACATGCTCGACTTCCAGCGGCCGCGGCGCAGCGCCTGGCTCGGCTTCGCGTCCATCGCCACGGCGACGTCGGTGTGCACGATCTCGGATCGCTTGGCGAGGTCGGGATAGTCCTTGAGCTCGGCGTCGATGCGGGCGACGTCGCCGACCAGCACGAAGCGCATGCCGGGATGGCGGATGAGCGCCAGCGCCGCGGCGGGAATCACCACGCTTGGGCCGTGATCCCCGCCCATCGCGTCGAGCGCTATGGTGACTGGAGCACCCATTCCCGTGCCGGTCTGGAAAATAACACCCAAGCCGCGGTAGCCCAGCGGCAACCCCCGTAACCACCCGGAATAGACTTAAAAAGCCGCCAGTGACAACCGGATTTTCCCGCCAAAACCGCCCTCACCGCCGCTTCAGCCGTTCGAGCGCGGCAAATGGTCCACCCTCGCGCGCGGGTGTGTCCTCGGCTGGCCCTTCCCGCCAGTCGAAGCTCACCCCAGCCCTCCGCGGATAGGGATCAAGCGCCGTCGTGAGCGTCTCGTAGACCACCTTGCCGAGATCGATCGCCCCGTCCTCGATGGGCTCCGGCCAGTCGAGCAGGCTCGCGCCGGCGTCGTCCTGCGCCGTCTTTTCGAGCGTGGCCACGGCAGCTTCCGGCCAGAATTCAACCTCGACCGGCACGTCGAGCTCGCTTGCCACGGGATCGAGCGAAACCACGCAGGTCTGCACGACATGTGCGGCGAGTTTCCCCTTCAGCCGGAGACGCCCGCGGCTCGACGGCGTCAGGCTATAGTCGAAGACAAGGCAGTCGAGCGCGACGAGGTCGAGCAGGCCCGCGATCGCTGCCTGTTCTTCTTGAGTCGCCTCGATAACTCCGCTCGTCCCTTCGCCAATCGCCTCGGTGCGAAGCTTGCGGATCAGCGGTGCGACAGCGTCCGTGCTCATCACTGGATCCTCGGAAACGCGGGACTGCCTGCTTCGAGCTCCGCAATGGTCTGGGGCTGGAGGCGCTGGATCACGTCGCTCACATAAGGCGCAAGCTCCGCGACGCTCCGTTCCACCGCGTCGCCTTGGAGCGGAACGGACTGCGCGATCGCGGCGGCGAAGGCGTCCTCCCCGGCAGCGTATGCCTCCTCCAAAGTCTGCAGCAGGGTTGCGCTCGAGGCGGCCAGTCCGCGCATCTTTTTCGGCACGCGCAGGTCGCTGACTCCGAGCTCGCGCAGCACCGCTTCCATGTCCTCGCTGAAGCGATCGGTGAGCGCCTGCGCGAGATCGCGCCCCTTGGCGCCTTCAGCCTTGATGCGGTGGAGCACCGCGAACAGATGCAGCGCTACGGCCGAGAACCGCCCCTCGAGCGTATCGGGCAGCCCGAAATCCCGATACAGCGGGGCGAGCCGTGCCTGCGCCACAATCGCGCCATAGAGTTTGCTGGCGCGCGGCTTTTTGCGGCGCCATGCGCTCAGGGGATCGAAAGGGTTCAAAGAGTGGCCCATTTCGTCTAGGTTTCGCCTGCCCTGGCCGGCTCTGCAAGTCCTCAACGGGCCGGCAGCCGGGTGCGGGGCGGTCTACAGGGTTCATCGAGGGGCATCCGGATTTGCCTAAAGCCAAGCCCGCCTCCTTCCGGGCAACCGCGTCGGCGCTTGCCGTGCTCGCGGCGCTAAGCGCCGTCGGGCTTGCGTCCTGCGGCGCGCAGATCGACCGGCACGGCCACGTCTTCATCGATGTCGACCTCGATCAGATCAAGCCCGGCATGACCAAGCAAGACGTGCAGACCGTGCTCGGCTCGCCCGACACGACAAGCGCGATCGGGGGCGACGCGTATTATTATATCTCCAGCACGCAGAAGACGGTCGCCTTTCTCAAGCCGCGCGAGATCGACCGGCAGGTGGTGGCGGTCTATTTCGATGGCGGCGAGCACGTGCGCAACGTCGCCCATTACGGTCTGAAGGACGGCATTGTCGTCAATTACTACAAGGGTGAGACGCCTGCCCGCGGCAAAGACCTCTCCTTCCTCGAGCAAGTGTTCGGCAACATGTCCCAGCGCCAGATGTTCAAGGACCAGAGAGGTGCCCCCGGCGCGAGCGGCATCCCGGGCATCTAGTCTATCCACTGCTTCATTGCGAAACGTCATGCCCGGCCTTGAGCCGAGCAATCCAGGGCGAGCACTGAGCAGGCCGCCCTGGATTGCCGGGTCAAGCCCGGCGATGACGTGTGATTACTGGTGCGCGAGCACCGCGAGCAGCAGCAGCGCCACGATGTTGGTGATCTTGATCATCGGGTTCACGGCGGGTCCGGCGGTGTCCTTGTAGGGATCGCCCACCGTATCGCCGGTCACCGCGGCCTTGTGCGCCTCGGAGCCTTTGCCGCCATAGTTGCCGTCCTCGATATATTTCTTGGCGTTGTCCCAGGCGCCGCCGCCGGCGGTCATCGACAGCGCGACGAACAGGCCGGTGATGATCACACCAAGCAGCATGGCGCCGAGCGCCGAGAAGGCCGCGCTCTTACCGGCGATCGCGTTGATGATGAAATAGAGCGCGATCGGCGAGAGCACCGGCAGTAGCGACGGCACGATCATCTCCTTGATCGCGGCGCGGGTCAGGAGGTCGACGGCGCGGCCATAGTCGGGCCGCTCGGTGCCCTTCATGATGCCGGGCTTCTCCTTGAACTGGCGGCGCACCTCCTCGACGATGGACGAGGCCGCGCGGCCGACGGCGGTCATGGCGATGCCGCCGAACAGGTAGGGCAAGAGGCCGCCGATGAAGAGGCCGATCACCACGTAGGGATTCGACAGTGAGAAGGTCGGATCGACGCCCTGGAAGTACGGGAACTTGTCGGCGTTGGCGGCGAAGAATTTCAGATCCTCGGTATAGGCCGCGAACAGGACGAGCGCGCCCAGGCCCGCGGAGCCGATGGCATAGCCCTTGGTCACGGCCTTGGTGGTGTTGCCCACGGCATCGAGCGCGTCAGTGGTCTTGCGCGTCTCGGGTGGCAGGCCCGACATCTCGGCGATACCGCCGGCATTGTCGGTGACCGGGCCGAACGCATCGAGCGCGACGATCATGCCGGCAAGCGCGAGCATGGTGGTGACGGCGATGGCGATGCCGAACAGGCCGGCGAGGATGTAGGTGATGATGATGCCGGCGACGATCACCAGCGCCGGCAGCGCCGTCGATTCCATCGACACGGCAAGGCCCTGAATGACGTTGGTGCCGTGGCCGGTGACCGATGCTTTAGCGATCGAATGCACCGGGCGGAAGTTCGTGCCGGTGTAATATTCGGTGATGAACACGATCAGCGCCGTGACGATCAGGCCGACCACGCCGCACAGATAAAGCGAGAAGCCGGTGAAGCTCACGTCACCGACCTTCATCGCAGTGTCCATGCCGACCAGCCAGGCGGTGAGCGGCCAGAGCAGGATCAGCGACAGGATGCCCGTTACGATCACGCCCTTATAGAGCGCGCCCATGATCGACTGGCTCTTGCCGAGCTTCACGAAATAGGTGCCGATGATCGAGGTGATGACGCAGACCGCGCCGATGGCGAGCGGATAGAGCATCATCTGCATGACGCGATCTTCGCCACCCGCGAAATAGATCGAGGCGAGCACCATGGTGGCGACGATGGTCACCACATAGGTCTCGAACAGGTCGGCGGCCATGCCGGCGCAGTCGCCGACATTGTCGCCCACGTTGTCGGCGATGGTGGCGGGGTTGCGCGGATCGTCCTCCGGGATGCCGGCTTCGACCTTGCCGACGAGGTCGCCGCCGACATCGGCGCCCTTGGTGAAGATGCCGCCGCCGAGACGGGCGAAGATCGAGATCAGCGAGGCGCCGAAGCCGAGAGCGACCAGCGCGTCGACGACCGTGCGCGAGACGGGGCTGTAACCGAGGAACTCGGTGAGCACGAGGAAGTAGACGGCGACGCCAAGCAGAGCGAGGCCGGCGACCAGCAGGCCGGTGATCGCGCCCGCGCGGAAGGCGAGGCTCAGGCCTTCGCCGAGCCCTTTGGTCGCGGCCTGCGCGGTCCGGACATTGGCGCGCACCGAGACGTGCATGCCGATATAGCCCGCAAGCCCGGACAACACGGCGCCGACCGCAAAGCCGATCGCCTGCGGGATGCCGAGCAGATAAGCGAGGATAAGGAAGATCACGACGCCGACCACACCGATCGTCGTGTACTGGCGGGCGAGATAGGCTTGCGCGCCCTCCTGGATCGCGGCGGCGATTTCCTGCATGCGCGCCGTGCCGGGATCAGCCGCGAGAACGGCCCTGGTCGTCCAGACGCCGTAGGCGATCGAAAGCGCCCCGCAGGCAATGATGAGATAAAGAACCCAGGTCATGGCGAACTGTCTCCGCTCGGCTCGGTTGGGAAATTGGGGGAATCGAGGCCGCGAAGAGCGACACGTGAATAGCGCCGCGGCCCTATGCCCCCTGCGATATCGGCGGCTCGACGCGAGCCCGCGCGGAAAATGCCAAACCTTTGGGCAGGACGCAACAGACGGTCTTGCAGGGCGGCATTTTGGCCCGGCGCATGCTCTAAGGCCTTGGCCATGTTAGCGATTCACTGCGAGCAATTTCCGTCATACCGGCGGAAGCCGGTATCCAGAATCATCTAATGGGAGCCCGCTGCCCCTGGATTCCGGCTTGCGCCGGAATGACGAGGTTGAGGGAATCAGAAATGCGAGAAGCCCTTGCGGGCGAGCTTGAGCGGCTTACCGTTGCGCCCAAGCACGCGGACCGCGCCCTCTCCTTCCTCGATCCGCCCGATCGGCGCGACGGTGACGCCCTTAGCGCGCGCTTCGGCCTCGAAGTCCGCCGCGCTCGTCTCGGCCACGGCGGCAACGATCTCGTAGTCGTCGCCACCGGCAAGCAGTGACTCGAACAGCTTGGGCTCGCGTTTCACGGCTTTCCGCGCCGCTTGCGACAGCGGCACGGCATCGGCGTCGAGCACGGCATCGACATGGGAAACGCGCGCAAGCTTCTCGACATCGAGAGCGAGGCCGTCGGAGACGTCGATGGCGGCCTGCGCGAAATTGCGGACGACCAGCGCAAGCTCGCCGCGCGGCTCCGGGCGCCGATAGCGGTCTATGGCGTAACCGACATCCGCTTTGGTCAGGCCCCAGGCTTTGGCGCGCGCCGGTTTCTCCAACAGCCGCAAGCCGAGATAGGAATCGCCGATGCTGCCGCTCGCATAGAGCCGGTCGCCAGGCTTGGCGCCATGGCGCAGCACGGCATGGCCCTGCGGCACGAGCCCGAGCACGGTGACGGTGATGCTTATGCGGCCGGCCGCCTTGGTCGTGTCGCCGCCCGCAAGCGTCACGCCGCTCCGTTCCTGCAGCGCGCGCAAGCCAGAAGCGAAAGCCTCAAACCATTTCGGAGGCGGCTCGGCCGGCAGCGAGAGCGCGAGGAGATAGACGTAAGGCCGCGCGCCCTTGGCGGCGAGGTCCGACAGGTTCACGGCGAGCGCCTTATGCGCAATCGTGTCGGGCGGATCGCTTTTGCGGAAGTGCACGCCCTCGACCACGGTGTCGCAGGAGAGCACGATCTCCTGACCTTCGGGCGTCCTCAGGACGGCAGTATCGTCGCGCAAGCCAAGTGCCGCGGTGTCAGTAGCGAGCGGTGCGAAATAGCGCGCGATAATGCCGAACTCGCCAAGCCGCTCGCGGCCAGGCTTTTCGCCCCCACGCACCGTGCCGCTCCTAGCCATCGGGACTGCCTTGCGTGGCGAATTCCTGCGGCCGGGCTTTATGCGCGAGCTGATCGAGAATGCCATTCACCACTCTCGGCTCGTCCTCGGCGAAGAAGGCATGCGCGATGTCGACATACTCCGAGATGGCGACGCGAGCAGGCACGTCCTCGCGGGTGAGGATCTCGAAGGCGCCGGCGCGCAGGATGGCGCGCAGGATCGAGTCGACCCGCGTCAGCCGCCAGCCTTGCGCGAGCTGCTTGTCGATCAGCGGATCAACCATGAGCTGCTCGCGCACCACCCCTTCGACCAGGTCGCGGAAGAAGGTGGCCTCGGCTTGGGTATATTGGCTGCCCTCGATCTCCTGGCCCAGCCGATGCGCCTCGAACTCGGCGATGACCTGGGTGAGGTCGATCCCGGTCATGTCCATCTGGTAGAGCGCCTGCACGGCGGCAAGCCGCGCGGCGCTGCGCGAGGCCGCGCGGTTCTGGATCTTGTCGCGCGGCGCCATGGCGGTTAGCGCCGGCTCGCGGAGGAGAAATGTTGCTCGAGCTGCATCAGCCTGAGGCAGGCTTGCGCTGCATCGCGGCCCTTGTTGCGCCCATCCACGCTGGCGCGTTCCCAGGCCTGCTCACGGCTCTCGCAGGTGAGGATGCCGAAGCCGATCGGAACCGCGTGCTGCACGGCGAGGTGATGCAGGCTGGCAGCCGACTCGCGCGCCACGATGTCGTAATGGGCGGTCTCGCCGCGGATGACGCAGCCAAGCGCCACGCAGCCGCGATGGCGCCCTGCCCGGCCGACAAAACCGTTGGCGAGCGCGAGGGAGAGGGCCAGTGCAATTTCGAGCGAGCCGGGCACCGCGATCCGCTCATAGGCCAGGTCGTGGGCCTCGAGCTCTTCGACCGCGCCGCGGGCGAGCTCGTCAGCGATGTCCTCGTAGAAGCGCGCCTCGATGATCAGGACCGAACGGGGACCTTTGCGGGTCATGACCCATCCCCCAGGCTTCTGTGGCCGGCGACGCTCAAGCCGTAGCCGTCGAGACCGACGATCTTCTTGGCGGGGGCATTGGACAGCAGCACCATCTCACGCACGCCGAGATCGAGCAGGATCTGCGCGCCGATCCCATACTCGATGATGCGCTGCTGGCCCGCGGCGGCTGCTTCTTGCGCCACGCGCGAGGATATCGCGTCGGGCCGCGACTCGCGGATCAGGACGATCACGCCACGCCCCTCAGCACCAATGATTTCCATGGCCTTGTGCACCAGCGTTTCGCGATGACCGCCGGCGGAGAACACGTCGTCGAGCGTGTTCATGGCGTGCACGCGGACGAGCACCGGGCCGCCCGAAGAGACGTCGCCCTTGACCAGCGCGACATGCTCGGCGGGATCGACGGTCGTGGCGTAGACCTTGAGGCCGAACTCGCCGCCGAACGGGCTTTGCAGTTTCGACTCGGCCACGACCTTGACGAGATGATCGTAGCGGAGGCGATAGGCGATCAAATCGGCGATGGTAGCGATCTTCAGCCCTTGCCGGTGCGCGAAGGCGATCAGGTCCGGCATGCGCGCCATGGTGCCGTCGTCGTTCATGATCTCGCAGATGACACCGGCCGGATAGAGCCCGGCGAGCCGCGCGAGATCGACGGCTGCCTCGGTATGGCCCGCGCGCACCAGCACGCCGCCCTCCTTCGCCACCAGCGGGAAGACATGGCCCGGGGTCATGATGTCGCGATAGTCCTTGGTCGGGTCGATGGCGACCGCGATCGTATGCGCACGGTCATGCGCGGAGATGCCGGTTGAGACACCCTCGCGCGCCTCGATCGACACGGTGAAAGCCGTAGTGTGCCGCGCGCGGTTCGAGCGCGACATCAGCTCTAGATGCAGTTGCTTGGCGCGCTCGGGCGTGAGTGCGAGGCAGATCAGCCCGCGCCCGTGCTTCGCCATGAAGTTGATGGCATCGGGCGTCGCCATCTGCGCCGGGATGACGAGGTCGCCCTCGTTCTCGCGCTCCTCCGCATCCACCAGGATGAACATGCGGCCGTTGCGCGCGTCCTCGATCACCTCCTCGATGGGCGAGAGGAAGCTCTGGTCCTTGGGCTGGCTTAGGAGAGTCACGTCGCGTGGCCTTCGCGTTGCACGAGGCGCGCCACGTAGCGCGCCAGGAGATCGACTTCAAGGTTTACCAGATCGCCGGGCACCCGGTCTCCCCATGTCGTATGCGACAGAGTGTAAGGAATGATGTTGACGCCAAAGCGGTCGCCTTCGACGCCGTTAACGGTGAGCGAGACGCCGTCGAGCGCGACCGAGCCTTTCGGGGCGATGAAGCGGGCAAGATGGGCCGGGCTTTCCAGCACGAACCTGACGCTGTCGCCGTCTAGCTTGCGTTCCACAATCTTGGCGCGGCCGTCGATATGGCCCGTGACCAGGTGTCCGCCAAGCTCGTCACCGAAGGCGAGCGCGCGCTCCAGGTTGATGCGGCGGCCTTTCTGCCAGTCGCCCATGGTCGTAAGCGAGAGCGTCTCGTTCGAGGCTTCGACGGCGAACACAGAGCCCTTGTCGCGCGCCTTGGCCGCCTCGACGACGGTCAGGCAGCAACCGTCGCAGGCGATGGAGGCGCCCTCGTCGAGGCTCTTACGCTTGATCGGTGCGGCGATGGAGAAGCGGGCGCCGCCACGCCCGACGAGCGTCCCTACGCTGCTGACAAGGCCAGTGAACATGTGCGCATCCGCCGCCATAGCGTCATCCGGTCAGGCCCAAAGGCGCGGGACTGGACACGCGTGAAATGCCCGCTCGCGGTCAGTCGATCAAGGCCTTCGGTGACGAAGGGTAGCAGACCCCCCTCGCCCACGGGCTTCTGCCCTTGATAGATCGCAGCCTCGTCGATCAGGTCGGCGTCGAGCAGCGCGCGCGCCACCGACGGTCCGCCTTCGACGAGCACGCGCGTGATGCCGCGATTGGCGAGAGTGTGGAGCACGTCCTCGATGGCCAGCATCCCCTCTGCATCGACGGGAACCGGCACGAGCTCGGCGCCGCGGTCCTGCAGCGCATCGGCGCCGGCGTGCTCCTGGTCAGCATTGCAGACGAGCCAGACCGGCACCATCAGATCGTCGAACAGCTTGGCTTCAGGCGGCGTGCGCAGGCGCTGGTCCAGCACGATGCGGACCGGCGAGCGGCACGACATGCCGGGCAGCCGGCAGGTGAGACTCGGATTGTCGGCGAACACGGTGCCCCGCCCGACCAGGATAGCATCGTTGCGGGCGCGGAGCAGATGACCGTGGGCACGCGCATCGGGTCCGGTAATCCAAACCGGAGCGCCCTCGCCCTTTGGGATCATGCCGTCCGCACCGACCGCGAGCTTCAAGGTCACGGCGGGACGGTCCTCGGTGACGCGGAGCAAATGGCCGAGCGTTACCTCCTCCGCCTCAGCGGCGAGCACGCCTTCGCGGATCTCGATACCCGCCGCGATCAAGCGCTCGATGCCAGCGCCCGCGGTGCGCGGGTCAGGATCACGCAGCGCGACGACAACGCGCGCCGGCCGCGCGGCGACGATGGCACCAGCGCAAGACCCGTCGCGGCCGATATGCGCGCAAGGCTCCAGCGTCACGTAGATGGTGGCACCCCGGGCCGCAGCGCCGGCCTGCTCGAGCGCGATCGCCTCGGCATGCGGGCGGCCGCCGGGTGCGGTCCTGCCGCGCCCGACGATCTCGCCGGACGGCGCAACGACGACCGCGCCCACCGACGGGTTAGGCCAGGTCGTGCCAAGCCCGCGTCTGGCAAGCGAGAGCGCCTGCGCCATATGCTCTTCGTCGCGTGCGCCCATGCACCTTTGCACTTTTGAGTTTCGCGCTAGTCCTCGGCGCGGGCTCCGGCCTTGGCGGTGCGTGCACCAGCGCGCGAGCCGCCTGCATCGTCCTCGCCGTCGCCATCGGTCCCGGCAAGCTCTCCGAGCAAGACCTCGAAATCCTTGGCTTCCCGGAAGTTCTTGTAGACCGAGGCAAACCGGACATAGGCGACATCATCGAGATTTTTAAGGGCCTCCATGACGAGGTGGCCGATGGTCTCCGACTGGATGTCGTTCTCCCCCATATTTTCCAGCCGCCGCACGATGCCGCTCACCATGCGCTCGACGCGCTCGGGATCGACCGGCCGCTTGCGCAGTGCGATCTGTACCGAGCGCATCAGCTTGTCCCGGTCGAACGGCATGCGGCGGCCCGACCGCTTGACCACGGTCAGCTCGCGCAACTGCACGCGCTCGAAGGTGGTAAAGCGGCCGCCGCAATCCGAGCAGACGCGGCGGCGCCTGATCGTGGTGTGGTCCTCGCTAGGCCGCGAGTCCTTCACTTGCGTGTTGGTGCTGCCGCAATAGGGGCATCGCATGAGCGACCCCGCTCCTTGTTCTCACCTTCACGCGTCGATGGTGCGGTAGATCGGATAGGCCTCGCAAAGCGCGATGGCGCGCTTCTTGACGTCGGCCTCGACCTTGCCGTTGCCGTCATCGCCATTGGCGGCAAGCCCGTCCAGCACCTCGATGATCATGCCACCGATCTCCTGGAACTCGGCGATGCCGAAGCCGCGCGTGGTACCCGCGGGCGAGCCGAGCCTGATACCCGAGGTGACCGCAGGCTTCTCAGGATCGAACGGCACGCCATTCTTATTGCAGGTGATGTTGGCGCGTCCGAGCGCGATCTCGGCCGCCTTGCCTGTGAGCTTCTTCGGACGGAGATCGACCAGCATCAGATGCGTGTCGGTGCCGCCGGAGACGAGCGCAGCGCCGCCCTTGACCAGCGTCTCGCCGAGCGCCTTGGCGTTGTCCATGACGTTCTTGGCGTAGAGCTTGAACTCGGGCTTCAGCGCCTCGCCGAAGGCAACGGCCTTGGCGGCGATGATGTGCATCAGCGGTCCGCCCTGGAGACCTGGGAAGGTCGCCGAGTTGATCTTCTTGCCGATCTCCTCGTCGTTCGACAGCACCATGCCGGCGCGCGGACCGCGCAGTGTCTTGTGCGTCGTGGTGGTGCAGACATGGGCGTGCGGCAGCGGGCTCGGATGCAGGCCCGCGGCAACCAGCCCCGCGAAATGCGCCATGTCGACCCAGAGATAGGCCCCGACGGAATCGGCGATCTTGCGGAAGCGCGCGAAATCGATGATGCGCGGGTAGGCCGAGCCGCCGGCGATGATGATCGAGGGCTTGTGCTCATTGGCGAGGCGCTCGACCTCGTCATAGTCGATACGGTTGTCGCCTTCCGTCACGCCGTATTGCACGGCGTTGAACCACTTGCCGGACATGTTCGGCGGGGCGCCGTGAGTCAGATGCCCGCCATGGGCGAGTGACATGCCGAGAATGGTGTCGCCCGGCTTAATCAGCGCGAGCATCACCGACTGGTTGGCCTGGCTGCCCGAATGCGGCTGCACGTTGGCGTAGGCGCAGTTGAACAAGCGCTTGGCCCGGTCGATGGCAAGCTGCTCGATGACATCGACATACTGGCAGCCGCCGTAATAGCGGCGGCCCGGATAGCCTTCGGCATATTTGTTGGTGAGGAGCGAGCCGGCTGCTTCGAGCACGGCCTTGGAGACAATATTCTCCGAGGCGATCAGTTCGATCTCATGCGATTGGCGCTCATGTTCCTTCTCGATCGCGCCCCAGACCTCGGGATCGGCATCTTCAAGATGTTTGGTGAAGAAACCGCTGTCGCGCGCGTCGGCGCGCCGTGCATCGCTCGCTGTCATTCTCTTACCGCTCCTTGAACTCCCTGACGCCCACTTTCAGGGCAACAGGCTGGCTCTACCACATGTCGCGAGGGCACGCCAGCAGCACCCAAGGAATGGGCGCAGCGGCGCGTGTTTCTTGCGGCGGGCGAAGACGCGGTCAACCCAGCAATCGAGGACCGTGCCCGAGCTAGGCGCGCCCGCTGCCGACTAGGTTCCCGCCCTCGCGGGAATGACACGCGGGGAAGCGGGTGCGCTTAATACGCGGAGGTTGCGAGCGTCGGTGCT
The DNA here is from genome assembly GCA_964634195.1 of uncultured Methyloceanibacter sp. Taxonomy (GTDB): domain Bacteria; phylum Pseudomonadota; class Alphaproteobacteria; order Rhizobiales; family Methyloligellaceae; genus Methyloceanibacter. The sequence continues at coordinate 567,115 of CAZWIO010000001.1, read as the reverse complement.
GCGCCGTCGTGGTGATAGATGTCCGGCCGGAAATGGACCTGACCGTCGGGCGTGGCCCACGCGCTGATATAGGTCAGGTAGATCGGCACGCGGCTGGCGACGGGCACGGTGGTCTGCTCGCGCGTCCGCTTCATCGACTGGATGCGGCCGAGATCCCAGCCTGGCGTGCCGCGCAGAATCCATGCCGCCAATCGGTCGACATTATGCACGCGCACGCAGCCCGAGCTTTCGAAGCGCACGGCCTGCCCGAACAGGCTCTTGAGCGGCGTGTCGTGGAGATAGACCGCGTCCTTGTTCGGGAAGTTGATCTTCAGATAGCCGAGCGAGTTCTCCTCCCAGGGAAGCTGCCGGAAGCGGTAGTTGTAGACCTCCGACCCATTCCAATCGATCTGGCTCGGGTGGAGCTGATTGCCGGCCTGGTCGAAGGCCTGCATGCGATAGGCAGCGAGCATGTCCTGGCCCTTGCTTGCGAAGAGCCGACCCTTAGGGATGAGATCCTTGTGCACGATGGTTTGCGGCACGTGCCAATAAGGATTGAAGTTGATCTCGTGAATCTTGCTGGTGAGCTCGGGCGTGGGCCGCTCAGGCTTACCCACGACCGCGGCGTTGCGCAGCACGACCTGGCCGCCCTCAACCGCCTCGACCTGCGCCGAGGGAACATTGACGAGCACGTAGCGGCTGGGCGCGGACGGCGCGAGCTTCTGTAGCCGCTTGAGATTCTGTTCGAGCTGGGCCAGGCGCGCATAGGCCGGTACGTTCAACGCCGCGATCATGGCCTTCGAGTCGACGATACCCGTCGGCGGCAGCCCGTGCCCGATCTGGAACCGCTTCACCGCGGCTACGACCGCCGCGTCGTATTGGCCGGGCACGCTCATGCCGACCAGATCGCCAGAGGCTTCGAGCCGCTGCTGCAGGATCGCGACCTCCTGGCCGCGCTGCCCGGGCTTCATGGCCCTGGCCGGGACCGCGGGCCAGCCGCCGCGCTGCGCAATCGCCCGGTATCGCTCGATCGCCGCCTTGGTCGCGGCGATATTGCCTGACGCAATCGTCGGCGTGCCGAGCGCCGGGTTGGTGATCATCAAAGCTTCGGGATCGTCGTAGTTCAGCTCGCTGGCCCCGGGAGGTGCCGCGGGGTTCGACCTGCCGCCGCCGCCGAACAGCCGGAAACCGCCGCTGCCGCCAGAGTTAGGCACAGCCTGCTGGCTGTTGCCGTCGCGGCCTTGCATGTTTTCCTGCTGTCTGCCGGTCAGCCACTGGAACGGGCCGGCGCTCGCGGGCACGCTCGCCGTGACGAAGAAAGTCACGGCCAGCCCCGCGGTGACGAGGATCGCCCCGCCCTTAAGCCTAATCTGAATTCGCATTGCCGCTCCCCGTCAGCTGCGGCCCAATTCCCTAGCTTAACTATAAGCGCTTTGCCCGCTCCGCTCTACTCGTTTTCGTGCCGAAGCGCCGGATATATCTTCACAATTCGTTCAGCGTTAAGGAAAAGCGAATCCCTCGCCAAACTGGTACAGCACGCCGCCGGATTGCAGGCGACGCCGAATCCGAACGAACGCTAGCCGCGAAATCCGGCAAATTTTGGCGGGCCATGTTTGATTTTGTCAGGCTATGGCGGGCTATGGCCGAATGTGAACGGCCCTGACGGTGTTTCGCTCCATCAGGGCCGTTCGTCTCGGCGCGGGGTCGCGCGGGCAAACTCTAAAGCTGGTAGCGGATCTGGTCGGTCCAGAATCGCTCGAGCCGGATCAGAGCCTTGTTCATCGTCTCGAGATCGTCGGCGCCGATGCCGCCAACCTGCTCAAGCGACTTGAGCTGGCGCGCATAGAGACCGTTCACCACCTTGCAGACCTCTTGGCCCTTGTCGGTGAGCCGCACCCGCACCGACCGGCGGTCGGTGGTCGAGCGCTGATGGTGGATGTAGCCGGCGTCGACCAGCTTCTTCAGGTTGTAGGAGACGTTCGAGCCGAGATAGTAGCCGCGGCTGGTGAGCTCGCCGGCGGTCAGCTCGGCATCGCCGATATTGTAGAGCAGCAGGGCCTGGACGCTGTTCACGTCGGCGCGGCCGAGGCGCTCGAACTCGTCCTTGATCACGTCGAGCAGCAGCCGGTGCAGCCGCTCGACGAGCTTCAGGGAAATCAGATAACGGCCCTTAAGGTCTTCTGCCTCTTTGACCGCGACATGCGTCCCCATGTTCAGGGCTACACTCATCGCCTACCCTCGTACGTTGTTGTTAGTCCCCAACTTGACGATGAGTGTAGGCGAAGCAGCCTAAAATCGGCTTAAGCGAGACGCTTAAGATTGCCTGAAATTCTAGGATTAAATTTCGGTGAGTCGTTTGCCATGACGCGCTAAAGGCACACGCGTCATACCGGCGAAAGCCGTATCCAGAATGTCGCGCTCCGGTGCCCCTGGCCCCTGGATTCCGGCTTGCGCCGGTTGACGGACAACGCTCTAGGCGACGGATTTAGGGTCTTCCAGCAAGAGCTCATCCTCGACCGGGGTCTCGAACAGCCGCTCGATCGAGGCATCGTCGACGGCCTCGAGGCTGGCCGGCTGCCATTGCGGCGCCCTGCCCTTGCCGGCGATGCGCGCGGCGATGCCTTCGCGAAAGTCGTGCGTGGTAACGAGATGCGAGGCGAGCCGGAACTCGAGCTTCAGCGCCTCGTCGAGCTCAAGGTCCTTACCGCGTTGCATCTGCGCGAAGGCGATCTTGAGCGAGGTCGGCGACTTCTTGCGGATCTCGGCAGCGGTCTCGCGCGCGAAAGCTTCATGCTCGCCGCGCTCCGCGTCGAGGCGCGCGAGGATTTCCTCGACCGAAGGCGCCGAGAAGGCGCGATCGATCACCGGCGTGAAGCGAACGAGCTCGCCCTCGCCGGGGTCGCGATGCAGCCCGTCGAGCAGCCGGTCGATCGGATGATTGTCCGAGAGCGCATCCTTGATGACGTGGAAATGCGCCGAGGGAATGTAATGGCTCGCGAGCCGCAGCCGGAAGGCGTCGGCGGGACCGATTGTGTGGCCGGTCAGAGCGAGATAAAGCCCGGTCGAGCCCAGCAGGCGCGGTAGGAAATAGGTCCCGCCGATATCGGGAAGAAAGCCGATCCCGACCTGCGGCATCGCGAACTTATAGCCCTCGCCCGCCACGCAATGCGTGCCGTAAAGACTGATTGCAACCCCGCCCCCGAAGGCGAGGCCATTGATCAGCGGCACGTTGGGCCTAATGAATTTCTCCAGCGCCCAAACATGGGTATAGGCTGCGCGGTAGAATTCGCGGATCGCGGCCACGGCGCCCTGCTCGTTCCATTCGTGCAGGACCTTGAGGTCGCCGCCGCTCGAGAACACTGACGGGTGGGTTGATTGCATCGCCACGCCATAAATGTGCGCCGCAGGCGCCCAACGCCGGTAGCGCGCGGTGAGCACCTCGAACATTTCGCGGGTGAGCGCGTTCAAGCGAGCGGGCCGGTCGAGCGTAACGACGCCCGCGCGGCCGACCTCCTCGAAGCTGATGCCAAGCGCGTCGGACAATCGCCGTGGTCCCTGATCTCAGTGAGTTGCTCGCGGCATCCCGGAAGGGTCAAGCAAGACGGCCGTTTCCCGGCTGCCTTGAAAAGGCCCGGCGCAGCTAGCACTCATCCGTGGAAACCACAAGCACTGCCGGGACGGCAAACAGGCGCCCGATGAAGTCCTGCTCTCTTCTCCGGCTCATCCTTATGCTTGCAGCGGCGGCGGCACTCTCGGGTACGGCCTCCGCCGAGAACGGGTTCGGCGGGTTCCTGCAGAACCCGTTCAAGTCGAGGAAGTCCGAAGACAAGCCCGCCCCGCCGAGCGCCGGCCGAACCGTGCCGTGGAGCGCCTCGCAAATCGCGGCGGCCAAGGCCAAGTGCGAGGAACTGCTCGCCGACATCACGCTCGAATACGAGGAGCATCCGCCAATCAAGGAGGGTGTGTGCGGCGCGCCCGCGCCGATCGTCGTCAAGTCGATCGGCAGCGATCCGAAGGTTGCGATCGTGCCGGCGGCCAAGATCAACTGCGCGGTGGCTGCGGCGCTCCATGCCTGGCTGAAGGACGAGGTGCAGCCGGAAGCGCGCGCGGTCTTGGGCTCTCCAATCGTGAAGATCCGCAACGCCGCCTCCTATGCCTGCCGCAACCGCAACAATGCCGCGCGCGGCGTGCTGAGCGAGCATGCGCTCGCCAACGCGCTGGACATCTCCGAGCTCACGCTCGAATCCGGCTACGTCGTCAGCGTGCTCAAGGCTTGGCCGCGCGTCGCGGCACCGGACCTGCCACCGCTCCCCGAGCCGAACCCGATACGCGTCGAGGAAAGCGAGGCTGCCATGGCTGAACCGCCGCCCCCGCCGCCCGTACTCATGCCCCGGCCCGCGCGTGTCTCGCATGTCACGGTGATCGGCAACGTGACGGAGGCGGTGAAGATCAATCCGTTCGTCATGCCGACGCCGCTCCCGCTGCCGCCGGCTGAGCGGACGGCGATCGCGCCGACGCCGCCGCTCCTCGAAGAAGCGGTCGCGGCGATACCGCCGCCCGTTGCCGCGCCTGAGCCTCCGGCCAAAGCGGCGCCGCCGCGGAAGCCCCGGCCGGACCAGAACAACGCGTTCATCAGGAGCGTCTACGCCAAGGCCTGCAAGTCATTCGGCACGACGCTTGGGCCAAGCGCCGATGCGGCCCACTACAATCATTTCCACTTCGACATGAAGTACCGGCGCGGGGGCTATTGCCGCTAGGCGGGCGCGCTCAACCATGCGCTGTCGCGGTCCTTGGCGTCGCGCGCGCCGGGATGGTAGTTTCGCGTCTTGAGCGAACCTGATTGGACCCGAGACATGGCCGCGCCGAAAGACAAACCGATTTCCTTGCGCACCGAGCGGGTGAAGCGCGCGGGCAAGCCAGACGCTGCGCCCGCCGCCGGCTTCCCGGCGACGCGGCTTAGGCGCAACCGCCGTGCCGACTGGTCGCGGCGGCTCCTGCGCGAGACCTCGCTGACCACCGACGATCTGATCTGGCCGATCTTCGTGGTCGAGGGCGAGCGCCAGCGGTCACCCATCGAGTCGATGCCCGGCGTCTCGCGCGTCTCGATCGATCTTGCCGTCAAATGCGCGGAGGAGGCCGTGCGGCTCGGCATCCCGGCCATCGCGCTGTTCCCCTATACGGACTCTGCGCTCCGCGACAACGAGGCGAGCGAGGCCGTCAATCCCGGCAATCTCGTCTGCCGCGCGGTGCGCGCGATCAAGGACGCGGTGCCCGAGCTCGGCATCGTCTGCGACGTGGCGCTCGATCCGTATACGAGCCACGGTCATGACGGGCTCATGGTGGCGGGCGAGGTCGACAACGACCGCACCATCGAGGTGCTGATCGCGCAATCGCTGGTGCAGGCCGAGGCCGGCTGCGACATCCTCGCGCCGTCGGACATGATGGACGGGCGCATCGGCGCCATCCGGGCCGCGCTCGAGACGGCGGGCTTCGCCAACACGCAGCTCCTGAGCTACGCCGCGAAATATGCCTCGGCCTTCTACGGCCCGTTCCGCGACGCGGTGGGCTCCGGCGCGCGGCTCCGCGGCAACAAGCTGACCTATCAGATGGACCCGGCCAACGGCGCCGAGGCGCTGCGCGAGGTCGCGCTCGATATTGCCGAGGGCGCCGACATGGTGATGGTCAAGCCGGGGCTCGCTTATCTCGACATCGTGCGCCAGGTGAAGGACGCCTTCAACGTGCCGACGCTGGTCTACCAGACGTCGGGCGAGTACGCGATGCTGTCCGCTGCGTCGGAGCGCGGCTGGCTCGACCGCGAGCGCGTGATCCTGGAGAGCCTGATGGCCTGCAAGCGCGCCGGCGCCGATGCGATCTTCACCTATTTCGCGCCGGACGTAGCCAAGCTGCTGAAGAGCTGATCGGTGTCATTCCCGCGAAGGCGGGAACCCAGTAGGCACCCGTCTGCGCAATCCTGCGAATGCCTCGATTACTGGGTGCCCGCCTACGCGGGCATGACAACCGGAGGGGTTGGTCGCGTCAATTCGTGACCTTCACGCTCTTGAAGACCACCTGCGCCTCTTTCTGCTTGTCGAAATTGTCGCCCGACAGGCCGAAGCGCCAGCTACCCTTGGGCGCTTGCGCGCGCACGTCACGGATCTTGGTGCCGTTGATATAGAAGGTCGCGGTATTGCCGTTGGTCTTGACCCTGAGCGTGTTGGTCGCACCGGGCTCCTTGTTGATCGCCGAGGAGTCGACGTTGGCGGCGATGGTGCCGAGCCATTTGCCGTCCTGCTTGCGCGCGATCCAGAACTTGCCGTTGTTCAGGATGCCGAACTGGAAATAGGTGCGGTTGTCCTCGCCCCAGAACAGGAGGCTGGCACCGAGCATGGGCTGCTCGCCGTCGGGCCACTTGGCCTCCGAGCAGATGTCGGCGTCGGTCACGGTGAAGGTGACGTTGAGGTTCGACTGCATGTCGTCGGGCGCGAGCTTCAGCACGAAGTTCCCGTCCTTCACCTCGACGCTGTCGCGGATCGACCAGCCGCCGGCGTCGTCCTGGAACTTGTCCTCGAACACGACCTGCTGGCCCTCGCAGGCGCTGGCCCAGGACGGCCCGGTCAACAGCAGGAAGGCAGGCGCAACAAGCAAGAACCGCAGCATTGATATCTCCCCGTCGGCTGGCCTGAGACGCTGGCGTCGAGACGCGGACGTCAGGCGCGCGGAAGGCCAATCCTTAACGCTTCGCGGCGGCGTCGGCAACCTGGCCGCTCAGCCATGATGCAGCGCAATCGGGCGCCGCGCTTGTTTGCTATGGTGCCAATCCCTATCTAGCCGGCGGGGAGAATTGCCCCGCAAGGAGACCAGGATGAAGAACGAGCTGCAGACCCTTCCGCCCCAGACCGGCACGGATTTCGTGGACCGGCCGCATGCCTTCGATCCGGTGGCGCAGCGGCAGCTCTTCCAGGGCGTGATCGGCAAGCGCTTCTTCGCCTTCCTGATCGACGCCGTCATCATCGCCGTGCTGACGCTGATTGGCTTCCTGGCCGTGCTGGTGCTCGGCGTGCTGACGCTCGGGCTTGCCTGGCTCGCGTTCGGCCTAGTCTTCCCGGTGGTCGGCCTCGGCTATAACGCCTTCACCATCGGCGGCTCGAAATCCGCGACCATCGGCCAGCGCATCATGGGGCTCACCGTGCCCATGTGGTTCGGCGGCAAGGTGACGCCGCTGATCGCGGCCTTCCATGCGCTCTTGTTCTGGCTGGCGCTCACCATCTTCGCGCCGATCCTGCTGTGGTGCTTCTTCGACCCGCGCAAGCGCCAGCTCCACGACATCCTGGCGGGCGTGGTGGTCATTAACCGACCCTAGTTTCGAGCCGTTCCAGGTTTGGACGCGGGGCCGCGAGCCGATTGCGTTTCGCGCCCGCGATCAACTAAGCTTGCCCGTGGCTGGTCTGGATTCGTCCCCGGTGCAACGTGACTGAGCATAAGAGCAACTTCCCCGAATTCTACATCACGGCGCCGCAGCCTTGTCCTTATCTCCCCGGCCGGCTCGAGCGGAAGCTGTTCACGCATCTCACCCGCGACAAGCCGCGCTTCCTGATCGACAATCTCCTGAAGGGCGGGTTCCGGCGCAGCCAGAACATCGCCTACATGCCCTATTGCGATGCGTGCTCGGCCTGCGTGCCGGTGCGCATCCTGGTCGATGCGTTCGAGCCGCGCCGCTCGCTGAAGCGCATCGCCCGCGCCAATGCCGACGTGGTGGCGACGCGCATGCCGCCCGCGCCGAGCTCCGAGCAATATTCGCTGTTCCGCGCTTATATCGATGCGCGCCACGCCGACGGCGGCATGGCCGAGATGTCGGTGCTCGACTATTCGCTGATGGTCGAGGACAGCGTGGTCGAGACCTTCGTCACCGAGTACCGGCTGAAGCCTGACCCCGCGGGCGACGGCTCATCGCCGCTGATCGGCGTGTCGCTCTGCGACCGCCTGAGCGACGGCATCTCCATGGTCTACAGCTTCTACGATCCCGACATGCCAGCGCGCAGCCTCGGCACCTACATGATCCTCGACCATGTGAACTACGCGCGGTCGCTCGGCCATCCGTTCGTCTATCTCGGCTATTGGATCGAGGGCTCGCGCAAGATGCGCTACAAGAACCGCTTCCAGCCGCAGGAACGCCTCAGCTCCAAGGGCTGGGTGCGGACGGAGGCGTAGCGATCACCTATCCGCGTGTCATTGCCCGGCTTGACCGGGCAACCCAGTAATCGAGGCGGCTCGAAGTTCTGAAACGGCGCTGCTTACTGGGTTCCCGCCTTCGCGGGAATGACAACCGGCGAGTTTGATCACTGATCCCTGAACCGCGATCCAAATCGGCCCGATTTTGGGAAGCCCTTGGGCGGCAGGCGGCCGGCCTGGGCGCGCACGCCCCACCAATCCCGCAGCTCAGCCGATGAGAGCGTGAAGCTCCGATTGGCGGAGTCGATGTAGATCAGGCCTTCCTTCTTGGCGAAGGTCTTGGCGTCGGCAAGCTCGCCGTCCTTGTAGCGCTGCAGCCGCACGCCCTTGCCGCGCGGCATCTCGGGCAGCTCGGCGAGCGGGAACAGCAACAGCTTCCGGTTCTCGCCGATCACCGCGACGCTGTCGCCGTCGACCGGCGCGCAGACCACCGCCTCGGCGCCCGTGCCGACGTTCAGCACCTGCTTGCCTTTGCGGGTCTGCGCCAGCACCTCGTCCTCCGGCACGATAAAACCGTGCCCGGTCGTCGCGGCGACCAGGAGCTTCCGGCCCGGCTGATGCACGAACAATTCGACCGCGTCGTTCGCCTCCTCGATGTCGATCATCAGCCGGAAGGGCTCGCCATGCCCCCTGCCCCCGGGCAGCTTGTCGGCGCCGAGCGAATAGAACCGGCCGTTGGTCGCGAACAGCAGCAGCGTGTCGGTGGTCTGCGCCTTGACGAAGCTTTTGAGCCGGTCGCCCTCCTTGAAGGCAAGGCTTTCGGGCGCGGTCTGATGGCCTTTGATCGCCCGGATCCAGCCCTTCTCGGACAGCACGACCGTCACCGGCTCCTTCTCGATCATCGCCTCGGCAAGCTCGACCTCGACACCTTCAGGGGCCTCGGCGAAGCTCGTCCGGCGCTTGCCGAGCGCGGTCTTCTGGCCGAACTGCTCTTTCAGCGTCTTGATCTCGTCGGCGATGCGCTTCCACTGTCTGTCCTTGGAGCCGAGCAGCGCCTTCAGCTCCTTCCGCTCCTTGGTCAGGCTCTCGTGCTCGCGCTTGATTTCCATCTCCTCGAGCTTGCGCAGAGCACGGAGCCGCATGTTGAGGATCGCTTCCGCCTGGACCTCGGTGAGCTTGAAGGCCTTCATCAGCGCAGGCTTCGGCTCGTCCTTCTCGCGGATGATTTTGATGACCTTGTCGATGTTGAGATAAACGATGAGGTAGCCGTCCAGCACCTCAAGCCGATGGTCGATCTTGGCGAGCCGGAACTTGGCGCGGCGGACCAGCACGACCTGGCGATGGTCGAGCCATTCGCGGAGAGCTTGACGCAGCCCGATGACGTTCGGCACCTGGCCGCGGCTCAGCACGTTCATGTTGAGCGAAAGCCTCGTCTCGAGCTCCGTCAGCTTGAACAGCGACTCCATCAGCAGCGTCGGATCGACCGTGCGGCTCTTCGGCTCCAGCACGAGGCGGATGTCCTCGGCGGACTCGTCGCGCACGTCGGCGAGCAGCGGCAGCTTCTTCGCCTGGATCAGCTCGGCGATGCGGGCGACGAGCCGCGCCTTCTGCACCTGATACGGAATCTCGGTGACGACGATCTGATAGGTGCCGCGGCCCGTGTCCTCCTGCACCCATTTCGCGCGGAGCCGAATGCTGCCGCGTCCGGTCTTGTAGGCGGCGACGATCGCCTCGCGCGGCTCGACGATGACGCCGCCGGTCGGCAGGTCCGGCCCCGGCACGATGTCCACCAGCTTGTCGGCGGTCGCATTGGGGAACTTGATGAGATGCAGCGCCGCGTCGAGCAGCTCGCCCGCATTGTGCGGCGGAATGCTGGTCGCCATGCCGACCGCGATGCCGGACGCGCCATTGGCGAGCAGGTTCGGGAAGTTCGCGGGCAGCACCGACGGCTCGAGCTCGCGGCCGTCGTAGTTCGGGCGGAAGTCGACCGTGTCCTCGTCGATGCCGTCAAGCAACTGCGCGGCGATCGCCGTCAGCCGCGCCTCGGTGTAGCGGTCGGCCGCCGGGTTATCGCCGTCGATATTGCCGAAATTCCCCTGACCGTCGATCAGCGGATAGCGCACGGCGAAATCCTGCGCGAGGCGCGCCAGCGCGTCGTAGATCGCCTGGTTGCCGTGCGGATGGAAATTGCCCATCGTGTCGCCGACGATCTTCGCGCATTTGCGGAACTCGCCCTGCGGCGCAAGCCTGAGCTGCTGCATGGCGTAGAGCAGCCGGCGATGCACGGGCTTCAGCCCGTCGCGCACGTCGGGCAGCGCGCGATGCATGATGGTCGAGAGCGCGTAGGCGAGATAGCGCTCCTCGAGCGCCTCGCGCAGATTCACCTTCTCGATCGGCCCTTGCGAATCAGGCGGCGGAACACGTTTTCCCATGTTCCGCGCTTAGCGCATCGACCAGACGCGCTCAAGGCACGATCGCCGGGAAGGCGCGCTCCTTCTTCTTGGTCTTCAGACAGTCGCGGTCGAAGAAGAGCTGAACCTCGGTGTAGGTCCAGCGATTACCGTGCTTCCAGCCGATGACGCCGATGCCGATCTCCTGGGCCCGCGCCCGGAGCGTCCGCTCGTGGCCCGGCGAGTTCCGCCAGAAGAACATGGCCTTCTCCATCGCCTCCTCGACCGGCACGCGCTTGCCGCCGTCATCCCAGGACCGGTGCCAGTTCTCCCAGACCTTGCAGACTTCCATGCCGCCTGCCGCAAGCCGGTCGCGCGCGCTCCGCCCGTCGGCCCTGTGGCCCACCTTGTCGGTCTCGGCGAGATATTTGGCGTAGTCCTGCGCGACCTTCGACGCGTTCGGGCTGAGGCGCAGCGCCGGCAGGCCGTTCTCGGCGCGATAGGCATTGGTCGCCTTGAGGATGAGCGCGCTGGCGTTCTGGGGGACGGTGAATTGCTGCGCGCTGGCCTGCCCGGTGCAGGCAAAAGGCGCCGCCACGGCCATGCCCAGCAACAGGAGCAACGAGCCCGCTCCGGGCTTGTTTTGCGCATCGCGCAGCATGCGAGTCCCCCTCGCGCGGGACCCTAGCACTGCCGGGAATTGCCGAAAAGACTAGGCGGAAAGCGCCGGCTTCCTCGGCCGGATCAGGAGCGCGACAAGGCGCTCTCTCGCCTGCGGCATGGCGAGACCGTGCGGGCTGAGCACATCGCGCTCCAGGAAATGCCCGGTCAGCATCAAGCCTGCGGCGATGTCGTCCGTATCGGCCGGCACCGTCTCGTCCAGCAGGAAGGCCGGCAGCTTGAGCAGCTTGTTGCAATAAGGCTTGCCGGCATCGCGCGACACCGCCTGCCCGGAACGCGGCGAGACATAGATGAGATCGGTGTCCGTTCCGGTCGCGGCGCAGGTACTGAGATCGAGTCCGAAGCCGAGCTCCTGGAGCAATTGCAGCTCCCAGCGCACCAGCAGCGCGGGCCAGAGCTGCGGCGCATCGAAGGCGCGCAGAACGTCAAGCGTCGCGGCGTAGAGTTCGGGATGCGGGTCGCGCTCCGGCAGCAGGCGTGTAAGCCCCGTCAGTGAACCGATCGCCGAGAGCGCCGCCGCATCGTCGAGCACGCGCGCGGCATGGGCTTCGATCAGCTCGACATTGAAGCCGCCAAGATGCTCGGAGAGCCGCGCGCGCCAGGTGACGCGCAGGAGATTGCCGGGCTGAAGCAGCGGGCGGATGCGGCGCGAGCGCCCTCCGCGCACGAGCCCGAGATGCCGCCCATGCGCGTAGGTCAGGAGCTCGGCGACGGCGTTCGCCTCGCCGAGCGGCTTCGCGGTGAGGAAGATGCCTTCGTCGCTCCAGTCCATGCACCAGAAGATTGCACGTCCAAACGGACTCGTCATGCCCGGGCTTGACCCGGGCATCCAGGGGCCGCGGGCTCTGCGCCGGTTGCCCTGGATCGCCGGGTCAAGCCCGGCGATGACGTGGTGGGTTGGCGCAACAGAAAGGCCCGGGCGAATGGCCCGAGCCTTTCCTTGCCGCAAAGGGGCGAAGGGCAAGCTAACTAGCCGCCTCCGCTTGCATCGGAACTGCCGCCCGCGCCGGAGCTTGCACCGCGCTCGCCCTGAGGCGTGGTCGCGCTGCCGGACTGGTCGAGATCGGGGCTCGATTCGGCCTCACCAGGTGCCGCCAATTGACCGGATGAATAGCTTTCCGCAGCGCTCGGCACCGCGGGGACTGATTCTTGGCTCTGAGCCTGGGCATCGATCCTGTCGGGCTGCGGCGCGGAATATGGCGCTTCGACCGCGAATGCCGCCGTGCCGCCAACCAGCAGACCGGCCGCGGCGAGGCTCGCCAGTGTCGTTTTCATCATGTGACCTCCTTTGGGCTCGCCCCTCCTTCAGAGAAGGGAAACGTGCGCCGGCGGGGGTCGTTCCGGGTAGAGGCGTGCGCGGCACATTACTTCCGCGGGTAGTCGAGCCCCATCTCGCGGTAGCGTTCGGGGTCGTCGCCCCAGCGCTCGCGCACCTTGACGAACAGGAAGAGGTGCACGGGCACGCCAGCCATCTCGGCAATGTCCTTGCGGGCGGCCATCGAGATTTCCTTGATGGTCTGGCCCTTCGCGCCCAGCAAAATTTTCCGCTGGCTCTCGCGCTCGACAAAGATGGTCTGCTCGACGCGGATCGAATGATCCTTGAGCTCCTTCCACTCGGTGGTCTCGACCGTCAGCGCGTAAGGCAGCTCCTCGTGCAGGCGGAGGAACAATTTCTCGCGGGTGATCTCGGCGGCGGTCTGCCTGAGCGAAGCGTCGGTGAGCTGGTCGTCGGGAAAGAGCCAAGGCCCAGGCGGCACGGCGCCGGCGAGATAGGACCTGAGATCGGCGATGCCGTCGCCGGTCAGGGCCGAGATCATGAACACGTGGTCGAAGGCATGGCGTTCGCCAAGCTCGGCGGTGAGGCGCAGCAGCTCGGGCTTGGCCACGAGGTCGATCTTGTTCAGCACGGCGATGGTCGGGCGCCTCACCTCGGGCAGATGCTTGAACAGCGGGTCGAGTGCCTCGTCGAGCCCGCGGCTCGCGTCGATCACGACCGCAACCAGGTCGGCATCGGCCGCGCGGTCGAAGGCGGCATGGAACATGGCGCGGTCGAGCCGGCGCTTCGGCTGGAAGATGCCGGGCGTGTCGACGAGGATCACCTGCGCCTCGCCGACCTGGACGATGCCGCGCACCGGCCCGCGTGTGGTCTGCGCCTTATGCGTGACGATGGAGACTTTCGCGCCGACCAGCGCATTGGTCAGCGTGGACTTGCCGCTGTTCGGCGCCCCGATCAGGGCCACGAAGCCGCAGCGCAGCCCCGCTTGCGGCTCGTTCTCGTCGGTTGGGTCAGCCATCTTGCGGCGGGGTCCAGACGCCTTCGCGCACCAGCATGGCGAGGGCCGCGGCTTGCTCGGCGGCGCGCTTGTTGGCCCCCTGCCCGCGGATCGGCTCGACGCCTTCGATCTGCACCTCGGCGGTGAAGCGCGGGGCGTGGTCGGGGCCTTCTCGCGCCACCTCGAGATAGCGCGGCAGAGGCAGGCGCCGCCCTTGCGCCCATTCCTGCAGCACGGACTTCGCATCCGGCGCGGCAAGCTCCAGCTCGGCGAGATGCGGCGCCCAATCGCGCCACACGACTTCGCGCGCCGCCGCATAGCCGCCGTCGGCGAACAGCGCGCCGAGCACGGCCTCGCAGCTATTGGCGAGGATGGTCTTCTTGCCGCGCCCGCCGCTGCCGGCCTCGCCGCCGCTCATCAAGATGAAGCGCCCGAGTTGCCAGGCTTGCGCCACCTCGGCGCAGGTCTCCGCGCGCACGAGCTGATTGTACCAGCGGGCCAGCTCGCCCTCGCTCGCCTCGGGAAAGCGGTCGGCGAGCAACTCGGCGATGGCAAGCCCGAGCACGCGGTCACCGAGAAACTCGAGCCGCTCATTGTCCTGGTTGGGCTTGGCGTTCGCGCGGGCGCTCGCATGCGTCAGCGCAAGCTCGAGCAGCGCGAGATCGGCGAAGTCGTGGCCGAGCCGGGCGGACAGTTCGGCCAGCGCAGCTTCGCCGGCCTTGGCCACGCTCACTGCACCGTCTGGAAGATGCGATTCCAACGGACGTCGCTCGGCCAGCGCCACACCTGCCAGAAGCTCGCATCGTCGTCGATCGAGAAGAAGATGACCTGCGCCTTGCCGACGAGATTCTCGAACGGCACGAAGCCGACCTCCGACAGGAAGCGGCTATCGGTCGAGTTATCGCGATTGTCGCCCATCATGAAGAAATGATTCTCGGGGACTTTGTAGACCTCGGTGTTGTCGCCGAAGCCGTCCTTGACGAGATCGAGCACGGGATAACTCACGCCGTTCGGCAGGGTCTCGATGAAGCGCGGCATGCGCCGCTCGCGGCCGGCGCCGTCCGTCACCACGAAATCGTCGACGCGCACCTTCTCGACGGGCTGGCCGTTGATCTGCAGCACGCCATGCAGCATCTGGATCTCGTCGCCGGGCAGGCCGATGACACGCTTGATGTAGTCCGTCTCGTTGTCGCGCGGCAGCTTGAACACCACCACGTCGCCGCGGTTCGGCTCGCTCGCCCAGATGCGGCCCGGAAACAGGTTGAACCCGAACGGGAAGGAATAGCGGCTATAGCCGTAGGTATATTTCGAGACGAAGAGATAGTCGCCGATCAGGAGCGTCGGGATCATCGACCCTGACGGGATGTTGAAGGGCTGAAAGAGAAAGACGCGGACGAGCAGCGCAAGGATCAGCGCGTGGATGATGACGCGGATGGTGTCCTTCACGCCGCCTCCTGCTTCCGTCTTCTCTGCATCGACGCTCATGCGGGAGCTTTCCTCGCTCGGCTTCAAGACCAGTGCTTCCCTCTGGCAGGCGCCCCTATAGCCTCTCGGCGATGATGAGGCAAACCGATCGCTCCTCGGCTAAGCCCTGTAGGCCGAAATGATGACGATCGCCTGGGCCGTCGGGAAATCGTCGGTGATGGTGAGATCGATGCGCGTCGTGTGGCCCTCGGGCGTGATCCGCGCGAGAATCCGAGCGGCACCGCCGGTCAGCTCGAGCGTCGGGCGCCCGGAGGGCAGGTTGACCACGCCCATATCGCGCCAGAACACGCCATGGCGGAAGCCCGTGCCGAGCGCCTTGGCGCAAGCCTCCTTGGCCGCGAAGCGCTTGGCATAGGAGGCCGCGCGCTGCGCCCTGCCGTCGGACTTGCGGCGCTCGGTGTCGGTGAAGATGCGCAACAGGAAGCGGTCGCCGTAACGCTCGATGGTGCGCTCGACGCGTCTGATGTCGATGATGTCGTTGCCGAGCCCGATGATCATCGCGCGGCCTCCGCGCGCGCTTTCGGTCTCGGCTGCGCAGGCCCCAGCCGCGCACTCTCCATGATCGCCTTCATCCGGCGCACGCTCTCGCCAAGCCCGACGAAAAGCGCCTCGCCGACAAGATAGTGACCGATATTCAGCTCGACGATCTCGGGGATGGCGGCGACCGGCATGACATTGTCGTAGTCGAGGCCGTGCCCGGCATGGACCTCGAGGCCCGCCGCCGCGGCGAGACGGGCCGCTTCCGCAATGCGCCGAAGCTCATGCGCTTGCGCAGCGCGGTCACCGGCGGTCGCGGCGTTGCAATAGGTGCCGGTGTGCAATTCGATGGCGTCGGCGCCGACGGCGCGCGCCGCTTCGATCTGCGCCGGATCGGGGTCGATGAACAGCGCGACCTGGATGCCGGCCTCTTGCAGCTTGGCAACGAACGGCTTGAGCGTCTTCACTTGGCTTGCGGCATCGAGCCCGCCTTCGGTGGTGAGCTCTTGCCGCCGCTCGGGCACGAGGCAACAGGCATGCGGACGCGTTTCCCGCGCGATCGCCAGCATCTCCTCGGTCACCGCCATTTCCAGATTGAGCGGCGCGAGCGTGGCCGCCGTGAGCCGCGCGATGTCCTCGTCGTTGATATGCCGGCGGTCCTCGCGGAGATGCGCGGTGAGGTTGTCGGCGCCCGCCGCGACCACGATCTCGGCAGCGCGCAGCGGATCGGGATGAGCCCCGCCACGCGCATTGCGCAGCGTCGCGACGTGATCGATGTTGATGCCGAGGCGGATCGGCGGCGCAGCCTTCCCCTTGCCCGCAGGGTTCGCCGTGCGTGACGTCATCTTGTGCCGAGAGCCTCGCTCTCTTGCTCTCGGAGCTCGCGGCGCCGGCGGTGATAGGCCTCGACCATGACCTTGACCGCGAAATAGCCGAGCACGGCGACGCCGAAGCCGACAGGCAGCGCGCCGAGCGACATGGGCTTGAGGATCGGCCAGAGCTGATCGATCGACATGTTGAAGATGCCGCCGGTCAGATCGATCGCGTGCGGCTCGGGCTCATCGCCGAGCATCAGGTTGCCGGCCTCGTAGGTCGAGTACCAGAACAGCGGGTAGGTCAGCGGATTGCCGATGAAGGTGCCGAGCAAGGCCGCGACGATGCTGCCGCCGACCATCCAGGCGATCAGCGCTGCCAGGATGAGATGGGTGCCGAGGAACGGGGTGACCGCCACGAACGCGCCAGCGGCGAAGCCGAGGGCAATCGCGTGCGGCGAGGCGCTGATGCGGCGGAGGCGGTAGGCCACATAGCGGCTCGAGCGCGCCCAGGAGCGGCGCGGCCAAAGCTGCACGCGCAGCCATTCCAGCCAGCTTTCCGCCTCGCGGCGCTTGAACAGCATCACGACCTCGCAACGCCCGTTACTTAAGCGACAATGTGCCCGTCTATGCGGCAGAGCCTTAGCATATTTGGGGCTTGTCCCTCCAGAGACCAAGCCCTGCCGGGCAGGCGCCGGGCGCTTTAGCCGCTCGCCCGGGCGGCGCTCGATACCATGTCCTTGGCGCGGAGCCCGGCAATGATCTCGTTCAGGTGGGTCAAATCCCAGACTTCGAGCTCGATCAGGATATCGGTGTAGTCGGTAACGCGGCGCGTCATCTTGATATTGTCGATATTGCCGTCAGCCTCGCCGATCACGGACGCGACCTGCGCCAGGCTGCCCGGCTCGTTCAGCACCGTAACCGCAAGCTTGGCTGGGAAGCGCTGCGGATTGTCCTCGTCGATGTCCCAGGTCACGTCGATCCAGCGTTCCGGCTGTTCGTCGAACTGCTTCAGCGCCGCGGCGTGGATCGGGTAGATGGTGATGCCCTGCCCCGGCGTGAGGATGCCGACGATGCGGTCGCCGGGCACGGCGCCGCCCTCGGCGAAGCTCACCGGCAAATCGCCACGCATGCCCCTGATGGGGATGCCGCGCCGGCCTTCGGGCTTGGAGCCATCTGCCTTGGGCTTGCCGCTCGAGCCGGGCCAGCGGAACTTAAGGCCCATCACCTTGCCGAGGCCGAACCAGCCTTCGTCGGTGCGCTTCACCTTGCGGCGGCGCTTCGGCGGCTCGGCCGGCTTGATCTCCGGGAAGACGGCGCGCAACACGTCGGCCGAGGACAGCTCGCCGCGCCCGACCGCGGCCATGGCCTCGTCGGCGGTCTTCTGCGACAGCCGTCCGACGGCGCCGGCAAGCGCCTCCTCGCTGAAGGTCTTGCCGCGGCGCTGGAAGGCACGCACCAGAATCTCGCGGCCGAGCTTGCCGTATTGCGCCCGCACGGCGTCGCGGGTCGCGCGCCGGATCGCCGAGCGCGCCTTGCCGGTAACGGCGAGGCTCTGCCAGGCCGACGGCGGAAGCTGCGCGTCCGAGGTAATGATCTCCACCTCGTCGCCGTTCCGAAGCTCGGTGACGAGCGGCATCGGCCGGCCGTTGATCTTGGCGCCGACGCAGGTGTTGCCGATATCGGTGTGCACCGCATAGGCGAAGTCGATCGGGTTCGCGCCGCGCGGCAGCGCGATCAGCCGGCCCTTCGGCGTGAAGCAGAACACCTGGTCCTGGAACAGCTCGAGCTTGGTGTGCTCCAGGAACTCCTCGGGGTTGTCGCCTTCGAGCAGCATGCCGACGAGATGGCGCAGCCAGCGATAGGCATTCGAATCCTGCGACGGCACCGTGCCCTTGCCGTTCGCGCCGTTGAAGTCCTTGTAGAGTGCATGTGCCGCCACGCCGTATTCGGCGATGTTGTGCATGCGCTCGGTGCGGATCTGCAGCTCGACGCGCTGGTGGCGCGGGCCGACGATGGTGGTGTGGAGCGACTGGTAGTCGTTCTGCTTCGGATTGGAGATGTAATCCTTGAAGCGCCCGGGCACGGCGTGCCAGGTCGTATGCACCACGGCGAGCGCGCGGTAGCAATCGCCGACCTCGGGCACGACGATGCGGAAGGCGTAGATGTCGGAGAGCTGCTCGAGCGAGATCTGCTTACGCTCCATCTTGCTCCAGATGGCGTAGGGCTTCTTCTCGCGCCCAGCGACGATCGCCTTGACCTTGGTCTCGTCGAGCTTGGCCGTGAGCGCGGAGGCGATCTCGTCGATCAGGCCCTGGTTCTGCGCGCGCAGCAGCTTGAGGCGATCCACGACCGCGGCGTAAGCCTCGGGGTTCAGCCAGCGGAAGGCGTGATCCTCGAGCTCCTCGCGCAGCCACTGCATGCCCATGCGGCCGGCGAGCGGCGCGTAGATTTCCATGGTCTCTTCGGCGACGATGCGGCGCTTCGCCGGCTTCATGTGCTCGAGCGTCCGCATGTTGTGCAGCCGGTCGGCGAGCTTCACGAGCAGCACGCGGATGTCGCTGGAGATGGCGAGCAAGAGCTTGCGGAAATTCTCGGCCTGCTCGGCCTTCTTGGTGACGAGGTCGAGCTTCTTGATCTTGGTCAGGCCGTCGACCAGCGTGCCGATCTCCTGCCCGAACATGGCGTCGATCTCGCCTTGGGTGACCTCGGTGTCCTCGATCGTGTCGTGCAGGAGCGCCGTGGCGATGGTCGCATCGTCGAGCCGCATCTCGGCGAGGATGGCGGCGACCTCCAGCGGGTGGGAGAAGAACGGCGCGCCCGAGGCCCGCTTCTGATTGCCGTGCGCCCGCATGGCATAGACATAGGCGCGGTTGAGCAGCGCCTCGTTGGCGCCCGGCTGATAGCTCAGCACCTTTTCGACCAGCTCGTATTGGCGGGTCATGCGGCCGCTCCACGCGTCGTCGTCCCGGCGAAAGCCAGGTTAGACTCCACTGTCATCCCGGCAAACGCCGGGGTCCAGCAGATCATGCGCAGAATTCGTTTATGGATTCCGGCTTGCGCCGGAATGACGCCACGCGCCGCAACGTCAGCGTGAGCGGGGTCCCGCATTGGAGCCATCCGAGGGCGCCTGGGTTGCCATCCGGCGCAGCAGCTCCTCCTCGGTCATCTTGTCGATCGCCGTGTCGGTCGACTGATCGTCCTGGCCGAGCACCGGCATCCTGGTCTCGGTCGAGAGCATCGGCACGGCCTCGGACTCGGGCTCGTCCACCTCGACATATTTCTGCATCGAATGGATGAAGTCCTCGCGGAGGTCGTCCGGCGCGATCTTCTTCTCGGCGATCTCGCGGAGCGCCACGACCGGGTTCTTGTCGTTGTCGCGCTGCACGGCGATCTGGGCGCCGGCCGAGATGGTGCGGGCGCGATGTCCCGCGAGCAGAACGAGCTCGAAGCGATTGGGAATCTTGTCGATGCAGTCCTCGACGGTGACGCGGGCCATCAGGGAATCCTTGGCTAGAGAGGGGGCCGATTTGGCCTCTATTTATGCAGTTCGCGCTGAGAGAGCAAGCTAAAGGCGTTTCAGGACAGCGCCCTGCCCGCCTTCGGGCAGCCTCCGCAGCAACGCGCGCGCGCTTTGGCCGAGCACCGGGTGACGCCAGTCGGGCGCGATGTCGGCGAGCGGCGCGAGCACGAAAGGCCGCTCATGCGCCAGCGGATGCGGCAGCACCAGCGGCCGCGCGCCGGCGCGGGCAAAGGCGCCCTTCCGGCCCCGCCAATGCCTGACGAGGCCCTTGTAGTCGACGATGTCGATGTCGAGGGTGCGCGGTCCCCATGGCCTGCCGCCCCGCCGTCCCGCATCCCGCTCGATCCGCTTGAACAGCCTGAGCAGCGCTTCCGGCGGCAGCTCCGTGTCGAGCAGCGCGGCGGCATTTACGTAAGGCGCTTGCCGCGCGCGGCCGATTGCCGCTGTCTCGTAGAACGGCGAGACCGCCATGACCCGCACCCCGGCCTGCCCCATTTCGTCCAAGGCGCGGGTGATGGTTTCGGTAGGCGTACCCCAGGGTCCGGGACAATTTCCGCCCAACCCTGCCAATATCTTGCCCCGCCCCGCCAATTGCACTGTCACACTCTGGAACCTATTCTATTGGGTGCAGCTCCCGGGTCTCGTTTTCGAGAGGCTGCTTCACATTCCACCTATATTGATGCTCCAGGAGACCAAATGATTTTCTATCCGAACGAGCGCATCGCGCTCTTCATCGACGGTGCCAATCTTTACGCCACCGCCAAATCGCTCGCCTTCGACATCGACTACAAGCGGCTGCTGGCAATGTTCCGCTCGAAGGGGCAGCTTGTGCGCGCGCTTTACTACACCGCACTCGCCGAGGATCAGGAATATTCCTCGATCAGGCCGCTGATCGATTGGCTCGACTATAACGGCTACACGATGGTGACCAAGCCGACCAAGGAGTTCACCGACGCGGCGGGGCGGCGCAAGATCAAGGGCAACATGGATATCGAGCTTGCCGTCGATGCCATGGAGCTCTCCGAGCATCTCGACCATATCGTGCTGTTCTCCGGCGACGGCGATTTCCGCTCGCTGGTCGAGGCGCTGCAGCATAAGGGCAAGCGGGTCAGCGTGGTCTCGACGCTCACCACCACCCCGCCGATGATCGCCGATGAGCTACGCCGCCAGGCCGACCAGTTCATCGACCTTGCGAACCTGCAAGCCGAGATCGGCCGCGATCCCGCCGAACGCGCCCAGCGCGAGCACCGCCGCCGGCCCGAACCCAGCCCGCTCGACGAGTTCGAGACCGAGGATTTGATCGAGACTTGATGCCGCTCGCCCACGCGACCGAAGCCCTGCCGCCCGAGCCGCCGAAGGACTGTCCGCTCTGCCCGCGGCTCGTCGCGTTCCGGCATGAGAACCAGCGGGCGCATCCCGACTGGTTCAACGGCGCGGTGCCGTCTTTCGGCCCGGACGATGCGCGGCTCTTGATCGTCGGGCTCGCACCTGGACTGAGAGGCGCCAATCGCACGGGTCGCCCGTTCCTCGGCGACTATGCGGGCGAGCTGCTCTACCGCACGCTGCTCAAGGCGGGGCTTGCGCGCGGCCGGCACGACCTCACCGCGCCGCAGGACCTCACCCTGGTCGATTGCATGATCACCAATGCCGTGCGCTGCGTGCCGCCGGCAAACAAGCCGACGCCCGCCGAGGCCGCGACCTGCCGGCAGTTCCTGATCGGCCGCATCGCCGCGCTGCCCACCTTGCGCGCCATCCTCGCGCTCGGCCGCATCGCGCATGACAGCGTGCTGGACGCCTTCAGGCTGAAGAAGCGCGGCTACCCGTTCGCGCATGGCGCGCGCCATGAGCTGCCTCAAGGACTGGTGATGGTCGACAGCTACCATTGCTCGCGGCAGAACACGAATACGGGCCGGCTCACGCCAGCCATGTTCGAGGCCGTGGTCGGGGATGTCGCTTCAAGCCTCAAGCCGCGCCACGCTGCCGCAGTTTGACGCGTCTTGCCGCCGTCATTCAAGTCGGGCATGCTTGTTTCAAGGTCACTCGCTGCGAGGCTTCCCCATGGCGGCGCTTGAGATCTCATCGGACAAAATCGGCTTCGTGATCGTCAAGGCGCGCGAGCTTGCGGCCAAGGTGAGCGCCTGGGACGACAGCGCGACGTCGGACCATGACGCCGAGTCCATCCTCGAGGACTTCTCCGACGATGCGACCATGGCCGAGCTCAAGGAGTTCATCGCCGACCTGAACGAGGACGAGCAGGTGAGCCTCGTGGCGCTCGCCTGGATCGGGCGCGGGTCGTTCGGTCCCGATGAGCTCGATGAGGCGCTCTCGACGGCACGCGCCGAGCGCGTCAACCGGACCGAGGACTATCTGCTCGGCATGACCCTGCTTCCGGACTATCTCGAGGAAGGTCTCGACAAGCTCGGCTATTTCGTCGAGGACACCGAGGACGACGCGGTTTAGCCGCGCTGCTGCCTCTGATTTTGTGATTGTCATGCCCGCGAAGGCGGGCACCCAGTAATCGACAACCTTCAGGGAGTACTGGGTTGCCCGGTCAAGCCGGGCAATGACACCTTCCATGCTAGGGGGTCTCTAACCAACGAAGCACCTCCGCTGCATGTGTTACTGGGTCGGCGACCGGGAAGAACACGTGCGCCACGCGCCCCGCATCGATCAGAAGCGTGAGTCGTTTCAGGTAGTTCTCGCCGCCAGTTGCGAAGCTCGGTAAAGCGAGCGCGCTCGCGAAAGCATCACCCGCGTCGCTCAGGATCGGGAACGGCAGCTCAAGCCGCCCGACCAGCTCGGTCTGGTAGTCGGTCGCCTGCCGGCTCAAGCCGAACACGCGAACACCGCGCGTTTCGAACTCCGCGTACAGGTCGCGGAAGCCTTCGAGCTCGGGTGTCGAGCCATGCGCGCCGGGAATGTCGTCCCAGCTTGGCGGATTGGAGAGACCAGGCCGCCCGGTCCAGGGATAGACCGCGACGAGCGTCAGCCCCGGCAGCGAGGCAAGGTCGATCGCCTCGCCGTTGGTGGCGGGCAGCGCGATGGATGGCAGCTCAAGACCAGCGTGAAGCTTACGCCCTTCACTCATCGCCCCTCCATTTGTCATCGCCCGGCTAGGCCGGGCGACCCAGTAATCACCGCCCCACGGGGTCTGCTTACTGGGTGCCCGCCTACGCGGGCATGACAACCACGTCGTTTGGTGAAATTGGCTCTCACCCCTTCTCGCGCATGAGGCGGCCCTTCTGGCGCTGCCAGTCGCGCTTCTTCTCCGTCTCGCGCTTGTCGTGCAGTTTCTTGCCGCGCGCGAGCCCGAGCTCGACCTTGGCGATGCCGCGCGCGTTGAAATAGAGCTTGAGCGGCACGACCGTCATGCCCTGGCGGTGGATCGCGCCGCGCAAGCGGTCGATCTCGCGCGCATGCAGCAGGAGCTTGCGCGGCCGCGTCGGTGCGTGCCCCTCGCGCCCGGCCTGCGCGTATTCGGTGATATGCGCGTTGATCAGATAGAGCGCGCCCTTCTCGTCGGAGGCATAGGCCTCGGAGATATTGGCCCGGCCCGCGCGCAGCGACTTCACCTCCGAGCCGGTCAGAACGAGGCCAGCCTCGATCTTGTCCTCGATCTCGAAGTTGAAGCGCGCCTTTCGGTTTTCGGCGACGGGCTTGCCGCCCCCGCCCTCGCGCTTAGGCGCCATGGTGTCACCTTCAGGGACCTAGACGAGGACCAGGCCGACAGCGTTGAGCGCCTCGTCGACGCGCTGGCGCGACGTGGCGACGATCGGCGCGAGCGGCAGGCGCGTCTCGACGGTGCACAGGCCGAGCCGCGAGGCGGCATATTTCACCGGACCCGGATTCGACTCCACGAACAGCGCGTCGTGCAGCGGCATGAGCCGGTCCTGGATCTTGAGCGCCTGTTTGAAATTGCCCGCAAGGCAGGCGAGCTGGAACTCGGCGCAGAGCGCCGGCGCAACATTGGCGGTGACCGAGATGCAGCCCTGCCCGCCATGCGCCATGAAGCCGAGCGCGGTCGCATCCTCGCCCGATAGCTGGATGAAGTCCGAGCCGAGCGCGGCGCGCTGCTGGCTGACGCGCGCCATGTTGGCGGTCGCGTCCTTCACGCCAACGATGTTCGCGAGCTTGAACAGGCGCGCCATGGTGCCGACGCTCATGTCGATCACGCTGCGTCCGGGGATGTTGTAGATGACGATCGGGATATCGACCGCGTCGTTGATCGCCTTGTAGTGCAGGTAAAGCCCTTCCTGGGTCGGCTTGTTGTAATAGGGCGTGACCACCAGCGCGCCCTCGGCGCCCGCGCGCTTGGCATGCTTGGTCAGGTCGATCGCCTCGTCGGTCGAGTTCGATCCGGTGCCGGCGATCACCGGCACGCGGCCCGCGCTCGCCTCGATGCAGAGCTCCACCACGTGCTTGTGCTCCTCGTGGGAGAGCGTCGGCGATTCGCCGGTCGTGCCGCAGGGCACGAGCCCGTGCGTGCCCTGGTCGATCTGCCATTCGGCAAGCTTCTGGAAGGCGTCGGCATCGACCTTGCCGTCCCTGAAGGGGGTAATCAGGGCCGTGATCGAGCCTTTGAACATGGGTGTAGGCACGGAATGCAAGCTCCTGCGGGCCGCACGCGCGGCGCCATCGTATCGTCATGGAAAAGCATGGCGGACAATAGGGGCTGGTGGATAAGGCGGCAAGGAGGTGGGCTTTGCGGGCAACAGAGGCCGCGCAAAGCGCCCCGGTCCGGCAGGTAGAGGTCCGTACGGGGGCCGAGAAAATGCTTTGATTTAGCTAGGGTTATGGCGATTCGTTCAGACCGCCGCCAGCCTGCCCGCACCGGCAAGAGCCCTTTTTTCGCCGGATTCTTTCAGACATTGTTCAAATAGGGCACACTACAGTCCTGTCATCGTCGCGGCTCCCCGGCTCGGGGGACGTCCTGACCTACAAGAACACAGGCGTAACCGGAAACCGACCGACGAGATGAAACGCATTCGCGCGATCGCGTTGCCATTGCTCGTTTGTTTTGCGTTGTTCCCGCCGGCTCCGGCCGCAGCGGACGACCGCGTTCCGCTCCCCGACCGCAATCCGAACCGCCCCGTGACGCCCGTCGCCACGCCGCCGCAGGCCGTGCCCGAGGCGCAAGAGGCGCTGACCACCGGCACCGTCGAGACGCCGGCGCCGGCGCAAGAGGCCGACGCGTCCGGCGTGCAGGCGCTCGACGCGACGCCAGCCACGGCGGTCGCGGCAGCGGGCCCCAAGACCAGCGTGGTGCATCGCAATCCGAAGCTGCCGGCGCCTTCGCTGCTGGCACCGCCTTCGGCACCCCTGCCCGCTGAGAACACGGCGCCGCATGCGGGGCCTGTTCCGCCTGGCATCGAGTCGATCGGACAGATCGTCACCGACATGCCGATCCCCGAGCCCAATCCGAACCGCGCCTCGACCGCGGTGCTCACCAACATGAAGGGCACGCTCGCGCCGGCCGTCAAAGCGCCGCCGCCTGCCCTCGACTATGCCGCGGTACTGAAGCCGCTGCTTTCCTACAATCTCAGCACCGCCGACCACGCTTATGTGCGCGAGGTCATGCGCGGCGGCGGCACGGCGGCGGCGCAGAAGATCAAGGATCCGGCGGCCCGCGCCTTCGCGCTGTGGCATCGCTATCGCAACGGACCCGCGTCGAGCGCCAATGCCGAGGCGATCGAGGCCTTTCGGACAGCGGACCCGCTCTGGCCGGGCCAGGACGAGTTACGCGAAAAGGCCGAGACCGCGCTCTTCCTCGGCGAGGCGAGCACCGACCGCGTCAAGGCATTCTTCGCGAAGTCCGAGCCGCAGACCGGCGCGGGCAAGGCGGCGCTGGCCGGCGTGCATCTCAAGGACGGTAACCAGAAGGCCGCCAAGGAGCTGGTCGTCTCGGCCTGGCGCGACCATCGCCTTAACTCGGCGGTCGAGAAAGAGATCCTCGACCGCTACGGCTCTATCCTCACCGCCGAGCATCACAAGGCCCGCATCGACCAGTTGCTCTCCGCCGACGACAAATCCGCCGCCGAGCCTGCGCTGCGCATCGCCAAGCTGCTCTCGCCCGCCGAGAAGAAGAAGGTCGATGCGCGCATCGCCGTGCTGCGGCGTGGCGGCAACGCCGGCAAGCTCCTGGACGACCTCGGACCCAAGGCCGTCGAGGCCGATAGCGGGCTCCGTCTGAACCACATCCAATGGCTCCGCCGCACCAAGGACAAGGACCGGCGCGCGCGGGCCTGGAAGATGATGCTCGACGCGCCGAGCGAGCCGAACCTCCTGCTCGACCTCAACAATTGGTGGGCCGAGCGCCGCATCAATTGCCGCGGCGCGCTGAACGACGGCAAGCCGCGCGTCGCCTACGAGATCGCCGCCAAGCACGGCCTCGTCACCGGCGATTCCTATATCGAGGCCGAGTTCATGGCGGGCTGGATCGCGCTCCGCTTCCTGAACGAGCCGCACACCGCCTTGCGCCACTTCCTCTCGCTCAGGGCCGCCGCGACGAGCTCCAAGAGCATCGCGCTCGGCGAATACTGGCTCGGCCGCACGGCGCTCGCGCTCGGCGACCGCAACTCGGCGATCATCCATTTCCACGGCGCCGCCAAGTACCCGCAATATTTCTACGGCCAGCTCGGCCGCCAGGCGCTCGACCCGCGGCCCGCGCATCTCGACGTCACGCGGACGCCGGTCCCGACGAAGGCCGATATCGAGCGCTTCCTGTCGCGCGACGCCGTGCGCGCCATGGGCATCGCCCGCGCCTCAGGCTATGGCGGCTCGCTGCCGCAGTTCATGCTGGCGCTGACCCGCAAGCTCGACAACGCGGCCGAGGTCGTGCTGGTCGCCGAGTTCGCCAAGGCTACGGGCCACCAGCAACTCGCGATCCGGCTCGCCAAGATCGCCTTCAACCGCGATCTGGCGCTCGGCGACTATGCGCTGCCGGTCGGCGTCATTCCGAACTTCAAGAGCCTGCTCTCCGACCGCGTCGAGCTGGCGCTAGTGCATGCGCTCTCGCGTCAGGAAAGCGAGTTCAACGCGGCGGCCAAGAGTCCGGTAGGCGCTTCCGGCCTGATGCAGTTGATGCCCGGCACGGCTCGCGCCACGGCAAAGGCCTATAGTGTGAGATACGACCCCAACCTTTTGACCAACGCCTCCTACAATGCCCAGCTCGGCGAGGCGCATCTGCGCGACCTGATCGACAGCTATCGCGGCTCCTACATCATGTCGCTGGCTGCGTATAACGCCGGCGGCGGACGCGTGGCGGAATGGGTCAAGCAGTTCGGCGACCCGCGCGACCCGAATGTCGATCCGATCGACTGGATCGAGCGCATCCCCTTCACCGAGACGAGGCAATACGTTATCAAGATCACGGAGGCGCTGCAGCTCTACCGCTCGCGCCTTGCCGGGCCGAAGCAGGCGCTCCAACTCGTGCAGGACCTGAACCGCGGCCGGAGCCTTCCGCGCGAGGCTCAGGCCGAGCTCGGCCTCCAGGCGAAATCGGACTGAGCGCTCTATCCTCTTGCGGCGTTCAGGGACTTGCCCGCTTTTTCACTTTGCCTGACACTGCAGCCGCGCTGGCGCCTCGTGCGCCTGCTCACATTCCGGATACGCTCCCAAGGTCGCTATGTTGACGAAGCCTGAGCCTGCCGGCGAGCCGTGGCGGGAGATCCGCTATACCTCGTTCGACGATCTCGACCTTTATGCGCGGCATTATCCGGCGGCGAGCGACACGCTGCGCAGCGTGATCTGCCTGGCCGGGCTCACGCGCAACGCGCGCGACTTCCACACGCTTGCGACCTATCTCTCGACCCATCCCGAGAAGCCGCGCAACGTCTATTGCCTCGATTATCGCGGGCGCGGCAAATCGCAATACGACCGCAACTGGCGCAACTACATCCCATTCATCGAGCTGCTCGACACGCTCGATTTCCTGACCGTGCAGGGCCTGCGCAAGCCCGGCATCGTCGGCACCTCGCGCGGCGGGCTGATCGCCATGCTGATGGCCGCGCTCAGGCCGACGGCGCTCGGACCCGTCGTGCTGAACGATATCGGGCCGGCGATCGAGACACGCGGCATGGCGCGCATCGTGCGCTATGTCCGGCGCATGCCGGTGCCGCGCAACTGGGCCGACGCCGTGATCCTGCTGCGCGAGATGAACGAGCGCGCCTTCCCCGACTTCACCGACGCGCAATGGGAGGAGATCGCCAAGGACCTGTTCGAGGAGCGCAAGGGGCGGCTCGTCAGGTCCTATGACCGGAGGCTCGCGCGCGCGCTGGGCACGATCGACCTGAGCCAGCCGGTGCCGGACATGTGGCCGCAATTCATCGCGCTCGGCCAAGTCCCGGTGTTCGTCATCAGGGGCGCGAACTCCGACGTGCTCAGCGCCGACACGCTCGAGACCATGACCGAGCGGCACTCCAACCTGCGCAGCCTGACCATCCAGGATCAGGGACACGCGCCGGTGCTCAAAGAGCCGGAGACGATGGAGGCGATCGCCTCGTTCTTCACCGCCAACGATTGAGCTCGGCGTGAGCTATTTGAAGCGCGATGCGCCGCCTTGCGCGGCGATGTCTTGCGGCATCGTCGCCTCTTTCCAGCTGATGCTTTCAGAGGTCGAGAAGATCTCCGGCAGGTCGCGCCGAAGCTGATAGGAGACGGCCACGGCCGTCCCTTTGTCGGGCGCAACGCCCTCGATCGTCACGGCGAGCCCCGAGAGCGCGATCTTGCCGGATTCGAGCCGGCTCAGCGCGCGCAATGCCGCCATGACCGCCGCGTCCCAATTCTTCGGCGCGCCCGATGCAAGCTGCAGCTTGTCATCGAGGCCAGGGCGCTCGAACAGGCGGCGCGACAGATCGCGGAGCTGCTTGCGCGAGGATTCGTTCGGGACGCTGCCCGACAGGCTGAGCGTGTTCGTGCCGAGATCGGCGACGAAGATAAACGGGTCGGCGGTCGGCGGCCGCACCGTGTCCGCCGCGACGGTGAGCCCGGTCGGCAGCGGGCCGGCAAGCGCTTTCCGCACCTCGGTATAGTCGGCTGCGCTCCGCGCCTCGCCGTCGAGCTTCATCTCGACATTCAGGAGGCGCACGGAGCCGCGCTGCAGCCGCGAGAGCTGCTTCAGCCCGAACGAGACCGCGCCGAGCCACTGCTCCTGCGGCGGCGCGCCTTCGGCGGAAATCTTGAGCCGGTCGACGACCGCAAGCTCGGGCAGTTGCGCCTTCGCCATGCCGAGCAGCGTGCGCCTCACCTCTTCGGACGGCACGGCGCCGCGCAGTCTGAGGCTCGAGCCGATGCGGCTCGCCGACCAGATATAGCCGACCTGCACCTCCTCGCGCGCGGACTCCTTCGGCGCATCGGCGGGCGCCGCGGCGAAGCCGATAGCGACGCCGAGGCCGAGAACGAGCGCGAGCGAGATCGTGAGACGAAGCGGCAAGAGCATGGGCCGGAATTCCGCCATGGAATTCTTATCCTTCCTTTACGCGGCGGCGGTCAGCTTCGTCAAAGGCGTGTATGGCCGGACTATATGCCATCGACGGCTTCCGTTCCAGTTGGCACATGGCCATTGGAACAGACGTTTATTGAAAGTGATGCGAGAGCCCGAGAATACCTATCGCGATGAGATAAATCGCAACGACGTAGTTCAACAGACGCGGCATGAGGAGAATGAGAATTCCCGCGGCCAGCGCGATCAGCGGATTAAGCACTGCTGGGTTGATGGTCATCATGCCCTCCCGTTGCGTAGGGGCCGTGCGGCCCGATTCGCCTCGCAGATGAGGCGAAGCATAAGCGAACGCCCACGACTTGTCCTCGACTGAAAGCTTCGCCCGAAAGCTTGGCGGCGGGCGCGATTTAAGTACGGTACCGCCCCTTCAATCCTGATGCAAAAAGCCTATATCCGTCTTGCCTTCGCCGCTTTTGGCGGCAAAGGGTAGTCGCGCGCGGGCGATTACGGGCGCCGACGGCATCACGGGGGATGGGGGCGAGCACACAACATGACCGTCGAAGATCCCGTATTCTGGGTCGCCGTACTTCAAATCATCTGGATCGACCTTCTGCTGTCCGGCGACAACGCCGTCGTCATCGCACTCGCCTGCCGCAAGCTTCCGCCCAGGCAACGCAAATGGGGCATCATCCTCGGCACGCTGGTCGCCATCGTGCTCCGCATCTTCTTTGCCGGCATCATCACCACAGTGATGACGATGCCGTATCTGAAACTCGTCGGCGGCATCCTGCTATTGTGGATCGCCATCAAGCTGCTCGCGCCCGAGGAAGGGCATGGCGGCAGCAATGCGCACGGGCAGATCGAGCCCGTCAGCAATCTGTGGCACGCGGTCAAGATCATCGCCATCGCCGACGCGGTGATGAGCCTCGACAATGTCATCGCCATCGCCATGGCCGCGCGCGGCAGCATCGAGCTGCTGATCTTCGGCCTTGTCGTCAGCATTCCGCTGATCATGGCCGGCGCCGCCATCGTGATGAACTTGACCGAGCGCTTTCCGATCATCGTCTGGGCAGGCGCCGCCCTGCTCGGCTGGATCGCCGGCGAGATCATCGCCAAGGACCCGCTCATCTCCGGCCATCTCGACGCCGCGACCGCGCACACGGTCGGGCTGGTCAGCGCCACGCTCGGCGCGCTGTTCGTGGTCGGTACGGGGCTCGTGCGGCGGCGGATGCGCCGAGCGCCGGACGAAGCCTAGCCGCCCTTCCCGCTTTTCTTCGTGCCGCCGCGCCGCCGCCGTCCGGTACGGCTGGGCTTTGCCGCCGCCGGATCGGCGCTCACCGGGCCCGCCGGGCGCTTACGGTTATGTGGGCCACCGGCGACATGGTCCGCGACGAAGGCGCCGCGCTGGCCCGCGGGCTTCGCCAAGCCTGAGGTCGTGTCGACCGCGGTCTGCAGTTCGAGCTCCGCATTCACCTCGGCGCCGAGCAGCAGGATGTAGAAAGTGATGTAGAGCCAGAACAGCAGCACGATGACGGCGCCGAGCGAGCCGTAGATCTTGTCGTAATTGGCGAAGTTCGACACGTAATACGAGAAACCCGCCGAGGCGGCGAGCCAGACGGCCGTGGCGAGCACCGCGCCCGGCGCGACCCAGCGCCATTTCGCATTATTGCGGCAGGGGCCGTAGCGATAGAGACAGCAGAGCAGCACCAGCACGATGAAGGCGAGCAGCGGCCAGCGCGCGACCCGGATGAAATGCTCGAAATCCGTGGCGAAGCCGGCATAGGCGAAGGCAATCGGCACATAGACCACGGCAAGCAGCGTGATCGCGCCGCCGATCACGCCCGCCACGGCGAACAGGAAGGTCGAGAGATAGAACCGGAGCAGGCTGCGACGCTCGGGCTCCTCGTAAGCGACGTTGAGCGCGGAGAACACGGCCTGGGTGAGGAAGGTCAGGCTCCACAGCGCGAGCCCCACGCTGATCGCGAGGCTCAGACCCAGCGCATGGCTCGAGGCGGCGACGATGCGGCGGGTCTGGTCGACCACCATGTCATAGGCCGAAGGCGGCAGCACGAGCCCGAGGATCTCGAACTGCGCGTCTGCCGTGGCCGGGTTGGCGGTCAGCCCGAACAGGGTGATCAGCGCCGAGAGCGCGGGGAAGATGGCGAACAGCGCATAGAAGGCGCAGCCCGCGGCGATCACCGAAAGATTGTGCCGCCCGCTCTCGGTCCAGGTCCGCTCGACCACCTGCCGCCACCCCTTGAGCGGAACGCTCAAGGGGCTCGTGGCGTCGCGGCCGTAAGGATCGGGCGTGCGGCTGCTCATTTGCGGCGGCTCATTTGCGGCTGCTCATGGGCCTATGAAGGGCGGCATGGCGGGCACATGGCAAGCGCCTTATGCGGAGAGCGGGCGCGCCGGCGGTCAGACCGGATAGCGCAGGATCGCTGCGAGATCGCCGCCGCCGGGAATGTCGTCCCGCCGCGCCGCGACCACGCGCGCGCCCGACTGCAGCGCGCGCCGGGCGATCTCATCGACCACGCCGTAATTCACCGCGTCGTTCTTCTCGTCGAACGTGACCGCGCCGTCCTCCTCGCCGACCGTGCCCGGCACGGTGGTATCCATGTCGACGATCAGCGTGTCGACCGCCCCGAAGGTCGCCGCCCGCGCGGCTTGCGCGATGTCGGTAGTGGCGCGGCCCTGGTCCTCGCGCGTGGCATAGAGCGCGGCGAGCGCCCCGATCTCGTCGGCATAGATCTCGTCCAGGATCTTGCGGGCCGCAGCGGCGAGCTCGTGCTCGGGCACATGGTCCGCACTTCCGCCGATGACCTGCCTGGTGAGATGCGGATAGCTGCACACATTGCGGAAGATCGAAGCGAGCGGCTCGGTCGCCGCGACGATCAGCGGCCGCTCATGCCCGGCGAGCACCGGACGCAAGGCCTGGTCGATGGCGCGGGCGTAACGCGTGAGCGATGCGTTCTCGCTTGCGCCCGAGCCGCGGTCGCCGGTACCCGTGCGGTGCGGCGCGCCGCTGCTGCGGCTGAGGACTTGCGCGGCGTCGCGCGGCATCCCCGGCACCTTCACCTCGTGCGGCGGCAGGTCCGCCGTGACCTCGATCAGCCGCACCGCGCCCTCGCCGAGCGTCAGCACATAGGCGTTATGCGGGAAGGTCACCGAGCGGATCAGCGGCTTGAGGTGAAAGCGGTCGGACACCTCGACGATGTTGGTCAGCTTGTTGGGCAGACGGAAGGTGCGGATCTGCTCGGGCGTAGCGAAGATCGCGAGACTGTTCGCCTGCGTCACCCAGAACTCGTCGTCATCGATCAGCGCCTCGACGCTGTCGCGGATGGGCCAGACGGCGCGCTTCGGCGTATCGACGTCCTCGAGCTCCGTCAGCGCGGCCTTCAGCAGGTTCTTGAGCTCGATGCGGTCGCCTTTGGTGTCCTGGGTGACCGGCGTCGTCGAGAGATAGATCGAGACGGCGGGATGCGCGCGAACGCTGATGAGCTTGTCGATCTCGGCGCGGGTCGGCAGGTCGATATAGAGCACAGTCTGTCTCCTCGGGATTACGGTCCTATATTGGGGAGCCACGGCCCGCGTCGCGGCTTGGCGCATGGGCCTATGAAGGCGTGTCGGAACGTCTTAAGACAAGCACCGCACGATGCAAGCCCGACAGCGCACGCTCTTCGGAGGGTTGGCCGAGCGGAACTCGGCTACCAGGGAGAAGGGAGCCGCGATGTCCCCCTAGCTATGCTTGGGGCATCGCCTAATCGCGCAGAGCAGTGCAAGCAAAGGGCGCCGGCCGAAGCCGATCGCGCCTCGCTAACTCAGCCGCATCTCCAGTGATATTTGCCGTGCTTCCATTTCCAGCACGGGGTTTCGCCGTAACCGTGCAACCGGCCGCCGTACCAGCGACCGCGGAGTGGCGCATTCCAGTTTACGCGACCGCGGTCCCAATCATGGTGTTTGTGCCAATGATCCTTCCCATGAAGACCGTGGAGATGATGCCCCTTACTCTTTTTGGCATACGCATCTGGCGACAGCACAAGAGCTGCGGCAACGATCATGATGAATCCAAAGATGCGAAACATGTGCGCTCCCCCGCGTTTGGACCCCCATAGTTTATCGGCAGCAGTGGACGAGGGACAGGAAAAAGGACTGGCGCTAGGCCGGCCCCTGCATCTCCTGCGCAGAGGCGCCGGCTGCAACGCGGTTGCAATTGCCGATTTGTTGCTATCCCGGTCCCGACCAACTATCTGATTTTCTTGCCCTGGAGGGGTGGCCGAGCGGTTGAAGGCACCGGTCTTGAAAACCGGCAGGCGCGCAAGCGTCTCGAGGGTTCGAATCCCTCCCCCTCCGCCACCCTACGCCCTCCGGGCTTCGGGTGGCAGGCCACCACTCGCCTCAGTCCATTGTCTCGCGCAGCTTCCCTTCATCGATGGAGATGTTTACGCCACCTTCCGGGTTGGCGAGCGGCGCGAGCGCGGGCCAGGCAGACGCGGCAAAGCTGATCCAGGTGACGCGCTTGCCGATGCGCCCGGGCGCGTCTCCTTCCGCAGCATCTGCATGCGGCGGCCAGATCTCATATTCCTCGTAAGGCCGCTCGATATAGCCACGGAACAGTTCCGCCTCGCCGACGCGCGCGACCGCGACCAGCCAACCCGACTCGTCGGCCGAGAGCTCGATGACGCCGCGCATGCCGTCAGCCTCGAAGCCGATGCGGCCCGGTCCGGTGGCATGCAGGCGCGCCGTTACGCGCATGTCCTCGGCGATCCAATCGGGAAACCACTTCGCTGCGGAGACGAGGCAATCGATCAGCCAAGGGATCGCCCGCTCAGGCGGGACGTTATCGTCGCCGGCGATGGCATCGGCGTACAAGGGAGGCCGTGTGGGAGCGGTCATGTCGCGGATTTCCATCGCGCCAGCATCGATCCGAGCATAGACAGCGTCATCCGAATCTCCAAACCGGACAAAGACTCGGGTGTCTGACAGACTGGTAGCCTGGCGCGAAGCAGCGGGAGCAGGGTCATGCAGATCGCAATTCTAAGGCGTTTGGCGGCGGCCGGCTTGGTGGCTGCCGTATCGCTGCCCGCTGCGATGGCCGTCGCCGCGCCGCAGACCCTGAGCGGTGTCGTCACCTATCGCGAACGGCTGGCCTTGCCCCCTTCCGCGCGCATCGAGGTCAGGCTTGTCGATGTCTCTCGTGCCGACGCACCCTACCGGACAATCGCGAGCACGACGGTCAAGGCCAAAGGCCAGGCGCCGTTCTCCTACCGGCTGCACTATGACGACGCCGACATCGTGTCCGGTCGAAGCTACGCGCTTCGGGCCCGTGTCACGGTGGGCGACCAGCTCTGGTTCGCGACCACGACGCACCACCCGATGTTCAAGGGCGGTGCTAGCGACACGACCATTGTCGTAGAGCGTGTCGGATCAAGCCCGCGCCGCATCTCGTCCGAAGGCGCGCCGGCCGGTCCCGCAGGGCGCTGGCTGGCCGAGGACATAAGGGGCGGCGGCGTCATCGACCGCCTGCAAACGACGCTCGAGATCGGCGCCGACGGTACGATCACCGGCAGCGGCGGCTGCAACCGCATGAGCGGCAAGGCCACCATCTCGGGCGAAAACATCAAGTTTGCTCCGCTCGCCAGCACGAACATGGCGTGCTCGCCGGCAATCATGGATCAGGAAGGCAAATTCTTCGCCGCCCTGATGGAGGTGCGCGCCTGGCGCATCGACCCGGCGCGGCGCAAGCTTGCGCTGCTCGACGGCGCCGGAAAGACCCTGATCGTGTTTGCGCAGATGTGAGATGCAGGGGCCGGCCTGAGCGCGTCCCCGCAGAAGCCTCAGCGTGGACGACTCGACTTCCCTCACCGCCCTTGGCATCCTTCCGGCAGGCGGCGCAGCGACGGTAGACCGACATGGGCGGATGGGAAATGTTGTTCTTTGTCCTGTCGGTCGTCGTGCCGCTCATGCTGATCGTCGCCCTCGCCTGGCGCCGTCAGTGGAAGCGCGATCCGGAGAAATTCGCCGACGGTTTCCGCCGCGGACCGAGCCACGCCGGTCCCAATAGTTGGTGGCGGCACCGCTAGGCCCGCCCGAGGCAGGTTTCGACAATAGATACCGGGAATGGAAGGCCGCGCTTTAGCCCGAGCGCGGCCCGCCGACCAGCCAGGATACGCGCTCATCCATGCGCGGCGTGGGCTGGCGGAGCCGCATCGCGCTCGTCTGATGGCCGTGCCTGCCGTTCGAGGCGGGCTCGATCTGGTTCGAGATCCAGGTCTGCGGCACGCCGAGATGATCCGGGATCACCGTGCGGGCGTCGCCGATCGCATCGTCGAGCTGCTCTTGCGTGAGATTGCGCGCGTCTTTCAGGCTGGCGCCGCAGAGATTGGCGCCGGTGAGCCGCGCGCCGGCGAGATCGGCATTGTCGAGAGCCGCGCCGCCGAGATCG
The DNA here is from genome assembly GCA_964634195.1 of uncultured Methyloceanibacter sp. GTDB lineage: Bacteria > Pseudomonadota > Alphaproteobacteria > Rhizobiales > Methyloligellaceae > Methyloceanibacter. The sequence continues at coordinate 531,442 of CAZWIO010000001.1, read as the reverse complement.
GTGCCGGTGAGGTTCGCTCTTTCCAGCCGCGCCTCTCTGAGGTCGCCGTCCGACAGGTCGGCGCCTTCCAGCTCCGCGCCGGTCAGCGTGGCGAAACGCAAGGACGCATGCCGGAGGCGGGCGAAGGCGAGATTGATCGGGCCGCCATTGATGGGCCCCATCTGGCGTTCGCCCACGCTAAGCGCGAGACCGTGGAGGTTCGGGAGGAGCGAGGGGTTCTGCGCCCGCCACGCATTCCAGGCGCGCGGGCCGCGGCGCAAGACCTCGACATGTTGAAGATCGGCAGACAACGCTACGAACGCAACTGACTAGGGAACGCAACTCACACAACGGCATGGAGCAATACAACGCCCCCGCCGACGCTTACGCAACGAGGCGAGCCTAGGGTAAGGCCGCGCTCGCGCGCAAGCGGCCAGAAGTTGAATTGGTCCGCTTCCCCTCGCCTGCCCTGCGTGGGCGGCGCCCGAAAAGCGAAGAGCCGCCGAAGGGGCGGCTCGCGCGATGAGAAATCGGATGAAGCGGGATTTTCGTGAGGCCGATTGTCGCTCCGACCTCAGCCGCCGATCCGAGCCGTGCCGGAGCGGCCGTCGTTGCGCACCCAGCGCACGCTCGTCTTGCCCTGCTGCGTGAGCTTGTAGCAATAGGCCTTGCCGTCCATCCAGGCCGTCCACTTCTGGCAGAGCTGGTCGTTCTCGACCCACCATTTGCCGCTGTCGGCGGAGCCATCGCCGCGCGCAAGAGAGGCGGCAACCGTGCTCATCTTGCCGGACATGCGGCCGTTGGCGGCGTATTTGATGGGCAGCTCGAAGCCGGAGACCTTCAGGAAAACGGTCTTGCCGCTGATCGCCTTGCGCAGCTGATCGCCCGTGAGCGCGCCTTCCTCGGCGAGAGTTCCGGTCACCGGCAATACCAGCCCAGCGGCCAGGACGAGTGCTCCAACCTTCATCGACGTCCCCTTAGTTCGCTTGAATCGAGTCTTGAAAGTAACGCGATAGAGGGAGTGAATGTTGCTCAATTTGCGGCTGAGCTAAGGGAATTGCGTGACAAAGTTAAGGTCGCGCGAACCTGCCGCCGGCTCAGGCCTTGGCCTTTTTCTTCGCCCGCGCCTTCTCGGCGCGGCGGCGGCGATTGTTCATCATCAGCACGTTCACCACCTCGACGCCCGCCGAGAAGGCCATGGCGAAGTAGATATAGCCGCGCGGGATGTGGAAGTGGAACGCGTCGGCGACGAGCGCCGCACCGATCAGCAGCAGGAAGGACAGCGCCAGCATCTTGGTCGTGGGGTGGCGCTCGATGAACGCGGCGACGGGCTCGGACGCCAGATACATCACCAGGATGGCGACCATCACGGCGGCGATCATCACCTCGATATGATCGGCCATGCCGACGGCGGTGATGATCGAGTCCACCGAGAAGACGAGGTCGATCAGCGCGATCTGAAGAATGGCGGAGGTCACGGTCTGCTCGGCCGCCTTGGCCGCGTTCATCTCGTCCTCAGCGCCCTCGATGCTGTGATGGATCTCGCGCGTACCCTTGACGATCAGGAACAGTCCGCCGGCGAGCAGGATCAGGTCGCGCCAGGAGAACGAATATTCGCCGACGGTGAAGATCGGCGTGGTCATATGGATGAACCAGGAGATACCCGCGAGCATGATGATGCGGAAGATCAGCGCGAGCGACAGCCCGACCCGGCGCGCCCAGAGCCGCTGCTCGGGCGGCATGCGCGACACCATGACCGAGATGAAGACGACGTTGTCGATGCCGAGCACAATCTCCATCGCGCTCAAGGCGAGGAAGCTTGCCCAGACATGCGGGTCGGTTAGGAGCTCGAGCATGTATGAGGATAAGGCTGGAAGAATTGATCCGTCGGTCCCGGCCGAAGCTAATAGCTTGGGCGCCGTTCGAGGTCCATGGCAAAAGCGCGGGCGCTACTCTTGGTCTCGCCCGAACGAGCGGTGCAGGCTCAGGCCGGCAAAATAGGCGGCACCCGCGACCAGCAGGACCTGCACCCAGAGCGGCGACGGAAAGGGTTTGGCGACCGCTCCCACGGCGCCTGCGGCCCAGAGCAGCGTCACCACCCCGGTGAGCCATCTCGCGCGGGCGACGCGGAAGGGATGCACGCTGAGCACCGGTACGAAAGTAAGCGCGACGAAGACCACGATCGCGGCAAGCGCGACATAGGGCGTTGGCCCGAGCGCGAACAGATAGAGCAGCACGATGTTCCAAACCCCCGGGAAGCCGACGAAATAGCCTTCCGGCGTTTTACTGCCCGTGTCGGCGACGTGGTACAGGCTCGACAGCAGGATCGCCGCCGCGGCCGGCAGGCGGAACGGCTCAGGCAACAGGTCGGCCTCGGCGAGCACGAAGGCCGGCACCGCGGCATAGGTCAGGTAGTCGACGATGAGGTCGAGACGCTCACCCGAGAAGCGCGGCAGCACGGCGTTCGCCTTGACCGCGCGGGCGAGCGGGCCGTCTACGGCATCGACGATCAGCGCCAGACCGAGCCAGACGAACATGGCCTGCCAGGCGCCGGCATGCGCCGCCATGAGCGCAAGTAAACCGAGCACGGCCCCGCTTGCCGTCAGGATATGCACGCATAATGCGGCGAGGCGCGGGCTCATGCGGGTGAATTCGGAGTGTTGCGGACGCGTGCGGCAGGCCCGCTAGAAGCGGCGCTTGACCTTGCCGACCACGCTGAGGTCGCCGCTCTCATCGGCCTTCTGGCTCGCTTGCGGGAGCTCCGACTGCTGCTCGTTATCCCCATAGAGCACATCCAGGCCGAAATTGAGCTTCTGGAAGGGATTGAGCTTGGGCAACAGGCCGAAGCCGAACAGGCCCTTGTTATCCTCGCCCTCGGGCTGCAAGGCATCCACCGGCGTACCAAGCTTCATGGCCGGCGGCATGGCCTGCGCATTGGCGCGCGGCGCGTCCTGCGCTTCGGCCGGCGGCGGCAATGGCGTTTCCTGGAACGCAACAGCCGGCGCAGCGCCAAGCGTGAGCGCCGCCGCAAGCAAACCGGCGATGGTCAGAGACCTCCGCATCGACTCTTTCTCCGACACTAAAAATGAGCGCCCCAGCCAAGCAATGCAAGCGACTCGCGCGGTCACATAAGACATTGTGATTCTTAAGTATTTCTAAGCCGGCCAAAATGCCTGTGGCGCACCGGCAACAGCCGATGTCCACCGCTTCGAGCGACCCAACCCACGAAAAAAGCCGCCGCCCCGGTGCAAGGGCGGCGGCAGTAAGCGGGGGACTGTCAGTTCCGCCTACGAATTCAAGTCTACCAATCGACCTGGGCGCGCATGCCGAAGCCGGTGATCTCGGCACCACGGTTCTGATTGAAGTCGCCGATCGCGCCCTTGATCTCGGACTGGCTGACCTGGAATTTCAGGGCAGTATAGTCGGTCAGATACCAGTTGAGCCCGATCAGCCAGGTCTCCTGCTCGCCGCAGATGCTGCAACCGGCGATGAAGGCCGCTTTATCCCCGAGATCGAGCGTGTCGTAGCGGCCGGCGATCTGCCAGGCACCCCAGCCGCCGCTGCCGCCATAGACGGGATTCTTCACCTTGGTGCGGCCGAACGAGCCCGTGTCGGATTCGTAGTTCCGCATTTCTCCGGTGAGGAAGAAGGCCGCATCGATGTACCAGCCCGTGTAGGTCGGGCTGATATTGCCCGGGACGGTCAGGTCGACGATCGAGCCGGGTATGTGCGACTCAAGCTGCGCGTACTCGCCTTGCACCGACAGCGACTTCCACACGAAGGCGCCTTCGAGCACGTACATGTCGTCGGTCCGGCCGACCGTGCCCGTATCGATGAAACGGTTGGCGAGATGCAGATCGGCGCCCCTCGCGCGATAGCGGAACAACGCATCCTCGGGATCTCCGTCACGCAAGTCTCCATCGTCGCGATGACGGTAGCTGGCGCCGAGATGCAAGACGGTAGTGTCGTTGTTGATCGGCGCGACGGTGCCGCGGACCGCGAACGACGTCGTATCGTCGAAGAACGTCTCTTGCGTCGAGGACCCTGCCCCGTAATAGCCGGTCTGGAACGACCAATGCTTGTCGCCGAGGAGGATGCCCGCGCCGATCTGGCGGTCGCCCGTGCCCGACGGCAGGAAAGCCTCGGTGAACGCGGCGCGCTCAAGGAAGGTGATGAAGCGCGAGCTCGTGACCTGCTCCATCGAGGTATAGACGTAGTAGTTGCCGAACCTCAGTTCCGACATCTCGATGCCGCCGATCCAATTGGCGTAAGCGACATAAGCGTCCTTGATCGCCACCTCGTCGGCCGCGAAATCGGCTTCGAATTTGTAGATCCAGTCGTGGAACACCACGCCTTCGACGCCGAGCCGCGCGCGCCGAAGCTCGACCGCGCTGACATCGTCGCGGCCGGTGATGCGCTTGTCCTGATCGATATTGTTGTAGTCGGCCATGAGGCGGCCGCGGATCTTGAACTTGAACTTGCCGTCCTGGCTCGAGAACTCCGGCGCGCCTCTCCACCTGACCTTCAGGTCGAGATCGCTCTTGCCGCCGCCGCCCGAGCTCGCCGCGGCGGCTTGGGCAGAGGCGGCCTGCGCCTGAGCGCTTGCGACCTGCCGCTCGAGGTTCTTGATCGCGGCCTGCATGGCCTGAATCTGACTGTGCAGGTCTTGCACGTCTTGGGCTTTCGCCTGCGTGCTGCCGGCCATTGCCAATGCGGCAATGCCCGCGGCCGCGAGTAGGCACGAATTGAATTTGCGCAGTCCCCCGGTCATCGCTCTGTCCCCTCTGTTGACGCCCGTCGTTTTTTCAAGGCAACCCAATAGGTTGGAAGGATCTTGTCGTCCTTCTCCGCCTGATCGGAAACGCCGGCCCGGGAAAGGTTGCCGGCGCGCGATACGGTTCTATTTCGCGAGCGATGACGTGCCGGTGACGCCTGGATGACAGTACGATGTCAGCGGAGAAGCGTGGCCGCGCGGCCACAGTGCGCGCCTGAGCATGCCGGCATGCGCTTCAGGTTTGGCGGGCACACAAAAAAAAGCCGCCGCCCCCGGTGCAGGGGCGGCGGCAGTAAGCGGGGGACTGTCAGTTCCGCTTACCGGTAGAGCTACCAATCCACTTGGGCGCGCGCGCCGAAGCCCTTGATCGTGGCGCCATCGTTCCGGTTCGCACCGTCGAGGACGCCGCCCTCGATGTCGGACTCGCTATAGCTGAACTGCAACCGCGTATGGTTGTTGAGCCACCAGTTCACGCCGATCAGCCAGGTGCTCTGCTCGCCGCACGTTCTGCAACCATCGATGAAGAGCGCCGCGTCGCTCAGGTCGATGACGTCATACCGGCCGGCGAGCTGCCAGGCGCCGTAGCCGCCCTGGAACACGGGGTTCTTGACTTTCGGTCGGCCGATCACGCCTTCGTTGTAGACCTGCCTCTCGCCGGTGATGAACCAGTTGGCCTCGAGATACCAGCCGTCATAGGTCGGATTCGGGTTGGGTCCGAACAGGGCGGAGGAATCGGCGCTGAGCTGCGTGTACTCGCCTTGCAACGAGAACTGGTTCCAGATCAGCAAGCCTTCCAGGCCCCAGAACGTATCCTGATCGAAAATCTGCGGCGTCGCTATGAAGCGGTCGGCAAGATGGAGATCCGCGCCGCGTGAGCGATAGCGGAAGAACTGATTCTCCGATCCGACCGGATCCGCGCGATTGTTCCGTGCCCCCTGGCGATCGCGCCAGCTCGCACCGAAATGCACGGTCGACGTCTCGTTGTTGATCGGGGCCAAGGTCAAGCGGGCCGACCCGGTCCTGACGTCGGTCAGCCAATCCTCCTCGTCAGCCGTCGTCGGCCCGAATATGCCGGCGGCCGCCGTCCAGTGCTTCTGCGCATAGATCGCCGCGGCACCGATCTGACGGTCAATGCCATAGGCCTCGACGAAGGCAGGGGTCTCGAGGAAGGTCCGATAGTTCGAGCTGTTGAGCTGGTCGAGCGAGTTGAACGTCTTGAAGTTGCCGACGCGCAGACCGAGACCGTCCAGCAGGCCGGTATATTCGAGATAGGCGTCCTTCAGCGACACGCCGTCATTGGCGAAGTCGGCCTCGACGATGTATTTGACATCGCCCCAGACAACACCTTCGAGACCGAGACGGGCGCGCCGGATCTCGGCGGCGCTGACGTCGGGCCTGCCGGTGATGATGCGATCCTGATCGATCGAATTATAGTCGGCGTGCAAGCGGCCGCGGACCTTGGCCTTGAACTTGCCGTCGGCGCTGGAGAATTCCGGCGCGCCCCTCCACCTGACCTTCAGGTCGAGATCGTCGCCGCCCCCGCCTCCGCCGGCTTTCGCCGCCGCGCTCTGCGCCGATGCGGCGGCGGCCTTGGCGGACGCGACTTCACGTTGCAGCTGCTTCACCTGCTCCTGAACGGCCCGCAGGGTCTGTTCCAGCTGCTGAACGTCCGTAGCCTTGGCCTCGGGTGCCCCGACGGCCAGAATTCCGATAGCGCCCGCACCAGCGAGCAGATAGCGGCTGAGTTTACCGAGTCCCCCGGTCATGGCTTAGTCCCCCGTTGTTGCCGGCGGCCGCTCCGCTTAGAGGAGCGTTTTGCCGGTCTTGCACCCTAACCCTATATGAATAGTCGTGTTGAGCAACGGGCAGAGGGTTCTTTCTTGTGCGGATTGCTAGAAGGCCTTTCCCCGAAAGGCCGGTTGGTAGGATGAAACCAGTCGAATCCAGGATTTTTTCACCCACTGTGGCCGAAGGGCCGCAGTGCGTGCGACATGCCTGCACGGGGTCGGATCCCGGAATCCGCGTTATGATTCGGACGCGCCATGGATGAGACCGAGACCATCGACGTTGCCCAGCGCCACGCCGTCGCCGTGGTGGGTGCGGGTCCGGCTGGGCTGGCCGCGGCACTGGCGCTTGCCCAAGTCGGAGCTGATGTCGTTCTGATCGGGCCGGCGCCCGCGAAAGCCGGCGGAGGCCGGCGCGACACGCGCACGGCAGCGCTGCTTTCGAGCTCCGTCGATCTCCTGAAGGCGCTCGATGTCTGGGAGACGGTGGCGCCGCATGCGGCGCCGCTCAAGACGGTGCGCATCGTCGACGCTTCGCGAAGCTTGCTCCGGGCGCCGGAGATCGCGTTCGAGGCGGCCGAGCTCGGCTTGGACGCGTTCGGCTACAACATTCCGAACACGGTGCTGGTCGACGCTCTCTACGCTCGTGCGCGCGAAGCGCTGGATACAATCGTCTCCGCGAGCGTCACAGGCATCACGCTCGATGACGGCGGCGTCCGCGTTGCGTGCGACGACGGCACGGACGTGGCGGCGCGGCTGGTCGCCGCCGCCGACGGCAGGCGCTCGGTCTGCCGCGAGGCTGCCGGCATCACGACGCGCGCTTGGGCGTACGAGCAGAGCGCGATCGCCACAAGCTTCGGCCACACGCTGCCGCATGATGGCATCTCGACCGAATTGCACCGCGAGGGCGGCTCGGTCACCACGGTCCCCCTGCCCGATCCGAATGCGTCGAGCCTGATCTGGGTCGGGTCGCGCGCCGAGACCGCGCGCTTGCTGCAGCTCGACGACGCCGCATTCGTCGCGGCGCTGGCGGAGCGGCTCGGCGGCGTGCTCGGCACTCTCTCCGACGCCGGGCCGCGCGCGGCCTTCCCTGTGGAAGGACTGAGCGCCGACACGCTCGGCGCGCGGCGCACCGCCCTTGTCGGCGAGGCGGCACATATTCTCCCGCCGATCGGCGCGCAAGGGCTCAATCTCGGTCTGCGCGACGCGGCGGCGCTTGCGGACTGCGTGGCGGAGGCGTTGGGCCGCGGCGCCGATCCCGGTAGCGGCGACGTGCTCCGGGCCTACGCGGGCGCGAGGCGGCTGGACGTGCTATCGCGCACGGTCGGCATAGACTTTCTCAACCGTTCCCTGCTGACGGGGTTTGCGCCCTTGCAGGCAGCGCGCGGTGCCATGCTGCACGGCCTCGCCGCCCTGCCCTTCCTGCGCCGCGCCGTCATGCGCGTCGGCCTCGAGCCGCCGACCGCGCTGCCCTCGCTGATGCGCCCTACGCCCTGAGCCGGCAAGGGTTGACGCCCCTCCAAGCATTTGCCACGAGGATGGGGTCTCACCCAATCGACCAAGCCAAAACACGGGGAGCGGCCGCGTGGCCAGGAACTCTGGACTCTCATTCTGGCGCGACCTGCGCTACCGCTTCGAGTATCTGGGCTTGCGCTTTCTCATCGGGATCGTGCGCCTGTTTCCGCTCGACCTCGCCGGCTCGATCTCGGCCAAGGCCTGGCGGTTGATCGCGCCGTTCAACCGGCGGCACAAGCGCGCGCTCGCCAATCTCGCCCTCGCCTTTCCGGACAAGACCAAGGAAGAGCACGAGCGCATCGCGCGCGCGGCCTGGGAGAATCTCGGCCGCGTCATGGTCGAGACCATGAACATCGACCGCATCCTGAAAGAGCCCGACCGGCTTCACGTCACCAACGGCCATTGGATCGGCCGCTACAAGGACAAGATGGGTCCGGCGCTGATCGTCACCATGCATATGGGCAATTGGGAGATCGGCATGTGGCCGGTGACCTTAGCCGGCGTGCGTCCGGCCGGCGTCTACCGGCAGGTCAAGAACCCCTATGTCGACCGCTATCTTCGCCGGCAGCGCCAGGCGCTTTATCCGGGCGGCCTGTTCGGCCGCGGGCGCGCGCCGACCAACGACGAAACGCAGAAGACCGCGCGCCTGATCATGGACTATGTGCGCCAGGGCGGCCGGCTCGGCTTCATCTCCGACCTCTACGACGCGCAAGGCATCGCCGTGCCGTTCTTCGGCTACCCGGCGAAGAGCATGCCCATCGCCGCGATGATCGCGCGGCGCGTCGGCGCGCGCATCTGGATCGGACGCTGCATCCGCGTCGGCAACCGCGCCTGTTTCGACGTCAACGTCAACGAGCTGCACATTCCGCGCACCAGCAATCAGGCGGAAGATATCCGCTCTATTACCGCCGCAATTCAGCGTCACTTCGAGACGTGGATTCGAGAGAATCCGGAACAGTTCATGTGGTCGAACCGGCGCTGGTCGTAACGCCGACAGTTAAGTTGACAGCCCCCAAAGGCTCCGGTCTTATCGATGAAGGACTTGGGGGACGCGGGTCTCGTGCAATGTCTACCGTCCGCAACGCCAGATTTCAGATCGGGCAGGTGGTGCGCCACCGGCTCTATCCGTTTCGTGGCGTGATCTTCGACGTCGATCCGACTTTCTCCAACACGGAGGAGTGGTATCGCTCGATCCCGCAGGAGGTCCGCCCGAACAAGGACCAGCCCTTCTACCATCTGCTCGCCGAGAACGCCGAGACCGAGTACATCGCCTATGTCTCGGAGCAGAACCTCGTGCCCGACGCGTCTGACGAGCCATTGCGCCACCCGCAGGTGTCTGAGCTGTTCGAGGATTTGCGGGGCGGCATCTTCCGCTTCCGCTTCCTGCAGGAGCACTAGCCTTAACCGCCTTCGCCGGTTTGCCACCCTGCGTTCGTGTTCACGCGCACACCTCTCCACTTGTCATTGCCCGGCTTGGCCGGGCAACCCAGTAATCGGCGCGCCGTCAGAACTTTGCGCGTCCGGTGAATACTAGGTCCCGCCTTCGTGGGATGACGACCTGAGAGTGGAACAATAAAAAAAGGCCGCCCGTTGGGGCGGCCTTTTCGATTCTTGGCGTTGCTCTAAGTGCCGCTGGCTATTGCCCAGGCGCGGGCTGAGCCGGCTGCCGCTTCACAGGCGCCGCCGAGCCCTGGGCCGCGGCGGCCGGAGCCGCACCCGTCGCGCCCTTCTGCTGCTCGGCCTGCGCCGCCTTGGCGGCAAGCTCGGCCTGGCGCTTGCGGAAGACTTCCATGAGCTGGCGCCGCGACTCTTCGTATTTCACGTTGTCGACCGGCGGGCCGTCATAGGCCTTGCCGAAGCCCGTGAGCGGCACCGGAAAGCCCATGGTCTTCTGCTGGATGTTCATCGCCGCCACGACCATCTGCTTGCCCTTGCGCATGCTGTCATAGAGCTCTTTGGTGAGCTCCATCTGCACCTGGCAGCTGGTCGGGAAGCAGATCGAATATTGCAGCTGGATCGGCTGCCCCTCGTCGATCTTGATCTGGACGCCGGCCGGGATCACGAGCGCGTAAGCCGTCGGCACGCGCACGAGAAGCTGCTGCTTGTCCTCGCCCTCGGCTTTGCGCACGGCGGCGGCGATCAGCACCATGCCGGTATTGGGCTCGAGCCCTTCGTGATTGATCAGGCAGATTTCCTTGTTGGCGGTCTGCTCGTTGTTCATGCAGAGCTTGACCCACGCGTCGCCCTGCGGAGGCGCCGCGCCACCAGCGGCCGCGGGCGCTTGCTTCGGCGCGGCCGTGCTTTTCGGCTGCGCCGGCGGATCTTGCTGCGCCAAAGCCAAAGGCGCGGCCATCCCCAGGACCAGCGCGCCGATGGCCGCGCGGAGCGCGAGCCGGGCCGAGCCTTCCGTCAGGCTATTCCGTCTGTTGGAGCGGATCATCAATCGACCTTTCCTCTTTTCGCGGGCAGGTTTTTTGCTCTGTTTGTCGTATTGCCCTGGCCCCGCGTCCCAACGCTAGGGTCAATACCTGAATTGAGGCGTAGACGTGGCTGACCGGGCGCCAAGAGGCGGATTCTTAGGCACTCAATCACTGTTCGCTACCGTCCCTCGAGGCAGCGCCGGGCTGCCTTCGGTGTTACCTTGATGCTGCGATGCGGAACCGATTCTATAGCCACGGCAGGCCCCTTTGAAAGCCCATATTTCATTGTTGTTTCTTGGGGTTTTGCTGCTGTCGGGGGTGGCTCGCGCGGAGCCGGCGCCCGGCATCGCCATGCACGGCGAGCCTGAGCGGGCAGACGGCTTTACCCACTTTCCCTACGCCAATCCCGACGCGCCAAAGGGCGGACGCGCCGTGTTCGCGATGCAGGGCTCGTTCGACAGCCTGAACCCGCTGATCGTCAAAGGCGCGCCGGCCGAGGGGGTGCGCGAATATCTCTACGAGAGCCTGCTCGCCCGCGCCTATGACGAGCCCTTCACCCTGTACGGCCTGATCGCCGAGAGGGTCGAGACGCCGGACGACCGTAGCTTCGTCGAGTTCACGCTGAACCCCGCGGCGAAGTTCTCCGACGGGACGCCGATCACCGTCGATGACGTGATCTTCTCGCATGCGGTCCTGCGCGACCACGGGCGCCCGAACCACCGCTCCTACTACAAGAAGGTCGCCAAGGTTGAGCAGACCGGGGAGCGCAAGGTGCGCTTCACCTTCGACGAGAGCGGCGACCGCGAGATGCCGCTGATCCTCGGGCTGATGCCGGTGCTGCCGAAGCATCTGCTTACGCCTGAGACCTTCGAGAAGACGACGCTCACGCCGCCGATCGGCAGCGGTCCCTACACGATCTCGAAGGTCGATCCCGGCAAGAGCATCACCTTCAAGCGCGATCCGAACTATTGGGCGCGCGATCTCCCCGTCAATCGCGGCCACTATAATTTCGACGAGATCCGCTACGACTATTACCGCGACGCCGGCAGCATGTTCGAGGCGTTCAAGTCGGGGCTCGTGCGACTGCGCAACGAGGACGATCCGACGCGCTGGACCGAAGGCTACGATTTTCCCGCGCTGCGCGATGGGCGCGTCGTGAAGGAAGAGCTGCCGCTCGAGACGCCTGCCGGCATGTCCGCCCTCGTGTTCAACACGCGGCGGCCGCTCTTCGCCGACCAGCGCGTGCGCCAGGCGCTCATCAAGCTGTTCGATTTCGAGTGGGTGAACCGCACGCTCTATCACGGGCAATATGCGCGCACGGAAAGCTATTTCGCCCGCTCCGACCTGAGCGCGCACAACCGCCCGGCCGATGCGCGCGAGCGCGAGTTGCTCGCGCCGTTCGCCGAGGCGGTGAAGCCCGAGATCATGGACGGACGCTTCGCCTTCCCGGTCAGCGACGGCACGGGCGAGAACCGCGACGGCCGGCGCGAGGCGCTTGAGCTGCTGGAGCAAGCCGGCTGGGAGCTCAAAGGCGGCAAGCTCGTCAACAAGGAGACCGGCGAGCCGTTCGCCTTCGAGATCCTGGCAGCGACGCGGGCGCAGGAGCGGCTGCTGCTCACGTTTTCCCGCGCCCTGAAACAGGTGGGAATCGACGCGCGAATCCGCCAAGTTGACTCGGCCCAATATCAGCGGCGCAAGCAGACTTACGACTTCGACATGATCCAGTATTTCTGGCCAGTGTCGCTGTCGCCGGGCAACGAGCAATCCTTTCGCTGGGGGAGCGATGCAGCCGTGACCGAGGGCTCGTTCAACTACGCGGGCGTGAAGAGTCCCGCGGTCGACGCGATGATCGAGGCGGTGCTCAAGGCCGAGGAGCGCGACGGCTTCGTCTCCGCCGTGCGCGCGCTCGACCGCGTGCTGCTTTCCGGCGATTACGTGATCCCGCTGTTCCATCTGCCGCGCCAGTGGGTCGCGCATTGGAGCGACCTCAAGCGTCCCGCTGAAACACCGCTTTACGGCTATCGGATCGACACGTGGTGGCTCGAGCCGACGGCTTCGGCGGAGCGGCGCGACACCACGAAGCGGTGAGCTTTCGCCATGGTCATGCTGCCCACCGGCGAGATCGAGCATAAAGAGGTGAGCGGCTCGGTCGGCGGCCGTCTCACCGCCGAGGGGCTGCTGCGCCGCCGCGCAGGGCAAAGGCCTGAAGCTCTCGCCCTGGTCGATCCGCAGAACCGCGAGGCGCTGGGGCTCGGACGGCCGCGCGCGCTGAGCTACGGCGAGGCCGACGGCGCCGTCGACGCGCTTGCCTCCTATTTCATCGACCTCGGCTTGGCACCCGGCGACCGCATTGCCGTACAGCTTCCCAATATCGCGGAGCACGCGCTGGTGCTGCTCGGCGCCTGGCGCGCTGGGTTGACCGTTGTTGCGCTGCCGATGCTGTGGCGGGGCGCGGAGATCACCAAGGTCTGCGCGGACGGCGCACCGGTCGCGCTGATCGGCGTGGCGGCGTTTGAAGGCGAGGCGCGCGCCGAAGATCTTTGCCGCACCGCCGCGCGCGAGATCGCGGTGCGCTTCGTGCTGGGCTTTGGCCAAGGGTTGCCCGATGGGGTGGCACCACTCGACGAGATCCTAGAGACGGGCCGGCATGGGATGCATGCGCCGGTCTCGCGGGCGATGGCCGGACCCGCGCTTATCACCTTCACCGCGCGCGCGGGCGAGCCCGTCCTTCCGGTCGTGCGCACAGAGGACGAGCTCCTCGCGCAAGGCGCCATGACGGTGATGGCGCTCGGGCTCGACCGCGGCGACGTGATCCTCAACCCCTACCCGCTCACCGGCCAGGCCGGGCTGTCGCTAGGGCTCGCGCCGTGGCTGATCTCGGGCGCCGCGCTCGCGCTGCACCAGCCCTTCGACTATGCGGCGTTCGTCAGCCAGGTGTTGGACACGGGCGCGACGGTGACGGCGCTACCGGCACCGATCCGCGCCGAGCTTGCCCGAGACGGCGTATTGCAGCGCCAGCAATGCCGCTTGCGGCGACTCGGCTGCGTGTGGTCGGCGGCGCAGCTTGCCGAGACGGCCCCCTCGCCCGCCGCGGCGCTCGCCTCCTATTTCGATCTCTATCCGCTCGGCGATGTGGCGAGCCTCGTGCTGCGCCGCGGCTTGCGCGCCGACCCGTCAGCGCTTCCGCTCGGGCCTGTGCCGCTCGGCGACGCTGGCGAGGGCGCCGTGTTCGTCGAGACAAGGCTCGCGCCGAGGCTGGATGGAGGCCACGAGCTTCTCCTGCGCGGACCGGTCGTGTCGCACGGGCTTTCGGACAGTCCGCTGGCGCCAGACCCGGATGGTTTCGTCGGAACCGGATTGCGCGCGGCCGCGAACGCCGATGGCACAAGCGTCCGGCTCGTGCGCGACGCGGAGCTCATCCAGCATGGCGGCGTCGCCATCGCTGCCAGCGAGCTCGACGCGCTCTATCGGGACTTTCCAGGGTTTCTCGACGCTGCCTGCTTCACGGCGCCAGACCCTATGGCAGGCGACCGCATCTTCGCCGCGGTGGTGCCGCGCGCCGATGCGGCAGTCTCGCTCGCGGCGCTGCATGCGTTCCTCGCAGGCCGCGAGGTCGCGCCGTACAAATTCCCCGACAGGTTGGTGCAGGTCCGCGCGATCCCGCGCGACGCGCACGGCCGCGTGCTGCGGGAAGAGATACTTGCGAAAGCCTAGCCTTATTTCGTCATGGCCGGGCTTTTCCCGGGCATCCACGATTTTTTCTCCGCCGCTTGCCCAATCGTGGATGCCGGCACAAGGCCGGGCATGACGAGCCAATGGTGAGGAAAGGAAAACCTCGCCGCGGCTATCACGCCGCCTGCTTCACCTTCGCGGCGATCTTGACGAGCTGTTGCAGCAGGTCGCGCGCGCCGGCAAGCCGTGCTTCCGGCGTGTCCCAATTGGCATAGTAGATGAGCCGGTGATCGGGCTGGAGCTTCACCCGCGCGCCCTCCTTGCGGATGAAATCGATCAGCCCTTCCGGGTTGGCGAAGCTCTTGTTGCGGAAAGCCAGCACCGCGCCCTTCGGCCCCGCATCGATCTGCTCGACGCCGGCCTGCCGGCAGAGCCCCTTGATCTCGACCACGTCGAGCAGATGGCGCACCTCGTCGGGGAGCGGCCCGAAGCGGTCGATCAGCTCGGCGGCGAAGGCCTCGATGGCCTCGTGGCTCTCGACGCCGGAAAGCCGCCGGTAGAGCCCGAGCCGCACCTGCAAGTCCGGGACATAATCCTCGGGGATCAGCACCGCCGTGCCGAGATTGATGCGCGGCGACCACTGGTCCTCGACCTCGCCGCCCTCCCCGCCGCGCAGTGCCGCAACGGCCTCCTCCAGCATCGACTGGTAAAGCTCGAAGCCGACTTCTCTGATGTGCCCTGACTGCTCCTCGCCGAGCAGATTGCCGGCGCCCCTGATGTCGAGGTCGTGGCTCGCGAGCACGAAGCCCGCGCCGAGCGTGTCGAGCGATTGCAGCACCTTCAGCCGTTTCTCGGCAGCCGGCGTCAGCCGCGCGTCGGGGGGAATCGTGAAATAGGAATAGGCGCGAATCTTGGAGCGGCCGACGCGCCCCCGCAACTGATAGAGCTGGGCCAGCCCGAACATATCGGCGCGATGCACGATCAGCGTGTTAGCCGACGGGATATCGAGACCGGACTCGACGATCGTGGTCGAGAGCAGCACATCGTATTGCCGGTCGTAGAAGGCGTTCATCACCTGGTCGAGCTCGCGCGAGCCCATCTGGCCGTGTGCGCGCGCGACCTTCAGCTCCGGCACATGCTCGGCGAGGAAGGCCGCCGCATCGTCGAGATCAGAGATGCGCGGCACGACATAGAAGGTCTGCCCGCCGCGATAGCGCTCGCGCAACAGCGCCTCGCGCAGGATCATCGGGTCGAACGGCATGACATAGGTCCGCACCGCGAGCCGGTCGACCGGCGGCGTGGCGATGATCGACATCTCGCGCACGCCAGAGAGCGCAAGCTGTAGCGTGCGCGGGATCGGCGTCGCGGTCAGCGTCAACACATGCACGTCGTCGCGGAGCTGCTTCAGCCGCTCCTTGTGCTGCACGCCGAAATGCTGCTCCTCGTCGACGATCAGGAGCCCGAGATCGGCGAACTCGACGGACTTGCCGAGCAATGCATGGGTGCCGATCACGATGTCGATGTCGCCGCTCTTCAGGCCCTTCTTGACCTCGGCGCGCTCCTTGTCGGTGACCAGCCGCGAGGCCTGCGCGACCTTGACCGGGAAGCCGCGGAAGCGCTCGGTGAAGGTGTGGAAATGCTGACGCGCCAGCAGCGTGGTCGGCACGACGACCGCAACCTGCTTGCCGGCCAGCACGGCGAGCAGGCTCGCGCGGAGCGCCACCTCGGTCTTGCCGAAGCCGACATCGCCGCAGATCAGCCGGTCCATCGGCCGTCCGCTCGCGAGATCGTCGAGCACGGCACCGATGCTGGTGACCTGATCGTCGGTCTCCTCATAGGGGAAGCGCGCGGAGAACTCGTCATAGAGGCCGTCGGGTGGCGTCAGCACCGGCGCCTGGCGCAGCTCGCGCAGCGCCGCGACCTTGATCAGCTTCTCGGCCATGTCGCGGATACGCTTCTTGAGCCGGGCCTTGCGCGACTGCCAGCCGACGCCGCCGAGGCGGTCGAGTTGGACGCCGGCCTCGTCCGAGCCGTAGCGCGTGAGCAGATCGATGTTCTCGACCGGTAGATAGAGCTTGTCGCCGCCGGCATAATGCAGCTCGAGGCAATCATGCGGCTCGCCGGCCGCCTCGATGGTGGCAAGCCCGACGAAGCGGCCGATACCGTGATCGGTATGCACGACGAGATCGCCGATCTGGAGGCTCGACACTTCAGTAAGCGCGTCGGCCCCGCGCGCGCGCTTGGTCTTGCGCACGAGCCGGTCGCCGAGAATGTCCTGCTCGCCGATGACGGCGAGCCCCGGCGCCTCGAAGCCGGTCTCGAGCGGCAGCACCGCAAACAGTGTCTCGCCATGCGGCGCCGCGAGCGCTTGCGCAAAATCGGCGACGCTCGCCGTGGGCCCGATGCCGTGCTCGGCAAGCAAGGTCGCAAGCCGCTCGCGCGCGCCGTTGCTCCAGCAGGCGACGATCACGCGCTTTCCCTCGCCGCGCAGCCGCTTGGCATGGGCCACCACCGCGTCGAACACATTGGTGCCTTCGGTCTGCCGCTCGGGACCGAAGGCGCGCCCCTGCCGTCCGCCAAACGAGACCACTGACGCGCCCGGTGCCTCGGGCCGCTCGAAGGCGTCGAGCGCGACCGTGCGGCGCGCGGCGAGCGCCCGTTGCCACTCGGCTTCGCTCAGGAACATGCTCTCGGGCGGCACCGGATGGTAGGGCGGCGCGCCGAAAGCCTTGCGCTCGAGCGCCTGCGAGCGCGCATCGTAATGGTCGGCGATCTGCTCGAGCCGCCGCGCACGGGCATCGTCGGCGAGCGGATCGAGCGTAACCACGGCGCCGGGCATATAGTCGAACAGCGTGTCGAGACGGTCATGGAACAGCGGCAGCCAATGCTCCATGCCCTGATGCTGGCGGCCAGCCGAGATCGATTCGTAAAGCGGGTCGTCGCCGGTCACGGGGCCGAACAGCTCGACATAACGCTGACGGAAGGCGCTCCGCACCTCCGGCGTCAGCGCGACCTCGCTCATCGGTAACAGCTCGAGCGCCTCAAGCCGCGCGGCGGTGCGCTGCGTCTCGGGATCGAAGGCGCGGATCGATTCGAGCGTATCGCCGAAGAAATCAAGCCGCATGGCGCGCGCGCCCGGCGGATAAAGATCGACGATGCCGCCGCGCACGGCATATTGGCCGGGATCGGTCACCGTGCCGGCGCGCACATAACCCGAGGTCTCGAGCTTCTCGACCAGCGCCTGCATGCTCATCACATTGCCCGGCGCAAGGCGCAGGCTCGACGCTTCGAGAAATGCGCGCGGCGGCACGCGTTGGACCGCGGCGTTGACCGAGGTCAGCACGACGAGCGGGCTGTTGTCGTCCGGCGCGCGGGCCGCGAGCGCGGCAAGCGTGGCGATGCGACGCGCGATGGTCTCGCCGTTCGGCGCCACGCGGTCGTAGGGCACGCCGTCCCAGGCGGGGAACACCAGCACCTGCACGTCGGGCGCGAAGAACGGGATGGCCTCTTCCAGCGTGGCAAGCCGGTTGCCGTCCCGCGCAACGTGCAGCACGGGCCCCGCCGCGCGGCGCGCCAGCTCGGCGAGCAGCAGCGCGTCGAGGCCTTCCGGCACGGCCGCGGCGACGGCAGGCCCCTTCCCTTCGAACAGGCGGCCGACAGGGAGCGCCGCAACCTCTTGCTTGTCAGCCATGCCGCCTAGCCCGCCTGGTCCAGACCGTGAAAATGCCTGAGCAGGCCGATCAGTTCATCGAGCTCGCGCGCGCCGAGCGAGGTGCGGTCCAGCACCGCGGCCTCGATTTCCGGGTCGGGCGCGTCGATCAGCTGCTCGAACACGGTGATCTCGGCCGCATTCATGCTGTCCAGCGAAGCCGCGGCGAAGCGGCCGAGCAGGAAGTCCATTTCCTTCGTGCCCCGATGGGTCGCCCGCCACAGCGCCCGCCGGCGGCGCATGCCAAGATCGCTACCAGACATGATTTGGTTTTCAGAGTTCGTGCGCTTGGGGTTAGAGCCAGCGCGGCGGACTCTGTCAAGTTTGACGACCTAAGAGGGTGTCATGCCCGCGAAGGCGGGCACCCAGTACTCACTGGCATTGCAAGGCGACTCACGGTGCTGATTACTAGGTCGCCCGGCCTTCGCCCGGCGAAGCCTAGCACTGCAAACAACGTTGCCCAGGGGCTTCGGCCGGCGCAGCCGGGTCAAGCCGGGCGATGACACCCGTTGGATACGAAGCACGACCATGCGCCCTCCTCGACTAGCTCCACTCTTCACCACGGTGCGCTCGCTGAAGGGCGTGGGCCCGCGCGTCGAGGGGATGCTCAACAAGCTCGTCGCCCCACGCGGGACCGGCACGCATGCGCGCGTTGCGGATTTGCTCTGGCATTTGCCGGTCGGCGTGATCGATCGCGCCATCACCCCGCAAGTCAGCGACGCGAAGATCGGCGAGCTGGCGACGCTCGAAGTCACCGTGGCCGAGCACAGGCCGGGCGGCGGCAGGCGCGGACGGCGGGCGCCCTACAAGGTGCTGGTCGAGGACGATGCGGGCGCGTCGTTCGAACTGGTCTATTTCAATGCCGACCCGGACTATCTCAAGCGCCTGCTGCCGGTAGGCAGCCGCCGCCTCGTCTCCGGCAAGCTCGAAGCCTATGACGGCTGGCTGCAGATGCCGCATCCGGACCACGTGGTGCCGGTCGATGGCGGCACGGCGCGCGACGCGAGCAAGCTGCCCCTGCACGAGCCGATCTATCCACTAACGGCGGGCCTCTCCAACACGGTGCTGCGCAAGGCCATCGGCGAGGCTCTCCCGGTGGTGCCGCGACTTCCCGAATGGATCGACGGCTCGTTGCGTGCCGAGAAGGGCTGGCCGTCTTTTGCCGAGGCGGTGGCGCGGCTGCATGCCCCGGAAAGCGAGGCCGATCTGGCGCCGGGTACGCCTGCCCGCTCGCGGCTCGCTTATGACGAGCTGCTCGCGAACCAGCTTGCACTTGCGGTGATCCGCGCACGCATGAAGCGCCGTGCCGGGCGCCGGCTCAAGGGTTCCGGCGCGCTGCGCAAGAAGATCGTGGCCGGCCTCCCCTTCAAGCTGACGGCTGCGCAGAAACGCGCACTCACCGAGATCGACGCGGACCTCAGGAGCGAGGAGCGGATGCTGCGCCTGCTGCAAGGCGACGTCGGCAGCGGCAAGACGGTCGTCGCGCTGCTCGCTATGACCGCCGTCGTCGAGGCGGGCGCGCAGGCCGCGCTGATGGCGCCGACCGAGCTGCTCGCCCGGCAGCACTACGCGACTATCTCCAAGCTCGCCGCACCGGCCGGCTTGCGCGTCGCGCTGCTCACGGGCCGCGAGCGCGGCGCGGCGCGCGCCGATATCCTCGCCGCGTTGAAGGACGGCAGCATCGACATCCTGATCGGCACGCATGCGCTGTTCCAGGAGGCGATTGCCTTTCGCGATCTCGGCCTCGTGGTCATCGACGAGCAGCATCGGTTCGGCGTGCATCAGCGGCTCGCGCTGCAAGCTAAAGGCATGGGCGGCGGCGCCGAGCTGCTCGTGATGACCGCGACCCCTATCCCGCGCACGCTATTGCTCGCAGGCTATGGCGACATGGACGTGTCGCGGCTCGACGAGAAGCCGCCGGGGCGGAAGCCCGTTAAGACGAGCGCGGTGCCGCTCGAGCGCCTCGACGAGGTGGTCGAAGGCGTCGAGCGCGCGGTCGAAAGCGGCGCGCAGGTCTATTGGGTCTGCCCGCTGGTCGCCGAATCCGAGGTGCTCGATCTCGCCGCCGCGGAGGAGCGCTATGCCGCGTTGAAGAAGCGGTTCGGCGACAGGGTTGGCCTCGTGCATGGACAGATGAGCGGCAAGGAGAAAGACCGCGTCATGGCGGAGTTCGCTGCGGGCAAGCTCGACGTGCTCGTTTCAACCACGGTGATCGAGGTGGGCGTCGACGTGCCCGCCGCCTCGATCATGATCATCGAGCATGCCGAGCGCTTTGGACTGGCGCAGTTGCACCAGCTTCGCGGGCGCGTCGGGCGCGGCGCCGCCGAGTCGTCTTGCGTGCTGCTCTACAAGCCGCCTCTGGGTGAGACCGCGCGTGAGCGGCTCAACGTGATGCGGCAGACCGAGGACGGGTTCGTCATCGCGGAGGAGGATCTGCGTCTGCGCGGCGGCGGCGAAGTGCTCGGCACGCGGCAGAGCGGGCTGCCTGGCTTCCGCATCGCCAGTCTGCCTGAGCACGCCGATCTCCTCGCGGCGGCGCAGGACGATGCGCGGCTCAGGCTCGCCCGCGATCCGGACCTGACTGGCCCCGACGCCGAGGCTTTGCGGCTGCTGCTCTATCTGTTCGAGCGCGATGACGCGATCAAGCTGATGCGGGCGGGGTGAGCTTTCAAACTTCCCGCCGTCATCGCCGGGCTTGACCCGGCGATCCTTTCCCTTGGCGCGACAAACGGAATGGATGCCCGGATCAAGTCCGGGCATGACGAAGCCAGTGCGGCCTTCAAACCACCGGCTCTTCTTCGGGCACAGGCTTCTCGCGCTTCGCGTCCTCGGCCATCTTGTGCAGCGCGTCCTGCGGCGGACCGACAAGCCCCGCGGACACCACGAGCTTGGCGGCATCGTCGATCGCCATGTCGAGCAGGATGACGTCCTTGGCCGGCATGAACACGACGAAGCCCGTGGTCGGGTTCGGCGCGTTCGGCATGAACACCGTCATCAGCTCCTCGCCATTGCCGATCTTGCCCTTCACCTCCGAGGGCGGATCGCCCGACACGAAGACCAGCGCGTAAAGCCCCTTGCGGGGAAACTCGATCAGGCCGACGCGCTTGAAGGAGTTGCCGCTGTTGGAGAACACCGTGGTGAAGATCTGCTTCAGCAGGCGGTACACGCCGCGCACGACCGGCATGCGGTCGAGCATCATCTCGCTGTAGCCGACGACGGTGCGCCCGAACAGATTGGCGGTGAGCGCGCCGACCAGCATCAGGCCGAGAATGCCGACGATCAGGCCGACGCCCGGCACGTCGAACGGAAGATAGGTGTCGAGCCGAAGCGCTTGCGGCAGGAGCGGCTTAACCCAGCCGTCGACCAGGTTGATGAACCACCACACGACATAAAGCGTGATGGCCACAGGGCCGACGATGATCAGACCGGTGAGGAAATAGCCGCGCAGCCTTGGGCCGAGATGCGAGGAGGCAGGCTCTGTGCCGTCGAGCAGGCCGAGCTTGTCGGGCTTTGACGGCGCTTGCGGAGGGTGTTCGGCGTCCATGGCCCGCAGGTTCTAGCATGCCTGGCGCGGATGCGAGGCGCGCCGCGGCCGCAGGGTTACTGCTCCTCCGATCCTTCGAGGAAGCAGTCCACGCCCTTCCGTTTGAGCGCGTTGCAGGCCTTGACCGTCTCGGCCTTGTCGGAGAACGGCCCGACCGTCAGGTGGTAGAACGTGCCGAAGCTGCCGATCTCGCTCTTCTTGATGCGGGGCTGGAGCGCGCCCACTTGCGAGTTCTCGCGCGAGACTTTCTTCCAGAGCGCATTGGCCTCCGCTTCCGATTTGGTCGCGGCGAATTGCAGGCGATAGGAACCGCCGCCCCCGCTGCTGCTGGCGCGGGTCGCGGCAGGCGCAGGCGTCGGGTCGGCCTCGGCGCTGCGGGAGAACAGGCGCCAGCCGCTGCCCCGCCCGCCGGCGTCGCTGGCCGTTGCCGCGCTGTCGGTGGTCGCGGTCCAGCCTGTGGTCGGCGCCGCCGCTTTTGGCGCTGCCGCGACGGTGGTGCGTTGCGGCGCGGTGGTGGTCCGCTCCGGCGCGGGCGCAGGCGCGGCAGCGGGAGCGGCCGCCGGTGCGTCGGACGACCCGGTCACCGAATCCCAGAAGCGCGTGAGGCGATTTCCGCCGCCGGAGCTGCCGCTCGGCGTTTGCGCGCCACTCGTGACCGACGTATCCCAAGAGCCGGGCGCCGTCGCGGCGGTGCGGGTCTGGCCGGGCTCGGATATGGCCACGCTCGCCGCGCGCGGCCCATCCGATTCCGACCGGACCGCTGTATCGAAAGCGCCGATGGACGCCGTGCTTGCCGCGGTGGCGCCGCCGTCTTGCTCCATCAGCCGGGCGACCTCGCCGCTGCCGCCCGCCTTCCGCGCCTGGGAGAATTCCGCTTCGGCCTGGCTCGAAAGCCCGGCGGCCTTGTAGGCGAGACCGCGATTGACCTGTGCCTTGACCCGATCGTCGGCCGGCAGACCGAGCCAGATCGCTGCGCCGAGATCGGACACCGCGCGGCCGGGCTGGCCGAGCTTGCGATAGGCGATGCCGCGGAGATAGAGCGCCTTGGCGGCCTGGCCGGGCGAGATGCCCGAGGAATTGATGGCCGCTGAGAGCTGGCGCACCGCAGCATCATATTTGCCGGCTGATAGAGAAGCGGCCCCGGTCTTCAGCGCCCCGTCCTGGGCATGAGCAGGCGCACCGCAAAGGGCGAGCGCCGCGCCGAGCAGTAGCGTTGACGGGCGGATGCGGCCGCCCCAAAGGAGGCGGCGCAGCTGGAGGCGCTTCCGATTATCCGCCATGTCCTTGCTCAAACAGAGAAATCGGGCAAATCCGAGGCCCTATTCTATTCGACGGTCACGGACTTTGCGAGGTTGCGCGGCTGATCGACGTCCGTGCCCATGAAGGTCGCCGTGTGATAGGCGATGAGCTGCACCGGCAGCGCGTAGATGAGCGGCGCGACGAAGCGGTGCACCTCAGGGACTGGCAAGCAGGTGGCGATGGCGCAGCCGGTCGAAGCCGGATCGGCATCGCTCACCAGCACGATCTGTCCGCCGCGCGCGGCCACTTCCTGCATGTTCGAGACCGTCTTGTCGTAGAGATCGTCGCGCGGCGCGATCACGATCACCGGCATGTTCTCGTCGATCAGCGCGATCGGCCCATGCTTCAGCTCGCCCGCGGCATAGCCCTCGGCGTGGATGTAGCTGATCTCCTTGAGCTTGAGCGCGCCTTCCAGCGCGATCGGATAGCTTAAGCCGCGGCCGAGATAGAGCACGTCGCGCGCCTTGGAGAGCGTGTGCGCAAGCGCCTCGTAAGGGCTCTCGTCGCGCAGGATCGTCGCCATGTGGCGCGGCACTTCGGCGAGCGCGCCGACGAGCTCGGCCTCGAGCTCAGGGCCGATGACCCCGCGCGCCTTGCCGGCCGCGATGGCCAGGCAGGCGAGCACGGTGAGCTGGCAGGTGAAGGCCTTGGTCGAGGCCACGCCGATCTCGGGGCCGGCCAGCGTCGGCACGACCGCATCGGAGTCGCGGGCGATCGAGGATTCCCGAACATTGACGACGGAGACGATGTGTTGGCCCTGGTCGCGGCAATAGCGGAGCGAGGCGAGCGTGTCGGCGGTCTCGCCCGACTGCGAGACGAACAGGGCGACGCCGCCGGGTTCGAGCGCGGTCTCGCGGTAGCGGAACTCCGAGGCGATATCGACATCGACCGGCAATCTCGCCCAACGCTCGAACCAATATTTGGCGACGAGGCAGGCATAGAAGGCCGTGCCGCAAGCCGAGAGCGAGAGCCGGCTCACCTTGGCGAAATCGAACGGCAGGGCCGGCATGTCGATGCGGTTCGTCGCGAGATCGACATAGGTCGCGAGCGTGTGGCCGATCACCTCCGGCTGCTCGTGGATCTCCTTCGCCATGAAGTGGCGATGGTTGCCCTTGTCGACGAGCAGCGCCGAGGCGTGCGAGCGGGCGACGGGGCGCTCGACCGCCTGGCCGAGCCTGTCGCGAATGGCGACGCCGCCCCGCGTCAGCACCGCCCAGTCGCCGTCCTCGAGATAGGCGATGGCGTCGGTGAACGGCGCGAGCGCGATGGCGTCTGAGCCCACGAACATCTCGCCCTCTCCGAAGCCGATGGCAAGCGGGCTGCCCTGGCGCGCGACGATCATCAAGTCGTCGAAGCCCGCGAAGATCATGGCAAGCGCGAAGGCGCCTTCGAGCCGCTTGAGCGCGGCGTTGACCGCTTGCACGGGGTCGGCGCCCGCTTTCAGCTCGCGGGTGATCAGATGGGCGATGACCTCGGTGTCGGTGTCGCTGGTGAACACCGCACCTTCAGCTTCGAGCTCAGCCTTCAGCTCACGGAAATTCTCGATGATCCCGTTATGCACGACCGAGACGAGCTCGGTCATATGCGGGTGCGCGTTCGCCTCGATGGGCTTACCGTGCGTGGCCCAGCGGGTATGGCCGATGCCTGCCGCGCCGGAGAGCGGCGTCTGGTCGAGCCGCAGTTCGAGGTTGCGCAATTTGCCTTCGGCGCGGCGGCGGCCGAGATGGCCGTTCTCGACGGTCGCAACGCCAGCTGAATCGTAGCCGCGATATTCGAGGCGCTTCAGCGCGTCGACGAGCTGGCCCGCGACCGGTCCTTTGCCGAGAACTCCAACGATGCCGCACATCGCCCCTTACCCCTTTCGCCCGCCGCTAACAGCGAATTGGCGCGGTTTCGTGTCGCGAATTCTCACGTTCTATGTCCCTTTGTTTCCGCTGGCCTTGGCTTTGGCGCGGGCCCAATGCTGCCTGAGCCGCGCGGCCCAGCCGGGCCGTTCCTCTTGCGGGGCGCGGGTCAGCGCCAGCGCGTCAGGCGCGACGTCCTTCGAGATGACGCTGCCGGAGCCGATATAGGCCCCCTCCCCGATCTTGACCGGCGCCACCAACGAGCTGTTCGAGCCGATGAAAGCGCCCGCGCCGATCTCGGTGCGGTGCTTGGCGAAGCCGTCATAGTTGCAGGTGATGGTGCCGGCGCCGACATTGGCGCGCGCACCGACACGCGCATCGCCGATATAGGTCAGGTGATTGACCTTGGCGCCCTCGTCGATCTCGGCCTGCTTGATCTCGACGAAATTGCCGATATGCGCATTGCGGGCAAGCCGCGCGCCGGGCCTGAGCCGCGCGAACGGACCGACCGTGGCGCCCGGCCCGATATGCGCGCCCTGGAGGTGCGAGAAGGCCTTGATCGTCGCGCCGTCCTCGATGGCGACGCCCTCGCCGATCACCACATGCGGCTCGATCACCACGTCGCGCCCGATGCGCGTGTCGTGGCTCAGGAACACGGTCTCGGGCGCGATCAGCGTCGCGCCGTCAGCCATGGCGGCGGCACGGAGGCGGCGCTGCATCTGAGCTTCGGCTTCGGCAAGCTCGGCGCGCGCGTTTACGCCGAGCACTTCCTCGGTCTCGGACCTGATGATGCGCGCATCGAGCCGGTCGCCGCGGGCGAGCGCCACCGCGTCGGTGAGATAGAACTCGCCCTTGGCATTGTCGTTGCCGATGCGGGCGAGCAGACCGAGCAACGCCTCGGCCGAGCGGAAACCCATAATGCCGGAATTGCAGAGCTTGATCGCGCGCTCTGCATCGGTCGCGTCCTTCTCCTCACGGATGGCGGCGAGCCGGCCGCGCTCGTCGAGCAGCAACCGTCCGTAGCCGGTCGGATCTTCCGGCTCGAAGCCGATCACGACAAGGTCCGCGCCGCCTTCGAGCGCGTGGCGCACGGCGCCGAGCGTCTCGGCCTTCAAGAGCGGCGTATCGCCGTAGAGCACCAGCACCTGCCCCTTGAAGGTTTCGAGCGCCTCGCGCGCGGCCTTCACCGCATCGGCGGTGCCGAGCTGCTCGGCCTGCACGAAGACCTGGGCCTTCGGGTCGAGTGCGCTTGCGGCAGCACCGACATCGTCCATGCCGGGGCCGACCACCACAGCGCTCCGCTCGATACCCGCGGCCCGCGCCGCGCGCAGCACATGGGCGATCAGCGGCGCGCCGGCCAGGCGATGCAGCACCTTCGGCAGCGCGGATTTCATGCGCGTGCCTTTACCGGCGGCGAGGACGATGGCGAGAGTTGCTTGCGTCATTGGCGGCGAGTGTCGGGTGGCGTGAGCGTTGTCGGTGGGTACGGAATTCGAGCAAGAAACGTGCCCCGGAAGGCGGAAACTGCGTGGTCAAGCCGAGATCGTCAAACCTGTCTTAATGGAGCGTAAACCGGCGCGAATCACACTGGGCTTACGTCCGACCGCATTCGCGCAATTGACCGCGTTCGTGAAGGGAGTATCTTGCTTGAGTCGATCGGGCAATCGGCAAACCAAGCCTTATTGAGGTCGTTTTTCAGCCGGAATCTTCGGGCGGAGGGTTCGAGATCGATGGCCAAACTTCGCCGGAGCGGTTCGCGCAACTGGGCTAAGGGCTTCTTCGCCTTTTTCTCGATCCTGCTCGCTGGCGCCTCCGCCCTCTACCTTTTCAATCTGATGACCAATCCCGACGCCTTCGGCAGCCAGACGGCGGGCGTCAACACCGCCTTGCCGGAGACCGCGGGGCAGCCCCCGGCGCCGGCCGCGACCGCGTCCTTGCCTGCGGCAGCGGCCAAGCCCGATCCAGGCCTCGAGAAGAAACTCACCGAGCTTTCGGCGGCCGTTGCGGCCATGACGCGGCATGTGTCGGACCTCGACAGGCGGCTCCAGCCCATCGAGAAATTCGTTGGGCCCGTCGCGGCTCTCCCGCCCGCGACGTCGGTGACGACCTCGCCCCCGCCCACGCCGACCGATCTCGCCTTGCCCGAGCCGCCGCCGCCACCCGCGCCAGAGCAGCAGCAGGCCGCACCCGAGCCGCCTCCGCCGCCACCGGAGCCCGCGCCGGCACCAGCCGCCGCGGAGCCGCAGCCCGAGCCTGAGCCCATGGCGGCAGAGCCCATGCCTGAGCCCGAGCCGATGGAACAGGCGGCGGCGCCGCTCGACGCTGTCCCCGAACCGGCTCAAGAACCTGCGGCGCTCGCCGCACCCCTCGATCCCGATCCCACCGATTCAGAGGACGACGCGGGCAGTGCCGCGGAGGCTCTCGCACCGGCCGCACCCTCAACCGATCCCGCGCCGGCCCCTGCGGCCGCCGCTGCTGCGCCGCCTGCGCCCGCAGCGCCGATCGAAAGCGCGGCACTCGATCCGGTCGCTTTGCCCGACACCGCCAATGACGGCACGACGCGCTACGGCATCGAGCTTGGCGTGGTCGCGAAGCAAGACGGCTTGCGCCCGCTCTGGCGCGAGTTCCTCACCAACCACGCGGCGCTGGTCGCGGGGCTCCAGCCGCGGCGCGTGCTGGCGCCCGACAAGAAATGGCGGCTGATCGCCGGCCCCTTCACCAACGCGGAAGAGGCAGCGCAAGCCTGCGCGCTATTCAAGAAAGTGTCGCGGCCCTGCGAGGCGACGGTCTACGCCGGCGACCGGCTCTAGACCCTCAGGGTCTCGCTCTCACCCACCGAGAAACAGCAGGCCGATGTCGGGATCGGCGAGCAATTCCTTGCCCGCTCCGACCTTTGCGAGTTTGCCGGCGACCAGCACATAGCCCGCGTCGGCAAATTCCAAACCTTTACGCGCATTTTGCTCGACGAGGATAAGTGTCTTGCCGTTTTCGTCGCGGAGTTCCCGCAACATGTCGAAAATCATGTCGATGGCGCGCGGCTCGAGCCCGATCGACGGCTCGTCGATGAGGATAATCTCCGGGTCCATGATCAGGGCGCGCGAGATTTCGAGCAGCCGCCGCTCGCCGCCGGAAAGCACCCGCGCCCGCTGTTTCGCGCGTTGTTTCAATGAACTGTAACGGTCGAGCACGCGCTCCGCGGCCTCGCGCGCCTGCTGCTGGGTGTCGAGCAGGTAGCCGCCCATCAGCAGGTTCTCCTCGACCGTCATGTCCGGGAATACCGAGTGCTTCTGCAGCACATAAGCCAGCCGCGCGGTCTTGAGCTTGGCTGACGGCGGAAGCGCGGTGATGTCGGCGCCGTCGAGCGTCACGTGCCCGGAGAAGACGCGGGCGAAGCCGTAAATCGCGTGCAGCACCGTGGACTTACCTGCTCCGTTCGGACCGACCAGGCAGAGCGAGCGGCCACGCGCGACGCGCAGCGACACGTCGTGCAGCACGCGCATACGGCCATAGCCCGCGTGGATATGGTCCGCGGATAAGAGCGCCGACCCGCCGGCCAGGCGATCGAGCTCGGCGAGCGAAACAGCCTGGTTATCACTGCTCTTTGGCTGCGCATCTTTGCGCATCGGCGCCGCATCCTTGGCTTTAGCCATCACGCAGCTCCAAGATAGGCGTCCAACACGGACCTATTCTGTCTGATCGCAGACGGCGGCCCTTCGGCGAGCAGCCGGCCATGCGCCAGACAGTAGATGTGCTCGGCGAGCCCCATGATCACCGGCATGTTGTGCTCGATCACGAGCAGGGTCAGGCCGCGTTCTTTATTGGCGGCCTTGAGCCGGTCGATCAGGCTCTCGATCAGCACCGGATTGATGCCCGCGGTGGGCTCGTCGAGCAGCAGCATCTCCGGATCGTTGGCGAGTGCCATGGCGAGCTCGAGCAGCTTCTGTTGCCCGAAGGAGAGATCGCCCGCGAGCAGGTGCCGCTTCGCGCCGAGCCCGACGAAATCGAGCAGCTCGCGCGCGCGCGCGCCGTCGGCCTCCTCGGCGCGGGCGAACAGGCGGCCGAAGCGCCGCGCGCGGGCCGAGGCCGAGACTAGCATGTTGTCGAGCACGCTCATGCGCGCATAAATGCGCGGCTGCTGAAAGACGCGGATGATCCCGGAGCGCGCCACGTCGCCGGCGAGCAAGGTCGAGATCTCCCGGCCCTTGAAGCGGATCGAGCCCGCGTCGATCGGAAACGCGCCGGTAATCGCGTTAAATAGCGTGGTCTTGCCGGAGCCGTTCGGACCGATCAGCCCGACGATCGCGCCCTTCTCCACGCGCAGGCTGATCGCGTCATTGGCAACCACGCCGCCGAAGGCCTTGGTGACGTTCGCGACCTCAAGCATCGGCCCCACCCTGCACGCCGCGTGCCCGCGCGCGATCTCGGAAAAAGCCAACGATGCCCGACGGGAAGAACACCGCGACCAGCACGATCAGAAGCCCAAGCGCGACCCGCTGCCAGCCGAGCAGATAGGTCCAGAACAATTCCTTGGTGACCTGGAACACGATGGCGCCGACGATCGGTCCGAGCAGCGTACCCTTGCCGCCGAGCAGCGCCATCAAGATCATCCAGACGCCGATGGTGGCGCCGGCGAACGCCGTCTCGACCGGATCGATGAAGCGCACCAGATTGCCGTAAAGCGCGCCGGCCACGCCGAGAAATGCCGCGGCGATGGTCCAGGCGGTCACCTTGGCGGCGCGGGTCGGCAGGCCCATCGCCTCCGCCTTGTCCTCGTCGTCGCGGATGGCGTTGAGCGTCAGCCCGAAGCGCGTCGAGAGTAGCCAGCCGAAAGTGCCCGCGCACAACACCGCCAACCCGAGCGCGAGGTAATAGAGCAGCAAGCCCACATCGCCGAGCGCGGCCGGCGGGTTGGGCGTAAGCATGCCCGAGCCCGCGCCGATCCAGGGAATGCCCGCCGCGATCTGCCCCGCGGCGATGCCGAGCCCGAGCGTGCAGATGGCGAAATAATGCCCGCGCATCGACAGCACGGCCGAGCCGAGCCCCGCGGCGATCAGCGCCGCGGCAAGCGCCGCCGCCGGCAGGCCGAGCGCGAGGCCTGAGAGGAACTGCGCCTCGTCGAAGGTGAAATCGGTGCCCCCGCCCCGCGCCTCGGTATAGAACCCGACATTATAGAAGAGCCCGACCTGGACGATGGCGCAGACATACATGCCGACGCCAACGAACAGCACGTTGCCGAAGGAGTTGTAGCCCATCTGCCCGCCGACCAGGTCCCAGGCCAGCGCGAAGACGATGAAGATCAGAAGCTCGGTCGCCTGGGTCTGATAGGCCGGCGCGACCAGCGGCACGACCACGCCGCAAGCGAGCGCCGCCGCGATCAAGAGAAGCCGTCTCGGTGTCAGGGCGCGCGTCTCATTCATGCGCGTCACTGCAGATAGCGGCGCTGGCGCTTGAGCCGCCAGTTGCGGAAGACGAGCACCGCGACCAGCAGCCCGAACACGAAGGCGATCTGATATTGCGTGCCGAGGATGAAGCCGGCGAAGGCTTCTGCGACGCCCAGGCCAAGCGCCGCCCAGATGATGCCGGCGAGATTGCCGAGCCCTGCCACCACCACGATCATGAACGAGCGGATGGTGTAGGACAGCCCGCCATACGGATGGATGGTGTAGGCCATGGCGGCGAGCGCGCCGGCTGCGCCGCAGATCGCCGCGTTCAGCGCATAGGTGAAACGGTAGACATTGCGCGTCTCGATCCCGAGCACGCTCGCCGCGCGCGCATCTTGCGCGGTGGCGCGGATCGCCTGGCCCGCGCGCGAGCGCGACAGGAACTGCGCGAGCAGGACGCCTGCGGCGATGCAGGCGGCGAACACCACGACCTTCACCTTGGGAATGCCGACCAGCCCGTCGAAGAAGAACCAGCTTCCGAGCCCGCTCTCGACGATGCGGTCGGCGCTGCCGAAAGTCAGCGCCATGAGCTGCTGCAAGACGATGGCGATGCCGAAGGTCGCGAGCACCGAGTTGAACATGTCGCGGCCGATCAGATGCACGATCACGGTCTGGAACAAGAGGAAGCCGAGCGCGTAGAGCGCAAGCGCCGCGAGCGGCACGGCGAGCAGCGGGTGCAGGCCGTGATCGGCGGCGAGCACCGTGATCAAGCCGCCGAGCATCACGAACTCGCCCTGCGAGACGTTGATGATGTTGGTCACGCCCCAGACGAGCGCCATGCCGTAGGCGGCGAGCGCGAACACCGCGCCGATCAGGATGCCGTCGATGGCGAGCTGGAGCGCGAGCGCCGGCGCCTCGACCAGAATGAGCAGATTGCCGATCATGCTCCCGTGGCCCGTGCAAACCTCCCCCTTGTGGGGAGGTCCGACTTTGCCTTCAGCAAAGTCGGGGTGGGGGGATTTTTGTCTGGCGCAGGGGCACTCACCCCACCCGCCGCGCGCGATGCGCGCGACTCCCTCCCCATCAAGGGGAGGGTTGGGTCAGTGCCCATGGTGAGACCAGCGCGCGATCCTGCCATGTTGCCCCCAAGCGCAAGCAAGGGGCTCTGGATAGCGGCTTTCGCCGGTATGACAAGCGCTACGTGAAGGGTGCCTACTCGCGCGGCGGGCGCGGAATGACCGGCGTGCCCGCGGCCCATTCGGCGGGCGAGACCACGACATAGTCGCCGCCCTGGACCTGGCTCAGCACCATGGGCTTGGCGACGTTGCGGCCGGCCGCGTCGAACTTCACCGGACCGTAGAACGTCTTGAGGTCGGTCGCGGCAAGCGCGTCGCGTACCTTCTCGCTGTCGAGGGTGTCGGCGCGGTCGAACGCATCGGCGAACACCTTGACCGCGGCCGCCGATTGCGCCGCCTGATACGGCGCCTCGTAGCCGAAGGTCTCGCGGAACAGCTTGGCGAACTCGGCGGCGGAGCCGAACAGCGCGTCCTCATATTTGAGCGAGTGGTGCCACTGCTTGGCGCAGAAAATATGCTCGGCGGCCTTGCCGAGCTTCTCCGCGACTTGCGCCGAGTCGCAATGGGTCATGGCGACTATGGGCACGTGGACCTTCATCGCCTCGATCTGGCTGACGGCGGTGAGCGCGCCCCGCTCGTGGCCCGAGACGACGAGCAGGTCTGGCTTGAGCGCCTTCACCTTGGTGAGCGTGACAGACATGTCGTTCAGCTCCGGCGGGAGCTGATCGTCGATCACGACGCGCATGCCGTGGCGCCGCGCATCGTCGATCACGCCCGCGCGCACATCCTGCGCGAAGGGATCGTTCTCCATGGCGAGGGCGATCCTCAAGCTGTCGGACGTGCGGCCGAGCTTGCCCGCATGCTCGGCGGCAAGCTCAACGGCCGGCGCGAGATATTGGTCGGAGGTCGACAGCACGGCGAAGATAAAGCGATAGCCCTTGGTGAACAGCTCGCGCGCCGCGCCGTTCGCCTCGACCATCGGCACCTTGTGCTTCTCGACGATCGGCAGGATGGCCTTGGTCAGGCCGGAGCTGTAAGGCCCGAGCAGGAACCTGACGCCGTCCTGCTTGATCAGCCGCTCGGCGAGCTCGGTGCCGCGCGCGGGCGTCGACTCGTCGTCGTAATAGCGGACTTGCAGCTTGTAGTGCTTGCCGCCAACCTCGACGCCGCCGGTCTCGTTGATCCGCTTCACGGCGAGATCGTAGCCGTTCTTGGTGTTGGCGCCGTTCTGCGCGTATTTGCCGGTGACCGAGACGGCGGCGCCGAGCACGATCACGTCATCCGGCTCGGATGCGGGGGCCGCGCCGACCGCAAGGATTGTGATCAGAATTGCGCCAAGACTTGCAGGCAATGCTCGCGCAGGCCGCACGTTACCCTCGCCCAGATCTTTTAGCGATTCCCCCCGAATTAGGCAGACTACGCCCTAATCGGCGCGCCGTCCAACCGAGACGAAGAAGCGTCGGGGTCTGGACAAAGTTCCAGAAAAAATCTGTCGGGGTCCGGACAAAACCTCGCGGGCGGCGCGGCCGGCAACGGAAAGCCTGAGGCTAGGCCACCGGCCTAGGCCAGGCCCGAACCTAAGCCGCGCGCGCGCCTAAAGCTGGTCGGCGTTGAAGCTGTCGCAATATTCGAGCCGGCCGCTCTCGAAGCCGCGCTTGAACCAGCGGACGCGCTGCTCCGAAGAGCCATGCGTGAACGAATCCGGCACGACATAGCCTTGCGTCTGCCGCTGGATGCGATCGTCGCCGATGGCGCTTGCGGCGCCGAGCGCCTCGTCGATGTCGCCTTCCTCGACGACGTTCGACTTCTTGTCGGCCATATGCGCCCAGACGCCGGCGAAGCAATCGGCCTGCAGCTCCATGCGAACCTGGAGCGCGTTGGCGGCGCGCTGGCCGAGGCGCTGCTTGGCCGCCTCGACCTGGTCGGCGATGCCGAGCTGCTTCTGCACGTGATGGCCGATTTCATGCGCGATGACATAGGCTTGCGCGAAGTCTCCGGGCGCGCGGAAGCGGTTCTTGAGCTCCTCGTAGAACCTGAGGTCGATATAGACCTTCTCGTCGGCCGGGCAGTAGAACGGGCCCATCTGCGACATGCCCATGCCGCAGGCCGAGCGCACGCCGCCACTGAAGAGCACCAGTTTCGGGGCGCTGTAGCGGATGCCGTAGCGGCCGAAGATGTCCTCCCAGACGTCCTCCGTGTTGGCCAGCACGACCGAGACGAAGCGGCCGAGATCGTCGGCGCTCGCTGAGCCCGGGCGCTGGATTTCCGGCGCGTCGCCGCCCGGCATGGGATAGTTCGTGGTCTCGGTGCGCGGCTGCGGCAGCTGAATGTCCGGGAAGCCGCCCGGCCCACCGCCCTGCGGACCCATGATCACCTTGGGGTCCACGCCGAAGAACAGGATCAGGCCGAGGATGATCAGGAGGCCGATCAGGCCGATGCCGCCGCCCCCTCCCCGTCGCGAGCCGCCGCTCGGGAAGCGCACGCCGCCGCCGGGGAACGGGAAGCCGAAGCCGCCACCCTGGCCGCGCCGGTCCTCGACGTTCCTGCTTTCTCTCTGGTCGCGCCAACGCATGCTCAATCCTCGCTAGGCGAAGCCGAATTTCCGGTCATTGTGCATGTCGCGCGCGCCCTTACAAGAACTTGCGAAGGGCGCTGCCTGGCTCTGCGAGAGGGACGCGCAAATCCCTTGTTACCGTTCGAAAAACCGACAACGATCTGTCAAGAAACTGCCATGGCACAGGGGCATGCTGCAGGCGCCCGATGATCATGTCCGCGTACGGGCCAGTTTGCGTTCTGTGCAATGCGTACGAGCCCTGGCACTCCCCGCGCCGGGGCTCATCTTTTTATGGGCGCTACCGCCCTCCGGGCTACTTGAGCGCTTAGTTTGGCGCTATCGGCCTCCGGCCTACTTGAGCGCGGGTATGTGCGCTACCGCGCTCCGCGCGCCTTGAGCGCCGCTATCCCCGCGCCAATCCCCGCACGCCACGCGCTCATCGCGGATTTTATTCGGCTGGAGCCGGCGCGTGCTTGCCCTTGGCCGGCTTTGGCGGCGCGAGAGCGGGTGTCGCGATGTCATGCATGGGCTCGTGGTCGGCCTCGATGAACACGCGCTTGGAGAGGTAGGTGTAGACCACCGGGATCACGAACAGCGTGAAGAAGGTCCCGACCAGGAGCCCGCCCACGATCACCCAGCCGATGTCCTGCCGGCTCTCGGCGCCCGCGCCGGTGGCGATGGCGAGCGGCACGGCGCCGAGCACCATGGCGCCGGTCGTCATCAGGATCGGGCGAAGCCTGAGCGCGGCCGCCTCGATCACCGCCTCGCGGATGGCGTGCCCCTGCTCGCGGAGCTGGTTGGAGAATTCGACGATCAGGATGCCGTGCTTGGTGATCAGCCCGATCAGCGTGACGAGCCCGACCTGGCTGTAGATGTTCAAGGTGCCGTCGCTCAGCCATAACGCGAGCAGCGCGCCGGTGACCGAAAGCGGCACGGTGAGCATGATGATGAACGGATCGGTGAAGCTCTCGAACTGCGCCGCGAGCACGAGATAGATGAAGGCGAGCGCGAGCAGGAAGGTGAGATACATGCTGGCGCTCGCTTCGCGGAACTCGCGCGACTGCCCGCCATAGTCGAGATAGGCGGTGCCCGGCAGCACCTCCTCGGCAACCTGGTCGATGAAGGCGAGACCGTCGCTCATGGAATAGCCCGGCGCCGTGCGCGCGGTAATGGTCGCGGCGCGGAGCTGGTTGAAGTGGTTGAGCTCCTTCGGCGCCACCGTCTCCTTGATGGTGATCAGGTTGGCGAGCGGGATCATCGCGTTGTCCCGGCCCCGCACATAGATGCGCCGCAGGTCTTCCGGGTTCTGCCGGTCGAAGTCCGAGATCTTGACGAGCACGTCATATTGCTCGCCGTCGCGCTTGAAGCGGGTCACCTGCCGGCCGCCCAGCATGGTCTCGAGCGTCCGGCCGAGCGTCTCGATCTCGACGCCGACCGCAGCCGCCTTCTCGCGGTCGACATTGATGTCGAGCTGCGGCGTGTTCAGCTTCAGGTCGCTCTCGATGTCGACGAGGCCGGGATAGGTCTCCGCCTTCTCCAGGATGGCGTCGACCATCTTCTGCAGCTCCTCATAGGGCCGCGCCGTCTGGATCACGACGTTGATCGGTTTTTCGCGTGCGCCCTGCCCGAGCGACGGCGGATTGCCCGGGAAGGCAACCACCCCCGGAACAGCCGTCACCTCGGAGGTGATCGACTTGGCGATGTCCTGCTGGGAGCGCTCGCGCTCCTCCCAGGGCTTGAAGCGCGCGATCACGCGCCCCTGCGACACCGTGGGGTTGCCCGCCACCATGAAGATGCGGTCGGCCTCGGGGATCTTGAGCGCGATCTCCTCGAGCTGCTTCGCGTAGGAGTCGGTGTAGTCGATGGTGGCGCCCTCAGGCGCGCGGAACACGATGAAGATGTTGCCCTGATCCTCGGTCGGCGCGAGCTCGCTCTTCAGCGTCGTGAACAGGAAATAGCTTGCGCCCGCGACCGCGAGCCCGATCAGCAGCACGACAGGCCGCGCCGCCAAGGCGCCGCGCAGCAGAAAGCGATAAGCGCGCGTGATGAAGTTCAGCACGCTCTCGATGATCCGATAGAAGATGTTGTGCTTGGTCTGGTGCCTGAGCAGCTTCGAGCACATCATCGGCGAGAGCGTGAGCGCGACGAAGCCCGACACGATCACCGCGCCGGCGAGCGTCCAGGCGAACTCGGTGAACAGCCGCCCGGTGATCCCGGTCATGAAACCGATCGGGGCATAGACGGCCGCGAGCGTGATAGTCATGGCGATGACGGCGAAGCTGATCTCGCGGCTTCCGACCAGCGCGGCCTTCATCGGGCCCATGCCGTTCTCGACGTGGCGATAGATGTTCTCCAGCATGACGATGGCGTCGTCGACCACGAGACCGATGGCGAGCACAAGCGCGAGCAGGGTCAGGGTGTTGATGGAGAAGCCGAACAGATACATCAGCGCGAAGGCGCCGATCAGCGACACCGGAATGGTGACGAGCGGCACGAGCGTTGCGCGGAGCGAGCGCAGGAACAAGAAGATGATCAGCGTGACGAGGACGATCGCTTCGCCGATGGTCTGGTAGACGTTCTTGATCGACTCGGCGATGAACACCGAGCGGTCGTTGGCGATCCGCACCTGCATGCCTTCAGGCAGGGACTCGGTGAGCCTCGGCAGAAGCTGTTGCACGCCCTTGGCGACCTCCAGCGGATTGGCGGTCGCCTGGATGATGACGCCGACGGCGATGGCCGGCTGGCCGTTGAAGCGCACGATCAGGCGCTCGTCGAACGGCCCGAGCTCGGCCATGCCGACATCGGAGAGCCGCACGAGATAGCCGGTGGCCTCCTTCACGATCAGGTCGTTGAACTGCTCCGGCGTGCGCAAATCGGTCTCGGCCAGCACGGTAAACTCGCGCTGCAGGCTCTCGACGCGGCCCGAGGGCACCTCGACATTCTGCCGGCGGAGCGCTTCCTCGACGTCTTGCGGCGTGAGCTGATAGGCGGCGAGCCGCTCGGGATCGAGCCAGATGCGCATCGAATATCGGCGCTCGCCGAACAGGCGCACCTCGGCAACGCCGGGAATGGTCTGGAGCTGGTCCTTGATGTAGCGGTCGGCGTAGTCGCTGATCTCCAAGGCCGAGTGCCGGTCGCTGAAGAAGGCGAGATACATGACCGGCCGCGCATCGGCCTCGCGCTTCTGGATGATCGGCTCCTCGATCTCGTCGGGAAGCCGCCCGCGCACGCGGCCGACGCGGTCGCGCACGTCCGCCGCGGCATAATCGGGATCGCGATTGAGCTGGAAGTTGATCGAGATCTGGCTCGATTCCTGCCGGCTGATCGAGGTGATGAAATCGATGCCCTCGATGCCGGAGAGCGTGTCTTCGAGGATCTTGGTGACCTGGGTCTCGACGATCGCGGCGCTCGCGCCCGGATAGGTCGTGTCGACGGTGATCACGGGCGGGTCGATGGCCGGATACTCGCGCACGGTCAGGCGCTGATATGAGACAAGCCCGATCAAGACGAGCACGAGGCTCATCACCGTGGCGAAGACCGGCCGCTTGATCGATAGTTCGGGAAGCGTCACGACGCTCAGGCCCCGGTGCCGTTGGCCACGGCCACGGCACTGCCGTCGCGGATCTTGAGCTGGCCGGCGGTCACCACCTCGTCGCCGGCGGCAAGCCCGTCGACGATCTCGACGCGCCCGTCGCGGCGCGTGCCGGTCACGACCTTGGTCAGCGCGGCCTTGCCGTCGACGATCCTGAATACGAACTGGCTGTCGCCCTGCGGCACGATGGCCTGCTCGGGAACGCTCAGCGCGTCCTCCTTCAATTGCAGCAGCACGGTCACGCGCGCGAACAGGCCCGGACGCAGGCGCTGGTCGTCGTTCGGCACCAGCGCGCGCACGAGCAGGCTCCGCCCGGCCACGTCGAGCCGCGGATCGATGGCATAGACCTTGCCTTCGAAGGTCTCGTCGGGGAAGGCGTCGACCTTGATGACGATGGACTGGCCGACGCGGATCGCCGGCAGGAATTTCTCGGGCACGCGGAACTCGGCCTTGATCGGATCGACGTCCTCGAGATTGACCAACGCCTGGCCCGACGCGATGTACTCGCCGGCGCTTACGCGGCGGAGGCCGACAATGCCGGAGAACGGCGCCACGATATGCGACTTCTCGAGCTGCACGCGGGCGAGCTCGACGGCGGCGGTGCTCACCGCGAGGTTCGAGGCCGCCTCGTCCGCGGATTGCGCGGTGGCGTATTTGCTGCTGTAGAGCGTGCTCGTGCGCTTATGGGTCTGCTCGGCAAGCTTGAGCTTGGCCTCGGCGTCGGCGAGCTGGGCGCGGTAGACCGAATCATCGAGCGTGAAGAGCGGCGCGCCCTTCTCGACCGGCTCGCCTTCCTTGAAGTGGATGTCCTGGAGCCGGCCGGGAATTTCCGAGCTCACCGTCACCGATTCGTTGGAGAGCAGCGTGCCGACCGCGGTGACCTGCTCGCTGAGCGGCGCGGCGGTGACCTTGGCGGCCTCGACGGCGACCGGCGCGGGCTTCGCGTCCTCGGCGCCCGCCCCGGACCAAAGCGCCGCGGAACACAGAAGGACCATGCCGACAGCCAGTAGCCGCCGGGCCGCAGGTCCCGTTTCTCCTCTCCGCGTCATACGCCGCTCCCCGAAACGAGGCGAACAATCTAGCATCATTTCGGCTGCAAGGAGACGACGTTCAGTCTGAACGGCGCATGAACAAGCGTGCGGCGGCGGCGCGCAGGCTCAAGAATGGCGGGGCGGCCCGGCGTGGGCCGCCCCAATTCGCGTCCGGCCCTAGAGGTTCGGGGCCTCTTCGGCGGGAACCTCTTCCTCGCCTGGAGGCGCCTCGTCGGCCGGGGCTTCTTCCTCGCCTTGATCTTCGCCCATGGGCTCCTCGGCGGGCCCTTCCATCGCATCGGGCGCCTCGTCCGGAGGCGTGGCATCCTCGGGCGCCATCGTATCCTCAGGCGCCGGCGCTTCCGCCGCGGGAGGCTCCGGTGCCGGAGCAGCCTCTGGTGCCGGAGCAGGCTCGGGTGCCGGCGCGGGCTCTGGTGTGGGCGCCGGGGTCTCGGCCGGGGTCTCGGTCGACGGCGGCTCGACCTTGACGCCGGTCTCGCCCCTGTTGCCGTACATGAAATAGGCGGCGATCACGAGAGCGAGCACGATGCCGCCCAAGACGATCGCTAAGAATGTCCTGCTTCCCTGGTTGTCGTTAGCCATGGCAGTTTTCCCTCTCCTTGCCCCCGTCGACTGTCGCGACGGGGTAAACTATCGAGGATTCTCACGCGGGTCGAGGCCGCAACGTGGCAACGCGCCTTGCGTCCGGCCTCAGGGCGCCGCCCCTTTGAGCCGGCGCCGGGCCAACAGGTCGAACACCGGCGCAAGCGCTAAAGCCACGGCAAAATTGACGAAAACGGAATAGAGCGCCGCGTAGCCAGGCACCGTCAGGTCGAACAGGGTGAGCGGGTAGATCGACGAGACGAAGCCCTGGGTGCCGGCCATATAGGTGCCGACCGCGGTGCCGGCGAGCCAGCCGGCGAGCAGCGCGGGCGCGTTCGAGGCCCGGGTATAGAGCCCGAGCAGCACCGGCGGCAGGAGCTGGATGATCCAGATGCCGCCGAGGAGCTGGAGCTGGATGGCATAGGCCTGCGGGATGGCGAGGATGAAGGCCACGGCGCCGACCTTCACCACGAGGGAGACGATCTTCGCCATGCGCGCTTCGTCCGCCTCGCTGCAATCCGGGCGCAGGTACTCCTTGTAGAGGTTGCGGGTATAGAGATTGGCGCAGGCGATCGACATGATCGCCGCCGGCACCAGCGCGCCGATGGCGATCGCCGCGAACGCCACCCCGACGAACCAGGACGGGAAGGAGGCGAGGAACAGCGCGGGCACCGCGAAGTTCGCGCCATACATCTCGAAGCCACCGGCAAAGGCCGGGTCTTTGTCGACGCCCGCCGCGATCGCCATGTAGCCGAGCAGCGCGATCAGCCCGAGGATGAAGGAATAGGCCGAGAGCAGCGCCGCGTTCCGCCTGACGACATTGCCGCTCGAGGCGCTGAGGATGCCGGTGACGGCGTGCGGATAGAGGAAGAGCGCGAGCGCCGAGCCGAGCGCGAGCGTCACATAGGCGCTATAGGCGCCAAGGCTCCCTTCCGGCGGCGTGGGCAGGATGAGCTTTTCGGGCGGCACGCTCGCGAAGATCGCGCCATAGCCGCCGAGCTGCGCCGGGATGATGACGATGGCCGCGAACACGGTGATGAAGATCAGCACGTCCTTCACCACGGCGATCAGCGCGGGCGCGCGCAGGCCGCTGGTATAGGTGAACGAGGCGAGCACGATAAAGGCGATGATCAGCGGCAGATGCCCGACAAAGCCCTGCGTCGGGAAGCCGAGCGCGCCGATCACCACCTCCATGCCGATCAGCTGCAGCGCGATATAGGGCATGGTGGCGACGATGCCGGTGACCGCCATGGCGAGCGCCA
Organism: uncultured Methyloceanibacter sp.; assembly: GCA_964634195.1. Lineage (GTDB taxonomy): Bacteria > Pseudomonadota > Alphaproteobacteria > Rhizobiales > Methyloligellaceae > Methyloceanibacter. Next base: position 491,403 of record CAZWIO010000001.1, on the reverse strand, counting down.
GCAGCCGGCTGCCGAACCGCTCGCGCACGAAGTCGGCGATGGTCACGTGGCCGTCGCGCTTCGAGATCGCCCAGAGCCGCGGGAAGATCAGATAGAGGATCGGATAGATCAGAAGCGTGTAGGGGACGGCGAAGAAGCCCATCGCGCCGACACCGAACACGAGCGCGGGCACGGCGATGAAGGTGTAGGCCGTGTAGAGATCGCCGCCGAGCAGGAACCAGGTGACGATGGTGCCGAAGCGCCGGCCGCCGAGCCCCCATTCATGCAGCAGGTTGAGATCGGCCTTCCGCCAGCGCGCAGCGACGAAGCCGATCCAGGTGACGAGCAGGAACAGCCCGACGAAGACGATCGTCGCGGTGACGTCCAGGTTCAAAGGACGTCTCCCGGCGGGCCTGGGGCTTCAAGATCCTCGGCGGGCTTCGCCAGGTGCATGACGCGCGTATCGATGAGATAGATCGCGATGGCGATCGCGGCGCCGATCAGGATCCAGAGGAGCTGGTACCAATAGAAGAACGGGACGCCGAACAGCGTGGGCTCGAGCCGGTTGTAGAACGGCACCCACAGCACGACGAGAAGGATCGTGACAAAAGCGAAGCGGTGCCAATAGCCCCGCCAGCCGCGCCTCGGCTTCGGCTTGTCCTCGCCCATGCGGCGTCCCCCTCACCTGCCCGGCTCGGCGCGCGGGCGCGCCCGCTAGACCGGTATCGGCAAGCGCGATGCCGCATTTCCGCAAAGCGCGCAAGAAGAAAGCGCGACCGGTCAGGACGTGGGACGCGATCCAAGCTGCCGCATGTGGACGCTATTGCACGAACACCTTCTTGCAGCTGACCGGCGCATTCACCTTCCAGCCTTTGTCGTCGACGCTCTGGAAGAACTTGGCCCGGGCCTCATTCTCGTTCGACGCATAGAGCACATAGGTATAGCCCTGGCCGAGATAACCGCCGTCCTTTTTGACGACGTTATCGGTGTGGCAGTCGTATTTCACCGTCACGCAGCCCTTGTAGCCCAGGAACTCCGTGCCCTCGGGACATTTGCAGTTGGGCGGCGTGCCGACTTCGCCGGGGAACTTGCATTTCTCAGTGGTCTTGGCCGGGGTGGCCCCGCCCGGCAGCTCACAGCAGGCGCCGTATTTGTTGGGCTTCTCGAGGCGGACATAACCGGCGTCGCATTTCACTTTCTTGCCGCAGGTCTTGGCGGCCTGGTCTTTGTCCTTCTTGTCCTTATCCTTGCTCTTCTTGAGCGCCTTCGGCTCATCGTCGTCGCCGCCCTTGTTCTTCGACGACTTGGACTTGGAGCCGCTGCCGTCCTTCTGCTTTTTCATCTCCTCGTCGAACCGCTTCTTAAGCCCGAAGAGATTGTTCTTCTTCTTGTCGTCGACCTCGACCAGGAGCGATGGGCTTGGCACCCCGACGCGAACGGCACCGGAGAGAGCGGACGCGGAAGGCTGATAGGCAGCGAAAACAAGCAGCCCGCCCAGAACCGAGCAGGCAGCAACCAGCGCGAGTTTTTTCATGGAATGGTCCTCGGACCTCGGCGCGCGGACTATAGCCAAGCGCCTAATGCTTGGCATGCGAAATAGACGTGCCGGCTGTTCCTTTCAGCGCGCACCGGCGCATACGCGACGATGCTCGGGGCAAGCGACCACCGCGCGCAGAAAGACCGCGCGCCTGCCCATCACCTTTTTGCACAGAAAACGTCGGCCGCCGGGACGCCGACGCTTTGCCCGAACTTGCTCCGCGCTTCGGCTATGCTCGTGGCTTGGACCCCGAAGTCGTCATACACGTTGCCCCCAATTTCCGCCTTGCAGGCATACATGTTGGTCTCGGGCAACTCGCAGCAGGCCCCGTATTTGTTCGGCGTGGCGAGGCGGATATAGCCCACATCGCAATTCACATTTTTCCCGCAGGTCTTGGCGGCCTGGCCCTGCTCCTGGTCCTTGCCCTTCTTCTTTTCCTTGTCCTTGCTCTTCTTTTGCGCCTTGGGCTCGTCGTCGACGTTCTTGCCCTTTGCCGCCTTGGGTTTGCTGCCGCCCTTCGGTTTTTTGAACACTTCGTCGGACCGCTTCTGGAGCCCGAAAATGTTCTTCTTCTTCTTCTGGTCGACCTCGACCAGGAGCGATGAGCTTGGCAGCCCGACGCGAACGGCACCGGAGAGAGCAGATGCTTGCGGCTGAGAGACGGCCAAAACGAGCAGCCCGATCAGGACGGAGCAGGCAAGGATCAGGGCAAGTTGTTTCATGGGATGGGTCCTCGGGGAACCTCGGCCCGCGGACTATAGCTAGGTAGCAAATACTTGGCATCAAATAGTTGTGCCCAGCCTTCAGCGCATGCTGGCGACGATAGCGCGGTTCGGCACGAACGCCGTCATTCCGGAGCGCAGGTGACGCTGGTAATCGGCACGTTGTTGATCATCGCACCAGCTATACTCTTGCGGGCTTCCGCCTCAGTCTCGCGGCAACCCTTGGTCTTTCCACCGCTGTCACCATGGATGCCCGTGCAACAGATCTTTCTCTGCACGACCTTCTGCACGCAGCCTTTATAGCCTACGAACTCCGTGCCCGTCGGGCAGGTGCAGTTCGGCGGCGAGCCGATTTCGCCTGGGAATTTGCACTTCTCTGGCTCCGCAGCTTTGGCTGGCGGGAGACCTTCACGCGGCTCGCAGCAGGCGCCATATTTATTCGGCTTGTCCAGCCGGACATAGCCCACCTCGCAGTTCACCTTCTTGCCGCAGGTCTTGCCGGCCTGCTCCTTGTTCTTATTCTTGTCCTTGTTCTTCTTTTGCGCCTTGGGCTTGTCGTCGTCATCGTCGTCGTCGTCATTCTTCTTTGTCTTTTTGACCTTCGCGGCGTCCTCGAGCTTTTTCTTGAGCCCGAAGAGGTTGTTCTTATTCTTCTGGTCCTTGATCTCGACAACGAGCGATCGGTGCGAGGCATCGGTGCCTTGCCGGCCCGGCAACGCGTCGCTGAGAGGGGGGTAAGACGCCAAAACGAACAGCCCGCTCAGAACTGAGCAGGCAGCAACCAGCGCGAATTTTTTCATGGGGTGGTTCTCGGACCTCGGCCCGCGGACTATAGCTAAGTCGAAAATACTTGTCGCGGCCGATCTATCGGTCGAGGAGCTGGCTCACATCTTCTCGCCCGGCAGTTGGCTTGCCTGCTTCACCCAGTCCGTGAACTGCGCCTCGTCGAGCGGATCGTCCTCGTGGATGTCGAGATAGCGCACGTCTTTCTGCTTGGAGCGGCCGGGCGGGACTGGCCGTAGCGCCGCGCCACGGAAGAAGGCGACTTTCAGGTAGTTCGTGAAGCAATGATAGCTCATGAACCAGCCGTCGCCTTCAATCCCGTAAAACGGCGAGTTCCATTTGACCGCCTTCTGCACGCCGGGAACGGCGCGCGCGATGAGCTGATCGACGCGGCGCGCGACCTCGCGCTTCCAGCCCGGAATGGCCGCGATATAGGCCTGCACCGGCGCATCGCCGTAACCCTTCGGGATCTGCGGGTTGTCGCCGGACAGCAGGCGCGGTTTCGCGGATTCGCGGGCCGGCGCCTTGGCGGCGGCCGCCTTGCGCGGCTTGGTTGCCGGCTTCGCTGATTTGCTGGCGGTGCTCCTTGGCATCGTTCCCGCTCCAATGCGCGACGATAGCCGAGCAAAGATGCGCGATTATGGCGAGCGGCCCCGCCCGCGCCGCAAGCAAGGCGATGAACGAGGTTGAGAAATGTGGTGAGCCCGCCGGGATTCGAACCCGGGACCCTCTGATTAAAAGTCAGATGCTCTACCGGCTGAGCTACGGGCTCCCTGGTCGACCATATGGGCCGCTCCGCCCCAGCGGTCAACAACCGCGCTCACCACATGCGCCATCGCGCCTGCCGGCGAACCGGCAGGCGGGCATGCGATCACCGTGCGGTCGGGCGGCTAGCCCGCCTTCTGCGCGGGCGCTCCGTCCAGGAACTCGATCTTCGGCTTGGCCTTGGGAAGCGGCGGCCCCGCGGTGACGGGCACGCCGGCCCAGAGCACCTTGTTCGCCTCCAACACCTTGACCAACAGCTCGAGCTCCTCAGGGGTCGCGAGCCGGGCCGAGACCTCGAGCGCGCCGCCCGCCATCGAGACCCGATAGCCCGATGCAGTGGTCGCGCCGTTCGCCGATCCGGCCGCGCTCGCGCCGGATGCCATTCCATTTCCGCTCATGTCGTCTGCCCTCTTCAGAAAGGGCAAGTCTGGCGAGGGTTGGTTAAACAAGCGTTGCGCTCGCGGCATTAGATTGCCGTGGCGCGCGAGAGCCGCGTGTTCTGAGCGGAAATGCCGGCACCGCGGCAGCGCGGTCAGGCCTTGCGCTTCGCCTCGCGCCTGAGCAGGTTCTTGAACACCGTGCGCTTCAGGAACTGGTAGGCTGGCCTGCCCATCAAGGCGATGGCGATGATCTTGGCCGTGAAGGGCGTCGCCCCGAACACGGCGGATAGAAATCCCTTGAGGCCCGCCGGCAGGTCGCTCGCGATCACCAGCGGGATCAGCGGCCAGGCCACGTAGCTGCCGACGATCAGCACGGTGCCAAGCGCGAAGCGCCAGCCGAGCTGATCTGCGGTCAACAGATCGTCGGACGCGGCTTTGGCGGCGACCTTCTTGCGGTTCTCGGACCGGGCCATGCACTCCGCTTCTAGGATGATTCTGGTTTCCCGATGGCAGCACAGAGCATGCCCCTGCCCCTAGCCGCAGCATCGGCGTAAATGGTAGCCGCCGGCGCAAACCGGCGAAACACCTAATTTTCGGGGATTTGGCCCTTGTGCGCGGAAATAGCTTGAACACGCCAAGATCTCGTCATGGCCGGGCTTAATCCGGCCATCCATGATCTTGCCAGCGGCACGGCCGAAATCGTGGATGCCCGGCATAAAGCCGGGCATGACGAGGGCGGATGGTGCGCCGCGTGCGTGGTCAGGCCGCGCCGCCGGCGACCAGCCAGGCGGGGTCGAACCAGCGGTCGGCCTCGCCGTCATAGGGGAGCCGGGTGATGTCCCAGTGACGGATGTAGGGCGCGTAAGCCGTCCAGACCGGCGGCCCGCCGCCGATATAGACCACGCGGTCCGGGAACTGCGCGAGCACCGCTTCGGGGTCCATGTCGGAGCGGATCACGGCGATGGTGCGATCCTCATAGGCGAAGCGCGGCACCGAGGCGATGGTCGTGGGGCCGGCGATCAGCACGTGACCACGCGTCACGTCGAAGAAACGCGCCACATCGGCAACATATTCGCGGCCCTTGTTCCCCTCCCAAGGGAGCCGGCCGTTCAATCCAAGCTGCCCCTTAAGGCCAATGGCGCACATGGCGCGGACGTCAGCCATCGGTCTTTCCCGCCTTGCCTTCTCTTTGCCTGCCTCGACTTACCATCATGACATACATCGCAGAGACTGCCGACCGAAGCGAGCGCCTGAAGGGCATCGGGCTGATGGTCGCGGCCATCGTCGTCTTCTCGCTGCTCGACGCAACCGCGAAATATCTCGTGGGCCGGGCGGGCGTGCCGGTGGCGCAGGTGGTCTGGCTGCGCTTCGCCTTCCATGTGCTGTTCAGCCTGGCCGTGCTGTGGCCCCTCGCCTTCAGGCCGTCGCTCGCCTCGAAGAAGCCCGGCCTGCAAATCTTGCGCTCGGTGTTCATGATCGGCTCGACGGCGTTCAATTTCGTGGCGCTGAAATATCTCCAGCTCGACGAGACCATCACCATCTTTTTCCTGACGCCGCTGCTCGTGGCGGCGCTGGCGGGGCCGCTGCTCGGCGAGTGGCCGGGTTGGCACCGCATGGCGGCGATTGCGGTCGGCTTCGCGGGTGTGCTGATCCTGATGCGGCCGGGGCTCGGCGGCATGCACTGGGCCGCGCTGTTCGCGCTCGCCGCCACCTTGAGCTATGCGCTCTACAACATAGCGACGCGCTATCTCGCGGCCTACGACCCGCCCGAGGTGACGCAGACCTTCTCGCCGCTGGCCGGGCTCGTGCTGACATTTCCGTTCGCGCTGGCCGCCTGGCAGTGGCCGGCCGATCCGTGGACCTGGGTGCTGCTCGCTTCCACCGGCGTGACGGGCGGGCTCGGGCATTGGCTTTTGATTCTCGCGCATCGCCACGCACCAGCGCCGGTGCTTGCACCGTTCGTCTATATCGGGCTGATCTCGATGAGCACGCTCGGCTTCCTGCTGTTCGACAACGTGCCGACGCTCGCGACGCTTGTCGGCGGCGCCATCGTCATCCTGTCCGGACTTTATATCTTCGAGCGCGAGCGCCGCGCGCTGGGTCCCGCCCGCGCCGGCCCCGCCTCCGACATCGCGACGCAGTGAACTGGTGCCTTGCCCGCTTGCACGGTGTCATTCCCGCGAAGGCGGGAACCCAGTAAGCACAGTCTCCTCAGAATGACGAAGGTCGGCGATTACTGGGTTGCCCGGTCAAGCCGGGCAATGACACGTGGATAGTTAGTTCTCTCCGTCGACTTGCCCCGCATAGCGCCGGCGTACGTCATCGGCGAAGGCGGCGAAGCTTCCGGCGGCGATGGCCTCGCGGGCGCGGGCCATCAGCTCCTGGTAGAACTGCACGTTGGCGTAGGACAGCAGCATGGCACCGAGCGTCTCGTTCGACTTGACGAGGTGGTGCAGGTAGGCGCGCTCGTATTGCGCGGCGGGACAGGCGCTTTCGGCGTCGAGCGGCGCGGGGTCTTCGGCATAGCGCGCGTTGCGCAGATTGAGCTTGCCGCCCCAGGTGAAGGCCTGGCAATGCCGGCCCGAGCGGGTCGGCATCACGCAATCGAACATATCGATGCCGCGGGCGATCGCCCCGAGCATGTCCTCAGGTGTGCCAACGCCCATCAGATAGCGGGGCTTGTCCTGCGGCAGCACGGCGGTCGAGACCTCGACCATGTCGAACATCTCCTGCTGCCCCTCGCCGACCGCGAGCCCGCCGACCGCATAGCCGTCGAAGCCGATCTCGATCAGCGCCGCCGCGCTCCGCTCGCGCAGGTCGGGATAGATACTGCCCTGGACGATGCCGAACAAGGCTTGGCCGGGCGTGCTCATGCTTGCGAACGCCGCCTTGCTGCGCGCGGCCCAGCGCATCGACAGCTCGAGCGAGCGGTGCGCCTCCTCGCGCGTCGCGGGGAACGGCGTGCATTCGTCGAGCACCATCTGGATGTCGGCGCCGAGCAGGCATTGCACCTCGATGGCACGCTCGGGCGACAGCGCCACCGTAGCGCCGTCGATATGCGACTGGAAGGTCACGCCGCCTTCCTCGATGCGGCGGAGCTTGGCGAGCGACATGACCTGATAGCCGCCGCTATCGGTGAGGATCGGGCCGTCCCAATGCATGAATTTGTGCAGGCCCCCGAGCCGGGCGATGCGTTCGGCGCCCGGTCGCAGCATCAGATGATAGGTGTTGGCGAGGATGATGTCGGCGCCGGTCGCCTTCACGTCCTCCGGGAACATCGCCTTGACGGTGGCACCGGTGCCGACCGGCATGAAGGCCGGCGTACGCACCATACCGCGCGGCGTGGCGATCTCGCCGGTGCGCGCCGCGCCATCTTGCGCTTTCAAGGTGAAGGAGAACGCGTCAGTCATGGCGCGCGGGGTCTAGCAGGCAAGCGTCGCCATAGGAATAGAAGCGATAGTGCGCCGCGACTGCATGCGCATAAGCGCGCTGCATGGTGTCGAGGCCAGAGAAGGCACAGACCAGCATGAACAGGGTCGAGCGCGGCAGGTGGAAATTGGTCACGAGCCGGTCAACGAAGCGGAAGCGATAGCCGGGCGCAATAAAGAGTGCGGTGCGGCCGGCGAAGGGGGCGAGCTTGCCGCTCGCGTCGGTCGCGCTCTCCAGCAGGCGCAGCGAGGTGGTGCCGACCGCGACGACCGCCCCGCCCTTCGCCTTGACCGCGTTGAGCGCGGCGGCAGTCTTCGATGACACGCTGCCGGTCTCCTCGTGCATCACGTGAGTCTCGGTGTCGTCGCCACGCACCGGCAGGAAGGTGCCCGCGCCGACATGCAAGGTGACGAAATGCCGGGAGACGCCGCGCGCATCGAGGGCCTGCATCAGCCGGTCGGTGAAATGCAGGCCCGCGGTCGGCGCGGCGACGGCCCCCTCCTCTCGCGCGAAGGTGGTCTGGTAGTCGCTGCGGTCCTGCGCATCGGGCGCGCGCCGCGAGGCGATGTATGGCGGCAGCGGCATCAGTCCAAGCGCCGCGATGGCCTCGTCGAGCGCGGGGCTGGCAATATCGAAGCGAAGTGTCACCGCGCCGTCCTGCCCGCGCGCCTCGACCGTCGCCTCGAGCGCGCCGAGCAGGCAGACATTATTGCCCTCCCCGAACACGATGCGGTCGCCGGGCCTGAGCCGCTTTGCCGGACGCGCCAGAGCCTGCCAGCGATCGGGCGCAAGCCGCTCGATCAAAGTCAACGCGATCTGCGCCACGCTGCCGTCACGCTTGCGCACCCCATGCAGCTCGGCCGGAATGACGCGCGTGTCGTTGAACACCAGCGCATCGCCCGGCCGCAACAGCTCCGGCAGGTCGAGCATCGTCTTGTCCGCGAGCGGCTCGCGCGCGCTCGGCTCGACCACCAGTAGCCGCGCCGCATCGCGCGGCCGCGCGGGACGCAGCGCGATCAGCTCTTCCGGCAGATGGTAGTCGAATTCCGAGACCTTCACGGCAACACGTCATGCCCGGCCTTGAGCCGGGCATCCAGGGGCAACACACTCAGAGCAAGCCGCCCCTGGATTGCCGGGTCAAGCCCGGCAATGACGCGGTGGAGGGTATGCGTCAATCACGCCGCGTCGGCGGCGACCCGCACGCTCAGGATCTTGTCCGGATTGCGGGGCGGCTCGCCGCGCGCGATCTGGTCGACATTCTCCATGCCGTCGATCACGCGCCCCCAGACCGTGTATTGCTTGTCGAGGAAGCTCGCATCGTCGAAGCAGATGAAGAACTGGCTGTCGGCGCTGTCGGGGTTCTGCGCGCGGGCCATCGACACCGCGCCGCGCGTATGCGGCTCGGCGTTGAACTCTGCGCGCAGCTTCTGGCCAGAGCCGCCCATGCCGGTGCCGGTCGGGTCGCCGGTCTGCGCCATGAAACCTTCGATCACGCGATGGAACGGCACGCCATCATAGAAGCCCGCGCGCGCGAGCTCCTTGATGCGGGCGACGTGGTTCGGCGCGAGGTCGGGCCGCATGCCGACCGTGACGCGGCCCTTGGTCGTCTCGATGATCAGCGTGTCTTCGGGCTTGGCCATGATCTTTCCTCCGCGTTCCGGTTACGGCTGGATGGTCGCCTTCTTGATGTAGTCGAGCTTGGGAAACTGGCTCTCCAAATAGGCGTTCCCTTCGGCCTGGATCTGGCCCTGGTTCGGCCCCTGCCCGCCCGGCGCGCCCTCGCCGTAGCCGTTATAGAGGCTGTCGACCACCTCCATGCCGGACACGACCTTGGCGAAGGGCGAGAAGCCCTGCCCGTCCAGCCCCGCATTGTTGCCGAAATTGATGAAGACCTGCGTGGTGCGCGTGTTGGGCCCTGCGGTGGCGAAGCTCAGGTTACCGCGCGTGTTGCTCTGCTTCACCGGATCGTCGGGAATGTTCGCGTCGCGCCAGACCGCGGAGATCTTGGGATCGCCGTTGATGCCGAACTGCACCATGAAGCCCTCGATGACGCGGAAGAAGCGCGCATTGTCGTAGAAGCCGTTCTTGACGAGATTGTAGAAACGGTCGGCGCCGTGCGGCGCCCAGGCGCGATAGACCTCGACCTCGAAAGGCCCCTTGCTCGTGTCGAACTTCACCTTGTAGACGGCGGGCGCCTCCTCGTTCAGCGAGGCGGGGTCGGACAGGCTCGCGGCCTGCGCCGGCGCGAGTGCGGGCGCGGCGCCGAGCAGCAAGGCGGCACAGAACAGAACGATGGCCCTAAGCGTCATGGGTTTTCCTCGTTGGTTGTGGCGATGAGATCAGGCGAATTTCTTCTTGAGGGCAGCCGCCACGATTGGCGGCACGAAAGTCGATACATCGCCGCCCATTGCGGCGATCTGGCGGACGAGGCTCGCCGCGATATAGCGCGTGTCGGGCGATGAGGCCAGGAACACGGTCTCGACATCGGGCGCCATCGCCGCGTTCATGCCGGCCATCTGCATCTCGTAATCGAAATCGCCGGCGTCCCGCAGGCCGCGGATGATCACCGCGGCGCCGGCGTCATGCGCGGCAGTGACGGTCAGATTGTCGTAGGTGGTTACGTCGAGCTCGATCCCGATCTCATCGGTCACCGGCGTCAGGACGCGCCTGGCGAGGTCGATACGCTGCTTGGCGGTGAAGAGCGGGCGCTTGTCGTGATGGGTGCCGACGGCAATGACTAGCCGGTCAACGAGCTTGCCCGCGCGGCGCACTATATCGACATGGCCGAGCGTCACGGGGTCGAAGCTGCCGGGATAAAGCCCAACACGCATGGCGGCACTCCTGGCGCGACGGCCGGATCGCCGCCGCGTGGAGCCCTTCTAGCCGCGCCGTTCGGGCCTGGGCAAGGGGTCGTTCTTCTTCTTAACCCAACCACTTCGTCATGCCCGGCCTTGTGCCGGGCATCCACGATTTGCGGGCGGCAAAGCCATAATCGTGGATGGCCGGGCCAAGCCCGGCCATGACGAACGCATTGGTTTTAGGTAAACCTACACGGACCCTGCCGGCTCAATGGGACGTCACTTTTATATATCCCGCCTCGGCGCCGTGACCGAACAGGCCGTCGAAGTTGAAGCGGTAGCCGAATCCGGCGGAGAAGATCCACGGATCGAGATCGGCGTCGCCTTTGACGTTGATGCCGCCGAGCGCCGAGGCGTTGCGCCAGGTCACGGTGGTGTCGAGCCAGCTCTTCTTCACGTCGGCATTGAGATACCAGCCATTGCCGAGCGAGACGTCGAGGCCGGCCTGCACGGTGACGCCGAACGCGTCGTCGATGTCGACCTTCCCGGCGCCGAGACGGTTGGCGCCCTTGCCGGTGTCGAAGAAGCTGATGAACTGCGCGCCCGCGCCGATATAAGGCTTCCAGGCGCCGAGCCCGCTGAAATGATATTGCAGGGTGAGCGCCGGCGGGAAGATCCAGCTATCGGCGATCTCGCCGAGCGGCGCGATGGTGCCCCGCGCGTCGATCTCGTGCTTGGCGAAGCAGCAGAACAGCTCGACGGCCCAATTCTGGTTCAGGAAATAGCTGATGGTCAGCGCCGGGATCACCTCTGTGCTGACATCGGCACTGGCGCCCGGGATGACGGCGCCGCCGGCCCGCACCGTCGCGTCGGTGTCGGGATCGACCACCGTCACCAATGCGCGCAACATGACATTGCCGTTCTCGTCGCCGGCCGATGCGGGCGCGGCGGCGCAGAGTAGCCCCAGGCCCAGCCCGAGGGCGGCGAGCGAGCCGCGTAGCGTTCTCGTCATTATTCTTGTCCCCCATGTTGCGGCGGTGCCGCACTCTTTGAGTCTGCGGCGATGCCGCATTCTCGATTCTGCGGCGATGCCGCATTCTTGGCCCACGCCCCGGCCGGTGAAAGCGCGGACTGGCGCCTGCCCCTGACCGGGGTCAGCCGGGGGCGGTTCGCGCGCGCGCTGTTGCGGCGGCGCAACAGGCTCTGTTGATCGAGATCAAGGAGTCGCGGCCAGCCGCGCGCCAGTCTTAAGGCTGGCGTGATCGATCCGCACGCGGGTGGCGAGACCTTGGCCCTGACATCCGAGATGAAGCCGAAGAACGGTGCGCGCGGGGCGGGCAAGCCTGCCTGCGGCGCCGCCAAGTTTGAGGGGCTCGCCGCGGCCGCTCTGCTGCCGCATGCGAGCCTGCTGCGGACGCGGCCGGGCCAGACGCTCTCTTTGGCCTCCGACCGTGGCGAGATCGCGTTCCTGATCGGCGCGGGCGCGCTCGCGCTGCATGTCACGCTGCCGGGCGCGCAGCCTCAGGTCGCGGCCCTGCTGTTCCCGGACGACATCTTCCGCTCGCGCTTCGTGCCGCCGCAGGCGCAAGCGTCCCTCGTCTCGGCCGGCAAGGCCGAGGTCTGGCGCATGCGCATGAGTGCGCTCGAGTCGCTGGCCGCGCACGATGTGTCACTGGCGCGCTATGTCGATGCGGCGCTGGTCGACCAGATGGCGCGGCGCGCGGTGCAGGCCGTACTGCTCGGCCGGTTCGACTGCGAGCAGAAGGTGGCGACCTTGCTGGTCGAGCTTGCCTTGCGCGCGGGCACGCAATTGCCGGGCGGCATTGCCTTCGACATTCCCTTCGCGCGGGGCGACATGGCCGCCTATCTCGGGCTCAACCCCGACACGCTGTCGCGCGTGATGTCGCGCTTGCGCGGGCGCGGCGTGTTCAGCCGATACGGGCGGAACCAGATCCTGCTGCGCGATTTCAATGCGCTCGCGGCGCTCACGCCGGCGGCGCCGATCCTCGTCGAGATGCATGAGCCGCGCAGCGCGCTTCCCTGTGCGGCGGTCCGCGAAGGCTCGGGCGAGGCCTAGGCGCGCGGTGCGCTAGCCGACGTCCTCGTCGGCATGCTCGCCGTTCTCCTCCCCGCCATTTTCATCAGGGATGTGCTCGACGGAGACCACGCGCTCGTCCTCGGCGGTCGAGAACACGATCACGCCCTGGGTCGAGCGGCCCTTCACCGATATATCCGTGACCGGCACGCGGATGAGCTGGCCGCGATCGGTGACCAGCATGATCTGATCGCTCTCCTCGACCGGGAAGGACGCGACCAGCTTGCCGTTCCGCTGGTTTACGGTCATGGCGATGATGCCTTTGCCGCCGCGCCGCGTGATCCGGTACTCGAACGACGAGGTGCGCTTGCCGTAGCCGTTGGCCGAGACGCTGAGGATCATCTGCTCGGCGGCACTCATCTCGGCGTAGCGGTCCGGATGGAGCTCCGTGGCGGCGACTGCTTCCTCGCCGTCGTCGCTCGCTTCTTCCGCCTCGCCCTCACCGCGCATGGCGCGGCTCAGCTTGAGATAAGCGGCACGATCGGTCGGCGAGGCCTCGAAATGCCGCAGGATGGCCATCGAGATCACGTGGTCGTCCCCGGAAAGCGCGATGCCCCGCACGCCGACCGAGCTTCGACCCGAGAACACGCGGACCTCGGGCACGGGGAAGCGGATGCAGAGGCCACCCGCGGAGGTCAGCAGCACGTCGTCGGCCTCTGTGCAGGTCTCGACCGCGAGAATGGCCTCGCCCTCGCCGAGCTTCATGGCGATGATGCCCGAGCGGCGGACATCGACGAAATCGGACAGCTTGTTGCGCCTCACGGTGCCGCGATTGGTGGCAAACATCACGTCGAGCTTGTCCCAGCTCTTCTCGTCCTCCGGCAGCGGCAGGATTGAGGTGATGGTCTCGTCCTTCTCGAGCGGCAGGAGATTGACCAGCGCCTTGCCGCGCGCTTGCGGCGCCGCGATCGGCAGACGCCAGACCGTCATCTTGTAGGCCATGCCACGCGAGGAGAAGAACAGCACCGGCGTGTGCGTGTTGGCGATGAAGACACGGGTGACGAAATCCTCCTCGCGCGTCGCCATGCCGGCGCGGCCCTTGCCGCCGCGGCGCTGGGCGCGATAGGCGGAAAGCGGCACGCGCTTGATGTAGCCCTTGTGGCTGACGGTGACGACCATGTCCTCGCGCTGGATCAGGTCCTCGTCCTCGACCTCGCCGACGGCCTCGACGATCTCGGTGCGGCGCGTCGTGCCGAACTGCTCCTTGAGCGCGGTGAGCTCGTCCTTGACGATGCCGACGATGCGGGCGCGGCTGCGCAGGATATCGAGATAGTCGCCGATCTCCGCGCCGAGCTTGGCGAGCTCGTCGCCGATCTCGTCGCGGCCGAGCGCGGTCAGGCGCTGGAGACGCAGATCGAGGATGGCGCGGGCCTGCTCTTCCGACAGGCGATAGGTCCCCTGCTTCGAAATCTTGTGGCGCGGATCGGCGATCAGCTCGACCAGCGCTTCGACGTCCTTGGCGGGCCATTCGCGCGCCATCAACTGCTCGCGCGCCGTGGCAGGGTCGGGCGCTTTGCGGATCAGCGCGATCACCTCGTCGATATTGGCGACGGCGATGGCGAGACCCACCAGCACATGCGCCCGGTCGCGCGCCTTCTTCAGCAGGAACTTGGTGCGCCGTCCGACCACCTCTTCGCGGAACTCGGTGAAGGCGCGGACCATGTCCTTGAGGCTGAGCTGCTCCGGCCGCCCGCCGATCAGCGCCACCATGTTGGCGCCGAAGGTCGATTGCAGCGGCGAGAAGCGGTAGAGCTGGTTCAGCACCACGTCGGCCATGGCGTCGCGCTTCAGCTCGACCACCACGCGCATGCCCTGGCGGTCCGACTCGTCGCGGATGTCGGCGATGCCTTCGATCCTCTTCTCGCGCACGAGCTCGGCGATCTTCTCGACCATGCCCGCCTTGTTCACCTGATAGGGAATTTCGGTGACGACCAGCGCTTCGCGGTCCTTGCGGATGGTCTCCTGGTGCACACGGCCGCGCATCAGGATCGAGCCGCGGCCCTTGTGATAGGCGGAGCGGATGCCGGCTCGGCCGAGAACGATGCCGCCGGTCGGGAAGTCGGGCCCCGGCACGATCTCGATCAGCTCGTCGATCGAGATCGCCGGATTGTCGAGATAGGCGATGCAGGCGTCGATCACCTCGCCGAGATTATGCGGCGGAATGTTGGTGGCCATGCCGACGGCGATGCCGCCGGCACCGTTGACCAGCAGGTTGGGGAATTTCGCCGGCAGCACGACCGGCTCCTGCTCGCGGCCGTCATAGTTCGGCTGGAAATCGACCGTGTCGTTCTCGAGATCGTCGAGCAGCGCCATGGCCGGGCGCGCGAGCCGCACCTCGGTGTAGCGCTCGGCGGCCGGCGGGTCGTTGTCGACCGAGCCGAAATTGCCCTGCCCGTCGATCAACGGCAGGCGCATGGAGAAATCCTGCGCGAGCCGCACCAGCGCGTCGTAGATCGCCTGGTTGCCGTGCGGATGGTACTTACCCATCGTGTCGCCGGTGACGCGCGCCGATTTGTTGTAGGGCCGCTCCGGCGTGTAATTGTTCTCGTGCATCGAATAGAGGATGCGGCGATGCACGGGCTTCAGCCCGTCGCGCACATCCGGCAGCGCGCGCGACACGATCACGCTCATCGCGTAATCGAGATACGAACGCTTCATCTCGTCGATGAGCGAGATGGGCCTGATGTCAGAGGGAGCGGGTCCCTCGACGTCGTTCTTGTCGTCGTCAGCCAAGGATGCGGGAAGCCTGTTCTAGGACTGTTGTTCTTGGGTGGTAAACGCCGCCGCGCGCGCGAGGAAAAGCCTCCGCATCGGCCGACATGCGCTTGCCGTGAGACGATTCTCTATAGCTGATTTGGCCCCCCTTTCGCAACCGCGCAAGGGTTGCCATACGCAACTGTTTTTACACGCGTTTTCAATATGTTACCGGACACGCGGCGGGCGCCTTTCAGACCGGGCCGCAAGGGTCATGATCAGTATACGGAGCATGCGCACGAGCGCGTCCGTTGGGGAACGATCGCTCAGGCGCGCGCGTTGTTTTGGGTAGTGGCGAACGGGCCTTTTCCGCCCCGCCTGCTTGTCGCGTGCGTGGCGCGCGAATGCCAATCCCGTAAGCAACGACAAGGAACACGAGTCATGAACCGACTTCTCACTTACACGGCTGTGGGGCTGTTTCTCGGCCTCGCGCCGGCTGTCGCGCAGAATGACGACCCCGCGACCGAGCCGCAGACGCCTCCGGCGATGCAGGAACCCGCTGAGCCCGCGTCTCCGACAGAGGCCATCCCCCTCGACCCGCAGGAGCCCGGCGAGCCTATTCAGAGCCCGGGCGACACCACACAGATGAACCCTGGCGCCGACCAGCAGCCGAATCCGGCCGCGCCGCCGGCTCAATCCGAGGCGCAGCAGCCCATGCCGCCTTCGGACGTGCCGTCGACCGATGCGGCTGAATCCGAAGCGCCCAAGGCCGGCCCGGGAACCGATTCCGCCGCGCTGTCGGGCGACACCCCGCAATTCCTGACCAAGCAGGAGAGCAGCGACTGGCTGTCGAGCAACCTCGTCGGCGTGTCGGTGGTCAATGCCAACCAGGAGAGCATCGGCAGCATCACCGACCTGATCGCCGATGAGAACGGCAAGGTCGTCGGCGTGCTGATCGGCAGCGGCGGCATTCTCGGCATCGGCCAGAAGGACGTCGCGGTCCGGTTCGAGGACCTGAAGCTCAGCCGCGACGAGAACAACAACGTGACGGCGCTGGCGAATATCAGCACTGACGCGATCGCCTCGGCGCCGGATTACGAGACGCTTACCGAGCAGCAGATGACCGTTGGCTCGGAGCAGGAGCGCCCTGCGCCCGGCCTTTAGCCTCGGCGTAGAGCGCAGATTTTAGTCGCGCGTCGGAGCCCGGCCTGCCCCCTGCGACAGGCCGGGCTCTTTCTTTGCCTGCTCTCTATTGAGTCATTCCGGCGCAAGCCGGAATCCAAGGCGGCCGGCACGGTATGTGATTGTGGATACCGGCTTTCGCCGGTATGACGAGTAGGCGCACGGCGCCTCAGCGCTTCTCCTGATAGGCCATCACCACGAGGATCGCCGCCATCATCGGCACGACCTTGAGCAGCGGACCGAAATGGTCGGTCCAAAGGCCAGGCGCGATGGCGCTCAGGCCTATGAGATAGACCGCGCTCACGGCCAGCATCGCCACGCCTGCCCTCCGTACCCAGCCCGGAACCAGGAACAGCACGCCGAGGACGATGTCGGCGATCGAGGCGCCGGTGACCAGCGCCCGCGCGAAGCTTTCGCCGAAGCCGCCTTGCGTGACGATCGCCACGGCGGAGGCGAAGCTCCGCGGCAGAAGCGTGAAGATGCCGGTCAGGATCCAGAACAGAGCGATTGTCACGTGCAGCAGCGGCACCGCGAAGAAACTCCGCGCATGCAGCCTGTCCTGCAGGGTCGCGGGCCAGGCGCGCAGCGTCGCGGTGAAGCTCTTGGGCTCGACGCCGCTCGCACGCGCGAAGCCGGCGCCGTCGACCAGCGTGTCGTAGCGCATCTGGGTGAGCGAGGTGGTGCGCGCCGCTTGCGGGTGACCGAGCCAGCCGGCGATGTCGCCCGCGCGCAGCATAATGCGCAGCAGCGGCAGGGGCAGTTGCACGAGGCGCGCCGGGGGGAAGCCGAGCCAGGCGCGGTAGGCGACGAGGATGTCGCGCACGCTCTTGGTCTCGGGGCCTGCGGCATGAAGCGTGACACGCGACGGCGCATCCTTCACGAGAAGCGCGGCAATGCCGTCGGCGAGATCGTCGATGGCGATCGGCTGGAAGCGCTCCTGCGCTTCTCCCGGCAGCGGCAGCACGAACGGCAAGCCCGCAAGCCCGCGCATCAGCGAGGTGCCGCCATGGCTGCCGTGCCCGATCACGAGCGACGGCTTGACGATCAGCCAGTTCGCCTCGAGACGCTCGAGCGCCGCGTCGGCCTTGGCCTTCGAGCGCGCATAGACGCTTTCCATGTCGGTCTCGGCGCTCACGGCGGAGACATGCACGATGCGCTTCACGCCAGATGCGGCGCAGGCCTCGAACAGCGCGGCCGTCGCTTGCGCATGGATGCGGTCGGCGTCGTCGCGCGCCGTCTCTTGCAGCACGCCGACGCAGTTCACGATCGTGTCGATGCCGGCCAGACGCGGCAGCCATTGGGCCGGCTCGATCTCTTCATTGAAGTCGCATTCGATCCAGTCGATGCCGGGATGCAGACGGCGGCCGAGTTCAAGGTCGCGTCCCGCGCCGACCACCTCGACACGCCGCCGCTGCAACGCCGCGACCACCGCGCTGCCGATGAAGCCGTAAGCCCCGGTGACGAGACAGCGCATGAGCGGCCTTTACCGAATGGAACACCAACATCGCAACTTGCACTGTCATTGCCCGGCTTGACCGGGCAACCCAGTAATCGAGGCCCACGCAGATGATCGACGGCCTCGATTACTGGGTGCCCGCCTTCGCGGGCATGACAATGGAGGGGTTAGAGATGTCTGCGGCGAAGGACCGGTGCGCCGCTAGAACGGGATCTCGTCGTCGAGCTCTTTGTTGAAGCTGCGCTCGCCCCGCTCGCCGCCGAGCGCCTTGGAGCGGCCGAAGTCGCCGCCGCCGCGCGGCTCGTCGCCCCCGCCCTCGCGCCGTCCGTCGAGCATGGTGAGCTCGCCGCGATATTGCTGCAGCACCACCTCGGTCGAATAGCGGTCCTGGCCCGACTGGTCCTGCCATTTGCGGGTCTGGAGCTGGCCCTCGATGTAAACCTTGGAGCCCTTCTTCAGATATTGCTCGGCGACGCGCGCGAGATTCTCGTTGAAGATGACCACGCGGTGCCATTCGGTGCGCTCGCGCCGCTCGCCGCTTCCCTTGTCGCGCCAGGTCTCGGTCGTCGCCACGCGCAAATTGACGATCGGCCGTCCGTCCTGGGTCTGCCGCACCTCGGGGTCGGCGCCGAGATTGCCGACCAGAATGACCTTGTTGACCGATCCGGCCATGTGCTCGCTCTCCTGCTCTTCCGCCCTGCGCCCCACGCTTTCGGCCGCAGTCTAAGCCTGCCGACCGGCGGCGTACCACCGGCGCAAAGTTATGCACAGGCGCCGGGGACGATCCCGCTGGTTGTACCCGTTTTGTTCCGGTACGTCCAGCCCGTCCACCATGGGCGCCGCGAACGGTTCCCGGCGGCGTTTCCATGGGCTAAGAAGGCGGGCAGCGGCTTGTTCCTGGCGGGGGCTGGGACTTGGAGGCCGCGCGGTCGACAGATTACGAGGGGCTGGGAATGCAACGGGCGGTCGAAGAGAAGCACGCGGCGAAACGCGGGAAGCGCAAGCGGCCCGACCCGCGCGCCCGGTTTCTCGGCTTCAGCCCGGCGCAATGGCCCTTCATTCTCGTGCTGGTCGGCAACTGGATTGCCGCCGCTGCCATCTTCATCCTCGCCAAGCTCTATTGGCAATGGATGCCCGAGAGCTGGACGGTCGGCGAGCGCATCGAGCTGATCATCAAGATCCAGGTGTTCGCGCTCATGCCGGCCGTGCTCGCGATCTGCATCGTGGCGGCGCAGCGGCTCAATCCGAACATGTGGGTCGGCCGCGCGCCGAAGCCGAACTCGGCGCTCGACATCAACACGCGGTTTATCCAGAACACGTTGGAGCAGTCGATCCTGTTCGTGATCGGGCTCGCGGGGCTTGCGCTTTATTGTCCGATCGAGGAAGCCCGCATGCTCATCGTGCTCGGCGCGCTGTTCCTGGTAGGCCGCGCGCTGTTCTGGGTGGGCTACCACTACAACGCTTACGTCAGGGCCTTCGGCTTCGGGCTGACCTTCTATCCGACCGTGATGGTCTATGTCTGGCTGTTCTTCAGGATCGTGTTCGACGTCCGCCTCTTCTGATCCGCCGCCGACGCGCTTTTCCGCGCGGGATGCCAAATCGGACGATTCCCCAAACGTTTATAAGAGTTCATGATTTATGCCGCGCCTCACGTGTTAAGCACGCCGCGGGGAAGGTGCGGCTTCGGGCCGCTGCGACAAGACGAGGAAGCGATGCCGCTGCGCTTCGCCGCGCGCCGCGTAGGTGTTCTGCTTGCCATCTTGATGGGGCTTGCGTTTGTTCCGGCAGTCTCGGCGCAGACGGCGCCGCCCGCCACGCAAGTCTCGCGCATTCCCGTGACCTTCAAGATGGAGTGGCCACCCCTCGTCTCGCTGATCGACGGCGCCATTCCGAAATGCACGGGCACGCCGCCCAAATGCGCGGCGGCCGCTGCCTCCGGCGACTATATCGTCAACCACGAGGACGACTGGTTCGTGGTCGCGACCATCCTCGGCCGCGACATCGGCATGAAGGGCAGCGTGTGGCGCTTCGACCCGCTGCAGCTCTCGATGACCGACGGCAAGCTCAACTCTTCGCTGAACCTGTTCTACCGCACCAAACTCAGCTTCCTGGCGCGCGAGGACAGCACCAAGAGCTGCGGCTATAACGAGCCGGCCAACACGGCGATGGTCGGGGCCGGCGGCAAGGTCGCGTTCTCGCCCGACTGGTATGTGGATTTCACCTTCAGGCCCGCGCTTCGGGCCGACATCCATTGCGGCGAGACCTTCGAGCGCGTCGACCTCGCTTTGTTGAGCGCGCCGGTCTTCGAACGCGCCATGGAAGCGGTAGCGGAGCAGGTCCGCGGCCAGATCCGCGAGCAGACCAAGATCCGCGAGCGGATGATTCCGATCTGGGCCAAGCTGCAGGAGCCGATCGAGCTTGCGCCGAACACCTGGCTCGATATCCGCCCCTATGGCGCGTTCGCCAACGTGCCGGAGGTGACCGACAACGGCCAATATCTGACGTTCAAAGCGGGGCTTGAAGCGAGGCCACGCGTGGTCGTGGGCGCGCGACCGCCGACCGGCACCGCGCCGCTGCCGCCGCTGACCGGCACCGAGCAGGGACCGGGCTTCAACGTCGATCTCCACGCCGTCGTCGAGTTCAAAAAAATGGCGCATCTGCTGCGGCAAAAACTGGTCGGGCAGTCCTTCGCCGCAGCGGAGAGCTGGCCCGGCCGCTGGCTGAGCGTCACGGTCCGGGACGTTCAAGTCCAGCCCAAGGGCAAGCGCGTGATGATCTCCATCCGCGTCACGGGGTTCTTCAGGGGCACGCTCAACCTGATGGGCACGCCGGTGTTCCGCGACCGCGGCCATCTGCGCGGAGAGGTCGCCATCGACAATATCGACTACACGCTCCAGACCTGGAACCTGCTGGTGCGGCTGACCAATCGCATCTTCCAGAACCGTATCCGCCGGACCCTGCAGGAGAACGCGAAATGGGACGTGTCGAACGAGCTCGCCCGCGCCTATGAGGAGATCAATTCCAAGCTCAACATGCAGCTCACGCCGGAAGCGCGGCTGACCGGCAATCTCGACCGGCTCGGGCCCGGCCGCATCTGGATGACCAAGACGAGCCTGCAGGCGGCCTACCAGGTCAGCGGCCAGGTCGCCGTGGCGGTCGACCCGCTACCGGCCCTTCTGCCATTCAAGAAGGCTATCGTTCGGCCACAGGAACATAACGATGTTCAGCGTTAGGTTGTCGCGGATCATCAGCCCGACAAAGACCTCAAGCGCGACGGCGAGCGCAACGGTGATCCAGACCGGGAGCCACGCGGCCAGGAAGAAGCCGAGTATCATAAAGAGAATGTCCATCACCGAGTTGATGACGCTGTCGCCGTAATAATCGAGCGCGATGGTCGCCTCGCGGTAGTGGTTGATGACCCAGTCGGTGTTCTCGACGACCTCCCACGTCGCTTCGATCAAGACGGCGATCACCAGCCGCAAGCCGAACGACATCGGGATCCAGCGCGAGAGCAGCCACAGCAGCCAATAGAAGAGAAAGCCGTGGATAATGTGCGACGGCGTATACCAGTCGATCAGGTGCTGGGAGTTCTCCGCGCTCACCACGTCGAAGTGCCAGGCCTTCACGGTGCCGCACTTGCAGATCAGCGGATGGCCCATGAGGTAGAGCGCCACCGCCGCGCCGACGATGATGGCGGCGGTTGCTGCGAGATGAGCGCGGGTGATCTGCATGAGCCCTGTATGCCTGGAGATTCGCCGCGCCGCTATCGGTTGTGAAGCCGCTTGCCGCTTGTCATGCCCGCGAAGGCGGGCACCCAGTAGTCAACGCACTTGATAATCTACGCTGGCTCTAGGTTACTGGGTTGCCCGGTCAAGCCGGGCAATGACAATCGTGAGGATGTCCGACCATGACGCAGGACGAGGCGCTGGCCTGGCTCGAGAGCGGCGCCAACATCTTCCTCACCGGCCAGCCCGGCAGCGGCAAGACGCATACCGTCAACCGCTATATGCGCGCGCTCGCCCGCGCCGGCGTGCCTTATGCCTACACCGCTTCGACCGGCATCGCCGCCACGCACGGCAACGGCATCACCATCCACGCTTGGAGCGGGATCGGCGTGCGCGACACGCTGACCAAGCGCGATCTCGACACGATCGCGCGCAACCGCCGCATCGCCGCGCGCATCGAGCGCACGCAAGTCTTGATCATAGACGAAATCTCGATGCTGCCCGCGCACAGCCTCGCCCTGGTCGACGCGGTCTGCCGCCATGTGAAAGGCGTGAATGCGCCGTTCGGCGGCCTGCAGGTCGTCCTGGTCGGCGATTTCTTCCAGCTCCCGCCGGTCTCCCGCCGCGCAGACACACATCACGCCCTGCCGCTCGGCGACGGCGCCTACGCGGCCCAGTTCGCGCACGCCTCGTCAGCATGGCGCGATCTCGCGCCGACCGTCTGCTACCTGTCCGAGCAGCACCGGCAGGACGACCAGCCATTCCTCGACGTACTCGCCGCGATCCGCGCCAATAACTGCAACGGCGCGCAGCGTGAGCGCCTCGCCGCGCGGATGACGGACACGGCACGGCTGCCGGAAGACTGCACGCGGCTCTTCACCCACAATGCTTCGGTGGACGAGATCAACAAGCGCGCGCTCGCCAAGCTCGGCGGCGACACGCATATCTTCACCATGGCGGCGAAGGGGCCGGACCCGTTCGTGCATGCGTTGAAGCGCGGCTGTCTCTCGCCCGAGGTTCTGGCGCTGAAGAAGGACGCGGTGGTGATGTTCACCCGCAACGACACGGCGGGCCGCTATGTCAACGGCACGCTCGGCACGATCGAGAGCTTCGATGCCGACGAGGGCTATCCGGTCGTGCGCTCGCGCGGGGGAAAGCGCATCACGGCCGAGCCCGCGACCTGGAAGATCGACGAGGCCGGCAAGGAGCGCGCGAGCATCGTGCAGGTTCCGCTCCGCCTCGCCTGGGCGATCACCGTGCATAAGAGCCAGGGCATGTCGCTCGACGCCGCGGTGGTCGATCTGTCGCGCGCCTTCGAATACGGCCAGGGCTATGTCGCGCTGTCGCGGGTGCGGCGGCTCGACGGGCTGCATCTGCTCGGTCTGAACGAGCGGGCGCTCCGCGTGCACCCCGAAGCGGTCGAGATGGACGCCGCCTTTCGTGCGGCCTCGGAGGCGGCGCGGCTTGCCGTTCCAGTGCGCGCCCTTGCCCGTGAGGCACAAGCTCCGTCCAAGAGCTACGACGTCGCTGCCATCAGAGAGGTTCATGCCAAGGCCTACGCGCCTTGGAGCGAGGCGGAAGAAGACGATCTCAAGCGCCGCTTCGCGGCGGGAGAAAGCGTGAAGGATATTGCCGAAGCGCTCGGCCGCAAGCCCGGCGGCATAACGTCCCGGCTCAAGAAGCTTGCGCTGATGTAGCCCGCACCCGGCACGGCGCCATCCCTCCCCTTGATGGGGAGGGAGTCGCGCCTTTTTGGGCGCGACGGGTGGGGTGAGTATCCCCGCGCTTGAAAAAGAATCCCCCACCCCGACGCCACGCATGCGTGGCGTCGGACCTCCCCACGAGGGGGAGGTATGAGTCAGTGCCACAGGGCACGGGTGCCGCACTCAGAACTTCCGATGCCAGGTCAGAATGAAGGTGAGCGACTCGACGAAGTTCTCGGCATAAACGGTGCGCAGCAGCTTGCCCTTCACCGAGGACCGGCTGGCCGGCATGTCGTAATTCACCACCGGCCCGAGCAGAAACGCGAGCGCCTCGGTGTCCTTGAGCGGCGTGCCGGCGCGCTCGTCGGTCTCGGTCTGCACGCCGAACACCCCGGCCAGGCCGATCTGCCATCTGCCGATGCGCTCGGACACAGCGAAATCGACATTGAGCACATCGCCGGTCCAGAACTTGGTGGATGGGTTCTCCAGGTAGTTGTTCCAGTAGAGCTTGGCGCTGAACTCGGTCCCTTCGGCGAGGATCGGCGCGGTCATGTAGGTGACGCCGAGCGCCGGCGCGAAGTCCCAGATATTGGTGCCCATGCTGAGCACCTGCCTTGTACGCGTCGTATCGTCGTAGCTGCCTGCCGGGAACACCACGCCGAACCCGGCCAGCACAGTCAGGCCCTCGCGGATCGGATAGGCGCCGGCGTATTTCGACGGCCGCACCTGCCCGAAGCTCCGCGACCAGTTGAGCTCGACGTAAGGGTCGCCGAAGCCCTGCCGGCAGTCGTTGTGCTCGAAGGCGAAGATGCGGCCGCATTGATGGCCCACTGGGAACAGCGCGCCGACGCCGACCGAACCGCCCAGCAGCTTGACGTCGGGCACGTAATAGAGGAACGGCCCGAGGACGTAGCGATCGCGCTCGGCGTGCCGCAGCAGCGGGTTCGGATCGCCGTTCTTGTCGACGTAATTGAGGACGGTGCCGGCGGAGGCGCCAAGTCCGCCATAGAGCCCGGGCGGAGGCAGGACCGCCGAACGGATGTCATTGCCGCCGATCGGTCCGGCCACGGTCGGGCCCTCCACGGCATGGACAGGGAGTGGTGCCGCGATCGTGGCCGCGGCAAAGACAACGCGCGCTACCCGCATGCCCATTTCCCCCCAAGTCCCGGGCGCAGCCTAATGGGGCTTCGCGCCTCGCGCCATTGATTTGAGTTTCTACGCAACCGGCACGGCCGAAACCCTCCCCTTGATGGGGAGGGAGTCGCGCCTTTAGGCGCGACGGGTGGGGTGAGTATCACCTGCGATCGCAGAACCATGCCCCCCACCCCGACTTCGCCGAAAGACGAAGTCGGACCTCCCCACAAGGGGGAGGTTTGGTGCCAGTGGACAGGGCCGTCTACCCTCCTGCCCTTGCGGCATGAAGGCCTGGGGACTAAGCCTTTGCAGGCCTTGCCGGAAGGCCCACGCAGCCCGACATTAGCCTGACCAAAATGACCTCCAAGACCATCTCCATCCGCGGGGCGCGAGAGCACAACCTCAAGGACCTCACGCTCGACCTGCCGCGCGAGAAGCTCGTCGTGCTGACCGGGCTGTCGGGCTCCGGCAAGAGCTCGCTCGCCTTCGACACGATCTATGCCGAGGGCCAGCGGCGCTATGTCGAGTCGCTGTCGGCCTATGCGCGGCAGTTCCTCGACATGATGTCGAAGCCGGACGTCGACCATATCGAGGGCCTGTCGCCCGCGATCTCCATCGAGCAGAAGACCACCTCGCGCAATCCGCGCTCGACGGTCGGCACCGTCACCGAGATCTACGACTATATGCGGCTGCTCTGGGCGCGGGTCGGCGTGCCCTATTCGCCCACGACGGGGCTCCCCATCGAGAGCCAGACCGTGAGCCAGATGGTGGACCGCGTGCTGGCGCTGCCCGAGGGCACGCGGCTCTATCTGCTCGCGCCGATCGCGCGCGGGCGGAAGGGCGAATACAAGAAAGAACTCGCCGAGCTGATGAAGAAGGGCTTCGCGCGCGTGAAGATCGACGGCGCGTTCCACGAGATCGCGGACGCGCCCGCGCTCGACAAGAAGTTCAAGCACGACATCGACGTGGTGGTGGACCGCATCGTGGTGCGCGCCGATTTGGCGTCGCGGCTGGCTGACAGCTTCGAGACGGCGCTCGCGCTGTCGGACGGCATCGCCATCGCCGAGTTCGCAGATGGCTCGGCAGCCACCTCCCCCTCTCCTTCCTCGTCATCACCGGGCCGTGGAGCCCCGGCGCGCAGCGCCGGCAAGGCGCCGCGTGACCCGGTGATCCAGGGGCCGGAAGGCGCGGAGCCAGCGGCCCTGGATGGCCGGGTCAAGCCCGGCCATGACGTGGGTGATAAGGGGGAAGAGCGCATCATCTTCTCGGCGAAGTTCGCCTGCCCCGTCTCGGGCTTCACCATCGAGGAGATCGAGCCGCGGCTGTTCTCCTTCAACAACCCCTACGGCGCCTGCCCCGCTTGCGACGGGCTCGGCACGGAATTGTTCTTCGAGCCCGACCTCGTGGTGCCGGACGACACGCTCAGCCTCGCGCGCGGCGCGATCGCGCCCTGGGCGCGCACCAGCGCGACCTCTCCTTACTATCAGCAGACGCTCGAAGCGCTCGCCCGGGCCTATCGCCAGCCGATGACGCGGGCGTGGAAGGACCTGCCGGAGGAGTTCCGTGAGGTGATCCTGTACGGCTCCGGCGAGACCGAAATCACCTTCACCTATGACGACGGCGTGCGCCATTACACGACGAGCAAGCCCTTCGAAGGCGTGATCAACAATATCGAGCGGCGCTGGCGCGAGACCGAATCGGCCTGGGTGACCGAGGAGCTCGAGCGTTATCAATCCGACCAGGCTTGCGAGGCCTGCACCGGCTATCGACTCAAGCCGCAGGCGCTCGCGGTGAAGATCGCCGGGCTGCATATCGGCCAGGTCACCGACATGTCGATCCGCGAGGCGCAAAGCTGGTTCGCCGCTCTCCCCGCTCAGCTCACGGCTAAGCAGAACGAGATCGCCGAGCGTATCCTGAAAGAGATCCGCGAGCGGCTGACCTTCCTCAACGATGTTGGGCTCGACTATCTCACCCTCGCCCGCGCATCCGGCACGCTGTCGGGCGGCGAGAGCCAGCGCATCCGCCTCGCCTCGCAGATCGGCTCGGGGCTGACCGGCGTGCTCTATGTGCTGGACGAGCCCTCCATCGGTCTGCACCAGCGCGACAACGAGCGGCTGCTCGAGACGCTGAAGTCCCTGCGCGACATGGGCAACAGCGTGCTCGTGGTCGAGCACGACGAGGAAGCGATCCTCACCGCCGACTATGTCGTCGACATGGGGCCAGGCGCCGGGGTGCATGGCGGCGAGGTCGTGGCGCAAGGCACACCCGCGGAGATCATGGCGAGCGCCGACAGCCTCACCGGGCAATATCTCACCGGCTTCAAGCAGATCCCCGCGCCGAAGCAGCGGCGCAAGCCGAC
Organism: uncultured Methyloceanibacter sp.; assembly: GCA_964634195.1. Classification (GTDB taxonomy): domain Bacteria; phylum Pseudomonadota; class Alphaproteobacteria; order Rhizobiales; family Methyloligellaceae; genus Methyloceanibacter. The sequence goes on along the minus strand of CAZWIO010000001.1, from coordinate 464,662 downwards.
CAAGGGCCGCCGCCTCAGCGTGATCGGCGCGCGCGAGAACAACCTCAAGGACATCACGGTCGACATCCCGCTCGGCCTCTTCACCGCCGTCACCGGCGTCTCGGGTGGCGGAAAGTCCACCTTCCTGATCGAGACACTCTACCGCGCGGTCGCGCGCAAGCTGAACAATGCGCGCGACGTCCCGGGCGAGCACGAGCGCGTCGAAGGCATCGAGCAGCTCGACAAGGTGATCGACATCGACCAGTCGCCGATCGGGCGCACGCCGCGCTCGAACCCCGCGACCTATACCGGCGCCTTCACGCCGATCCGCGAATGGTTCGCCGAGCTCCCCGACGCGAAGGCGCGCGGCTACAAGCCCGGGCGCTTCTCCTTCAACGTCAAAGGCGGGCGCTGCGAGGCCTGCCAGGGCGACGGCGTCATCAAGATCGAGATGCATTTCCTCCCCGACATCTATGTCACCTGCGACGTCTGCAAGGGCAAGCGCTACAACCGCGAGACGCTCGAGGTGAAGTTCAAGGGCAAGTCGATCGCCGACGTGCTCGACATGACGGTCGAGGAAGCGGCCGAACTGTTCAAGGCCGTGCCCGCCGTGCGCGACAAGCTCGAGACGCTGGCGCGCGTCGGTCTCGGCTATATCCATGTCGGGCAGCAGGCGACGACGCTCTCGGGCGGCGAGGCGCAGCGCATCAAGCTCTCGAAGGAGCTGTCGAAGCGCGCCACCGGCCGCACGCTCTATATCCTCGACGAGCCGACCACGGGCCTGCATTTCCACGACGTGGCGAAGCTGCTCGAAGTGCTGCACGAGCTGGTCGACCAGGGCAACACGGTCGTGGTGATCGAGCACAATCTCGAAGTGATCAAGACCGCGGACTGGATCGTGGACCTAGGCCCGGAAGGCGGCGACGCCGGCGGCCATGTGGTCGCGGTCGGCACGCCGGAGGAGATCGCCGCCCGGCCCGAGAGCTTCACGGGGCAGTATCTGCGGCAGGTCCTGAAGCGCCGTGGCGGTGCCGGCGCGAAACGCGCGGCCGCAGCGGCGGAGTGAGCTAACTACTCGGCGTTATAGGCTTTGGTTGTGATAAGCGGGACGGATGTCCAGGCGCCCATCCTACGCCATGGCCGGGCTGCGCGAAGCGCAGAGCCTGCCCGCCGGCCATACACGATGCCGGCGACCTGGATCGGACGCATCACGAACTTGCCGCTGGTCGAGGTGATATGCCCGCCGCTGATGGCGAGCCCGACCTTGATCACGCCGCAATGGCCGTCGGTCGTCTGCACGACCATGGTCCAGCTTCCGTCATAGGGCGCGGCATGCGCTGCCGGCGCGAGATAGAAGAGTGCGAGTGCGGCCGACAGCGCGACGGCACACATGGTCTTGCCAATCATGGATATCCTCATCGTTGCATGGTCCTCTTCTTCAACGCGGGCGTCGAGGTGCGGTTCGCCGAGACATTCAGGCCAAGACCTTTTACGTGGAGACCTTGAGCCGGGACCTCCAGGTCGAAACCTTCAACTCGACAATCTGCAGAAACTGCGGCAAGGGAGCAATGCGCCGGCTTGCAGCACGCCGCGCGAGCGACCAAGGAGGGCCGAATGGCGCGTTGGATTGCAGTGATCGCCGCGGCGAGCGTCTTCGGCTTGGCGCAGCCCGCCAAGGCGAGCGCGCCGGTCGACGTCGCATTCGAGGATCTCTCGGCCGAATGCAAGACCGCGATCGAGGCGAACGCGCCGAACGCGGCGGAGGAGTTCGACGGGCCGAACGTGAGTAAGGACGCGCGCGGCGATCTCTCCATCGGCTGGGCGAGCTTGAGCGGCGCGTTCTTCAAGGAAGCAGACGGCGAAGCGGGCGCGGCGCAGGCAATCGCCAAGGGCTGTCCCGCTGTTGCCAAGGTAATTTTTAGCGGCGCGACCGGCGGCACGGAACGCTGGTACATCCGTCATGACGGCTATGCCGTGCGGCATTTCCGGGACAGCGGCATGCCCGGCGACTACGACAGTTATTTCGGTTGGGAGACCGTCCCGTTCGACTACGATCCCAACAAGGACTACCTACCCGACTGATCAGGCCAGCAGCGATCGAGCTTCGGCCGCCTGCAACGGATTGAGCGGCGCGACCCAGACCCTCGAAGAGGCAGCGGCTTATAGGCCGTATTTCTGCGCGATCTGGCGCTGCAGGTCGGCGGGCGCGACGCATCGCACGAGCATCTCGGCGACGTGATGGCTCCAGCCCCGCCTTCGATCGACGAACGAGCCGTGCTTGTTGGCGCTGACCGTGAGTCTCAGCATCTGGTGCGAGGAGGAAAAGCGCTCCGCTTCGTTCACGGCCTGCGCCATATCTTGGGAGATACGGCCCTTCAGCGCGTCCCTGCCCTTCTCTCCCGCCAGGTCAAGCGCGTATTTGTAGGCCTGTTGCACAGCGCGCGTGTAGTCGAAGGTCTGCCCGGCCGCGATCCTGGAGATCGAATGCCCCCCATTGCTTTGGCTGATCGCACGGCTGCGATGATTCACAATAATGAAGCCGGGCGGCGGAGCAGCCGTACAAGATTGGGGGCAGTTGCTGCCCTCCCAGGATGCGGTGCAGTTCGCCTCGCATCCGGCGATCCACACCTCTTTCCCAACGATACAGACCTCTGCCTGTGCTTCGCCAATGAAGAAAGCTGACAGTGCGACAGCGATCACTCGGGCTTTCATGGGACGACTCCATGCGCGTGAATAAGCCCTTTTTATCTTGTGCTACTTATACGTGTAAACAGGAAATATACTATTTTACCGGGTTGCTCGGGGCGGCTGGGACCCACAATCGGACCATCCCGCCAAGCATCATGCGGCTCTCAATGCAGACAAAAGGCCGCGAATCGGCCATGCGTCGTGGTGTATAGAGGTGCGGGCCGGGCCATAGGCGCTCATGGGCCCGCTCTTTCGCGAGGGGATAAAGCCATGCTTTCGAAAACCGAGATCATCCAGAAGATCGCCGACGAGACCGCTCTGGCCAAGAAAGACGTCAAGGCCGTCATCGAGAAGCTGACGGAAGTCGGCCACAAAGAGCTGAAGAAGATTGGCGAATTCCACGTGCCGGGCTTCGCCAAGTTCACCGTGGTGAAGAAGCCGGCCGTGCCGGAGCGCCAGGGCATCAACCCCTTCACCAAGGAGCCGACCACCTTCAAGGCGAAGCCCGCCCGCAAGGTGCTCAAGGTGCGCCCGGTGAAGGCCGCCAAAGACGCCGTCTAGAAAGAGGCTAGGCGGCGCGTCTCGTTCGCGCCGCTATTGCCTTTTCTGCGCCGGCGCCTGCGTCCGGCATGCGGCGTTGGCCGTTGCTTCGTCGGCACCCGCGCAGGCTGCGTGCGTCGTCTCGCTCGGGCCGAGCGTCATCGGCGCCATCGGCATCTTGATCTGGCCCACCTCGCATGCAGCGAGCGCGAGCGGGACCGGAAGCAGCAGCAGCCACTTCGTGGCGCGCCATTTGGTGGCGGGGTCGTTCATGCGTATCCCTCTGGAAGCCGTCGTTTGACTAAAATCGTAGCCGGAAATTGTGGCGCGCTTTGGCGTTTGCAAGCCGTCCTTGGCGCTTAAACCGAGATTTGGTTAGTGTATTCCCTGCCGTTGCACCAATGAGGCACATATGGCGGACCAAGCCACCCTTGCCGAGATCGAGCGGCGCATTCAGATCGTCGAAGACAATCTGCGCCTCCTGCAGGAGCAGGCCGCGGCCTATTCCGGCGCGGCCGACGAGGAGCGTAACGCCGACCGTATCGCCGATCAGGAGGCGAAGCTCGAAGCGCTGATGGCGCAGCGCGCCGCGCTCCTCGGCAAGGGCTAAAACGCGGCGCTCGGGCGCCGGCCCTTGTACGCACGCCAGCGGACGGATTTTTCCTGCCACCCTCCACAGAATCGGCCCAAATTTGAGCCGTTTTCGGTTATAGTGTGGGTTAGGGTCACTAGACCGCTTGTCGAGGGACGGGGCATATGAGGGCATTCGCTTTAGGACTTTTCGTCGTGGGGGCTTCGTGCCTGCCGGTGCTCGCGGCCGAGCCCGGGGGACCCTCTGAACTGATCACGCGCGGCGAGGCCGTACGCATTGCCGTGCAAACCCGCCTCTCCGCCGCACCCGCCCGCCGCGAGGCCGAGAAGATCGCCCTGCTCGACTATTATTCGGCGCCGGACCGGAAGCTGCTTTGGACCGGCGATAATGGGCTGAACGACCGCGCCAAATCGGCGATCGGCGAGATCGGCAAGGCCGACGATTACGGGCTCAGGGCGTCCGACTACGCGCTGCCGAGCCCCGCTGCGTTCAACCCGAGCGACGGCGGTGCTACCGACTGGCTCGCCGACGCGGAGGTCAAGCTCAGCTACGCCGTTCTCGGCTACGCCCACGATGCGCGCGGCGGACGGCTCAACCCGCAGCGGATCAGCAAGAACCTCGACCCGACGCTTGCTCTGCCCGATCCCGCCGAGGTGATCGCCACCATCGCCATTCGCTCGGACCCCGCCTCATATCTGCGGAGCTTCCAGCCCGACCAGCCGCAATTCGAGGCGCTCCGGAAGAAGCTGCTCGAGATCCGCGGCGGCACCGCCGTCGAAGCGCCGAAGGAGCCCGATCAGGTCGTCATCCCGCCCGGACCGGCGCTGAAGCCTGGCGTGGTGCATGAGCAGGTCGCGCTGCTCCGCCAGCGGCTCAAGATCGAGACCGCGCCCGGCGCCGACGAGATGCTGTACGACGACGACGTCGCCGCGGCCGTGGTGGAGTTCCAGCGCGCGCATGGCACCAAGGCCGACGGTGTCGTCGGCTCAGGCACGCGCGGCATGTTGAACGGCCAGCAGCCGGCGCGCGTCGCGGGCGCGCCGAGCGAGCAGGTCATCCTCGCCAATATGGAACGCTGGCGCTGGCTGCCCCACGATCTCGGGCCGTTCTACGTCACGGTCAACATCCCGGAATTCATGCTGCGCGTCGTCGAGGAGGACGAGAAGATCCACGAGACGCGCGTGGTCGTCGGCAAGCCCCACCAGCAGACGCCGGTGTTCTCCGACGAGATGGAAACGGTCGTGTTCAATCCGTATTGGAACGTGCCCAACTCCATCAAGCAGAACGAGATCGCGCCTTATATTCAGCAGACCGGCGGCTTCTTCGGCGGCGGCTATAACGCGTCTGCGGTGCTCGCGCGCCACGGTCTGCGCATCAGGGGGTATAACGGGCGCGACATCGATCCCGACGCGGTCGATTGGAGCCGGGTCGATATTCGCAGGTACGAGCTCTATCAGCCGCCTGGCCCGCGCAACGTGCTCGGCACGATGAAATTCCTCTTCCCCAACAGCCACGACGTCTACATGCACGACACGACGCAGAAGCATTTCTTCGGCAATGCCGTGCGCGCCGAGAGTCACGGCTGCATGCGCGTGCAATATCCGGACAAGCTCGCTACGCTGATCCTCAATCGCGACCAGGGCTGGAACGCGGCGCAGGTCGCGTCAGCCGTGGATGGCAGGCCCGACAACCACATCACGCTCAAGCAGAAGGTGCCGGTCCACATCACCTATTTCACCATGAAGGTGAACGAGGACGGTTCGGTCTCGACGTTCCGCGACCTGTACGGCCACGACGCGCGGCTGACCGCGGCGCTCGGCGGCAAGGCCATCCCTTACGATCAGGCGCATGAGCAAGTGGCGGTGAACGAGGTTCGGGCGCGCCCCGTCAAGCGCCGGCGCGGCGGCGACCCGCTTAACGATTTCACGCGCTCGCTGTTTGGGTTCTAGTTGGCGGTCTCAGGGGTAGCGACAGTGGTGCTCTCGCAGTCGCCATAGGCTGGAGCCCCGTCATAGCTCAGGCATGCGGCCTGCGCCGTGTCGCTGGGGCCAAGTGCCATGGGAAGCGCCGAGCGCTGCTCGGTCACGCAGCCTGCGAGCGCCAGAGGCACCAGCAAGATCAAGATCCGTGTCATGGCTGCTCTCCCCGTGAGGTTCGTCGAGCGAACAAGCCATAAAAATATGCCTGGCCGCGCCGATTGCAAGGCCCAACCCTGGTGCTCTCCCCTAAGGCTTCAGAATCAAAGGCAAAACTGTGCGGCCTGGCGGGAAGCCCTCGCCGTCCGAGGCGTCCTCCGCGAAGATCTCCAGATGCCCCACCTGCTGCTGGTCGGCCTTGTAGTCGACCGTGAAGGAGAACGGACCCGGTCCGTCGACGCCGCCGCCTTGCGTGTGGCCGCTGGCAAGCTCGGTCCCGTTGCGGGCGAGCAGCTTCCAATTGACCGTGCTCTCGAAGGTGCGCGAGCAGCCGGCTACCGCGAACCCGCTCTCGACACGCGCACCGGCGACCGGCGCTGTCGCGATGACGAAGGCCGCGTCGCTGAGTGCGCCGTCGGCATTGTCGCAAGCGTCCGCCTGTCCTCCGCCAGGAATCGAGCCCATCGCCATGGCGGTTGCCGCCAACACAACGCAGCCCATGGCGGCAAGCCCAAGGGCCCCATATATCCTGTTGCTCATGTCCTCCTCCAGTATGACCGGCTATGTTAAGGTGGCTCATGACGACTGTCGAAGAAATCGAAAAAGCCGTTGCCAAGCTGACGCCAAAGCAGCTCGCGACGTTTCGCGCCTGGTTCGACGCGTTCCAGGCGCAGCTCTTCGACGAGCAGATTGAACGCGACGCCAAGGCCGGCAAGCTAGACAAGTTCGCCGAGGAGGCGGTACGCGAGCACCGTGAAGGCCGCACCCGCGAGCTATGAGGCACTTCGCCGCCCCAAGGTTCTGGGAGGCGTATGAAAGCTTGCCGGATAATCTGCGCGCACTCGCCGACAAGAGCTTCGCGCTGTTGAAGTCGGATCCACAGCATCCGTCATTGCATTTCAAAAAGGTCGGTCGCTATTGGTCCGCACGTGTCGGGCTACATTATCGCGCTTTGGCCGTTGAGGCGGACGAAGGCCTCGTGTGGTTTTGGATCGGCTCGCATGCCGACTACGACCGTTTGGTCGACTAGGAACTCATGATGCCGAGCGAGACGTACCGGCTGTTTCGCGACGCGATCCTCGGCGAGAAGCAGGTCGTGTGCGTTTATGGCGGTCATTACCGCGAGCTCTGTCCGGTCATCATCGGGCATACGCAGGGCGAGGAGAAAGTCCTAGCTTTCCAGTTCGGCGGGACGAGCAGCACCAAGCCGCCGCCTCGTGGCGAATGGCGGTGCCTCTATCTCTCGCGCGTGACGGACGCGGTGCTGCGCGACGGACCGTGGCGCGAAGGCGGCAGGCATAGCAAGCCGCAGAGATGCGTCGACGACGTGGACCTCGACATCAACATCCACGTGCGGAAGGCGCGCTCCGGCACGTCGTGAGGCGAGCGCTGGACGATCAGGCCGGGCGGCCTTCCCGCTTGATCCCGATCACGAGCGAAGCGCGGAAGGCCCCGCCCGCCTCCGTGACGGTGAGCAGCGTGTCGGCGCCACCCTGGCGCTTGAAGATGAAATCCGTGGCGTTGAAGGTATCGCGCTCGCCCTTGCGTTCGTTGTAAGGCGGGAGCGTTGCATAGATGCGCTCGGTGACCGGATCGGGGAAATAGAGCTGGCCGGTCACGACGTTCGCGTCGTCGAGCAGCACCTTGAAATGGATATGCGGCGTGCGGCCAGGATACCAGCCGGGATAAATGGTGGTGAAGGCCACCTCGCCCGCGCCATTGGCGACCTGCGTGCCGCGCAGGAAAGTCTGGCCTTCGGTCGAGCCTGTCTCCTGCCGTGCATAGCCGGAATAGACGCCGAGCCCGTCGCATTGCCAGATGTCGACCCGCGCGCCGCCGACACCCGCGCAACCTTCGGCCTCGACGATTTGCAGCGTAAGCTCGAGCGGCGCACCAGGCCGCGCTTCGGTGATGTCGGCGCGCACAAGCCGCGGGTCGAAATAGAACGGTCCCTGCACGGCCTCGGGCGTGAGGATGCACACATCGGCGCCGGGCCGAACCGCTGCGAGACGGAGCGCTGCGAGGCGTTCGCGTGCCGTCGCGCGCGGGCCGAGCCCGAGGCCGACGCCGAGGGCACCGGCGAGAACGCCGCGCCGGCTGAGCATCCAGCGTTTCACCACCCAACGCTCCTTTCGCTATGCCGCGGCCAATGCCTGGTCGGCTGCGGTCGCGCGCTGCAAGGCCGGGCGCTGCTCGAGACGCCCGACATAGGCGACGAACTCTGGCCGCTTCGGGATCAGGTCGAACATCATGCCCCAGCGGAGGCCTGAGCCGACCACCACGTCTGCCGCGGTGAACTTGTCGCCGAGCAGGTACGGGCCGGGCTCGACCCCGTTCGACAGGACCTCCATGACCGTCTCGAAATCGCCGTGGCCGAGCGTGCCGCGGCGCGGCTCCTCCTTGCGCGGAAAGGCTCGGTCGGTGATGGCCGGCTCGATGCAGCTCGGCCCGAAGAACAGCCATTTGAGATAGGGCCCGCGCCGTTTATCGCCGATCGGCACGTCCAGTCCGGCCTGCGGGAACGCATCGGCGAGATAGGTGCAGATCGCGGCGACCTCCGTGATCACGACGTCGCCATGCTTGAGCGCGGGCACCTTGCCCATCGGGTTGATCGCCCGATAGGCCGGCGTCCGCTGCTCGCCCTCGGCGAGCTTGAGCAGCTTCAGCTCGTAAGGCTGCCCGACCTCCTCGAGCATCCAGCGAACGACCGAGGATCGCGACGGCGCCGCGTGATAGAGCGTAAGCTCAAGCATAGCTCTCCTCCTACTCTGCTACGGGCTTCAACAGACCTCGCGTCTATGGCGTTAAGATGATGGCATAGGAGCAAGACGCATGGTGCAAAAGAACGAAAAATCGGGGAAACGCTGGGCGCAGGACGTGACCGAGCACTCGGACGCGCTCCGCCTGGAAAAGGGCGTGTTCAAGCTGGAGGACCCCGCGGCGATCGCGGCCTCGCTCAAGCGCTCCGCGGAGGCGAGCAAGCGCCGCAAATCCGATCCTTTCCGCTCGGCGATGTCGATGCTGACTTTTTATATCAACCGTGCGGGCAAGAGCCTCGCGGAGGCAGACCGCGCGCGGCTCGAGCAGGCGAAGGTCGAATTGCGCAAGCTCTTCGGCCGCGAGCCTTGAGGTGAGCCGCCGTCAGGCGTGGCCTTCCTCTTTCGCCAAGCCTTCAACCTCGTCGATCCAATGCTCGGCATGCTGGCGGAAGGTCGCGAGCATGGCATCGAAGGTTGCCTCTTCGGCAGCCAAGGCACCACGGTCGGCCTGCAGCTCCTCGAACACGCCGCGATAGTCGGCATAGCCCTGCAGCTCTTCCCGGCGATGCCACCAGAGATCGCCGATGAAGAAGAACCTGATCCAGGAGAACAGGCAGTCGGTCCAGTCTTCGAGGTAGTAGCGGAGGTGGATGCTCGGGCCCGCGAGATAGATGCTCGCGCCGCGCAGTGCGGGATCGCCGCTCGCCACGCACTCCTCGGCCGTCGCGATCTCGACGATCCTCCCGTCGAGGACAGGCTGCTCCGGGCATTCAAGGAACACGAAGCTCATGCGGTCGGCGCCGGGATAGAGCCCGCGCGGATCGAACAGCTTGAAATCGAGACCGCGCAGCCGCGCGTTGTCGATGACGATCAGCGCGTCGCCAGCGGAGTCGTCGATGATCGGGAGTCCGGCACGGCGCGCGCTGCCCAACAATGCATCGGGGTCAGGGCTGACCCGGCTCGAGATGAGGATGCGCCCCGCGACCGGCCGATCGACCGGCTCGATATTGGCGAGGGCGTTCCTCTCACCCGCACGGTCCGCCGTTATCGCATCGAGGAGGCGCGGCCGTTCCGGCAGGCGGGACCTCAGATACTCGTCGCTGACCAGCGCAAGCTTGTGCAGATAACCGAGCAGCCGATAGCGCGATTCCGGGTGGCGGCAATTCCCCTTCCAGACCACGGAAACCGACGCCATGACTATCTGCAGTCCTTAACGGGAAAAACGGGCGGAGAAGCGGGGCACATTGCTCCGAACGCGCGCTTTGCGCAAGCCGTCACCCTGAAACAGGGTTGCCTCGATATTCACCCATGTGCAGAGGGCATGGCCGCCAAGTCAGGCGCAAGGTAGAGCGCGGCCAAAGCGGTCCGCGCCTCTTCGGCGGATTCATGAAGAAGCGGGAGGCAACGACCTCCCGCTTTGCTAGTTGATGTCTCCGATCAGGCTTTGGCGGCGGCGCGGTTGCCGGAGCCTGCGAGCATCCCGGCGACCTTCTCCGACACGTAGCCGAACACCGCGCCGATGATCATCGACAGGATGATGACCACCAGCGGGTTCGAGAGCGCCGCGCTCGTCAGGCCGCCCCCGGCATCCTTCATCAGCGTATAGGCCGCGAGCGAGGCAAAGCCGTAGACCTGGGTCGGGATGCTGGCAAAGGCCGGCACGTTGGCGAGCAACACCATGGCGGCCACGCCGAGGCCGACGCAGATCGCGGGCCAGATCACGCCGAGCCCGCCGCCAATGCCGCTCCGGGTTGCGAGCCAGAGCGCGACGGCGGCGATGACGGCGCCAGCCGCATTGCCGAGGACGGTGGATTGCAGGCCGCCTTCCTTGCCGCCATTGTGGAAGAAGCAGGCCCAGGCGATGAACGCCGCCCAGATCGCGAGCGCGCCGCCAAGCGGCCCGAGGAACAGCCAGGTGGCAATCGCGCCAAGCACGCCAAGACTGATCGCAAGTGCTAGGTTCAAGGACATCTCACGCCCCTTTCGCGAAAAGAGCGGGCAGATGCGCCGTCAAACGCCGGCGATCTACCGGCTCAATGAGGTTAGCTGTTGATGAGCAGAAGCCCGACTGTGCGCCACACCGATTCGGCTTCTGTGGCGATTTTAGTCCAAAGCGGGCCTGGACTGAACACGGATTCGGCATCTTGCCCATTCTGCAGTCAGTTCCGCAGGCTTGAGGCGGCGCCTTTGGCGCCATCGCTAGCCACTTGAAACGCCTTGCGATACGCGCCTAGTAGCAGCCATGGCTGACAAAGTTCATGTGATCGGCGGCGGGCTTGCCGGCAGCGAAGCCGCCTGGCAGCTCGCGCGCGCAGGCGTGCCGGTCGTGCTGCACGAGATGAGGCCAGTACGGCAGACCGAGGCGCACCAGACAGGTGCCTGCGCCGAGCTCGTCTGCTCCAACTCCTTCCGCTCCGACGACGCGGAGACGAATGCGGTCGGGCTTCTGCACGAGGAGATGCGCCGCGCCGGCTCGCTCGTCATGCGCGCGGCCGATGCGCACAAGCTGCCGGCCGGCGGCGCGCTCGCGGTTGATCGCGACGGCTTCGCAGGCGAGGTGACCCGCGCACTCGAGGCGCATCCGCTCATCGAGATCGCGCGCGAGGAGATCGCCGGGCTACCGCCGCAAGAGTGGGACAGTGTGATCGTGGCGACCGGCCCCCTCACCTCGCCTGGGCTTGCCCACGCGGTGCAGACGCTCACCGGCGAAGCCGAGCTCGCCTTCTTCGATGCCATCGCGCCGATCGTGCATTTCGAGACGATCGACATGGGCGTCTGCTGGCGCCAGTCGCGCTACGACAAGGTTGGGCCTGGTGGCGGCGGCGCGGATTACATCAACTGCCCGCTCGACAAGGCGCAGTACGAAGCGTTCATCGACGCGCTGCTTTCTGCCGAGCAAACGGCGTTCAAGGATTTCGAGCAGGCGACGCCCTATTTCGAAGGCTGTTTGCCCATCGAGGTCATGGCATCGCGCGGACGCGATACGCTGCGCTACGGGCCGATGAAACCGGTCGGGCTCTCGAACCCGCATCGTCCCGATGAGAAGCCGCATGCGGTGGTGCAGCTCAGGCAGGACAACGCGCTCGGCACGCTATGGAACATGGTCGGCTTCCAGACCAAGCTGAAGCACGGCGCGCAGGTGGACGTGTTCCGCACCATCCCGGGGCTGGAGCAGGCCGAGTTCGCGCGGCTCGGCGGGCTGCATCGCAACACGTTCCTCAATAGCCCGAAGCTGCTCGACACCGGGCTCAGGCTCAAGGCCGACCCGCGGTTGCGCTTCGCCGGACAGATCACCGGCGTCGAGGGCTATGTGGAGTCCGCCGCGATCGGACTGCTTGCCGGGCGCTTCGCCGCTGCCGAGCAGCTGGGCGCGACGCTCGCACCACCGCCCGCAACGACGGCGCTCGGCGCGCTGCTCAACCACATTACCGGCGGGCATCTTTCGGCCGAAGGCGATGCGGGGGCGCGGAGCTTTCAGCCGATGAACGTGAATTTCGGTCTGTTCCCGCCCATCGCGGCGCCGGCCAAGGCGCGCGGCAAAGGTCCGCGCAGCTCCAAGGGCTTCGAGCGGAAGCGCGCGCTCTCCGCCCGCGCGCTCGCCGATCTCGAGGCCTGGCTCACGGGTCGCGCTCGAGAAGCTGCGGAATAGGCAGCGGACCGCGGCGGTCCGGCGCTGAGGCGCTGGGGCTCAGGCCGAGGGCCGAGAGCACGCCTTGCGCGGTCTGCTCCGGCGTCTTGCCGGGCGCGAACGGGTCGTCGGGCAACCCCTCGAACCACGGCGCGAGCACGCCGAGCGCGCGGCGCATGTTGAGGTACCATTCGATGCCGCGCACCCGCCACGCCTGATCGCCGTAGGGATTGCCGCCCGCTGCCTGCGGCACGATCTTGCCGTCGACCAGCACGCCCTTCTCGGTCAGGATCTGCGCGAGCTCGTCCTTCTGGCTCATGACCGAGAAGCCGACCGCGCCGCCCGGTCCGAACGAGCCGGCGAGCATGAGCAAAGCGAGCGCGCCCGGCACGATCCTGAGATCGAATTTCTCGCCGCTCACGAGCCGCGCCCCCGCGAGGATGACTGCCCACACGCCGACCAGCATGATCAGATAGCGCGGCTCGGTGACGCCGTAATCTCCGATGCGCCGGACGCCCGCAATGAACAGCAACAGCACCGGTAGCGCCGCGAGCCACACCCAATAGCGCCAGAAGAGGCGGACCAGCGGGCCGCTCGTGTCACGGGTCGGGTAGGCCAGAAGCAGCGTGACGGCGCCGATCAGGAGATAGGCCATGACCATCGAGCCGAGCGTGCCCTTGGGCAGCTCCCAGGCGAGCGCGATCTTGGCCGCATAGGCGTAGAGGATGGTGGTGTAGACTAAGAGCAGCGGGACGAGCACGAATTTCACCAGCGCCGCGACCGCGCGGAAGGTGAACTCGCCCGCCGCGCTTTCGGTGATGCGGTCGTGGAAATCGCGCGGTGCGAGCACGAGAAAGCTCACCGGCGCGATGAAGCCGAGACTGACCACCCAGACGAATTGAAACAGCTTTGGCGGGATGGTGATACCGAACAGGTAGTTCACTGTCTGGATCGTGGCGATCAGGCCCATCAGCAGCAGGACGGCGCCGACGCCCGCAAGCAGCGCGGCAAGCACCAGCCGGTGGTTGAACAGCCAGAAGGTCTCGTTGGTCTCGCCGCGGCCAAGATGGCCCGCAAGCGGCGGAACCAGCAGAAGGCCACCGAGCAGAAGCCAGGGCACCAGCCAGATATCCCAGGCGAACCAGAAGAGCAGCGCGAGCAGCGCTATACCGCCGAGCCAGAGCAGCGCCCGCGCCCGGAAAGCGTGGCCTTGGGCCTCGGCGAAGAAATCGACCGCGACCACCCAAAAGAATGAGGCGACGAGGAATTTCAGGATCCGCAACGCGACATCGTCCATGTCGTCCAGGGTCAGCGCGTAGAGCGTGAAGGCCGCCGCGATGGCGATGGCGAGCGGGAAGCGCCGGAGCGCCGCGGCTGCATGCGGGAAGCGGCTTTCCCACCCGGATTGAGACCCACTCGCGTCCATCTGCTTTCCCCGTACCGTCCCGCTCATGCCGCACGCGCCAGGCGCCAGAGCCGATAGAGCGGGTTGATATCGGCGATGTCGCGCAAAGGGTCGCGCCCGCTCTTTGCCAACGCCGCAAGATAAGGCTCAATCAGGGAAAGCGGAAGAAAAGCCGTGCGGGCGGGCGCATCGAGCGTCGCGATGCGGCGGCGCGCCTCGTCGTGCGCCTCGCGTGCCGTCGCGCGCAGCGCCGCCAGCGCGCCGCGTAGTTCCTCACTGCTCTGGCCTGCCAGCACATGCTCCGGCGAGGCGCCGTGACGGTGCAGCACGTCGGCCGGCAGATAGAGGCGGCCGCTTGCGGCATGCACCGGCAGCGCGCGCATCAGCCCGGTGAGACCATAGGCCAGACCCGCCGCCTCCGCGGCCGCCGCGACCTTGTCGTCATGGGCCCCCACGATTGAAGCCGAAAGCGCGAACAGATTGCCGGCGGTGTCGCGAAGATAAGCCTCGAGCGACACCCAGTCCGGCACGACCTTGCCGGCGACGTCGAAGTCGCGCGCGTCGAGCAGCGCGGCGATCCGTTCGGGCGGGAGCGCGCGCCGGCGCATGACCTCGCCGAACGCGTCCGCCACGGGATGGCCGGTCGCCTCGCCGGACATCGCCTTGTCAATCGCCTCGCGCCACCATTGGACGCGGATCGCGCCGAGCCCCGGTTCGCTCACCTGCTCGGCGATGCGGGCAAGCTCGACATTGAAGGCGTAGAGCGCGAAGAGATCGGCGCGCGCCTCGCGCGGCGCGAACAACGCGGCAAGCGCCCGGTCCGGATCGCCCGCGCGGGCAATCGCTCTTACCGTCTCGGCTTGCCCGGGGTCATGCACGGGCGCCTCGCTCAACCGGCTAGACGCGCGCGGCCGCTGCTCCCCTGCCCTTGGCCGCAGGCGCGGGCGCCGCCGCGAACGCGTCGCGCCTGACGCCCAGAATGAGCTGCAGCGGCGAGGCCACGAAGATCGACGAATAGACGCCGATCACGATGCCGAACAGCATGGCGACCGCGAAACCGTAGATCGCTTCGCCGCCGAAGAACACGAAGGGCAGGATGGCGAGGAAGGTCGTGCAGTGGGTGAGCACGGTGCGCGACAGCGTCTCGTTGATCGACAGGTCGAGCAGCTCGACCAGCGGCATGCGCTTGTATTTGCGCAGATTCTCGCGCACCCGGTCGAAGATCACGACCTTGTCGTTCAGTGAATAGCCGATGATAGTGAGGATCGCGGCGATGCTCGACACGTTGAACTCGAGCTGCATCAGCGCATAGAGCCCGATCGTGCCAGTCACGTCGTGGATCAGCGAGGCGATAGCCGCCACGCCGAACTGCCATTCGAAGCGGAACCAGACATAGATAAGGATGCCGATCATGGCGACCACGACGGCGATGGTGCCGCTCGCGATCAGCTCGCCCGAGATGGTGGGCCCGACGATCTCGACGCGGCGGTACTCGACCGTGTCGCCGAGCGCGCCCTTCACCTTGGCGATGGACTCCTGCTGAAGCTGCTCGGTCGGCTGAGAGGCGATGCGGATCAGCACGGAATTGTCGGCGCCGAATTCCTGGATCTGCACCTCGCCGATGCCGAGATGGCCGACCTTGGTGCGGATGTCGGCAAGGTTGGCCGGCCGCTCCTTGGTCTGAATCTCGATCAGCGTGCCGCCCTGGAAGTCGATGCCCATGTTGAGGCCCATGTACCAAACGAGCAGCAGCGGTACGACCGTGAGCAGCGCCGACACGATCCAGGTGATCGTGCGATAGCCGACGAAATCGATTTTTGTATCCGGCGGGATGAGTTGGATGCCGCGAAACATGCGAGGGGCTCCTTAGAGCGGGAGTTCGGTCGGGCGAGCCCAACGCAGCCAGTAGGCAACCAGCAGGCGCGTGACCGTCACCGCGGTGAACATCGAGGCGAGGACGCCGATAGTGAGCGTGATGGCGAAGCCCTTGATCGGGCCCGAGCCGAGCCAGAACAGCACCAGCACGGCGATCAACGTGGTGAGGTTGGCGTCGATGATGGTGGTGAGCGCGCGTGTATAGCCCGCGTCTACCGCAGCGAAGGGCGACTTGCCGGCGCGTATCTCCTCGCGGATGCGCTCGTTGATCAGAACGTTGGCGTCGACGGCCATGCCGATGACGAGCACGATGCCGGCGATGCCCGGTAACGTGAGCACGGCACCCATCATCGACAGAATCGCAAAGATCAGCGCGACGTTGATGATAAGCGCGATATTGGCGAACAGGCCGAACAGCCCGTAGGCGACGAACATGAAGATTACCACCAGCGCCATGCCCCAATAGGCCGCCATCTTGCCGGACTCGATCGAGTCCGCGCCGAGGCTCGCGCCAACGGTGCGCTCCTCGATGACGCTTAGCTTGGCCGGCAGCGCGCCGGAGCGCAGCAGCACGGCGAGGTCGTTAGCCTCCTGCACGCTGAAATTGCCGCTGATCTGGCCGGTGCCGCCCAGGATCGGCTCGCGGATCACGGGCGCCGAGATCACCTTGCCGTCGAGCACGATGGCGAAGGGCAGCCCGACATTCTCCTGCGTCACCTTGCCAAAACGCTTGGCGCCGGCGGCGTCGAAGCGGAAGGTCACCACCGGCTCGCCATTCCGCGAGTCGAACCCCGGCTGCGCGTCGACCAGGTTCGCGCCCGAGACCAGCACCTGGTCCTTCAGCACATAGGGAACGGGCGGGTCGTCGGTGGAGAACATGAGCTCCGTGCCGGGGGGCGCCTTGTTGGTGGCGACGGCCTGAGCCACGTCGGCAGACGGATCGACCATCTTGAACTCGAGCTTGCCGGTCTCGCCGATCAGGTTCTTGAGGCGTTCGACGTCCTGGACGCCCGGCACCTGCACCAGCACGCGGCTCCGGCCTTCGCGCTGGATGCTCGGCTCGGTCGTGCCGAAGGCATCGACGCGCCGCCTGATGGTCTCGATCGACGCCGAGATGGCCGAGCTCATGCGGTGGGTCAGGCCGGGGTCGGTAATGGTGAGAGACACGCCGTCGCTGCCAAGCCGCGCGACCTCGAGATCGTTGCCGGAAAAGCCGCCGAACACGTCGGCGCCGACCGGCTGCGCGAGCTTCTTCAGCGCCTCGAAGGCCTTCTCCAGATCGCCAGGCTCGCGCACCTTCACCGTGACGGTGCGCGTGGCGAGGTTTTGGGCGAGGTCGGTATAGCCGATGCGGGCGCTGCGGAGCGCCTCGCGCACGTCGCCGCGGATGGTCTTGAGCCAGTCCTCGATCATCTCCTTCTCGTCGAGCTGGTACAGGAGATGCGCGCCGCCCTGGAGGTCGAGGCCGAGATTGACCTGCTTATGCGGCACCCAGCTCGGAAGGCGCTCGAGGGTCTGCGGCGAGAACAGGTTGGGAAGCGCGAACAGGAGCCCGAGCAGCACGACGGCCGACACCAGGATCAGTTTCCATCTTTCGAAATGCAGCATGGGCTTCGCTTATGACTTGCGGCCGGAGGGGCGGAGGGCGGGGGTGGGCATCAAGACGCAGCCTTAGCCTTGGCGGCGGGGGCTCCCCCCTCCCCCTTGCCCCGGACCTCTGAGACGGTCGAGCGGATGAGCCTGATCTTCACGCCGTCGGCGATCTCGACCTGCAATTCGTTGTCCTCGACCTTGGTGACCTTGCCGATGATGCCGCCGGAGGTCACGACCGTGTCGCCGCGCCTGATGCCTGCGACCATGTCCCGATGGTCCTTCAGCCGCTTCTGTTGCGGCCGGATCATCAGGAAATACATGATCCCGATGATTAGCATGGTCGGAATGAGCAGGCTATTCAGCATGTCGAAGGCGCCTGGGGCGGCCTGGGCATAGGCGAAACCGGTCATTGCTCCTGTCCTTGGCTTGGCTTAAGGATGGCCGCCCGTTCGGCTGGGCCTCGTCCTGGGTCGGATTCGAGGCTGGCCTCGCGAAGTGGCGCGACTATAGCCGCCAAAATTGCCTTTGCAACGGGCGCCGACATGAACTTTCAGGAACCTATCACCGGGCTGATCGAGCGGATCGCAAGCGCGCTGGAGCGTCTAGCGCCGCGCCGGGCGCCGATCCCCGATTTTAGCCGCGTGGACGCCTTCGTCTGGCAGGCCGAGACCGAGGGCTTCACGGCCGTGCCGCAGGTCAACCGGCTCGAGCTTTCGCTGCTCAAGGGCATCGACCGGCAGCGCGATATGCTGCGCGATAACACCGAGCGATTCGCGCAAGGGTTGCCGGCGAACAATGCGCTGCTCTGGGGTGCGCGCGGCATGGGCAAGAGCTCGCTGGTCAAGGCCGTGACCGGCGCCGTCGGTGGGCTGAAGCTGGTCGAGATTCATCGCGAGGACATTGCCTCGCTGCCGCGCCTGCTGGCGGACCTCCGCGCGGCGCCCGAGCATCGCTTCATCCTGTTCTGCGACGACCTCTCCTTCGAGGCGCGCGACACTTCCTACAAGTCGCTGAAGGCGGTGCTCGAAGGCGGGCTGGAAGGACGTCCCGCCAATGTCCTGTTCTACGCCACCTCGAACCGGCGGCATCTGATGCCGCGGGAGATGGTCGAGAACGAGCGCTCGACCGCGATCAACCCGTCGGAGGCGGTCGAGGAGAAGCTCTCGCTAAGCGACCGGTTCGGGCTGTGGATCGGCTTCCACCATTGCAGCCAGGACGACTACCTCGCCATGGTGCGCGGCTATGCCGGCCATTACGGGCTCGCCGTGCCGGACGATCGGCTGAAGCGCGAGGCGCTCGAATGGGCCGCGACGCGCGGCGACCGCTCGGGGCGCGTCGCCTGGCAGTTCATCCAGGACCTCGCCGGCAGATTGGGAAACCCTTTGTAGGCTCGTCCGTTCCTCTCCTCCGTTACTTCGTCATGGCCGGGCTTGTCCCGGCCATCCACGATTACGACCGTGCCGGTTGCCCAATCGTGGATGCCCGGCACAAGGCCGGGCATGACGAGGTGGTTGGTTTAGAGAATCCCTTAGTCCGAGCTGGCGGTGGCGTCGGCCATGTACTTGGTCGGATCGACCGGGCGCGAGCCCTTGCGCAGCTCGAAATGCACCTGCGGCGAGGACACCGAGCCCGTTGCGCCCGCCTTGGCGATGACCTGGCCGCGGCGCACCTGATCGCCGCGCTTCACCAGGATCTCGTCGTTATGCGCATAGGCCGAGACCCAGTTATTGGCGTGGCGCACCAGCACGAGATTGCCGTAGCCCTTGAGCTCGTTCCCCGCATAGGCGACGACGCCGTTCTCGGCCGCCTTGACCGTGGTGCCCTGCGGCACCGCGAGATTGATGCCGTCGTTATGGCCACCGTCGGGCTTGGGCCCGAAGCCCGCGATGACGCGGCCCTTCACCGGCCAGCGGAAGCTGTTGCCCGACATCGGCTCGGGCGACGGAAGCTGGCCGATATGCGCGACCCGCGTCTTGGGCTCACCGGTGATGTCGTTCGACGCCTTCACGCCGTTGGTGGTCTCGTCGGGCGTGGTGTCAGCCTCGGCCGTCGGCGCACCGGGCGCGGGGATCGACGTGGTCTTCACCATCCGCACGGCGGGATTGGCATCGGTCATGGCCTTGGGCGTTGCCGCGGCGACTTGCTGCTTCGGCTCGGCAGCCACGGGCGTGGGCTGCTTGCGCGCGGTCGGGATGATCAGCTCCTGGCCGACGCGTAGGCGTCCGTCAGGCAGGTTGTTGGCGGCCTGGATCTGCTCGACCGGCACGCCGTAGCGGCGCGACAGCACCGAGAGCGTGTCGCCCTGGGCTGCCTTGACTTTGAAACCCGAGCTCGGGCTCGCGCCGCCATAGATCGCGGGCGCGGCCTGAGGCGCGCGGCGATTGGCTTGGCGCGCCGGCGGCTCGGGCGGCGTATAGGCTGCCGGCATGGCTCGTGGCGCGCTGTAATCCTGAGCCGGCGGCAGGCTCGACCGGGCGAGCTGCCCGTTCTGATCGCCATAATAGCGGGGAGCACTCATGCCGGCCGTGCCGGCATAGGCTGGCGCCGCGCCCGAGGCATAGACCGACTCTTGCGGGATCGGCAGGGCCGCCGTGGTGGAAAGGTCGGAAGACTGGCTCGCGCCGTAGCCGAGCGTGTCGAAACGGGAGGTCGAGCTGCAGGCACCGAGCGCGAGCGCCGCGCAAACGGCCCCAAGGACCCCAAACGCGAGGCGGCCGTAGCCGACCTCGTACGCAGACTGCCGCATCCCCTTACGCCCCACGCATACGCTACACAATTGAGCCAAGTTAAACGCGTCAGCGGTTAATAAGCCCTTAGCCCCGCTTCACGCGGCCATGCACCAGCGGCACGAAGCGCACGGCGAGGAGCGGCGTCTCGGTGAAGCCCGCCTCGGTCTTGTCGATCTGCACGAGCTGCTGGGCGTCGCGGTTCTCGCCGAGCGGGATGATCAGGCGGCCGCCAACCTTGAGCTGCTCGACCAGCGCCTCCGGCGGCTCGGGCGCGGCGGCCGTGACGATGATGCGGTCGAACGGCGCCTGCGGCGGCCAGCCGAGCCAGCCGTCCCCGATGATGGTGGTGACATTGGTGATGCCGAGCTTGGCGAAGCGGCGCTCGGCCGCCTTCTGCAGCTCGCGCCAGCGCTCGATGGTGTAGACGCGGCGGCAGAGATGCGACAGCACCGCTGCCTGGTAGCCGGAGCCGGTGCCGATCTCCAGCACCTTGTGCATCGGATCGAGCGCGAGCTTCTCGGTCATATAGGCCACGACGTAAGGCTGCGAGATGGTCTGGCCGCATTCGATCGGCAGCGCGATGTCCTGATAGGCGTGCTCGGAGAAAGCCTCGTCGACGAACAGCTCGCGCGGCACGAGCTCGATGGCGCGCAGGACCCGCGTGTCGCGGATGCCGCGGCGCCTGAGCTGGAGGATGAGACCGATCTGATCTTGCGCGGATGCCATCTTGCGCGGACCTTGGGCCGAGCCGGCTGCCGTTCGAGGCGGTTGATCGTCTATCTGACGATTCTAGCGCATTGTCCGCAAGCGGGGATTACCGCTCGTTTTTTTCCTGCCTACGAGCCTTGTCATTGCCCGGCTTGACCGGGCAACCCAGTAATCGCCGGCATGCGGAGCTGGGCGAGGTCGGTGATTACTGGGTTCCCGCCTTCGCGGGAATGACACCGTTCGAGGTAGGGCAACTATTTCGCGGCGCTGATCCTGGTCAGGCCGCCCATGTAAGGGACCAGCACGTCAGGCACGCGGATCGAGCCGTCGGCCGCCTGGTAGTTCTCCATCACCGCGATCAACGCGCGGCCGACCGCGACACCCGAGCCGTTCAGCGTATGCACGAAGCGCGGCTGCTTCGCGTCCTTGGGCCGGTAGCGCGCATCCATGCGGCGCGCCTGGAAGTCGCCGGTGTTGGAGCAGGAGCTGATCTCGCGATAGGTGCCCTGCCCCGGCAGCCAGACCTCGATGTCGTAAGTCTTGTTCGCCGCAAAGCCCATGTCGCCGGTCGAGAGCACCACCGTGCGGAACGGAGTCCCTAGTCTTTTCAAGACCTCCTCGGCGCAAGCTGTCATGCGTTCGTGCTCTTGCTCGGACTGCTCAGGCGTGGTGACCGACACCAACTCCACCTTGGAGAATTGATGCTGGCGGATCATGCCACGCGTGTCCTTGCCCGCAGCGCCCGCCTCGGCGCGGAAGCACGGCGTTCCGGCGGTGAAACGCAGCGGAAGCTTCGCCTCGTCGACGATCTCCTCGCGCACGAGATTGGTCAGCGGCACTTCCGCAGTGGGGATGAGCCAGAAATCGTTGGCGCGAAACTGATCGTCGGCGAATTTCGGGAGCTGGGCGGTGCCGAACATGGTGTCGTCGCGCACCAGAAGCGGCGGGTTCACTTCGGTATAGCCGTGCTCGCTTGTATGCAGGTCGAGCATGAATTGCGTGAGCGCGCGCTCGAGTCGCGCAAGCGCGCCTTTCAGCACGACGAAGCGCGCGCCTGAGAGCTTCGCGGCAGTCTCGAAATCCATCAGCCCAAGCGCTTCGCCGAGTTCGAAATGCTGTTTCGGCGCGAACTTGAATTTCGGGGGCTTGCCGAACTCACGCAGCACGACATTGGCGTCGGCGTCCGGGCCGATCGGCACATACGCCGCAGGGGTATTCGGTATGGTCGCCAGCAGATCGCGGAATTCCGTATCGAGCCGGCGCTCTTCCGCCTCGCCCTCTTGGATCGCCGTCTTGAGCTGCGCGACCTCCTCTTTCAGGGCTTCGGCGCGGCCTGCATCCTTGGCAGCCATGGCCTGGCCGATTTCCTTGGAGGCGGCGTTGCGGCGCGCCTGCGCGTCCTGCAATTTCTGAATCGTTGCGCGGCGTTCCTCGTCCAGCTTGAGGATTCGATTCAACGTGCCCTTGGGGTCGTCGAAGCCGCGATCGGTCAGGCCTTTGACGAAGGCCTCTTGGTTGTCGCGGATCCATTTGATGTCGAGCACGGGTGACGTTCCTTGCGGCTGGATGATTCCGTGGGTGCCTTCGTATAGCCCGTAGGGTGGGCAAAGCGAAGCGTGCCCACGCGACGCAAGCGAAGCCTTCCCGCGACGCGAGGGCGCCCGGAGCGTGAGGGGGATGGCGCGCCGAGAAGCGCAATCCTTTTGGTTCGTGCCTTGCGGCACGCAGGCGCCTTTCGGCGCGCCACATGCACTCTTGTTGAGTGCGCTACCGCGCTTCGCGCTACTTGAGCGCAAGACGCGGCTTCGACGCACTCCAGCACATGCTTATTTGCGGCGTCCATCCGGCAGCGGACCCTGCTTTCGCTCGATGCCAGCTGGATCGGCCGCGGGCCGGAGTGGGCCGGGGGCCGGTAGCCAAACATCGATACGTCAGCCAGCTCCTGGCAGGGACTCCTAGTGGCCCCGGAGGGAGCTCCGCCACCGCCCGAGTGCCTCGTTGCGACGAGGCCCGCAGGCGCCGCACCTCACCCCGCATCCACGACGCCTCGCGAAGCGCCCCTCAACGGATGAGGTGGGTGGAAGAATAACAGAAGCCGAGAGCGCGGGGATTACTGGAGGCTAGGCAACTCGAAGCTGAGCTGCTTCAGGACATCGGGGTCGTCTGTGCGCTTGGAGGCGTCGAGGATTTCGACGCCCACGATGCGTCCTTCGGCGTCATAGTCAACGATGATGCCGTCGGCGACCTCCTCGCTGCCTTCGATGGCGCGATTGGTCAAGTTGACGTAAACCGCGTCGGCCCTTTGGTCGATCCTCACGCGCATGGCCGTCTCCTGTCGAAATATGCGGTTATCACATAATCTGGCTCATGCAACGGCGTAACCACGCGCAGCGCGAATTTTCGATCCGCAAGACATCGAAGAAACGATTTGCGGCGGCCCCTCGTCTCCGTCTCGTCGGGATCGCTCAGTGTCTCCTCGACCCAATCTTTGGCGATGCTACGACGCTCAAGCTGAAACTCTGCATGCTCGTCGTAGCGGACCATGCGGGCTAAGCCGGTTTGCCCGCGGGCTTGGCGCCAGCGGTTCCGGCGGTGCCGGCGGCCACCGAGGCGGCATGGCGCTTCTCGGCGAGCTTCACCGCGTAGATCGACAGCTCGTAGAGCAGCACTGTGGGGATGGCGAGCGAGAGCTGGCTGATCGGGTCCGGCGGCGTCAGGACGGCGGCGACCACGAATACCGCGAGGATGGCGTGGCGGCGATATTTCCTGAGCCCTTCGGCGGTGATGATGCCGGCGCGCGCGAGCAGCGTGAGCAACACCGGCAGCTGGAAGCAGATGCCGAAGCCGAGGATCAGCGCCATGATCAGCGAGAGATATTCGCTGACCCGCGCGGTGAGATGAATCTGCACTTGGCTGTCGCCGGTCTGCTGCATCGACAGGAAGAAGGTCATGGCGAGCGGCATCGCTATGAAATAGACCACCGCCGCGCCGATCAGGAACAGGACCGGCGTCGCCACCAGGAACGGCACGAAGGCGCGGCGCTCGCTGCGGTAAAGCCCCGGCGCCACGAACATGTAGATCTGCGAGGCGATCACCGGGAAAGCGACGAAGATCGCGCCGAACAGCGCGAGCTTGACCTGGGTGAAGAAGAACTCCTGCGGGGCGGTGTAGATCATTTCGATCGGCGCGTCGGTGCCGACCGCCGCCTGGTACGGCCAGAGCAACAGATTGTAGATCGGCTTGGCGAAATAGAAGCACACCAGGAACGCCATGAAGATCGCGAGCAGCGCCCAGATCAGCCTGCGCCGGAGCTCGATCAGGTGCTCCACCAGCGGCGCCTTGCTCGCTTCGATCTCATCGTGATCCTTGCTCACGGCGCGGGCTCCGTCTTGGTCTTGGCGCTCTGGGTCTTTGTGCGCTTGGCCGGCGCGCGCTTCGCGGCTGCCGGCTTGGCACCCTGCGTCTTGGGTTTGGCGGTGCGGGGCGGCATCGGGTTCCCAGGCGAGCCCGGCAGCGCGACCGGCGGGCCAGAGGACTCGTCGCGCGGTCCCGGCAGCGTGTCCCGCGCCGGCGCCGGCGGCAGCTTCGCCGGCGCGCCGGAAAGCGCCTCCGACTTGAGCTGGGCCTCAGCCTCCTTGGCCTTGGTCTCGAACGATTGGCGCAGATCCTCGAGCTCGCTCTCGGCCATCGCCTCATCGAATTGCCGGCGGAACTCCGAGGCGGTGCGCTTCAGCTTGCCGGCATAGTTGCCGAAAGTCCTGAGCACGCGCGGCAGCTCCTTGGGGCCCACCACGACGATGGCCACGATGGCAATGACGAGAAGCTCCGACCAGCCGATGTCGAACATGAGCGTGAGTGAGCGCCGTTGTCGCCGCCCGCGCGCCGCGCCGGCGGGGTGTCTAGACTAGCCCGATTTGCCGCTCCGTGGCGCCTTGGCGGCGGTGCGTTTCGCGGGCTTGGGCTTGGCCGGCTTGTGCTCGATGACCTTCTGCTCCTCCTCGGCCGCGACCGTCGTGTCGTCCTCGGAGAGGCCCTTCTTGAAGCTCTTGATGCCCTGGGCGAGGTCGCCCATCAGCTCCGAAATCTTCCCGCGCCCGAACAGCAGCACGAAGATCACGAGCACGATCAGGATATGCGACCAACTCAATCCCATGAAACGGCCTCCGGGGCGCGCGAACCGGCTTTCGCGCGCTTCAAATGCCCGCGCACTATGGCAGCGCCGTGTCCAGGCCGCAAGCCGGGGGTCTGGTCAGGCCGGCGGCCCGCCATTGTCGGCGGGGAAGATCAGCACCGCGCCGCGATCGACCGCGACGCCGATCTCGGCGCCTTCGGGCGGCACGTCGGCCTCGCGGACGCGGGCGAGGAGCGGCAGATCGAGCCCCTGCACCGCGACCTCGACCAGGGCCGCGTCGCCCAGGAAGCGCGCATCGCGGACCCGGCCGGGCACCCCCTGCCCCGCTTCGAGCAGCCTGACGCCCCGCTGGCGCACGCAGACGATGGCCTCGGTGCCATCAGCCAGTCCATTCGCGGGGAAGCGCCCGAGCGGGGTCGCGGCACTGCCTTCGGCGATGCGGGCCGGAATCTCGTTGAGGTCTGAGAAGGTGCGCGCGGCGAGGATGTCGCTTGGGCTCCGGTAGAGATCGAGCGCGCTGCCGATCTGCACCACCCGGCCCTTGCGCATCAGCGCCACGCGGTCGCCCATTCGCATGGCCTCCTCCGCGTCATGCGTCACCACGATGGCGGTGGCGTTGGTCTCGTGCAGAATGGCGAGCGTCTCCTCGCGCATCGACTCGCGCAGCCGCGAGTCGAGGCCCGAGAACGGCTCGTCCATCAGGAGCACGCTGGGGCGCGGGGCGATGGCGCGGGCGAGCGCCACGCGCTGCTGCTCGCCGCCTGAGAGGATATGCGGATATTCGCTCGCATATTGTGCGAGGCCGACGCGCGTGAGCGCGGCAAGCGCCTCGGCCTTGGCCTCGGCGCGGGAGAGCGAGCGCAGGCCGAAGGCGACATTGTCGAGGATGGTGAGGTGCGGGAAGAGCGCGTAATCCTGGAACATCAGCCCGACGCCGCGCCGCTCCGGCGGCACGAAGCCATTGGGCCCGGCGACCTCCTGCTCGTCGAGCAGCACGCGGCCCTGGTCCGGCCGCTCGACGCCGGCGGCGATCCTGAGCAGGGTCGTCTTGCCGCAGCCCGACGGCCCGAGCAGGCAGAGGATCTCGCCGGGCGCCACGTCGAGGCTCACATGGTCGAGCGCGACCGTGTCGCCGAAGCGGCGCGAGACGTCCTCGAAGGTGAGGCGCGCGGCGAAAGTGACGGCGGCCTTGCGGCGCGCTTTGCCGCGCCTGCCATTAGGGCTTCCGTCACGCCCGCGCGGCTTCAGGAACTCGAGCATGCGCTCATGTAGGGGCTAGGGCGCCGGGCGCGCAACCTCTCCGGCACAATCACGTCATCGCCGGGCTTGACCCGGCGATCCAGGGCAGCTCGTTCGGTGCCGGTTGCCCCTGGATGCCCGGCTCAAGGCCGGGCATGACGTGAGAATTTGAGAGGCCGACTATTCTTCTGTGCCCTCGTCCTCGCCTTCGCCGAGGGGCTCGTCTTCGAGCGGGTCCTCGTCCTCGCGCAGATCGGGCGCGTCGTCAGGGCTCGGCATGGAGAAGCCCGGCGGCAGGTTGGAGTCCAAGAGCCCCGCGCCCTTTAGCTCGTTGAGACCCGGCAGGTCCTGGATCGAGTCGAAGCCGAAATGCTCGAGGAACGCCTCGGTCGTGCCGTAGGTCACCGGGCGGCCCGGCGCGCGGCGGCGGCCGCGCAGCTTGATCCAGCCGGTCTCGAGCAGAACGTCGATCGTGCCCTTGGAGGTCGAGACGCCCCTGATCTCCTCGATCTCGGCGCGAGTGACCGGCTGGTGATAAGCGATGATGGCCAGCGTCTCGAGCGCGGCGCGCGACAGGCGCCGCTGCGACACGGCCTCGCGCTCGAGCAGGAAGGAGAGATCGTCGGCGGTGCGGAAGGCCCATTTGCCGGCGACGCGCACGAGATTGACCCCGCGCCCGGCATAGACGCTTTGCAGCTCTTCGAGCAGCGCCTTCATGTCCTCGCCCTCGACGAAATGCTTGGCGAGCGCCGCCTCGTCGAGCGGCTCAGCGGCGGCGAACAGCAGCGCCTCGACGATGCGCAGCTTCTCGCGCCGGTCGGTGGCGGCAAGCGCGATGACGTTGGAGGGCAGCGGCAGAGGCAGCAGCGTCCCCGTGCGCTCGCGCTCCTGATCGTCCTCTTCCATCAACGCTGCCCTACTCAATTGCTTCGCTGTCATGCGCGGCCTCATCCCCCTCGATCAACTAAAAATCATGCGGCACGATTGCGGCGGCGAACCAGGAGCGGCGCGAACGGCTTCTCCTGGCGGACTTCCAGCGCGCCTTCGCGCGTCATCTCAAGACTTGCGGTGAAGCTGCTCGCGAGCGCCGTGCGCCGCATCTCCGGCTCGACCAGGAACTCGGCGAGCAGCGCGTCGAGCGGCGCCCAGTCGAGGCTCATGCCGAGCAGGCGTTCGAGCTCGCCGCGCGCTTCTTTCAGCGACCACACCAAGCGCCGCTTCATCTGCAAGGTGCTCTTCGCCACGCGCTGCCGTTGCTGCGCATAGGCCTTGAGCAGGTCGTAGACATTGGCGTCGTAAACGGATTTGCGCAGTACCTGGATCGGCTCGGGATCGCCGCGCCCGAAGATGTCGCGGCCGAGGCGCTTCCGCGTCATGAGCTGCGCCGAGGCTTCGCGCATCGCGGCAAGCCGGGTGAGCCTGAAGGCGAGCAGCGCGGCGAGCTCCTCGCCGGTCGGCTCCCCCTCCTCGCTCTTCTCGGCAGGCAGCAGCAGCTTCGACTTGAGGAAGGCGAGCCACGCCGCCATGACCAGATAGTCGGCGGCGATCTCCAGCCGGAGGCGCCGCGCCTCGGCGATGAAATCGAGATATTGCTGGGTGAGCGCGAGCAGCGAGATCTTGGCGAGATCGACTTTCTGCGTGCGGGCGAGCGCGAGCAGCAGGTCGAGAGGTCCCTCGAAGCCCTCGACGTCGACGACCAGTGTCTCGCCGGGCGCCGCATCGTCACGCGCGTCGCTCTCCCAATCGGCGAAGTCGTCGCGCGCTTGCGGGTCTTGGGGGTCTTGCGGCTCTTGCGTCATGCGCGCCCCATCAGGTCGCCGAGCTCTTTCTGCGCGACCATGGTCTGGCCTGGCGCGGCATCGGCGACGAGCGAAATTGCTTCTGCAACATCAAAGGGTTGCGGGTCATGTAAGAGAGCGCGGGCAGCGGCGAAACGCATCCCCGCGATCCCCTCCAGCGGCGGCACGGAAGGCGCAATCTCGATCATCTCGTCGAGATCGCCGCTGCAATGGAGCGCCACGTCGCAGCCCGCCGCGATCACCTCGCGCGCGCGCTCCGCATAGGCGCCGTCGAGCGCCTGCATGCCGATGTCGTCGCTCATCACCAGCCCCTTCATCCCCAGCCGGTCACGAATCACTTCGCCCATTATAACGGGCGAGACGCTCGCCGGTCGCGCGCCGTCGAAGGCCGTGAGCAGCACATGCGCGGTCATGGCGAGGGGTGCATCGGCGAGCGCGCGGAACGGGCGGAAGTCGGTGGCGTCGAGCTCAGCGGGGCTCGCGTCGATGCGCGGCAGAGCGAGATGGCTGTCGGCGCCCGCGCGGCCATGACCCGGCACGTGCTTGACCACCGGCAGCACGCCGCCCGCGAGCGTGCCGTCCATCACCGCGCGGCCAAGCGCGATCACCACGTCGGGGTCGTCGCTGAAGGCGCGGTCGCCGATGATCTCATGCGCGCCGCGCTCCGGCACGTCGAGCACCGGCGTGCAGTTGACGGTGATGCCGCTCTCGCGGAGTTCCTGCGCCATCAGCCGCGCCGCGGCGTGGGCCGCGCGCTTGGCGCCCTCGGGGTCGGTCTCGTAGAGCGCGCCGAAACAGCGCGCCGGCGGCATGGCCCGCCAATAAGGCGGACGAAGCCGCTGCACGCGGCCGCCCTCCTGGTCGATCAGCACCAGCGGCTCGTCGCTCTCGACCGCATCCTTGAAGGATGCGACGAGGGCCGCGATCTGCTCCGGCGTGTGGCAGTTGCGCGCGAACAAGATCAGCCCACAGGGCCGCTCGGCCGCGAAGAAGCGGCGCTCGTCGTCGGAGAGCTCGGTCCCCGCGCAACCCGTGATGAAAGCTTTGAAGGTCACGGCGCGGGGTTAATTGCGCCGTGCCGTTCGGTCAAGCCCTGCCCGATGTGCCGGTGCAGGACCGCTATTGGGCCATGACCAGGCAATCCGGTAGGCCTTGCGACTTGAGCTGGCTGCACAGCTTGTCGGCGGTGCCCTTGTTGTCGACCGGACCGACGCGCAGGCGATACCAGGTGCCCTTCGCGCCGAGATCGGCCTTCTGGACCGTCGGCCGGTAATTGCCGAGCAGGCTCGGATGCTTCTGCTGGATGTCGGCGAAGGTCGCGAGCGCCTCGGTCTGGCTCTTCTTCGCGCCGAGCTGCACGACATATTTCGACGGCGCGGCCGGTGCGGGCTCGGCGGCGGGCGCGGGATTGGCCGCGGCCATTTGCTGCGGCAAGGCCGGCGTCTCTGCGGGCATCGGCATGGAGGCGGTCATCTCGGCGGCCTGCTCAGCCGCCTGGGTTGCGGCCTGCGTGGCGGCCTCTGTCGCGGCGGCGGCCATCTCGGCGGGCGCTTCCGGCATCTCGACCGAGCCGTCAGGCAGTACGCGCATGGTCTTCACCTTGCGCGGGCCGCCATCGTCGTCGGCAGCGGCCATGTCTACGCTCTGCGTGGTCTGCGGCGAGACGAGATCCGTCGTCGCGACGGGCGCGGGCATGCCAGGCATACCGGCCATGCCCGGAGCCGCCTGCGGCAGCGCAGGCACGGCGATCTCTTCCTGGCGCGGCACGAGCTGCTCGGACTCGGCCTCGTCGCCATTGGTCAGGCGGTCGTAGATGAGCTTGTTCTTGTGCGGGAATTCCTTGCCGCCGGCATCGGCGGGCATTTCCTTGACCGGACGGTTGTCGGCCTGGACGAGCGGCGGTTCGCCGCCACTACCGATCCCGCCGCCGCTCTGCTTGTAGGCGAAGGCGAGCGCCCCGCCGAGCGCGATCGCGCCAAGCAGCGCGCTGGCGACCATGACCACGCTGCGGCCCCCTTTGAGCGAGGAGCCCTTGCCGCCCGCATTCGGCGGCGGCATGACCTGGTCGTCGTCGAGGAAATCGGCATCGTGCCGCTCGGCCTCGTAGAAATTCTGGGCGGGCCCGCCCGGCGCGGCTGAGCCGAGCCCGATCTGCGGCGGCTGGTCGTACACCGCATCGAAGGCCTGGAGCTGCCGGCGCGGATCGCTGGCCGGCACATGCGATTGCGGCGCGCTCGGCTGCGCGGGCGGCATGGAGAAGTCCTGCGCGGGCTCCTCCCCGAACATCTCGAAGCTCGCATCCTGCTGCTGGTGCTGCGGGTGCTGCTGCGACACGTGCTGCGGGTGCTGCTGGTGCGGCGTGGAGAAGCTGTTGCCGACATTGCCGAGGCCCGCTTCGAGATTGCCGAAGGGCGACGGCGCGGGCGCCTGCGGCGCGAAGCCGCCGGCATCGAAGGACGGCTCGGGGAAGCTCGCATCGCCGAAGCTCTGTGCCGGGAAGTTCGGCGGGGTGAAGCTCGGCTCGCCGAAGCTCGCGTCCTTGCGGCCGAGATCGGGCATGGGCGCGGGCTGCTGGCTCGGCTCGAAGGAGGGCTCGGAGAAATTCGGCTCCGGGAAGCTCGCGGGCTGATAGGGGTTCAGGTTCTGATAGGCCTGCGCCCCACCGCCATTGAAATTCTGCGGCGGAAAAGGCTGAGGCGCGGGCTGCTGCGGAGCATTGCCGAGACCGGCGGCGCGATAAGCCGGCTCGTAATTCGGCAGCGGATAGCCGCTCGGCCGAGGCTCGGGCTGCGGGCTCGCATAGTTCGGCGTGGCCGGCTGCCGCGGCACTGACGGCTGCTCGACCGGCGGATAGGGATTGAAGGCCGGCGCGGGCTCAGGCGCCTTCTGTTGCGGCGGCTGCGGCTGTTGCGCCTGCTGCGGCTCGGCGGTGACGGGCCTATAGGTCGGCATCGGCGCAAACACGGAGCTTCCCCCGCCGAAAATCGGCTGCTGCCCCTGTCCCATGAGGGGTCTTGCGGGTCCTTGAGCCATGGAGTTTACCTCGCTCTTCTTTGCATCGAGCGCGCTCCCGCTCCAGGCGTCGCCGCCCTGAGCCGTACCCACACCCTGATTGTTTGCGAAACTTGACTGCAACTCGGGGGCCGGACCGGCCCGGCGGCCGCGTCCGTCATCGTGCATGGACATGGTACTTCCCTCGAACCACCCCCCTGCCCCTCAGGTAGCTTAGTGCAGCTCGTCCATGGCGGGAACGCCGAGTATCCCCAGTCCCAACGCCAAGACACGCTTCGTGGCAGCCACAAGCGCTACGCGAGCACGTGTTAACTCTCGGTCACTTTCGTAAATAAATCGTAATTGTGGCAAGTCTTTGCCTCGGTTCCAGAGCCCGTGGAAGTCGCCCGCGAGCTCGTAGAGATAGAAGCCGATCCGGTGCGGCTCGTGGGCCGCGGCAGCTGCCTCGACCAGGCGCGGGAACTGCGCCAGCCGGCGGATCACGCCGAGCTCGGCCTCGTCATCGAGCCTTTCCAAGTCCGCCAGCGCCAACTCATGCTCCCCGACAGCGAGATCCGGAAGGACCTCGCGCACATTACGCAGAACCGAACTCGCCCGCGCATGGGCGTACTGGACATAGAACACCGGATTGTCGCGCGACTGCTCGAGAACCTTGGCAAAGTCGAAATCGAGCGGCGCGTCGTTCTTCCGGTAGAGCATCATGAACCGGACGGGCCCAAGGCCCACCTCGTCCACGACATCCCGCAGCGTTACGAAAGTCCCAGCACGCTTGGACATTTTGACAGGCTCGCCAGCCCGAAACAAGCGAACAAGCTGGCAAATCTTGACGTCCAGCTCGGCCTTTTCGTCCGTGAGCGCGGCGATCGCCGCCTTCATGCGCCGGATATGGCCGCTATGGTCCGCGCCCCAGACGTCGATCATGGTGTCGAAGCCGCGCGCCACCTTGTCGCGGTGGTAGGCGATGTCGCCGGCGAAATAGGTGTAGGAGCCGTCGGCCTTAACCAGCGGCCGGTCGACATCGTCGCCGAACGCGGTCGAGCGGAACAGGAGCTGCTCGCGGTCCTCCCAATCCTCGTCGACCTTGCCCTTGGGCGGCGCCAGGCGGCCCTTGTAGATCAGGCCCTTCTTTTCGAGATCGGCGATGGTCTCGGCGACCTCGTCGCGCGGGCCTTCGCTCAACGACCGTTCGGAGAAGAACACGTCGTGACGGATGCCGAGTTGGCCGAGGTCGTCCTGGATCAGCGCCAGCATCGACTGCAGCGCCGCGGCGCGCACGATAGGAAGCCATTGCTCCTCTTTCATGTCGAGCAGCGCGCTGCCGTGCTGGTCCGCGAGCGCGCGGCCGACCGGCTTGAGGTAGTCGCCGGGATAGAGCCCTTCCGGAATCTCGCCGATCTTCTGCCCAAGCGCCTCGCGGTAGCGCAGGTACGCCGAGCGCGCGAGCGCATCGACCTGGGCGCCGGCGTCGTTGATGTAATATTCGCGCGTGACGGCGTAGCCGGCATAGGCGAGCAGGTTGGCGAGCGCATCGCCGAACACGGCACCCCGCGTATGGCCGACATGCATCGGCCCGGTCGGGTTGGCCGAGACATATTCCACGTTGACCGGCGCGTTCTTGCCGATGGCGCTCCGCCCGTACTGATCGCCCTGCTCCAGCACCATGCGCAGCACGCTCGGCCAGAAGGCGCGCGCGAGCGTGAGGTTGATGAAGCCGGGGCCGGCGATCTCGACCTTGTCGATCAGCGGATCGGCGGCGATCAGGGGGCCGAGCCGCTCGGCGAGCGCGCGGGGCGGCTGGTCGGCGGGTTTGGCCAGCACCATGGCGGCGTTGGTGGCGAGGTCGCCGTGCGAGGCGTCTTTCGGCGGCTCGAGCGTGATGCCAGAGAGGCTCGCGTCCTGCGGCACGACGCCGTCATGCTTGAGCTGCTGGACCGCGGCAAGCACGCGCCCGTGAAACCCTGCAAAGACGTCCATGGGAGCTCCGGATGGGTGGCTGGCGCGGGCGCCGCGTTTGCCGGGCGACTAACGTAAATCGGGAGTGGCGTCAAACAGGCGGCGGTGCTCCTCCAACGCGAAGCGGTCGGTCTGGCCGGCGATGAAATCCGCAACGTGGCGCGCATGCGCCGGCGTGCCGGGCTCCGGCGCCTGCTCGCGCCATTCCGCCGGCAGCGCGGCAGGGTCGGTGCTGTAGCGGTCGAACAGGTCGCGCACCACACTTTCCGCATCGCGCATGATGCTGGCGATGCGGGGATGCTTATACACGCGGGCATGCAGGAACGCGCGCAGTGCGTCCACCGCCTCGCGCATCTCGTCGGAGAAGGCGACCATGGCGCGGCCGGCCTGGCGCACGTCGGCGGCGCTTTCCGGCGCGAGGGCGTCGAGCCGGCGCGTCGTCTCGGCCACCACGTCCTTGATCATCGCCGAGATCAGCCGGCGGTTCACCTCGTTGAGCAGGCGCGCACCCGAGATGCCGCGATGGGCCGCGCGCACGCGGTCGAGCATCGCGCGGACGATCGGCACCTCGGCCAGATCGTCGAGCTCGAACAGATCGGCGCGGTAGCCGTCGTCGATGTCGTGATTGTTGTAGGCGATGTCGTCGGCGAGCGCCGCGGCCTGCGCTTCGAGCGAAGCGTAGGTGGCGAGCTCGAGGTCGTGGTGCGCGCAATATGCGGCGATAGGATCGGGCACCGGCGCGCGCGCCTCAGGCCGGAGCAGCGGGCCGTTATGCTTCACGAGGCCTTCGAGCGTCTCCCAGGTGAGGTTGAGCCCGTCGAAATTCGCGTAGCGGCGTTCGAGCGCGGTGACCACGCGCAGCGACTGGGCATTATGGTCGAAGCCACCAGCGCCCTCCATCGCCGCGTTGAGCGCGCGCTCCCCGGCATGGCCGAACGGCGTGTGGCCGAGATCGTGCGCGAGCGCCAGCGCCTCGGCGAGATCCTCGTCGACCCGCAGCGTGCGGGCGATCGAGCGCGCGATCTGTGCGACCTCGAGGCTGTGGGTCAGCCGCGAGCGGTAGTGGTCGCCCTCGTGATAGATGAAGACCTGGGTCTTGTAGTTCAGCCGCCGGAACGCCGCCGAATGCAGGATGCGGTCGCGGTCGCGCTGATAGGGCGAGCGCGTGGGGTCGGCGGGCTCTGGGTTAAGGCGTCCGCGGCTCTGAGCCGGATCGACCGCATAGGGCGCGAGCGCGTGTGGACCGGTCGAAGTCCCGGCCGTGTCAGGTGCTTTGCGTCTGCCTTCGATTGACAAGGCGGTGCGCCATCCTATGTTTCAGTCAGGATTGGCTACACCCAAGATGAGCGAACCGTCTATCACCATCAGCCCGCGTGCCGCGCGGCGCATCGCCGAGCTGCTCAGCTCCGAGGCGGCGCAGACGCTGTTCCGCGTGAGCGTCGAGGGTGGCGGCTGCTCGGGCTTCCAGTACCGCTTCGATCTGGTCAAGGAGCGCGCGCCCGACGACCTGCTGATCGAGCGCGACGGCGCGCGTGTGGTGGTCGATTCCGTGTCGCTCGGCTTCCTGCAAAGCGCCGAGCTCGACTTCGTCGACGACCTGATCGGCGCGCAGTTCAAGGTCAACAACCCGAACGTGACGGCGGCTTGCGGCTGCGGCACGAGTTTCTCGGTTTAGGGCTGCACCTCCTATCCCGTTTTTCGTCATGCCCGGCCTTGTGCCGCGCATCCACGATTGGGCAAGCGGCACGGCCGCAAATCGTGGATGGCCGGGTCAAGCCCGGCCATGACGGGTTGATGGGTTGAAGCGGACTGTCCTTAAGCTTCGCCTTCCGCCCGCGTGCGGCAGATCAGCTCGACCGGCGCGAGCACACCCTCCTGGTAGAGGCTCACGACATTGCCGAGCATCTCGCGCCCCTCGCCCTTGAGCAGCAGGTGGATGCTGAGCGGCGGCGGACCGTGCTCCGCGGCTGCCGTGGCCCGCGCGTGGAAATAAGCGAGCGCGGGCTCGAGGCGGTTGCGCCCGCGCTCGATGACGAAGCCGCCCTCATGCAGCGCGCGGCGATAGTCGCCGAGGGTCGCGAGGAAGCTGGTCTCTGAATTTCGCGCGAAGGGCATCGGGAAGCGCGGCTCGCCCTCTCCCGTCAGCATCACGTCGTAGAGGCCGAAGGTCGCGTTGTCCTTCAGCACGCGGCGGACCTCACCGAACAGCGTAGCCTTGTCTTCGATGTTCATGCCGACATGCATCATATAGGCGCCGTCGAAGGTGCCCGGTGCGAAGGGCAGGTCGAGCGCGCTCGCCTGTCGGTAGTCGACGCGGCCGGCGAGCCCGACGCGGCGCGCCAGCGCCTCAGCGGTGCGGATGAATTCCTCGGTGAGGTCGATGCCGGTGACGCGGCAGCCATAGGTCTCGGCGATATAGCGCGACGGGCCGCCGATGCCGCAGCCGACATCGAGGACATGCATGCCCGGCGTGAAGCCGAGCTCGGCGGCGAAGGCGACCGTCGCCTCGCGGCCAGCGGTGTGGAACTCGTCGACCGGCGCGAGGTCGGCGATGGTCAGCCGCTCGATGTCCTTGCCGTCGGCGGCGAGCAGGTCGAGGATCTTCTGCTCCAGGTCCACCTGCGCGTAGTGCCGTGCCACGCGCTGCTCGATGCTGCCGGGCTCCGCCAAGACCGCCTCCTGTTTCCGCAAGCGACCTACCATGTTAGCACGACACGGCCCCCGCCTTGTCATGCCCGCGAAGGCGGGCACCCAGTAGTCCACGACCCGAGCTCGATTTTCGAAGACCGGGGATTACTGGGTTGCCCGGTCAATCCTCGGGTCAAGCCCGAGGAGGGCAATGACACAGAGGGGATAGGTCGCCATAACACTCCGATGAAAATCGCCACCTGGAACATCAACGGCATCAAGGCCCGCATGGACGCGGCTCTGACCTGGCTCAAGCAGGCAAATCCCGACATCGCCTGCTTCCAGGAGATCAAATGCGTCGATGAGGCCTTCCCGAGCTTCGAGTTCGAGGCGCTCGGCTACAATGTCGCGGTGCACGGACAGAAGGGCTTCAACGGCGTGGCACTGCTCTCGAAGCTCCCGTTCGACGAGGTCGCGCCCCGGCTCGCCGGCGACCCCGACGATGTGCAGGCCCGCTATCTGGAGGCCGTTGTCTCGGTGCCATCGGGGGCGCTCAGGCTGATCAATATCTACCTGCCGAACGGCAATCCGCCGGGCAGCGAAAAATTCGCCTACAAGCTCGCCTGGATGACGCGGCTCAGAGAGCGGGTGAAGGCGCTACTCGCGCTCGAGGAGACCATGGTGATCGCCGGCGACTTCAACGTCATCCCGGCGCCTGAGGACGTCTACAACCCGGCGGTCTGGATGGACGATGCGCTGTTCCGGGCGGAGAGCCGCGCGCATTTCCGGGCGCTCCTCAATCTCGGGCTCACTTGCGCCTTCCGCGCCTGCCACGACGATCCGCACCGCTACACCTTCTGGGACTATCAGGCGGGCGCCTGGCAGAAGAACCAGGGCTTGCGCATCGACCATTTGCTGCTGTCGCCGCAGGCGGCCGACCGGCTGCAGGCCTGCGAGATCGATCCCACCCCGCGCGGCTGGGAGAAGCCGTCGGACCACGTGCCGATCTGGATCGAGCTGGCGGTTTAGAGTGCTAGGGCTTGAGGCCCGGGGCGTCCGTGGCCGGTGCGCCGAAGCCGACCGAAAGGCCGATCGGCGCGGGCGGCGGTGCCGTCAGCGGCGGGGCGTCGACGGGGACCGCGGCAGAGGCGGACGGTGCCGTTCCAGCCGGCACGGCGGCCTCGGCGTTCAGCGCAGGCACGGCAACGGCCTCGGAAGGCTTGGCCTTGGCGGTGATTGCGGCCGCGGCCCTGGCGCCGCCAAGCTCCGGCAGCAGCGCCTCGGCCTCTTTCCGCGTGGCGTTGTCGGAGCCCGCGAAGCATTCCTGGTAGAGCGCGGCGATCCATTGCGGCTCGCGCCCGCCGGCCTGCGCGTTCTCATGCGCGAGCGTGATCAGGGCAAGCCCCCTCGCCCGCCGCTGG
The DNA here is from genome assembly GCA_964634195.1 of uncultured Methyloceanibacter sp. Taxonomy (GTDB): domain Bacteria; phylum Pseudomonadota; class Alphaproteobacteria; order Rhizobiales; family Methyloligellaceae; genus Methyloceanibacter. Next base: position 427,847 of record CAZWIO010000001.1, on the reverse strand, counting down.
CGGACCTCTTCGCCGCGCCACAGCAATTCGCCGAGCGTCGCCTGGGCCGCGGCATGCTGCTTCTTGGCCGCGGCTGCGAGCCAGTTCACGGCGAGGCCGACATTCCGCTCGACGCCATCGCCGGAGAGATAAAGCCGCGCCAGCCGATACTGTGCCTCGGCATTGCCGAAATAGCTCGCGGCGTGACGGAAGAGCTTCGCCGCATAGCCGGGCGCCGGCGCGAGCGTCATGGCCGGCACGCCGTCGACGTAATACTGGCCGAGGGCGACGAAGGCCTCGCCGACATATTTGGCGATCGGGCTGGTCGGCAGGATGTCGGCGTGCTGGTTGGCGATCTGCTGGAAGTACATGAAGGCCTTGGTGTCGTCCTGCGGCAGGTTGCTGCCGGACGCATAAGCGCGCGCGAGCTTGAGCTGGGCGCCGAGCACGCCGCGCCGCGCCGCATATTCGAGCGCGGGCAGAGCGTCATTGGCCTGGCCCGACTTGAGCGCGCTCGCACCCTGGCGATAGGCCTCGGTCGCGGACGGATAAGGCGCGGCCTCGTCCTCGGCGGCCGCCGCAAGCGGCGCCAGGACCATCAGCGCCGCGAGCGCGGCGAGGGTTTTGCCGTCAAACATCCGCATAGCACTTCACTTCCACAGCCGCGCCGGGATGCGTCACCGCGCCGGTCCGCGCAGGGCCGACCTCGTTCGCGTATTTCCAGAGATAGCCGCTCTTGAAATCGGTCTCGCGCGGCTGCCAGGACTTCGCGCGCGACTTGAGCTCGGTCTCGCTAAGCTCAACGTCGAGAATCCCTTTCTCGGCATCGAGCACGATCATGTCGCCGTCGCGCAGGAGCCCGATCGGTCCGCCGACGGCAGCCTCGGGGCCGACATGGCCGACGCAGAAGCCGCGCGTGGCGCCCGAGAAGCGCCCGTCGGTGATGAGCGCAACCTTGTCGCCCATGCCCTGGCCGTAGAGCGCCGCCGTGGTCGACAGCATCTCGCGCATGCCGGGGCCGCCCTTCGGGCCTTCGTAGCGGATGACGATCACGTCCCCCTCTTTGTAGTTCTTGGCGCTGACCGCCGCGAATGCGTCTTCCTCGCAGTCGAAGCAACGGGCGGGCCCGCGGAACTTCTGGTTCTTCAAGCCGGCCACCTTGACAATGGCACCGTCAGGCGCGAGCGACCCGCGCAGACCGACGACGCCCCCCGTAGGTGACAACGGCTTATCGGCGGAACGCACGACATCCTGGTCCGGGTTCCATTTCACCCGCGCCAAATTCTCCTTCATGGTCCGTCCGGTGACGGTCATGCAGTCGCCGTGCAGAAACCCATGATCGAGCAGGGTCTTGAGCAGAAGCGGTATGCCGCCGGCTTCGAACATGTCCTTGGCGACATAACGGCCGCCCGGCTTTAGGTCGGCGATGTAAGGCGTGCGCCTAAGCACCTCCGCCACATCGAAAAGATCGAACGCGATGCCGCATTCATGGGCGATCGCCGGGAGATGCAGCGCCGCGTTGGTCGAGCCGCCAGAGGCCGCAACCACGGCGGCGGCGTTCTCCAGCGCCTCGCGCGTGACGATGTCGCGCGGCCGGATGTTGAGCGCGATCAGGTCCATGATCTTCTCGCCGGCCGCCATGCAGAAACTGTCGCGGATCTCATAAGGCGCGGGCGCGCCGGCCGAATAAGGCAGCGCGAGGCCGATCGCCTCGGAGACCGTGGCCATGGTGTTGGCGGTGAACTGCGCGCCGCAGGCGCCGGCGGAGGGGCACGCGACATGCTCGAGCTCGTCGAGGTCCTCCGGCGACATCTTGCCGACGGAAAACTCGCCGACCGCCTCGAACAGGTCCTGCACGGTGACGGGACGGCCCTTGAACGAGCCCGGCAGGATCGAGCCGCCGTAGATGAAGATCGACGGCACGTTCAGCCGGCACATGGCCATCATCATGCCGGGCAGCGACTTGTCGCAGCCGGCGAGACCGATCAGCGCGTCGTAGCAATGGCCGCGCATGGTGAGCTCGACCGAGTCGGCGATCACCTCGCGCGAGGGCAGCGAGGACTTCATGCCCTGATGCCCCATGGCGATGCCGTCGGTGACGGTGATGGTGCAGAATTCGCGGGCGGTACCGTTGGCGGCAGCGACGCCCTGCTTCACGGCCTGCGCCTGGCGCATCAGCGCGATGTTGCAGGGCGCGGCCTCGTTCCAGCAGGTCGCGACGCCGACGAAGGGCTGGTGGATCTGCTCGCGCGTCAGCCCCATCGCGTAATAGTAGGAGCGATGCGGCGCACGGGACGGTCCTTCCGTCACGTGCCGGCTCGGCAGCCGCGTCTTATCGAACGTCTTCGCGTCCATCTGGCTAATGCCCGGCTAAGCCTCAACGAGACCGGCGATACTCGACTCCCGCCAATCGCCTCAGCCGGGTTTGCTCCCTGGCCCGCCCCCCTCGCTTACGATTGCGAGATGTATTCCGGCGAAATACTCCTGTAACTCAAGCGGATGTCCCAAAGTTTTATGGCGCAAACGAGGCGCAAATGCCGCAGTCTGTGGCATATCCGCTACAGTAGTAAAGATTCTGGATGAAGATTTCGCTACCCGCGCAAATATTGGGCGCTGCGTGCTGCTAAGCCAGTCTGGCGGCTTATGTTTTTCGGGTTGGGTGTGGCTCGGGCGCGCTGAGCAGGCCATTGTGGTGGGAGCAGCCGCCATCGTAGGCTTCGGCCCCCATGGCGCCCACGAGTGAAACCCTGGCGGCAGTTCAGGCGCTCATCGCGCGCGGCGCGGTCCGGATTTCCAACCATGGCTACGACGAACTGGCAGAGGACGCTATATTCGCTCACGAGGTGCTTTCCGGAGTCGCGGACGCGACGGTCGTGGAGGACTATCCTGATGATGCTAGAGGGCCGTCCATCCTTGTCCTGCAGCGTGCCGCCGATGGAAGTCCCGTTCATGTGCTCTGGGCGATCGCCGCAGGCACGCGCAGCCCGGCAGTGATGGTAACGGCCTATCGGCCCGACCCGGCGCGCTGGTTTGCCGACTACACGAGACGAAAGAGATGACGAGAACACGCCAAACGAAAAAGCTGGTGCGCGAGGGCAAATACGCCGCCGAGGTCGCAGTCGAGCTTATCGAGGACGAAACCGCCTGGTCGCCGTATCTGTCACTTGACCAGGTAAAGAAGCTCGATGCCGTTCGCCTAGCCCTTCGCGCTGGCGACGTAGCGGAGGCGGCCAAATACGGGCGCGTGTTTGAATTGCGCCCGGTGCCGGCCGAGGCCGCCAATGGCTAAAGGGCGGCTTCGAGGCGCTTGAGGGCCTGCTCGAGCTTGGCGGCGACGGCTTCCGCCTCGGTCTTGCGCTCGCGCTGCTCCTCGACCACGTGCTCGGGCGCGCGCGAGACGAATTTCTCATTGGCGAGCTTGGCGTCGAGCTGCGCGATCTCCGAGCCGACCTTGTCGATCTCGCGCTTGAGCCGCTTCGACTCCGCGTCGATGTCGATGACGCCGGCGAGCGGCAGCGCGAGCGTCGCCTCGTCGAGCACGATCTGCACCGCGCCCTGCTGCGGCCTACCGAACTCGAGGCTCTCCAGCCGCGCCAGCCGCTTGATGGTCTCGCCGTGGCGCGCGACCCGCGCCTTGGTCTCCGGACCGGCGAAGGCGATGACCAGCGGCACCTTGGTCGCGGCCGGGACATTCATCTCGGCGCGCACCGAGCGAACCTCGGAGACGAGCTTGATCAGCCATTCGATCTCGGCGTCGGCCTCGGCGCTCTCGAGGCCGCGCTGCTCGGGCCAGGGCGCGAGCATCAAAAGGCTCGGCCTGCCTACGCCCGTGGGCGCGAGCTTCGCCCATAGCTCCTCGGTGACGAAGGGCATGAAGGGATGCAGCAGCGTGAGCGCCCGGTCGAGCACGAAGGCTGTGACGGCGCGTGTCTCAGCGCTGGCCTCGGCGTCGTCGCCCATCAGGATCGGCTTGATCAGCTCGAGATACCAGTCGCAGAAGACGTGCCAGACGAAATGGTAGATCGCGCCCGCCGCCTCGTTAAAGCGGAAATTGGCGATCGCCTCGGTCACGGCGGCAAGCGTGCGCTCGCTCTCGCCGAGGATCCAGCGGTTGACGGTCGCGCGTGCGGTCGCCGGATCGAAATCCGGCACGGGAATGCAGCCGTTCATCTCGGCGAAGCGCGCGGCGTTCCAGAGCTTGGTCGCGAAATTGCGGTAGCCTTCGACGCGGCCGGTCGAGAGCTTGATGTCGCGGCCCTGCGCCGCCATGGCGGCCAGCGTGAAGCGGAGCGCATCGGCGCCGTAAGCGTCGATCAGCTCGAGCGGATCGATGACGTTGCCCTTCGACTTCGACATCTTCTGGCCCTTCTCGTCGCGGACCAGCGCATGGATGTAGACGTCGTGGAACGGCACCTCCTTCATGAAGTGCAGCCCCATCATCATCATGCGGGCGACCCAGAAGAAGATGATGTCGAAGCCGGTGACCAGCACGTCGGTCGGGTAGTAGCGGGCGAGCTCCGGCGTCTCGTCGGGCCAGCCGAGCGTCGAGTAGGGCCAGAGCGCGGAGGAGAACCAGGTGTCGAGCACGTCCTCGTCGCGCGTGAGCGCAACGGCTTCGCCGTAGCTCTCCTTGGCGAGTGCGGCGGCGCCAGCCTCGTCCTCGGCGACGAAGACCTTGCCGTCTGGGCCGTACCAGGCCGGGATCTGGTGCCCCCACCAGAGCTGCCGTGACACGCACCAGGGCTGGATGTTCTCCATCCAGTGGAAATAGGTCGACTCCCAGCTCTTCGGCACGAAGGTGGTGCGACCGCGCTTGACCGCCTCGATCGCGGGCTTCGCCAAGGTCGCCGCGTCGACATACCACTGGTCGGTGAGGCGCGGCTCGATCACGGCATGCGACCGGTCGCCATGCGGCACGGTGTGGAGATGCGGCTCGATCTTCTCCATCAGCCCGTCCGCCTCGAGCTGATGCACCAGCATCTTGCGCGCGGCGAAGCGGAACACGCCGTTGAATTCGAGAATCGTCGCCTTGAGTTGCGGCGTCAGCTCGACACCTTGGATGAAGTCCGGCTGGTCGAGCTCGAGCTTCCCTTCAGGGCCCATGACATTGATCATCGGGAGCCCATGACGCTTGCCGACCTCGAAGTCGTTGAAGTCGTGCGCGGGCGTGATCTTCACCGCGCCCGACCCCTTCTCGGGATCGGAATATTCGTCGGCGATGATCGGGATGCGGCGGCCGACCAGCGGCAGGATCACATGTGCCTTCGCCGCGACGAGATGCTTGTAGCGTTCGTCGTCCGGATGCACCGCGACCGCGGTGTCGCCGAGCATGGTCTCGGGCCGCGTGGTGGCGACCACGATGTAGCTGGACGGATCGTCGGGCGAGAAGGTCTTGCCTTCGATCGGATAGCGCAGATGCCAGAGATGGCCCTTGGTCTCGATCTGCTCGACCTCGAGATCGGAGATCGCGGTGAGCAGCTCGGGGTCCCAGTTGACCAGCCGCTTGTCCTTGTAGATCAGCCCGGCGCGGTAGAGCTCGACGAACACCTTGCGCACCGCGCGCGAGAGCCCCTCGTCCATGGTGAAGCGGAGCCGCGACCAGTCGCAGGACGCGCCGAGCCGCTTGAGTTGGCCGACGATGGTGTTGCCGGACTCTTCCTTCCATTGCCAGACGCGCTCGACGAACTTGTCACGGCCGAGCGCGCGGCGGTTCGGCTCCTGCCGCTCCATCAGCTGGCGCTCGACCACCATTTGCGTCGCGATGCCGGCATGGTCCGTGCCCGGCTGCCACAGCACGTCGCGGCCGCGCATGCGCTCGAAGCGCACCAGCACGTCCTGCAGCGTGTTGTTAAGGGCGTGCCCCATATGGAGCGAGCCCGTCACATTGGGCGGCGGGATGACGATGGCGAAGGGCCGCGCGTCCTTGCGCTCGGCGCGCCCGGCGGCGAACGCGTTCGCGTCTTCCCAGGCGCGGTAGATGTCGCCTTCGATGTTCTGCGGCTGATAGGTCTTGTCGAGCATTGGACGCGGGGAATTGTTGGCGCGAAGGATCGCGCGCGTCCTACGCCCTCGCCTTCCGCGCTGTCAACCTTGGGACCGGATCAATCGGGCTGAAAGCGCGCCGGGTGCTCGCGGATCTCGTCCTTGAGTGCCGCCGTCACCACCCGCGCCATGTTCTCGTTCAGCCATTGCTGGAGCATGGGGCGGAGGATGTCCTTGACGCTCTCCTCGATCGCCTTGGCCGAGCCTTCCGGCAGCGCCGACGTCTCGGCGGCATCCTCGTGCGGACCCGAGCCGTTGGTCAGCGGCGCCATATAGTCCGGCTCCGAGGCCGTGTCCTCAGGCTCGTCGGCGGGCTCCAGCTCGACCACGAGCGTCTCGGTGGTCTCGACCTCGAACTCGGTCAGTACCAGCTCGGGTTCGCTCTCAGGCTCAGGTGCAGGCTCGGGCGCCGCTTCAGCCTGCGTCTCGGGCAACGGGATGAACCCGGGCGCGGGCATCGGCGTCGGCGTGAAGCTCGGCGCGGGCTCGGCGCCGAACAGAGGCCGCGGCGCCGGCTGCGGCGAAATCTCGGGCGTCGACATATAGCTCGGGGCCGGCGGCGCCGAGGTCGGCACCTGCCCCGCGCGCAAGGCGGCGATGGCGCGCTCGAGCGCCGACGCAGCTTCCTCGCTCGCCGACAGCTTGCGCTGCGGCGGCTCGAAGGCCACGGGCGCGGGCTCAGGCTGTGGGGGCGCCGCCTGGAGCACAGGCTCAGGCTCGGGCTCGGGCTGCGGCTCAAGCTCGACCGGCGTTTCCAATTCGACGAATGCCGCGACCGGCTCGGGCTCGGGCTCTGGCTCGGGGTCCGGCTCGAGCTCGAGCGGCTCCTCGATCACGATCTCCTCGATCTCGATCTCTTCCACGAGCTCGAGCGTCTCGACGGGCTCGAGCCCGCCGAGCTCGGCGGTCAGGTCGAGAATGTCCTCTTCGGCCAGCTCCTCGATCGGCTCTTCGACCGGCTCTTCCGCGGAGGCCGGGGCGCTGCCGCTCAGCACGCGGGCGATGTCGTTGATGATCTTGTCATCAGCCTCGCCCTCCACAACTTCGAGGTGGTCCTCGTCGTCACCGCTCGCGGCGGCGCTCTGCGGTGCCGCTTGCTCCGCGCTCGCCTCGTCCTCCGAGATGATCCGGCGGATGGAGGCAAGAATCTCCTCCATTGTCGGCTCTGGAGCCCGCTCCGTACTGCTCATGACTGATCCTCTGGCGCCGCCCATTTCAATTAAACTCCCGCATTACCCGGGGGTCAAATACCACATGCCTCCGGGTGTCAAGTTTATCACACCGCCAACGCACACGTCTCGATTTGGTTGGGTAACCCCTGCGACGGTAAACGCGCGAGCGGCGTTTCGGTTCACTCGTCAGGCACCGGCGGCGCCGGCGGCCTGAGCCCGAACCACTTGTTCTTGATGATGTCATAGTGCTCGATCGGATCGTAATAAGGCACTGACAGACCGAGCGTTTGCGCGTCCATCCGGCCGATCGCCGCGTAGAGGGAATATTCGGCAACGACGCGGTCGCGCAGCGCCGAGACAAGACCGATCTGCGAGTTCAGCAATTCGCGCGTGGCGTCGAGCACGTCGAGCGTGGTGCGCTGGCCGACCTTCTCCTCCTCGCGCACGCCGTTGAGCGCGATCTTGTTGGCGGAGACCGCCGCCTGGGCCGAGGTGATGGCGGGCCCCGAGGACTGCAGGATGCCCCAATTGGCGATCACGTCGGCATGCACCCTGAGGCGGGCATCCTCGACCTGCTTCTTGAGCTGGTTGTTGGTTTCCTTCGCCTGGCGCACCCGGGCCGCGACGCTGCCGCCCTGGTAGAACGGCACGTTGACGCGGCCCTGCACCGTGGTCGTCTCCATCTCCCGGATCGACGCGCTCTGGTCAAAGCGCTTCTCGTATTGCGCTTCGAGGGCGACGTTGGGCAGCAGTTCGCCCATGATCTGCTCGACCGCGTAGGTCGAGGCCTCCTCGTCATAGACCGAAGCCAGGATGATCGGGTTCTCGCCGTCGCCGAGCGTCATCGCCGCGTTGAGCGTGGTGGGAAGGAGATGCCGGATCGACGGCGGAGTGACGAGATTGCCGGGCGGATGGCCGATCACCTGCTGATAGGCGGCGCGGCTCGTCTTGAGATTGGCCTGGGCCGCGGCGAGCGTGGCAAGCGCCTCGGAACGCCGCGCTTCGGCCTGGGCCACGTCGGTGCGCGTCACCTCGCCGACATTGAAGCGGTCTTGCGTCGCCTTGAGTTGCTCGCTCAGCACCTTCACGTCGTTCTCACGCAGCCGGACGACCGCCTGGTCGCGCACTACGTTGACATAGGCGGTGACCGCATCGAGCAGCACAGTCTGCTCGACCGCGCGCAAGGCTTCGCGCGCCGCCTGCACGGTCGACTTGGCCTGGCGCACCGCGTTGATGTTCTGGAAGCCCTCGAACACCGGCTGGGACAGCTGCACCGCATAGCCGTGCGGATGCGTGGTGCCGCCGCCTTGGGTCAGACCGGCGATGCCGAGATCGACGGCCTGATTGCCGGTCGACGGCGTCCTTGCCCGGGTGCTGTTCTGGTTGACATAGGCATAGTCGGCGGTGCCGCCGACGAACGGACGCATGCCGGATTTCGCGAGCGCCACCTGCTCGTCGATGGCGCGAAGCCGCGCGCGCTCGGCATTGAGAACCGGATTGATGATATAGGCGTCAGCCAAGGCCTGGGCGAGCGTCTCGGCGCTGGCCGGACGGCACGCGCACGCAACGGCGAGCAGGCACACGAACAGTGCCACCGCGCTACGCAGCCGCCACGACAATCTCGCGCAAGGGCTACTGCCCGCGCCTACCTGAATTCGCAACTTCCCCTCTCCCGCAGTTATCGACGCTCACAGATACGCATCCTGCGGATACACTGGGGACCAGCATAGACAGGGAGGGACACTCACGGAAAGCCGCTTCGACCGGAGCCTACGCGAAACGCCGGGCAGTGTGGGATCGCAGCAACAGTGCGGAGGCGTGGGCCTCAGACCGGAACGTGCTTAGAAGGCGAAGCTCGGCTCCGGCGCAAAGCCCGGCAGCGGCCTCGCGCCCGCATCGAAATGCGGCATGCCGCTCGCGTCGTCGCCTATGCGCACGAACAGATAAGCCTTTCCCTGCGCGGCATTATTCGGGCCCGCGATGACGGTTGCGAGCCGGCCGCCTTGCTTCAACTGGTCGAGCAGAGCCTGCGGCGGCGCGGGCACGCTGCCGTTGAGCAGGATCACGTCGAACGGCCCGTGCTTGGAATGAATTTCGTTCAGCGGCGCCTTGACGATCTCCGCATTCCCGACGTCAAGCGCACGCAGATTGCGCCGCGCCGCCTTGGCAAGCTCGGGCTCCGGCTCGAGCCCGATGACAGTCCGCGCGAGACGGGCGAGCACGGCGGTCGAATAGCCCGTCATGCAGCCCACATCGAGCACCGTGTCTTGCGGCTCGACCGAGGCAAGCTGGACGAGCCGCGCGAGCACCATCGGCGCGAGCAGATAGCGCGCCGGCGCGCCGTCGATCGACGGGAACACCTCGATGCTCTCATCCATATAGGCAAGGCCGCGCAGCAGCGCCGGCACGAACAGCTCGCGCGGCACGCTGCGCATGGCTTCGAGCAGGCGCCCGTCGGTCACCTCGTTGGGCCTGAGCTGCGTGTCAACCATCGTGTCGCGGCGCGCCGCAAAGTCGTTCATGGCCCAGCGTCCCCTCCGGCGAACGCGTTGACGGAAAGACTTCCCGCGCGCGCCTTCATACCGGAGGCAGGCTTAACATGATTTCGCGGCAGCGCGACAGGCCGGCGGCGCCTACGCGAAATGCGCGTATTGACAGGGGTGGGGGGTCGTCACCTAGTTATGACCCTCGCACCATCGCTCGTGAGGCCACGTGGCGGAGTGGTGACGCAACGGACTGCAAATCCGTGTACACCGGTTCGATTCCGGTCGTGGCCTCCAAGACCTTCCCGCCCCTCCCCGGCCGAATCGGCGCACAGCGCTTATGGCGGGCAGCGGCGCGGGGCCAAGCCGTCAGTTCGGCTTCTGCTCCGAGCGCGCGGCAGCGGCGGCGGCGGCGGCGCGCAGCCGGCGCTCCTCGCGCTTGCCGTGCCACCATACCGTGACCTGGCGGCGCCAGCGCCGCACGATGGGAAGGTCGATCGACAGGACGAGCAGGCCGAGCGGGATCATCCAGAACCCGAGCACGGGCAGGAAGCCGAAGATGCCGAGCACGATCAGGCCGACACCGATGCCGATGCGGACCGGCTTCGACTTCGGCAAATGCCAGTGACCGTTGAAGATTTTGATCTTGGCCATGCAACTCCATCCCGACGCGTGCCTTTGCGGACATAGGGAGTTCCGGGCATGACCGCAACCATTCGATCGCCGATGCGCCGGCGCCGTCAATTGGCATGCGCAAGGCCCTGGAATAGCGCGAGGCCATTTGCTATCTAGCGGTCAAGGCGCCGCGCTTGCTTAAGGTGCGCGCCGTGATCCCCGGTAGCTCAGCTGGTAGAGCAAGCGGCTGTTAACCGCTGGGTCGCTGGTTCGAATCCGGCCCGGGGAGCCACCTTTTTCAGCATCAACCAACATTCCGGAAACGGGCCGGATGGCCAAGCTCCTGTTCGTGGGCGCGCATCCGAATAGGTTCGTGCGGGCTCGAACATGCGATACGACTCGCTATTGGGGCGGGATGGGTCCAAGCTGAGGCATCACCGGCACATGACGGCTTCAGGCCCCGGTGGCTGAGAGACTTTACCGCGAAGCTCCCGCCTGCAAACAGGAAGGACGGGAGCCATGCCGGACGCCCTCAAAGAATATCGTCAGTATCGGGAGCCGGATTCCTCGGAAATCGTGGTCAGCGTCGACGGCTACCAGCTCATTGCGACGTTGCCAGGAACATCCTTCGTGGCGGCCTATCACAAACAGCCCAATGGCGAGGGCATTGTGCAGGGCGAGGCCACGATGGATGACAGCGCCGCGCGCATCTCTCGCCGAGACTTCGAGGACCTGGCCTGGGACGCCGCAAATCGAAAGGCGCGCGAGTTGGGATGGATTGACCAGTCCTAATTTGCGTCGGCGTCCTTGAACTCTTCGCCCGTGCCGAATTTGGTGCGGCCAACCCCACGCATGCATTTGTCGTGGTGCCCATGTTAACCGCTGGGTCGCTGGTTCGAATCTTGCCCGGGGAGCCACCTTTTCTCGTCCCAAACCTAGACCAAGGTATAGGCCATCCTGGGGTCGGCTTTACGCCGCCTCAACCTCTTTGGTGCACTGGTATACAGAATGTCCGTATACCGCCCATCACAGCGCGCCGGCACCGAGCGGCACTCCGCGCCGGGACAGGACCTGCTGTCTGTCGTGCTCGACGTCACGGATCGCGCCGTGATCGCCACCACGGCAGAGGGCGTCGTCACGCATTGGAACAAGGCGGCGGAGTCCCTGCTCGGCTATCGGGCGGGCGAGGCCATCGGGCATCATCGCCTGATGATCGCGGTGCCGACGCGCGAGGCCGAAACGCAAGCCGTGTTCGCGCGCGCATTGGGCGGCGAAACCGTCGCCGAGCACAGGACCAAGCTCAGGCACAAGCACGGCCAGTCCGTCGAGGTGAGCTTGGCGGCCCATCCCGTGACCGACGCGGCCGGGCAGATTATCGGCGTGGCCGAGATCGCGCGGACCTACGAGGCCGCGCCGGCCGAGCAGGCCGCGGCGTACGCGCCAGATGCCGCAAGCCGCATGGCGCGTTTCGATGTGCTGACCAATCTGCCCAACCGGTCGTATTTCAGCACGCTCGCGGAAGAGGCCGTCGCCGAAAGCCGGCGCTCGCAGCGCAGGCTGTATGCCTTGATGATCGATCTCGACGGTCTCGCCCAGATCAACGACACGCTCGGTCACGCGATCGGCGATGCGTTGTTGCGGTCTCTCGCCGAGCGTTTGCGCGCCTACGAAGCCAACGGCATCAAGCTCGGGCGCATCGGCGGCGATGAATTCGCAGCGCTTCAGGCGACGGCGCAGGGTGCGCCCGAGGTGGAAGCCCTCGCCAAGGACATGCTCCGAACTTTGACGAAGCCTTACGAGACCGGCGGCTACCGGCTGACGCTCAATGGCTGCATCGGGGTGAGCGCCGTGGCCGAGGACGGCGGCACCGTCGATCAGCTCCTCAAGAACGCGAAGACCGCGGCGTCCCGCGCGGCGAAGGAGGGCGGCGGCGTCTGCTTCTTCGATGCCAGCATGGACGGCGGCCTCAAGGCGCGGAAGGCTTTGGAGACGTCGCTGCGCAATGCCTTGGCGCGTCGCGAGTTCGAGGTGTTCTACCAGCCCTTCGCCGACACGAAGGCCGAGCGCGTGCGCGGCTACGAGGCGCTGGTGCGCTGGCAGGATCCGAAGCTCGGCGTCATCTCGCCGGCGGAGTTCGTACCGCTCGCCGAGGAAACGGGGCTGATCGTGCCGCTTGGCGAGTGGATCTTGCGGAAGGCGTGCGAAGATGCGGCGGGCTGGCCCCCTTATATCAGCGTGGGCGTCAACATCTCGGCGGCGCAATGTCAGGACGCGCTGGTCCAGACCGTGGCCGGCGCGCTCGCCTCGTCCAGGCTACCGCCCGAGCGCCTGGAGCTTGAGATCACCGAGTCCGCCCTGCTGCGCGACAACAGCACCACCACGAACGTGCTGCACAGATTGCGCGCGCTCGGCGTGCGCATCGCGATGGACGATTTCGGGACCGGCTATTCGTCGCTGAGCTATCTGCGGAGCTTCCCCTTCGACAAGATCAAGATCGACCAGAGCTTCGTGCGTGAGCTCGGCACCAATCCTGACTGTCTCGTGATCGTCCACGCGGTGGCGGGGCTCGGCGCGAGCTTCGGCGTGCCGACCACGGCGGAAGGCGTCGAGACCCGAGAGCAGCTCGAACTGGTGCGCCACGCGGGGTGCACCTACGCGCAAGGGTTCTACTACGGGCGCTCGATGTCGGCGGAGGATGTGCGCAAGTCGCTGCAGCAGCGCCGGGAGATGGTCAGGAAGCCGGGCGCCGCCTGACGCTCAAACCGGCACGGCCTCGATCACGCAGATCGGGCGCGCGGTCGGCACGATGCGGTTGAGCTTCAATCCCGCCGAGGCGAACAGGTCGCGGAACTCCGCCTCGGTGCGTTCCTTGCCGCCGACCGTCACCACCAGCATCTCGATGTCGAGCAGCTTCGCGGGCGTCGGCCCGGGCTCGTCGGACACCACCATATCGCAGACCAGCACGCGGCCATTCGCGGGCAGCCGCTCGCGCATCAGCTTCAGGATCGTGCGGCACTGCTCATCGCCCCAATCATGGATGATGTGCTTCATGATGTAGGCGTCGCACCCGTCCGGCACGCGCTCGAAAAAGCTCCCGGGCTCGATGGCAATTCTGTCTTCGCAGCCGTCGAACCGGCCGGGCGTGACACCGGCGACGACCTCGGGCCGGTCGAACAGCACGCCCTGCATCTTGGGATAGCGCGCCAGGATCGCGGCCAGCAGCCCCCCATGGCCGCCGCCGACATCGGCCAAGCGCTCGATCCCGCTGAAATCGTAGGCGGCGGCGACGGCCTCGCCACCCAACACGGAAGAACTCGACATGGCCGCCTGGAAGGCCGCCAATTGCTCCGGCTTATCGGCGAGGACGTCGAACACGTCCTTTCCGTAAGCCTGGGTGACGCCGTCTTCGCCGGTGCAGAGGACGTCGGTGATGCGCTCATAGGCGCGCGTGGTCCATTCATCGCCGAACATCGTCGCGAAATAGCGGGCCGTCCCGGTCGCATCGCTCTTCAGCAGCATGCCGGCCTGGGTGAGCGCGAAGCGCCGCCCCTCCTCCTCCTCGCGGAACACGCCGACGCTCGCGAGCGCCCGCATCGCGCGATAGAGCGACGGCGCATGCGCGCCGACGGCGGCGGCAATCTCCTCGACCGGCTTCGGCTCGCCGTCCATGTGATCCGCGACGCCGAGCCGCGCCACGCCCGACAGGCAGTAGAAGAGCTGCTTGCCGAACAAGAGCTGCGAGAGCAGCCGCTGCGCTGTAGCAAAGTCTTGCGGCGATGGGGCTGCCGGCTGCTTCGTCATGGACCCTCCACTCAAGACACTCGCGACGCCAACGATTTGCCGCGCATGCCGTTCCACGCGTACGCGGCAAGGCTACGCCATATGCTGATGCGGTAATACGGGCGCGTCGCTGAGCCGGTGCAGGCGCTCTCGCAACAGAGCGCGCGTCCAGGCATGCTCACAGCTTGGGAGTGCAAGAAGAGCGAAAGGGCCGGACCCCGACCCCTTCACCCCCGTACGGCTACAGCGGGAACGCAGAACTCACCCCGCCAAAGGCCGAAAACTGCCTGCCTCGAACAAGGTTCCACCCTTCGCTTGAAATTATTTGGCAAGCCCCGGGCCTAACTCCCACAACCGTTGATTTTCCTGGCTTGAACGTTCCAGCCTCGGGCAGCCGCCCCGGGAAGCGGACTCAAGCGGGCAGGAATTTCAGGGCGAGCCCGTTGATGCAGTAGCGGAGCCCCGTGGGCTTCGGGCCGTCGTCGAACACATGGCCGAGATGGCCGCCGCAGCGGCGGCAATGCACCTCCTCGCGGATCATGCCGTAGGAGGTGTCCTTGCCCTGGCCGACCGCATTCTCGAGCGGCGCCCAGAAGCTCGGCCAGCCGGTGCCCGACTCGAACTTGGTCTCCGAGGAGAACAGCGGCAGGTCGCAGCCGGCGCAGGCGAAGGTGCCCTTGCGCTTCTCGTTGTTGAGCGGGCTCGTGAAGGCGCGCTCGGTCGCCTCCTCGCGCAGCACCGCGTATTGATCGGCCGAGAGCAGCTTGCGCCACTCCTCCGGCGTCCGGGTGATCTCGAAGGTCTTGTCCTTGGTGGTCATGGCATGGCTCTCCCACCGTAGAATGCGCGCGCCGACCGCCGCCGCAACCAGGATGCCGCCCGCGCCGAGAATAACGTCGCGCCGTGTGACCATGTTCGCTCCTCCCTTCAACTCGTCATGCCCGGCCTTGTGCCGGGCATCCACGATTGGGCAAACGGCAAGGCCTAAATCGTGGATGGCCGGGACAAGCCCGGCCATGACGGCATCACGTTAAAGAGTCTCCTTCAATTCAAATTGCGCGCACGGGCGATCACGAGCTTGTTGACGGTCTTCATCGGTCTCGTCATGCCCGGACTTGATCCGGGCATCCATGCCGTTCCTTCTCCTCCAATCCCGGCGCGCACAATGGAATGGATTGCCGGGTCAAGCCCGGCAATGACGAACCGCGAGGGCGTGGTTCGAGGCAAGCGCCGTCATCCTGAGGTGCGCGAGCATGGCTCGCGCCTCGAAGGACGGCGCTTGTACCTCACCATGACGGAGCCATTGCGGTGTCAGCCCCGCGAGGTGATCTGCGCCACGGGGATCACGATCTCGCAGCGCACGCCCTTCGGCGGGAAGGACAGGCGCACGTCGCCTTCGAGCGCCCTGCCAACCACCGTCTCGATCATGGCGCGGCCGAAGCCAGAGCGCTCGGGCGGGGTGACCGTCGGGCCACCCTTCTCCTGCCAGACGAGCCGGAGCTTCGACGCCTCGTCGCAAACCTGCCAGTGAATCTTGATCTGCCCGTGCGGATCGGAGAGCGAGCCGTATTTCCGCGCATTGGTGGCGAGCTCGTGCAGCGCGAGGCCGAGATTCTGCACGGCCTCCGGCTTCAGCATCACGTCCTCGCCCTCGATGGCGATGCCGTCGCCGAAGCGATCGGCGTGCGCGCCGAGCTGCTGCTCGACCAGCATGCGGAGCGAGGCGCCGTGCCAGTCGTCGGCGATCAAGAGGTCGTGCGACGCGCCCATCGCCGCGAGCCGCGCACTGAACGCCTCGAGGAAATCGTTGACCGAGCGCGTGCGCGAGGCGGTCTGCCGGGCGATGGCGTGGATCACTGCGAGCAGGTTCTTGCAGCGATGGGTCAACTCGCGCAGCAGCAGACGGAGCTGGTCCTCGTTCGCCTTGCGCTCGGTGATGTCGACCGCGATCGAGGTGGTGCCGATATTCGCGCCCGACTCGTCGGTGAGCGGCTCCATCACGAGATAGAAGGAGCGCTTGCGGCCGAACAGCTCGAAATTGGCCTCGAGGTCCTGCGAAACGCCGGTCGCCATGGCGTTCCGCTTCGCCGCCATGATCGTCTCGGCGACATCCGGCGGAAAAAGCTCGGCGTCGGTCTTGCCGATCACCTGCTCGGGCTTGAACCCGGTCGGCAGGTTGTGCGCCCAGGTGAAGCGCATGTCGGCGTCCTGACTGAACACCGAGATGGGCGAGCCGCGCAGAGCGATCTCGAAGCGTTGCTTGGCTTGGGCCAGTTCCTGGGTGCGCGCATCGACACGCTCCTCGAGCTGGGTGCGCGCGTCCTTGAGCTCCTCGAAGGTGCGCAGATGCGCCGCGATCTCCGCCTGCAGCCGGTCGCGCGACGGCAGCCGCTTGAGATGCGGCGCGGCCCACCACAGCACGATGGCCGCGGTGAGCGCGAGCAGTGCAGCCAGCGCCTTCAGGAGGCCTTCGAGCCCCTGCACCGGCGCCCACAGGCTGAACATCGAGGCGAGATGGACCACGCCGACCGCGAGGATGAACAGCATGAACAGCTTCATCAGCGCGGTCTCGCGCGGATTGTTGTCCTCGCGGTCGCGGTAGAGATAGAGGAGGCCCGCGGGGATGAGGATCAGCGAGAGCGCGATGACGCCGTCGGCCACCGCGTGCAGCAGGACCAGCCCGGAGGGCCAAGCCTCCGACCTGAGCACGGTTTCCTCTTTACCCAAGAGGAAGGTTTGCCAGCCTGTCATCGTTGTCGATCTTCGGCCTGTGCTTGACGCCTGACGCAACGCCGTATGGCGCGCCCCCCGCACAGAACCGCGCCCTCTGATCCCCTAAACCACGGAGAACGCTAATCGTTCTCGGCGGCCAGAGTAGAAATTTGGGTTGCGGGGAGCCCTTCTGCAAGCGTGCGCCGGCGGATCGGCACGATTGTCGGAACGGAGGCTGGAACCAATCCCGGGGATCCACGTTCTAATTGCCGTTCGAGGGTACGCGACCATCACTTCCCGCCCCTCCCCCGCTTGCTCTCGGACTTCTTACGCCCGCGGCCGACCTCCCCCGGTTGCGGGCGTTTTCTTTGCCGAAACGGGAAGCGCCGGCGCCTAGAGCAGGCCGGCGATCAGGGTCACGAGGAAGATCACCAGGAAGATGAAGAACAGGATGCGCGCTACGCCGGCGGCGGCGGATGCGACGCCGCCAAAACCGAACACACCCGCGATCAAAGCGATCACCGCGAATACGAGCGCCCACATAAGCATGTCATTCTCCTAGGATTGGCGGTCTGCGGCCAAGGGAAGCCGCTCGGGATATTCCGAAACGCCTGGCTGCGAAGATTTGTTGCATCCCGGACAATTGCGGCAAGGACATGAGCCGCTTGCGATGGCCGCTTCGCCTTAGAAGCGCGCGATCGCCGCGAGCAGGTCTTGGCCGGTGAACGGCTTCTTGACGAGCTCGGCATGCCGGTAAGCGTCAGGAAGCTGCTCACGGCCATAGCCCGAGACGAAGGCGAAGGGGATCGCGCGCGCCTGCAAGGCCTCGGCGACGCGGCCGACCGGCTCACCAGCGAGATGGGCGTCGAGCAGCGCTCCGTCGATCTCTTCGCTGCCGATCGCCTGAAGCGCGTCGGCGACATTCGCGGCGGGCCCGACCACCACGAGACCCGCCTGCTCGAGGATGCTCGATATGTCGAGGGCGATGAAGAACTCGTCCTCGACGACGAGGATGCGCGTTGCCGCCATGGCGTCCGCCTCGTTTCAAGATCGTCCGAGTTCAGTCGATTTGAACTCGCTTATCAACCCCTTGCGGGCATCCTCCTGGCCGCGCGCGGAACCGGCCTTCGCCGTCACGCGTTCATGGCTCGTCCCCCACAGAGCAATTCTGTGACCAGCGAAGTCCCGCCCGAAACCGGGAGGTGCGAACAAGAGGAGTAAGGGTTCCATGAACTGGGATCGTATCGAAGGCAATTGGAAGCAGTTCAGCGGCAAGGTCCAGCAGCAGTGGGGCAAGCTCACTGAGGACGACCTCGACATCGTGGAAGGCCGCCGCGTCGAGCTGGTCGGCAAGATCCAGGAGCGCTACGGCATCGCCAAAGACGAGGCCGAACGCCAGGTCGATACCTGGCTCCGCAATATGTAGTTCGCTAAGTCAGTCCGCCGCGGCTTTCGGGAGCGGAGAGCTCAGGGAGCTGCGGCGGCTGGCTGTTGGTCTGGGGAATTCGTCAGTCAGTCTCGCGTTCAAGGCACGCCAAGCGCACGCGCAAAGCTGCCGCCTGTGTTAGCGTCGCATCGGCCAAGCGAGGCAAGGGCGCGAAGCTGAGCGCGCTGTCCTCGTCACACCAAGGAGAGGCAACATGCTGACGACGATCCTCATCATCATCCTGATCTTGATTCTGATCGGCGCGTTTCCCGCCTGGCCGCATAGCGCGGGCTGGGGCTACGGGCCATCCGGAGTGGTCGGGCTGATCCTCATCATCCTGCTCATCCTGCTGCTGATGGGCCGGCTTTAGCCCAGGCCTCGCTTACACCCGAATCCTCGTCATGCCCGGCCTTGCGCCGGGCATCCACGATTGGGCAAGCGGCACAAAGAAAAATCGTGGATGGCCGGGACAAGCCCGGCCATGACAAAAATGGAGGGTGCCGTGCGGTGCCCTAAGCGGTGACCGGCGGGCGGTCGCGCAGGTGCGCACGGCGCTCGAAGAACAGCGCCTGGCTCACGATCGCCTTCACCGTGTCAGGCTGATAGGGCTTGGTGATGAGGAAGGCAGGCTCAGGGCGCTCGCCGGTCAGCAGCCGGTCCGGGTAGGCGGTGATGAAGATCACCGGCACGGCGAACGTCTCGAGCATCTCGTTGACCGCATCGAGGCCGGAGCTGCCGTCGGCGAGCTGGATATCGGCGAGCACCAGGCCCGGCTGATGCTGGCTCACCGCCTTAAGCGCCTCGCCATGGGTGCGCGCGACGCCCGTGACGCGGTGGCCGAGACCCTCGACGATGCTTTCGAGGTCCATGGCGATCATCGGCTCGTCCTCGATGATCAAGACGTCGGTGGTCACCTGCGCGGCGATCTCGTGCCCCGCCGCATCGAGCAGGCGGTCGATCTCGTCGCGATCGACGCCGAGAATGGTGGCGGCATCGTCGGGCGAGAAGCCTTCGACCGCGCAGAGCAGGAAGGCCTGGCGCGGCAGCGGCGTGATGGATTCGAGCTTGCGATCGACCACCGTGGGATTGCCGGTGACGATCTCCGGCTTGAGATTCAGATCGACCGAGTTCCACAGGCCGAGAAAGGTGCGATAGAGCGCCACGCGTGGATCGAGCGTCATGTCGTAGAGCGACGGGTCCTCGATCAGCACTTCGAGCGTTGCCGCCACGTAAGCGTCGCCGGCGCTTTGCGTTCCGGCAAGCGCACGGGCGAAGCGGCGCAGATAGGGAAGATGCGGCGCGATAGCTTTCGACATCGGCATCGGTCTGGCACTTTCGTTGTTGAAGAGAGCCGGCGGGGTCCACTCCTCCTGGCGCCGGGAAAAGGCAGTAACGCGCAATCGTAGCATGCTCGCTTGTAACGCCGCATCCGCCATTTGGGTTCCAACGACAAAGCCGGGCCTGGGAACCATTTGAGGGTTCGTGCGTTTTTGGGCCCTTGAGAGGGCAGAATCCGCTATCCTAAAGCGACCTCGCGAGGCGGATAGGGGACCCACAGTGGACCAGAACGCAAACAGCAAGGACCGCCGGCGAAAGATGCCTGGCGCAAATAAAAAAATGGATCAAAGAACGGAGGCAGGCGCCGCTGGCGCCGCAGACGAAGGTCTTACTCCCAACCTCCAGGCGCATATCGGCCGTCACGTGCGGGCCATGTTCGATGAGGTCGCGCGCGAGCCCATACCGGAACACCTCCTCCGCCTGTTGAAAGATCTCGAGCGAACCGGAGAGAAATAGATTGCGGCACAAAGTCTCTCAGAGCCTGCGAGACGCCCTCGTGGGCGAGATGGGAAACCTGCGGGCGTTCGGCGTGTCGCTCTGCGGCGACAAGGAGCGCGCCGACGATCTCGTCCAGGAGACGCTGTTCAAGGCGTGGAACCATCTCGACTCCTTCAAGGAAGGCACCAACCTGAAGGCATGGCTCTTTACGATCCTGCGCAACACCTATTTCTCCGAGCGGCGCAAGCGTAAGCGCGAGGTCGAGGACGCCGACGGCATGTACGCCGCGAAGCTCGCCTCGCGGCCCGAGCAGCACGGCCATATGGACATGCAGGATTTCCGCGGCGCGCTGGTGCAGCTGCCCGACGATCAGCGCGAGGCGTTGGTTCTGGTCGGCGCCGCGGGCTTCTCCTACGAGGAAGCCGCCGAGATTTGCGGCTGCGCGGTCGGTACCATCAAGAGCCGCGTGAACCGCGCGCGCAATCGGCTTGCCGACATGCTCGGCCTCGATGCCGAGGACGAGGTCGATGAAGCCGCGTCAGGCATGAGCAAGACCGCGTAAGACCTTCGCCCGGCGTTCGGCCGTGCTATCATCGCCGGCATGGACCCCGCCGATCTCGACAAGGCCAAGCTCGACCCTGCTTCGGTGTTCGCGACGCCACGGCAGGTGGTCGAAGCCGCAGACCTGTCGCCGGAGGACAAGCGCGCCATCCTGGTCCGCTGGGAGACCGACGCCGAAGCTTTGATGCGCGCGACCGAGGAGGGCATGCCGCCGTCCGACGGCCGCGGACCCGACGAGCTGTTGCGCGCCGTGCATGCCGCGCTCGACGCTCTGGGCTTCCCGCCCTCCCCGGGCTGAGCCTTCCCTCCTCCGGAACATGCCCATTTCTTGAGCGTTCCTTCCTTAGCTGAATGCGAAAGGACGGATCGTGACCACCGAGCTCAATACCACCGAAGCACGCCAAGGCACCCGCCCACGGGCCATGCTCGTGGTGCTGATCGTCTCGCTGCTGCTTGCCCTGATCGCCGGGGGCCTGCTGGCCTTGGGTTGGATTTCGCTGCCTTGGCGCTGACGCCCTCTTGGATTGGCTGACCCTAGCTTCTATCTAGCTTTAAGGATCCGCTGATGACGGGGCTCAAGCCATGGCCGCCAACCTCCCTTATCGCCTGCGCGTGCTCGCCGCCGTGCTCGGCTTCGCGCTGATCGGCGCGGTCGAGCCGACCTCGGCACGGCCCTTGGAGCGGCACGAGGAGCAGCTTCGGTCTGCTCTCCAGGATTTCGCCGCCACCCTCAAAACCGAGACCGAGAGGCTCGCCGGCCAGGCCGCGGAAGCTGCCCAGGACGCCGAGCAGACCTTCGGCAAGGCGGCCGAGCGCATGGCCAAAGAAGCAGAAGACTTGGCGCGCGCGTTAAGCGAGCGGAAAGATACCCTGGGGACATTGGGCAGGGAGTTGAGCGCCCAGCTCGAAGCTTGGAAGGATGCCGAACTCGATCGCTGGCGCGACACCGCCGACGAGTCCTGGTTCAGGATGCATCACGCCATGACCGAGCTGCTCGGCCGTCTCAACGACTGGCTGCGCACGCAGCCCGAGACCGAGGCCAACCCGGAGATTCCCGTTTAACCCCCCTTCCCTGAGAGGCAGACATGCAAGACGAGCAACCCCCACACGAGACGAAGACGACCGCGCCGTCCAACGCCGCCAAGAGCGAGGCCGAGGCGCGCGAGGCCTGGGACGCCTTCCAGCGCGACCTCGACGTGCTTGGCCGCCAGCTTGCCGAGCTTGGCACCCACGGCGCGGCGCTTGGCGAGCAGGTCCTGTCGAGCCTGCAGGCCCACTTCCAAGAGGTGAAGGACCGCGCCACGAGCTACAAGGCCGCCGCCGAGCAGGAGGTCGACAGCTTCCGCCGCACCGCGCAAGTCGAGGCCGAGAACACGTTCGAGGACGTCAAGGCCCGCTCGACCGAGGCCGCCAAGCAGATGTGGGAGAAGGCGCAGCCGCTGCGCGAGGGCGCCAAGGACGTGGGCGAAGGCCTGCTCCGCGCCTGGAGCGAGCTCCGCGCTTCCTTCGGCAAGGCCGCGCAACGGCTCCAAGAGGAGAAGCAGGCCGCCGCGAACGGTACGGTGCCGGTGCCTGCCGACGATCGCCGCGAGACGACTTAAGCAACCCTCAATCGCAAAATGTGTCATGGCCGGGCTCGCGCCCGGCCATGATTTTTTGGGAGCCCTTGTGGCGTTCTCGTCATGGTCGTGATGGCTCTCAACCGGCACGGTGTCATGCCCGCGTAGGCGGGCACCCAGTATGCAGCGCCTGCGAAAGCTCTCGCGCGCCTCGACTACTGGGTTGCCCGGTCAAGCCGGGCAATGACACGCGGATGGTTATGACGCAGCTGGTTCGGGCGTGCGGGTGTCTGCATCCTTGCGGGCCTCGATCAGCTCGGCGCGGATCAGCCCGCGCACCGAATTCCCGAGATAGATGCGGTCGGCACGCAGCAAATCGGCCGGGAGCAGCACCGCCTCGCTCGCCGCGGCGCGCGGCAAGTCAAGCAGCTCCTCTCGAAGCGTGCCTGGCAGCAGCCCGGAGGCGAGCGCCGGCGTGAACAGGCGGCCGTCGAGCTCGAGGAACAGATTGGTGCGCGTGCCCTCGGTCAGCTCACCCTTCTTGTTCAAGAAGATCACCTCGTCGCAGCCGGTGAGCGCCTTCTGCCGCTCCATCTCGCGCTCGAAGAACTGCCGCCGCGTGGTCTTGTGGTAGAAGAGCGGGTCCTTCTCGTCGAGACGCTGATCCGAGATCACGAAACGCCAGACCGTGTCGCGCGTCGGCAACTCGATCGGCGTCGAGGTCACCTTCAGCGCACCGTCCTCGCCGAGCGTGAGCCGCACCATGGCGACCGGCGCCTCGATGCGCGTGGCCTCCGCGTTCAGCGCATCGAGCACCGCCTCGCGCGCGAAGGGATAGGCGAAATGCGCGGCCGACGATTTGAGCCGCGCGAGATGCCGCTCAAGCAGATGGAAACCACGCGCCGGCTCGTAGCGCAGCGTCTCGATCAGCTCGAACGGCGGGTCGGTCTTGGTGAGGAACTGCGCCTTGAGCAGGCATTCCTCGAACTCGGACTCTTCCTTCGAGTCGGCGACGATGCCGCCGCCAATGCCCATCTCGCCCTGCCCGCCCGCCAGCACCACGGTGCGGATGGCGACGTTGAACGCGCTGTCGCCGTTCGGTGAGATGTTGCCGATGGCGCCGGTATAGACGCCGCGCGCCTCGCCTTCGAGCTCGCGGATGATCTCCATGGCGCGGAGCTTGGGCGCGCCCGTCACCGAGCCGCAGGGGAACAGCGCGCGCAGCATGTCCTCGAGCCCCATGTCGCCGCGAAGCTCGGCGGTGATGCCGGAGGTCATCTGGTGCACCGAGCGGTAGGTCTCGACGGTGAACAGGTCCGTGACCTCGACCGAGCCGATCTTCGCCACGCGGCCGAGGTCGTTGCGGAGGAGATC
Source organism: uncultured Methyloceanibacter sp. (assembly GCA_964634195.1). Lineage (GTDB taxonomy): Bacteria > Pseudomonadota > Alphaproteobacteria > Rhizobiales > Methyloligellaceae > Methyloceanibacter. Next base: position 404,368 of record CAZWIO010000001.1, on the reverse strand, counting down.
GACGATCATCAGATTCTCGGCGCGCTGCTTTTCGTCGACCGCGAGCCAGGTCTTGAGGCGGGAGTCCTCGCGCGGCGTGCGCCCGCGCGGTGCGGTGCCCTTCATCGGGCGCGTCGAGATGCGCTTGCCCTCGCGGCGGAAGAACAGCTCCGGCGACATCGAGAGCACCGAGAAGTCCGGCGCCTCTATCAGAGCGCCGTGCGCTACACGCTGCTTCCGCCTGAGCGCGGCATAAAGCGCGACCGGATCGCCCTCGAAGTCGAAGCGGTATTTCAGCGTGAGGTTGATCTGATAGACGTCGCCGGCGGCGATGTAGTCCTGCACGCGGTTGAAGGCTTCGGCATAGCGGTCGCGTGTCCAGGAGAGCCTGAGATCGGAAATCCTGGCAGGCCCGCCCGCGCCGTTCGCCTCGAGCCAGGCGCGCGTCGCCGCATCGTCGAGGGCAAGCGGCGCCCCGAACAGCCCGACCCAGAACAGCGGGACGTTGCGTTCGGCAGGCAGCAGGCCGTTGAGCTTCGCCTCCAGACAATAGCCGAGCTCGTAGGCGAAGAAGCCCGCGGCATGCAGGCCGCGCGCCAGCCCCTGCTCGATCCGCGCGAGCCCCGCCTCCACCTCGTCGGGCCCGCGCGCCACGACGATGTCCTCAGGCTGCGTGTAGAGCAAGCTTCGGCCGCCGGAGGTCAGGCTGTCGTCGAGCAGAACGTAGGGAGAGGCGGTCATGTCTCAACAATAGCGCAATGGGCGGTGATACATCGACATTGAGGTTTCGAAACTCAACCCCTTGTCATTGCCCGGCTTGACCGGGCAACCCAGTAATCACCGAGCGTGCAGGATGGTGCGGTGAGTACTGGGTGCCCGCCTTCGCGGGCATGACAATCGGAGAGGGCTTCAATCAAGCGACGATCAGCATCTCGCCTTTGCCGACCGCGGCCATGTCGCCCATCAACCGGCGCGCGCGGCCGCCGAGCCGGACCGGCCGGCCCGTCTCGCGCAGCCAGCGCTCGAGCATACGGAGATAATCGAACTCGGCCACGCCGCAATCGCCGAAAGTCGGCAGCACCTCGTCGGGCTCGCGCAGGAAGATCAGGCTGCCGCGCCTGAGCAGCATGCCGGCGTTCTTGCCGACGCGCCGCTTGAACACGATGGTGCCGGCGATCATGCGACCGCCCGCATAGTCGCCCGCATCGCCGTTCACGACGACCAACCCACGGCGCATGCGCTCGCCGACCAGCGGCCCGGCATTCCGGCCGATGGTGAGCACGCCGCCCTTCATGCCGTGCGTCTCACCGACGGCCATACCGCCAGCCCGCTCGCCTGCATTGCCGGCGATGGCGATCGTGCCGCCCGACATGCTCGCGCCGGCAAGAACGCCGGCATTGCCTTTGACCTCGATCGTGCCGCGCTTCATCCGCTCGCCGAGATAGGCGCCGGCATCGCCGTCGACCACGATCTCGCCGTCGCGCAACTCCTTGCCGATGAAATCGCAGCGCCCGTCGGTATTGACGAAGCGCAGCTTGGCCGCGTCGTTGCCCTTCAGCTTGAACGCATCGCCGACGGTGAGCGGGACGCGCGTCGTGCCGATGCGGAGCGCTTCGATCTCCTTAGGCTTAAGCTTGCCGAGCCGCGCCGGGGTGAGCGGCGACAGGTCGAGACGCTGGGCGGGCAGCGCTTTAAGGGTGAAAGTCAGCGCGCTCACTTGAGGACCTCGTGCAGGTGAAAGTGATGCGGCCCGAGATTGCCGCCGTAATTGCCGGCGGTGATGTGGGTCACGCCTTCGCGCGCGCCCAGCTTGACGATGGCGTGGATGCCGGCGTGCATCGCTTTGTGCACCGCTTCGGCGGAGAGCCCGTCGATGACGATCTCCAGCACCGCCTCGACATCGAGCGGCAGCGCCGTGTCCACCACGGCCTTCAGCGTCGGGCAGTAGGCGTCGTTGGTCGAGGCGATCTGGCCCTTGTATTTCGAGCCGACCTTCGAGCCCGAGCGCACGATGCCGCCCGGGAACGGCGTGATCACGTCGGGCACTGCGGCGATCGCCTTCACCGCGCGCGTGCAGGCGGCGAGCACGGATTTATGCGACTTGCCGAGCACGAGCAGGTTGCCGCCGCCGACCGCTTTCTTGGTGAGGCCGGTGGTCGCCTCGCAGACGAACTCGCCGTCCATCACCGGGATGCGCCAGAAATGCCTGCCGCCCAGCTTCTTCGAGACCTGCCAGCCGTCGCCGAAGAACCTGAGCGAGGCGCCGAGCTTGAGTTTCTTCTCGCCTTCGAGCCCGGCGAAGCAGGCCGAGCCCGGGCTCGTCAGCACGCATTGGCCGACGCGGTTGCGGAGCTGCGTCTGCAGCTTGTCGGTGCCCATGGTGAACAGCAGCACGGAAACGCCCGGACGGCCGTCAGGCGTCTCCTTGGGCGAAAGGGTGCGCTCGATGCCGGCTTCCGCGCCGCAGGCGATCACAGAGGTGGCGAAGCCGGTCATGGTGCGCGCGGAGATCAGCGCCCATTCCAGCGTCGGTGCGGTGATGATCACGCGCGTGCCGGCCATGGGAAAGGCTTCGGCAAACGTCTTGACGATGGTGACGCCTTTAAGCTTCAGGTCGGGCATGGCGCAGCAGCAAACAGACGGTGGGACCCCCGGGCGCGCGGAGCGCCTAAGCCCGCGAACCAATAAACAGATGGCGGAGCCTGCGCAAGCCTATGGGTCTGGCAGCGCAGAATATTTGCCGGTGTCATCGCCCGCGAAGGCGGGCGACCCAGTTTGCGGGTGGAGGTGCGCTCAGCTCTTCGGCTTGTCGTATTTGATGTAGGCGAAGCGCTGGTCGTCCTTGGGACAGCCTTCGAGCGCGCCGGCCTCGTCGCCAGGTTGCCAGTGCACCACGTCCTCGATCTTCTTGGCGAGCTCGAAGTCCTTGTCGGTGATGCCCTTGGCCGCGTGGTTCGTCAGCCTGACCTCGACCCAGGCATAGGAGGCGGTGATGTCGGGATGGTGCCAGGCGGCCTCGGCGAGATGGCCGACCGTGTTGATCACCATCAACGTGCCCTTCCAGCTATTGGTCTTGTATTTGCGCCGGATCCAGCCGTTCTCGAGATACCAGTGCGGCAGCTCTTTCTTGAGCCGCTGCTCGACCTCTTCGTCGCTATAGGTGCGTTCGGACGTTGCCATCGCTTGCGTCCTTTGAAACAGTGTGGCGCTTCCCGCTCATCATGAGCATAGCCAGAGGCTTCGGACCGATCAATGGAGGCCTATTCCGCTGCACCCTGCAAAGGCGGCGCGGGCGTCGACGGCCGCCGCGTGACGGTCGCGACGACCGCGCGGCTGCATTTCGGCTTTCTCGATCCAAGCGGCAGGAGCGCGCGCCCCTTCGGCTCGTTCGGGCTTTCGCTCGACCGGCCGGAGACCAGGCTGAAGTTGGCGCACGCCTCCGAGTGGAAGGTCACTGGCCCTGAGCGGGAGCGCGCCGAGCGCTATTTGCGGACCGTTGCCGAAGCGTCCGGCGTCTCGTGCGCCTACGCACTTGATATCGAGGCGGCGATCCCGCCGCACGCGGGGCTCGGCTCGGGCACACAGCTCGCGCTGGCTGTGGGCTCGGCCTTCGCCGCGCTGGAGGGCCTGGACCTTTCGCCGCAAGCCATCGCCGCGCGGCTCGGACGCGGCGCGCGGTCCGGCATCGGTATCTTCACCTTCGAGCATGGCGGCGCGGTGCTCGACAGTGGACCCGAGGACGGCGCGCTGCCGCTGTTGCGCGCGCGCCATCCCTTCCCTGCCGATTGGCGCGTCATTCTGATCTTCGACGACGACGCGCGCGGGCTCGCGGGCGCGGGCGAGACGGCGGCCTTCGAGTCGCTCCCCGATTTTCCCGCGCGCGAGCGCGAGGCGCTGCGCCGCGAAGTCATCGACGTCGCCCTGCCCGCGCTCGCCGCGCATGACTTCGCGGCATTCTCGCAAAGCATCGGCTTGCTGCAGACGCGCATGGGCGCGTATTTTGCGCCGCTGCAGGGAGGCCCCTGCACCAGCAAACGCGTCGGGGCGGCGCTCGACGTCCTGCAAGCCCAAGGCCTCACCGGTCTCGGGCAGAGCTCATGGGGGCCGACCGGCTTCGGCTTCGTCTCGTCCGCGCAAGAGGGAGAGGCGCTGCTCGCCCGCCTCCGCGCCGAGCCGCAGGCCGCCGGGCTTCGCTTCACGCTGGCCAAAGGCCGCAACGAAGGTGCGGTGATCGAGACGAAGCGAGGCAAGGCGACCTGACGCGACCGAGACGCTTTTCGCTGCCCGCGACATCGGTTAAAGGGAGCGCAATCAAAGGCAGGGAGACGACTGGGCCATGGCACCCCCGCGCATCATTCACATGCTCACCCCGCTCAAGCATATGAGCCCGTTCGACGTGAACATGGCGCTCGACGCCGGTTTCGAGGCGGCGATTCCCTATACCAACGTCACCGTCGAAGACGTCTACGGCCTCGTGCAGGACGCGATCTTCTCGCGCTCACCGGAAGGCATCAAGCGCACCGGCGTGTTCATCGGCGGCAAGCGCGCCATCGAGGCGCTCGACATGATGGACCGCGCCAAGAAAGCGATGGTGCCGCCGTTCGAGATTTCGGTGTTCGCGGATCCCGCCGGCTCCTTCACCACCGCCGCGGCGATGGTCGCCTGCGCCAAGGACGCGCTGAAGGACAAATTCGGCAAGGCGCTCGAAGGCCAGCGGGTGATCGTCTATGGCGGCACGGGCGTCGTGGCGTTCGCCTCGGCGGTGATCGCGGCCGACGCCGGCGCGAAGCCGATCCTGGTCGGCTATGACGGACCGGAACGCGTCAAGAAGCTCGCGCTCGAATCGAATGCCCGCTTCGACATCGACCTCGGTTATGCCGACGGCACGAGCGAGGAGCAGAAGGCCGAGCTTGCGCGCGAGGCGGACCTCATCTTCGCCGCGGGGCCGGCGGGGCGTCGGCTGCTCACGCTCGAACAGATCAAGCCGGCGAAAAATCTCAAAGTGGTGGCCGACGTGAACGCGGTGCCGCCCTCGGGCGTCGAGGGCGTCGGCGTGAAGGACAACGGCGCGCCGATCAAAGGCACGGATGCGGTCGGCATCGGCGCGCTCGCCATCGGCGACGTCAAGTACAAGACCGAGCAAGGCCTGTTCAAAGAGATGATCGAGGCGAAGAAGCCGGTCTATCTCGATTTCCGCGACGCCTATCGGCTCGCGCAGAAACTTGCCGCCTGACGCGCCTTCGCTGCTGATCGCGGCCGTCTCGGGGCGCGCGCTCGCCGAAGCCGCGCGGCGGGCGGGCTTCGTGCCGCTGGTCGCCGACTTCTTCGCCGATCGAGACACGCGCGCGGTCGCGCATGGCTGCCGCGAGCTCGCCGACCTGAAGCGCGGCATGCGCTGGGAGCATCTCGAGCCTGCGCTCGACGCGCTCGCGCGCGCGGCACCCTCCCCTGTGCTTGGCGTTATCTGCGGCGCAGGCCTCGAGGACCGGCCCGAATTGCTCGCCGCACTCGCCGCGCGTTGGCCCCTGCTCGGCAACGGCGCCGAGACGGTCGCGCGGGTCAAGGCGCCGGAGGAATTCTTCGCGACACTCGACCGGCTCGGCATTGCGCATCCCGCAACGACGATGGCGCGGCCCGCCAACGGTGCGGACTGGCTCGCCAAGCGCCGCGGCGGCGCCGGCGGCGGCCATGTGACGCGCGCGCCATCCACCCGCGGCGATGCCGGGGTTTATTTCCAGCACCGCGTTGAAGGGCGCTCCGTCTCGGCGCTATTCGTCGGCAACGGCCGCGCGGCGCGCGTGCTCGGCTTCAGCGAGCAATGGACCGCACCCTCGCGCCGCAGCGCCTGGCGCTATGGCGGCGCGGTTCAGCCCGCCGACCTTGGCGATGACACCCAGGCGCGCATGACGCGCGCTGTCGAAGGCGTGGTCGCCGCGTTCGGACTGGAAGGTCTTGGCAGCGCAGATTTCATGCTCGGCGCTGACGGTCCGCTGCTGCTCGAAATCAATCCGCGCCCCGGTGCCACGCTCGACATCTTCGACAGCGCGGAAGCGCCCTTGCTCCGCCTGCATCTCGACGCGGTAACCGCGGGCAAGCTTCCGGCCGCGCCGGCACGATTCACCGACGCCGCGGCCTCGGCCATCGTCCATGCACCGGAGCGCTTGCGCGTTCCGCAGGCGCTGGTCTGGCCCGATTGGGCTCGCGACATTCCCGATGCCGCCCAGCTTATCGACAAAGACCGCCCGATATGCACTGTGTTGGCCCGCGCCGCGACCAAGGACGGCGCCAGGCGTTTGGCCAAGGACCGCGTTTCCGAGATTCTTGCTGTGCTGCGTCCGTTCATGAGGGGGAAAACTGGTGGGCAAATCTTCGAACCAAAACGAAAAGCAGAGCGGCACGCGTCATCCTGACTGGCCGAGCGTCAACACGCAGGTTGAGCCGCTGGTCCGCTCGCTCATCGAGGATGCCGCGGCACTCCGCGTCGATGTGACCAAGGGCTCGCTCGGCGAGTGCCGCATCGATTGCGGCGTGCGCGCGGTCGGCGGGCTGGAGGCCGGGCGCCGCATGGCGCAGATCTGCCTCGCCGGGCTCGGCCGCGTCTCCCTCGAAACCGCCGACGCCGAGGCCGCCTGGCCCTTCATGGTGACCGTGCATACGAGCCAGCCCGTGCTTGCCTGTCTCGGCTCGCAATATGCCGGCTGGAGCCTTTCCGCCAAGGACGACAAGGGCAAGAAATACAACGTGCTCGGCTCAGGGCCTGCGCGCGCCATCGGCTCGTCCGAGAAATTGTTCGACGAGCTCGGCTATCGCGACAAGGCCGCGAGCGCCGTGCTCGTGCTCGAAGCCGACGCACCGCCGCCGGCCGCGCTGGTCGAGCATGTCGCCGAGGCCTGCAAGCTGCCGCCCGAGCGGCTCACCTTCGTCTACGCGCCGACCTCGAGCCTCGCCGGCACGGTGCAGATCGCCGCGCGCTGCCTGGAGGTCGCGCTGCACAAGTCGCACGAGCTGCATTTCCCGCTCGACCATATCGTCGACGGCATCGCCACCGCACCGCTGCCGCCGCCGGCGCCGGATTTCATCGCCGCCATGGGCCGCACCAACGACGCCATCATCTATGGCGGCCGCACGCAGCTCTATGTGACCGGCGAAGCCAATGACGCGAAGGCGCTCGCCGACAACCTGCCGAGCCTCAGATCCAAGGACTACGGCAAGCCGTTCGCCGACATCTTCGCGGCGGTCAAGGGCGATTTCTACGCGATCGACCGCATGCTGTTCTCGCCCGCCAAGGTGACGGTGACGGCGCTCAAGACCGGCGAGAGCTTCGAGGGGGGCCACATCGACACCGCAGTCCTGTCGCGCTCCTTCGCTTGAGGACGCGCGCACATGGCTGACGGCGCTCCCGCCATCGTCCTGTTCGGCGACGGCCGCGATTGGCATGGCCGGAGCCTCGGCCGCGCCTTTGCCAAGCGTGGGCTCAAGCCTCTGCAGGTCCCGCTCAATCTGTGCGGCTTCTCCACCGAGACGGCGACCGGGCTCGCCATTCCAGGCCTCGGCGACCGCCTGCCCGAGGGCGCATTCGTGCGCTTCGTGCCGGGCGGCACGTTCGAGCAGGTCACGCTCTATCTCGGCGTGCTGCACGGTCTGCGCGCGCTCGGCGTTCCCGTGTGGAACGACGCGCGCGCCATCGAGCGCTGCGTGGACAAATCCACCACCACCTTCTTCCTGCAGCAGGCCGGCGTGCCGACGCCGCGCACCTTCTCTTGCGTGCACCGGAGCGACGCTGAAGCGGTCACGGCGCGCGTGCTGGCGGAAGGGTGCAGGCTGGTGCAGAAGCCGCTGTTCGGGGCGCAGGGCAAGGGCCTGCGGCTGATCGAGGCCGTCGCCGATCTTGCGCCGCCCGACGAGGTGAGCGGCACCTACTACCTCCAGGAGTTCGTGGAGCCGGCGCTGGACCATCACCAGGACTGGCGGTTGTTCGTCTGCGCGGGCCGCGTGATCGCCGCAATGATCCGCCACGGTGAGAGCTGGATCACCAATATCAAGCAAGGCGCGCGCGCCAAGGCGGCGATCCCGAGCCAGTCGCTGGTCGATCTCGCGCTCCGCGCCGCATCCTGCGTCGGCGCCGACTATGCCGGGGTCGACATCATCCAGGCGCGCGACGGCCGCTTCCTGGTGCTGGAGGTAAACTCGATGCCGGCCTGGAACGGATTGCAACAGGTGACGCGGGTGAACATCTCCGACTTCGTGGTCGAGGCCTTCCTGGCCGCCGCGCTCCGCCCTGCCTGGGCGAAGGACCGAGACGTGCTTTGAGGCGCAAGCTACAGCCTCGGGCTCAGGCCGCGGCGATCGCGCGGGCCTTTCACGATGCCTGCCTCGCGGAGCTCGATGCGCTGAAGCCCGGCAATGTGCACCGGCACGGCAACGGCCACGGCATGAGCGTCGCCGATTTCGAGGCCTCGGCGCAAGCCGCGGCGCCGATCATCGGCCGCGGCGAGCTCGGCGTCGGGAACCGCATCCGCCTCGCGGTCGAGGCGACGCAGGCGGCTGCCGGCCAGAACACCAATCTCGGCATCCTCCTGCTCTGCGCGCCCCTCGCCGATGCGGCGCGCGACGCGAGCGACGGCGATTTGCACGCCCGCGTCGCCCGCGTGCTGGCCGGCCTCACGGTCGAAGATGCGCGCGAAGCCTACCGCGCCATCCGCGCCGCGCGGCCGGGTGGGCTTGGCGCCGCGCCCGCGCACGACGTCGCCGCCGAGCCTGCCGTCACGCTGCTCGAAGCCATGCGCGCGGCCGAGACGCGCGACCGCATCGCCTGGAACTACACCCACGATTTCGTCGATGTGTTCGACATGGGGCTTGCCTGGCTCAGGCAGGCGCGCGAGCGCTGGGACGACGCGCCATGGGACGCGACCCGCGTTTATCTCGGCTTCCTCGCGCATGTGCCGGACACGCTGATCGAGCGGAAGTTCGGCGAGGACGCCGCAGCCGAGGTCGCCGAGGAGGCGCGGGCCATCGAGGCGAGCTTCGCCGAGGCCGCATCGCCCGAAGACATGACCGCCCCGCTCCTCGCCTTCGACCGCTCGCTGAAAGAACGCGGCTTCAATCCCGGCACCTCGGCCGATCTCACCGTCGCCACGCTGTTCGCGGGCGCCCTGCAAGAGCTTGAAAAGGCCTGATAAGCCGTTAAAGCGGCGGCCTTGTTGCGGCAACAATCGACTTGCCCAGCCTTCCGGCCCCGGACTATGTTCTCCCCCGCGGAGCTCTAACCAGGAGTTGCGGGCGGAGTGCGCTAGCTAGGCACTTCGTTTTCTCGCGGCTGGTGCTGTCACGCGGCAACGCCTGCTGTTTTCGTTTGTTGTATCATCCGATTAGGGAGGGGGTTTCATGCCCAAAATCAGTGGAGTCGGCGTTGGCGAATCGCTCGTCGGCGACGGTAACGAAGTTGCTCACATCGACTTGCTCATCGGTCCTCGCGGCAGCGCCGTCGAGACGGCGTTCTGCAACGCGCTGACCAACAACAAGGACGGCTTCACCACCCTGCTGGCCGTGGTCGCCCCGAACCTTTTGTGCAAGCCCCCGACGATCCTCTACAACAAGGTGACCATCAAGGACGCGCGCCAGGCGGTGCAGATGTTCGGTCCCGCCCAGTACGGCGTGGCCAAGGCGGTTGCCGACAGCGTCGCCGACGGCACGATCCCTGCGAACGAGGCCGACGACCTCTACATCACGGTCGGCGTGTTCATCCACTGGGAAGCCAGCGACGACAAGAAGATCCAGGACTTCAACTATCGCGCCACCAAGGAAGCCATCGCCCGCGCCGTCAAGGGCGAGCCGAAGGCCTCCCAGGTGACCGCCGAGAAGGACAAGGTCACGCACCCGTTCGCTGCCGGTTGAAAAGGAGAACCCCCAGGTCGGGGGCAACCCGGTGACGCTGGAAGTCCGGGCCCGATTCGGCGGTGGCTCCAAAAGCTGGGTTTCTGACGCGCGTTCGCGCGCCGTTGAGCATTGCGATCGCCGTCCTCTACGCGAGGGCGGCGATCTCTTTTTGGGTGATCGCGCCTGAGTGAAGCGCGGTGGCGGCGAGCGCGCCGCGTGCGCCTGTCTCCGCAACGCGGGCAAGATCGCCGGCACCTGCGAGACCGCCGGCGGCATAGACCGCGCGGGAGCCGGCTTGCGCCAGCATGGCGGTTAGCCGCCCAAGATCGGGGCCCTCGCCAGTGCCGACGCGGCCCAGGCTCATGACAATGACGCGGTTGGGCCAGAGCGCGGGGTCCGTCAGCAGCGCCTCGGGGCCACGCAAGGCGGCGCCGTCGAAGTCGAGCGAGAGCACCACGTTCTCGCCGAGGCTCGCGCGGATATCGTTCCAGTCCTCGACGCCGGCGAGGCTCTCGCTGCCGATCACCAACGTCGCGCCGAGCGGCAGCCAGAACAGGCACTCTCCGATATCGGAGAAGCCCGCGTCGATCCAGAGCGCCGTGTGCGGCAGGGCGTCGGCGAGGTCGCGGCAGGCGTCGAAATTGTTGCCCCTACCTTCGATGGCGTCGAGGTCGGCGACATAGAGCACGGGCGAGAAGGTGACGGCGAGCAACCCCCGCGCGATGGCCAGCGGGTCATCCGCCGGGCCGAACGGCGTTTCCAGCGGACGGTAGTCGGCCCGCTTGCCGCCGCGCGCATGCACCACGACCCCGCCTTTGAGATCGAGCACCGGGATGACCGTGAAGTTGGTCGGCTTTTCCATGGGAAGGCCCTTCCACGCAGCCTGAGTCCGTCTTATGCCGCACATACCCACTTGTCATTGCCCGGCTTGACCGGGCAACCCAGTAATCCTGGGCGAGGCTGGCGAGTACTGGGTGCCCGCCTACGCGGGCATGACAAAAGAAGGCTGGGTGAGGAAACACGAGAATGTCCGCAATCGTCGGCTGGGACTTGGGCGGCGCCAATCTGAAGCTCGCCGTGCTGGATGGCGTGCGCGTAGTGCAGGTGGTGCAAATCCCCTGCCCGCTCGTGGCCAATCGCGGCAAGTTCGATACGGCCGTCGCGGAGGCGCTGGCGCTCTGCCCCGACGGCGCAAGCCACGCAGTGACCATGACCGGCGAGCTGTCGGACGTGTTCGAGGACCGCGCCGAGGGCGTCGCCTATCTCGTCGCGCTGATGAGGGACACCGTGGGCGACGCGCCGCTTCAGATCTATGGCGGACGCGCCGGGTTTCTGGACCCTGACGACGCCGCGGCGCTGCCGATGGACGTCGCCTCGGCTAATTGGCATGCGAGCGCGACGCTGGTCGCGGCGCTCTGCCCCGACGGGCTGTTCGTCGACATGGGCACGACGACGACCGACCTCGTGCCGCTGAAAGGCGGCGAGCCTGCCACGCGCGGCTATAGCGACGGCGAGCGGCTGGCCGAGAGCGAGCTGCTCTATACCGGCGCGGTGCGCACGCCGGTCATGGCGGTCGCGCGCGAGGCGCCGTTCGCGGGCCGCAGCCAGAGGATCGCGGCGGAGCGCTTCGCCACCATGGCCGACGTGCATCGCCTGCTCGGCGCGCTGCCACGCGATGCCGACCCTTACCCGTCCGCCGATCTCGGCGGCAAGACGACGCAAGCGAGCGCCGCGCGGCTCGCGCGCATGCTCGGCCGCGATGCGGACGAGGCCGGGATGTTCGACTGGATCGACGTGGCGCGCCATTTTGCCGACGCCCAGTTCGCCGAGATCGAAGCGGCGGCGCAGGCGTTGCTGGCGCGCGAGGCGCTCGGCACGGACGCAACGGTGATCGGCGCTGGCTGCGGGCGCTTCGTCGCCAAGCGCCTCGCCAAGGAGCTCGGGCTCGCTTACGGCGAGTTCGCCGAACTCGTCGACCGCGTACCGGACGCAAACGAGATGGCCTCGCGCGCGGCGCCTGCGGTCTCGGTGGCGCTGCTCAGCGCCCGGGCCTATCCGTAGGCGCTCGCGCCGTAAGTTCGCGCGCCGAGATCAGCGGGCAGGCCAGGGTCTTGCGCAGCGCCTCGCTCAGCTCCGCGGTGGTCTCTGTCGAGATGAACATGCCGCCCGTGCTCTCCGACAGGCAGCGCGACTGGCCGCCGCCGAGCTCGCTCGCGAAACGCAGCATGTAGCCGATGACATGCACCGTCACGTCGGCGCCGTTGCGCTTCAGCTCCTGCGCCAGCGCGCACGGATTGCCGCGGCAGGTCTCCTCGCCGTCGGTGAGCAGCACAATCACGGCCGGCTTGTCGCGGAACTCCAGCACCTCGGCCGCGGCGCCGACGGCGCTCGTCAGCGGCGTCTGGCCGTAAGGTTGGAGCAGATCAACCTCGGACATGATCCGCGCGGCGGAGTTCGGCCCTGGCCGCAGCTTGAGATCGACATTCTCGCACGCCCCGCGCTTGCCGGGTCCGAACACCACGAGCCCAAGATTGCGCGCGGGCGCCACGACCGGCAGCACCTCGGCGAGCGCGCGGCGCACCTGCTCGATCCGCCGCACCGGGCTCTCGCCGAAGCCCATGCCGGTCATCGAGCCCGACGCATCGAACACGATCATCGCGTCCTTGGCGCAGTTCGCGAGTCCGTCCTCGCCGAGCGCGTTCGTTGCCGTGCCGAGGAGCAGGACGAACGACAGGAGCGCCAGCCATTCCCGTAGAAAGCGCCGCGACGCCCATGCGCTGTGACGAGCCATGACGATCGTCCCCAATGGGTCTCCGAGTCTGGGTAATCCGCGGGAACCGGTCAAGGAGGCTGCCTTGGATGGAACAGGCAAAGCTCGAAAGAATTATTGACTTAACAGCGCCATGGTTTGGCTCGACATGCCGGGCCGCGTAGGAACCGCAGGACACGGAGCGTCAGATGCCTCGCAGCCTCATTCTCGTTTCGGCTTTCATTGCCGGTTTTGTCGTCGCGGGGCTCTTGCCCGGCGAGGTCAGTGCCGGGCCACGACCGGCGCTCACGGGATTGAGCGTCGAACCGAGCATGGTCGAACAGGCCGGCTATCTGCGGCGGCAGTATCGGCGCCAGCTCCGGCGCTACGGTTACATTCCCGAGGCCACGCCCTATGCGCCCGCCGTCGTCGGCGACCAGGTCGTCCTGGTTCCCCTCCGGCCGAGCAGCTGCGGAGAATATCGCTATTGGACGGGGACGCGTTGCGCCGACGCGCGCTACGAGAGCCCCTATCTCGGACCGCGCTATTAGCCGTCAGAGATAAGCGATCAGGCGCCCAAGCACTGCGATCGTCACCCATAGCATCAGCGACAGCGCCGCCTGGGCGAGGCCGATGAAGGGCGGATTGCGGTCCCAGTCCGCGACGCGCTCGCGCCAGAGCAGGCGGAACAGCGCCGCGTTGGCGAGCGCGAGCGTCAAGAGCAGCATCTTCAGGATGAAGGCCTTGTTGCCGGCGAGCGCGGTCGCGTCGGAGGCGAAGAGCGGCACGCCGGTCGCGACCTGCAAGCCGACGCCGAGCGCGGCCGCGGCGGTGAGCGGCATATAGAGGTCGGCGATCCGGGCTTGGCGCGCGGCGCCGAGCAGCCGGAGATCGAGCAGGCCGATGCCACCAACGACCAGCACGAGCCCGATCAGGTGCATGATGTTGACGAGCGGATAGAGCACCGTCGAGTCGCGCATGGCGGTGCCGAGCCACGACGCTTCGAGCGCCGCCGCGAGCGATGCGAGCTCTCCTGGCGAAGCGGCTTGGTCCATGTGCGGGCCGCCTGGGCCGGCCTAGCGAAGCTCGACGGTCTTGCCGTTCACCGTGATGCGCTCGGCGCGCATCTCGGCCTCGCCGTTCTTCTTCGGATAGGCCTCGATGGTGACCGTCGCACCGACCGTGAGGTCCTCGGGCGGCAGGCCGCGCGCCTTCATGCGCGAGGGCGGCGCAAGCACCACCACCCAGCGCTTGCCCTCGTAATCGACCTCGATCTCGCCATGCGGGTTCTGGTAGCGCACGACCTGCACGGGCGTCTCGACCTTGATGACCGTGGCCGCGTCATAGGCGCTCCAGCCGTGATGCGCGCGCGCAGGGGCGCCGCCGAGCAGCGAGGCCGTAAGCATGACGAGGAAAGCGAGAACCAGTTTACGCATCGCGCAGTCCTTTCTGTCTGACGCATCGATCCAACGCAGGCACAAAGCCGGAGCCTAGCATTTGTTCCGGCGCTCTCCGAGGAACTTCATCCCTCCCCTTGATGGGGAGGGAGTCGCGCGCCTTGGCGCGCGGCGGGTGGGGTGAGGATTCCAGAGTGCAAGCAGTTCGGCGCGCCCGCCCCCCACCCCGAGTTTGCCTCAGCGAACTCGGACCTCCCCACGAGGGGGAGGTATGAAGCTATGTCGGCGGAGCGTGCTTGTAGTGGTCCTCGATCTTCTCGACGAGCAGGCGCCAGGCCGCGTGCTCGCGGGGGCCCGCGGTCTTCTCGACGGCGATCTGCAGATAGGCAAGCTCGCTCTCGATCTTCTCGCGCGGCAGCATATGCAGCCGGGTGGCGAGGATCGCCGTCTCGATCACCGCGGCTTGCGCGCGGTTGAAGCCCCTGAACGGCGCGTGCATCGCCTCGTGCACCACGCGGCAATGGAAGCGCGGGCGAAGCTCGTCCTCCTCGACATGCGTCACCGCAAGCTCGGCATGCGAGAGCGCGCCTTCCAGCACGACGCCCGGCACGTGCGTCGCCGCGCGGGTCGGCCAATCCTTGTTGCCGGTCAGGCAGCCGGCAAACACCAGCACGTCATCGGTGAAGCTCGCCACGGCAAAGGGCGTCGCGCGCAGATTGTCGAGCGTGGTCGAGGGCCGGAACGGCGCGACGATCCAACTCCCGCCATCGCCCTCGCCGCTGCCGGGCGCGGCGATCAGGCCGAGCGGGGCGATATGCACCCTGCCCTCTTCGTTGAGCGTGGTGACGATGCATTCCCGGATCATCGGCATGGGCGGTCTCGCTGCTCCCTCACGAAGCCTTGCGCTTCTTCTTGGCGACCAGGGTGTGGCCGGCGTCTTTCAGCCGCGTGCGGTCGTCGGCGGGCGCGTCAGCCGCCACGCCCCAGTCCAGCGGCTCGTCCTGGGCATAACGCTTGCCAAGCCGCCAGGCGAGCTCCGCGCGCGCAAGCTCGGCGCCGAGATAGAAGGCGTGCGGCCCGTCGGTGTCGATGCCGAGCTTGGGGAACAGCGCGAACACGTCCTGCGCGATGTGGTGGCCGTCGCGGTTGAAGATGTGCACGCCGTCCTCGGCGATCTCGATGCGGAAATTCTTGTCGCGCACCTCGCGCGCGGCCTCGGCGATCTCCTCGGAGGTGAGCGGATAGGGCTTCCGGGCATGCAGCGCGAGCAGCGCGTCGGTATAGCCCTTGGGCAGCTCGCCATCGGCGCGCGAGGCGTACATCATGCGCCGCGCGATGTCGTGCTCCTCATAGGTGCGGCGCGTATGCGGGCTGACCTGCACCACCAGCACGTTCCTGATGCGAAGCTCGGAGGCGATGCCGAGCAGCATGGCGGTCGTGCCGATCGAGTCGGCGTCGGTCAGCTCGGTGAGATTGCCGGTGCCGAGCAGGATCTCGGCCTCGGGCCGCTCGCGCCTGAGCTGCGCATAGCGCTCAAGCGAGTCCATGAAGCCGAAATTGATGGGATCGAGCACCGGATCGGCGAGATAGGGCTTGCCCTTCTTGTCGAGCGCATCCATCGCGCGGTAGAGCTGATCCATGTCGCCGTGATCCTTCGGGATCAGCACCGGCACCGAGGCGACCTTATCGGCGATGTCGAGCGTGTCCTCGTTGAGGCTCAGCAGGTAGTCGGCGCCGGCCTTGCCGCCGCGCAACAGCTCGTCGCGGTCGGCGGAGTCGACGCTGACCTTGTAGCCGTGGCGCTTGAGCGCGCGCACAGCCTCTTCGAGATGCGGGAATGGCGTGTCGGGCAGGCAGCCGAGATCGATCACGTCGGTGCCCTTATGCGAATAGTCCTCGGCGCGCTCCAGGATCGCCTCGACGGAGAGCGCCGACGCATCGACGATCTCGGCGAAGATGTTGATGTCGTATTTCGTCATGTCGGAGGCTTTGCGCGCGCGGCCGAAATATTCGGGCAGGTCCTTCACCTCGTCCGGACCGCGCACGACCGGCACGCCGTAATGGCCGGAAAGCCTGTCGAGATCGGCCCGGGCGCGGCCGGGCAGCATGATCTTGCCGGCCTCGACCGGCGCAGGCAGGCGGCGCAGGACGATGTCCTCGGTCATCAGCGCCGCGACCTTCACGCCGATATCGAGCACCTTCCACTCGAAATCCGCGTCCATGCTGGTGAGCACGGCCTCGAGCCGCGGCTTCGCCAGATGCCCGGTCAGGAACAGGTAGCTGTCAGCCATTGGGTCCGCACCATTGATGCTGCAGGCCGTTCTAACCCGCCCTCGGGACAAGCGCGAGCAAATGAGGGTGTCATTCCCGCGAAAGCGGGAACCCAGTAGTCGCAGGCCTACCAGAACGACTGAGGCGTCGGGATACTGGGTGGCCCGGTCAAGCCGGGCCATGACACAACGAGGATAAGTCTATCCAATCTCCGCGCCGCACGTGCCGTTGCCGGCAAGCGCCGCGGCGAAAGCCTCTTGGTCCCCGCTGCCGAGCAGCACCGCCGGGATGCGGCTCGCTTCGAGCATGGCGGGGAACGCGTCGTCGATGACGCCGTCGCGGGCGAGCTGGCGCGCGCTGAGGCTCGCGCGCGGCCGCTCCACAGACTTGATGAGGTAGCAGCGCGCGGCGCCGAGCCGCTCCGCGAGCCAGAGCGCGAGACTGTCGGAGGTGAGCCGCCACGATTCTTCGATATCCGTGCGGCCGGCGATCAGCGCGTAGGGCGCCCAGACCGCGACCTCACCACGTGCGAGCGCCTGATCGAGCTCTGCCTCGGTCGCACCGACGGCGAAGCCCGGACGCAGGCCCGCGACCGCCCAGGCGAGCTGGTCCATGGCGAGCAGCGCCATGCGGTGGGCGTGCGCATCGCCGAAACCGAGATTCGCCTGGCAGGCACGCACCTCGTCGGCGAGCGCCCCTCCCCCCGGCACGACCACGAGGGGTTCGGGCGATCCGGTAATTGCATCGAGCCAAGCGCCCAGCTCCCGCCCGCGCACCACGCTGCCGCCGAGCTTGACGACGATGGGGCGACGCGCGTGCCGGGTCGCGGGCCGCGGCTGCAGCGCTGGCGCGCGCGCGATCATGCGCGGCCCTTGGGCCTGGCGAGCCTAGACTTGGCGAGCCTGGCGCGCACGATCTCGACGCCGACCGCGCCAGGCTCCTTGTCGAGCTTCTCGACGCGCACGCACACGCGCGCGGCGCGCGGATGCGCCAGACAATGCTCGGCGATCTCTTCGGCCAGCGTCTCGACCAGGTGAACGTGGCCCCGCGCCAGGATGTCTTTGATGCCGTGGATGATGGTGTCGTAATCGAAAGCGAGCGCGATGTCGTCGCCGAGCGCGCCCTTCGCGGGCTTCACCTCCACATCGACGGAAAAGCTCACGCGCTGGGTGACGCCCTTCTCGTTGCTGTAGACACCGATCTCGGCATCGAGCACGAAATCATGCACGAACACGCGGTCGAGCGCCGCGGTCTTGGCGATGCGTGCCTTTGGCGCTTGCGTCTTCGGCACTCGTGCCTTCGGCGTGCGGCTCATGCGGCAAGCCCGGCATTCGCAGTGGGCGCGGCACGGCGCGGGATCAGCGCCCTGACGCGAGCGCAGGCGTCGGCATCGAGCGAGCACCCGCGCAATCCAGCGCGGCAGAGCGCGCCGCGAAAGCCGAGCAGGTCCGGCTCGAGGCGCAGCAGATCGGGCACGTCGGTTGCGCGCAGCGAGCCGGCGAGCCCGACCATGAGGCGCTTCGCCTTGGCCGTTTCGATGATGGCCGCAAGCGCTCGGTGCCCGGCGTGATCGAGCAGCGTCGTGCCGTCTTTGCGCATCGTGTCGAGCATGACGCCATGCGCGCCGATCCGCGCCGCCGCGTCCACGGCATCGAACGCAGGCATCGCATCGGCGAACAGCACGAGCACCAGACGCGCTTGGCGTGCTTCCGCTTCGAGCTGTTCGAGGCAGGCCTCCGCATCGCCTTCGGGAAACAGACCGAGCTTGACGTAATCGACGCCCGTCGCGGCCATGGCGCTCACCGCATCGCGCACGCGCTCGGGCTGCATCGGCAGATCGCCGACCGTGGCGCTGATCCTGACGCGGCCGGCCACCGCTCTCACGCAGGCCGCAACGGCGTCCGGCGCAAGCGCGCCGAGCGCGCCACGCGCGGGCTCCTTCAGGTCGATGATGTCGGCGCCAGCGGCGAGCGCAAGCTCAGCCTCGCCCGCATCGCGCACGCTCGCAAGGAACAGGGTCATGGGCATTTGCTAGCCGCACACGTCATTCCGGCGCAAGCCGGAATCCAGCACTAGCGGAACAGCCAGTTGAACATGCTGCCGCCGCCTCCCCCGCCACCGCCAGGAGGCTGGGCCTTTCGGGCCGCGCGGCGTGCGGCGCGATCGGCCGCGCGGTCGCCGCGCGCTACGGGCGCCTGCTGCTGGAAGCCCCAGAAATCGTTGCGGGCAACGGGCGGGCTTCCCGCGACGGCGGGCTTCGGCCGCGCCTTGCGCAGCTGGATCTCGTTGGCATTCCCGTCGGGATCGGTGACCACCACGGAAACGGCCTGCCAGTTCCACTGCGCGGTCGCCGGCCCCCAGCTATGCGGCTCGATCGAGACCACCTTGTTCGCGCGCGTGTCGACGATCGCGACATATTCGAGGCTCGAATCCTGCCCCTCGCTGAAATCGCCCGCGTAATATTTCAGGAGACCGATGCCGGAGAGCGCGTCCTTGAGCAGCTTCCATTCGAGGATCCGCGGCGTGCCCGCACCGAACATCTCGAGCTCGGCCTGGACTTGCGCGAATTTCGGATTGCTCGCGACATAGCGGCCGGGCGACGGCTCGGTGATGACCCAACCCTCGACCGGCTCGCCGAGCGGCTGGCCGGTCTGCTGCGGCGGGACCTCCTGGCCGAGCTTGACCAGCGCATCGCGGCTTTCCGCCTGGAACGGGTCCTGCGCGAGCGCGGTGCGATAGTCGGCGATGGCCTCGTCCTGGCGCTCGAGCGCGCGGTACACGTCGCCTCTCACGCGGAGCGCGAGCGGATCGTTCGCGGCGAGCTGCAGGGCCTGGTCCGCATCGGCGAGCGCGACCTGCAGATAAGCCGGCGGGCTCGGTGGCGCGGGTGGCTCCGCCGGTGCGGGGGCCTCGGCGGTCTCGCTCGCCTCGGGGGCCGCGCCTGGCTCAGGAGGCGTAGCGGTCGCCGCGTCCGCCGTCGTTCCGGTGGCCTCGGCTGGGTCGGCCGCTTCAGCCGTCTCGGTCGCATCGATGATGTTATCGGTCTCGGCCGCTTCGGCTGTCTCGAGCGTCGGCGCCGTCTCGGTCGACTCGGTCGTCTTCGGCACGTCGGTGGCGCCGCCGGTCTCGGCCTCTGCGGTCTCTTTCGGCGGCTCGGGCACCGAGGACGGCCCGGCCTGGAGCCGCGCGGCGGCGCGCATCGCATAGGCCTTCACGTTCTTCGGATCGAGCTCGATGGCATGGCTGAAATCGGTGAGCGCGTCGTCGTAACGGCGAAGCTGCACAAGCGCCAGTCCGCGCTCGACATAGGTATCGACCAGCGCGGGGCTCAGCTCGGAAACGCGATTGAAATCCTCGATGGCTTGCGGGAACTTCCGGTCTCCGGCATAGGCGCGGCCCCTGAGCAGCAGGAGCTCGGCCGAAGGCTGCTCGCCCTGCAGGTCGAGCACGAGCGTCGCGTCCTCGGCGGCCTCGCGGAAATTCTCGATGGCGAGATAGGCCTTGGCGCGGTTCTGATAGGCGGCGGTGAACTTGGAATCGAGCCCGATGGCGCGGGTGAAGTCGCGCACCGCCGCGTGATAGCGTTTCAGCGAGACATGCGTCTTGCCGCGCCCGTTATAGGGGACGGGGCTCTGCGGCGTGAGTTCGACCGCCTTGCGGAAGTCCTGGAAGGCCGGGCCGTATTGCCGGAGCGCCGCATAGGCATTGCCCCGGTTGTTGTAGGCCACGCCGTAAGTGGGCGCGAGCGCGATCGCCCGGTCGAAATCCTTGATGGCCTCCTCAGGATGGCCGAGGTCCATCAGCGCATTGCCGCGATTATTGTAGACGGTGGGGTTCTCGGGCGAGAGCCGGATCGACTGGTTGAAATCGCCCACTGCTTCCTTGGTCTGCTTCAGCCGCCATTTGGCGACGCCGCGGTCGCTGTAGATGCTCGCCTCGATGAAATCGGCGATGTCGGCCTCTTTCAAGATCTCGTCGTAAATGGCGACGGCGCGCTCATTCTGTCCGCGCATCAGGGCGGCGGCGCCCTCGCGGGCCTTGAGCAGGGTCCTGTCCTGGGCATAAACCGCCGCCGGAACCGTCAGGCCGGCCAAAAGGGCGGCCAGCAGCAGCAGGCAGAGCGAGGTGCGCGGGCGTGGCATGGCCATGACGTGGCGAATTCCCCTCGAAGCGCAGTCTTCATGTCCCCCATAAGGTGGGAGTGTGTCAACAAAGGGTCGCCCGGAGACGAGGCCCTCTGCACCCTAGACTTGGGGATTTTCCGCCAAATCGTCGAGGACCGAAGGCAGCATTTCGGGCAAATCCTCGGCGATCAGGCCGGGACCGTGGGCGCGGGCCGCGGCACCATGCAACCAGACGGCGGCGCCCGTCGCCTCGAAGGCCGGCATACCCTCCGCCAGCAGCCCGAGCACCATGCCCGCCAGCACGTCGCCGGTGCCGGCGGTGGCGAGCCACGGGCTGGTGGTGGCGTTGATCGAGGCCCTGCCGTCCGGCGCGGCGACCACCGTGTCGGCACCCTTGAGCAGGACCACCGCCCCGGACCGCGCGGCGGCCGCACGCGTGCGCTCGACCTTCGAGCCGGCGTGGATGTCCTTGAACAGCCGGGCGAACTCGCCGTCATGCGGCGTGAGCACGACCGGCGCGGCATGCGCCTTGATGGCGGCGAACAGCACCGCCGGGTCGTCGGAGAAGACGGTGAGCGCATCGGCATCGAGCACCACCGCCGCTTTCGAGGTGAGCGCCGCGAGCACCAGGTCCTTGGTCACCTCGTTCACCCCAGCGCCGGGGCCGATGAGCACCGCGTTCTTGCGCGGATCGTCGAGCAGGCTCTTGAGCCCCCGCGCGCCGTCGGCCTCGCGTACCATAATCGCGGTGAGCTGGGCGGCGTTCACCTCGAGCGCATCGCGCGGGGAAGCGACCGTGACGAGCCCCGCGCCAACCCGGAGCGCGCCGCGGGCGGCGAGCCGTGCCGCCCCCGTCGAATAGCGCGGACCCGAAACCACGACCGCGTGACCACGCGCATATTTGTGGCCCTCCTCGGTGGGCCAGGGGAAATCCGGCAGCCACAGCGCGGGCGCGTTGGCGAAAGTCTTGGGCGCGATGGTTTCGAGCACGCTGTCGGGAATGCCGATCTGCGCAAGCTCGATCTCGCCGCAATGGAGCCGCCCAGGCAGCAGCAGATGGCCTGGCTTGAGCCGGAAGAAGGTGACGGTCGCGAGCGCTCTCGCGGCGACGCCCCTCACCTGTCCGGTGGTGCCGTCGATGCCGCTCGGCACGTCGACCGAGACCACCGGGAGCCCCGAGGCGTTCACCGCCTCGATCAGGTCCGCGAGCTTACCTTCGACCGGGCGTGCAAGCCCCGCGCCGAGCAGCGCATCGACCACGACGTCGGCGCCGGCCAGCGCGTCGGGCCCGAGCTTCTCCGTTCCCCCGGTCCAAAGCTGCGCCATGGCGGCGGCGTCTTCGGGCAGGCGCGCCGGGTCGCCATCGAAGGCCAGCCGGACTTTATAGCCCCGCTCGACGAGATGACGCGCAGCCACGAAGCCGTCGCCGCCATTATTGCCCGGCCCGCACAAGACGGCGACCGTGCCAGCATCGGGGAAGCGCCGCGCCACCGCGTCGGCCACGGCGCGGCCAGCATTTTCCATCAGCACAGCGCCCGGCACGCCGCCTTCGACCGCGAGACGATCGGCAACGCCCATCTCCTCGGCAGTCAGCAGCTCGACCGGAACCGGCCCTGCATAAATCTTAGGCATGACGCTCATCTTCTAGGCAGCACCGCTCGCCGTCCCCTCTCGCCATCAAGACTGGCCAGCCCAGCGCCTTGAAATATAGCGCAAATCTTGGGTCCGCCCGGTTGGCATAGCGCGTGCTTTGGCACACGCACAGTCTATCGACAAACGGGCGGAAGCGCGCGGCTAAGCGCAGTTTTGCGTCCATGGGAGGTGTGACGGACGAATGAAGAAAATCGAAGCGATCATAAAACCATTCAAGCTCGACGAGGTGAAGGAGGCTCTTCAGGAGATCGGCCTTCAGGGCATCACCGTGACCGAGGCCAAGGGCTTCGGCCGGCAGAAGGGCCATACCGAGCTTTATCGCGGCGCGGAATATGTCGTCGACTTCCTGCCCAAGGTGAAGCTCGAGCTGGTGCTCGGCGATGCCATGGTCGAGAAGGCGATCGACGCCATCATCGCCTCGGCCAAGACCGGCCGCATCGGCGACGGGAAGATCTTCGTTTCGAACGTGGAGGAAGTCGTGCGCATCCGCACCGGCGAGACCGGCAACGATGCCATCTGATCAGGACGTGTCTATCGACAGGGCGCAACAACCACGCCGCCAGGACGGATTCCCGCGGCGGCAATCATGCTTGTGACAGGGGAGAAAAATGGCAGACGCAAAGAGTTTGGCTAAGAAGATCAAGGACGAGGAGATCAAGTTCGTCGACCTCCGCTTCACCGATCCGCGCGGCAAGATGCAGCACGTGACCATGGACTCGAAGCTGATGGACGAGGAGGCCTTCTCCGAAGGCGTGATGTTCGACGGCTCCTCGATCGCCGGCTGGAAGGTCATCAACGAGTCCGACATGAAGCTGATGCCGGATCCCGACTCGGCGGTGCTCGACCCGTTCTTCGCGCAGAGCACGCTCGCCGTGTTCTGCGACGTGCTCGAGCCCTTGACCAACGAGCCCTATGAGCGCGACCCGCGCTCGATCGCCGGCAAGGCGCAGAACTACCTGAAGCAGACCGGCATCGGCGACAGCGCCTCGTTCGGCCCCGAAGCCGAGTTCTTCGTGTTCGACGACGTGCGCTTCAAGGCCGATCCGTTCAATTGCGGCTTCAAGCTCGATTCGACCGAGCTGCCGTCGAACATGGACACCGAATACGAGATGGGCAATCTCGGCCACCGTCCGCGCACCAAGGGCGGCTACTTCCCGGTGCCGCCCATCGACTCCGCGCAGGACCTGCGCTCGGAGATGCTTTCGGTGATGTCCGACATGGGCGTGGTCACCGAGAAGCACCACCACGAGGTGGGCGCCGCCCAGCACGAGCTCGGCATCAAGTTCGGCCCGCTGGTGCGCACCGCGGATCACATGCAGATCTATAAATATGTGATCCACCAGGTGGCGCAGGTCTACGGCAAGACCGCGACCTTCATGCCGAAGCCGGTCTTTGGCGACAACGGTTCGGGCATGCATACGCATCAGTCGATCTGGAAGGGCTCGACCCCGGTCTTCGCCGGCGACAAATACGCGGACCTTTCCGACACGGCGCTGCACTACATCGCCGGCATCCTGAAGCATGCCAAGGCGCTGAATGCCTTCACCAACCCGAGCACCAACTCCTATAAGCGTCTGGTGCCGGGCTACGAGGCGCCGGTGCTGCTCGCCTACTCCTCGCGCAACCGCTCGGCGTCGTGCCGCATTCCGCTCGGCACCGGCCCGAAGGCGAAACGCGTTGAGGTGCGCTTCCCGGATCCCGCCGCCAATCCGTATCTCGCCTTCGCGGCGATGCTGATGGCCGGGCTCGACGGTATCGAGAACAAGCTCAACCCGGGCGACCCGATCGACAAGAACCTCTACGACCTGCCGCCGGAGGAGCTGGAGAAGGTGCCGACCGTCTGCGCTTCGCTGCGCCAGGCCTGCGAGGAGCTCGACAAGGACCGCGCCTTCCTGAAGAAGGGCAACGTCTTCTCCGACGACGCGATCGATGCCTATCTCGAGCTGAAGATGGAAGAGGTGGAGCGGTTCGAGATGTTCCCCCACCCCATCGAGTTCGACATGTATTACAGCGTGTAGCTGAGCTGTTCGTCATTCCGGGCCGGTACCGGAATGACCTTGGAGATTGTCATACCCGCGGAGGCGGGTACCCAGTAGTCACAGACGCCGGCTAATTGGCTACGGCCTCGATTACTGGGTTGCCCGGTCAAGCCGGGCAATGACAATCGCTGGTAGGTGTTGCGACGCACAAAAACATGGGGCGGCCGCTGACAGCGACCGCCCCACTTTCGCCCGGCCTGCCGGACCCTCGATCTGCGCTCCGCGTTCCCCCGTGGACGCGGGTTTGCAGGTGGTCCTAGCCAGGCTCCCCCAAAGGATGTCGGGCCGCTTACATCAAATAGAAATAGGCGTAGGCCGCACCTCCAAGCAGGATGGAGTAGAACCAGGATTTGTTGTCGCGGTACCAGCTGTCGACCATCGACGGCAGGCCGAAGATCACGAAGCGGCAGAGCGAGAGCGTCATCAAGGTCGCGACGGCGCCTAGCACCCAGAACGAGACATTGGCAGGGGTGGCGCCACTCTGGCCGGCATCCACGAGATACATCCCGGCATCGCTCGCGCCGAGATTGATCAGGCCCCAGACCGCGCCGGCCGCCGCCGCTACCAGAAAAGCGTATCGGATCACCATCGCCGCATATCCCGCCGCTTTTGAGCCGAATTTTAGGGACCGGCTGTAAAGAAACGGGAAAGCGATAAGCTTAAGCGCGAGTTAATTCCGTGCCCAACCCGGCATGTCATGCCCGCGTAGGCGGGCACCCAGTAAGCCCGGAGACCGGCAGTGTTACTGGGTCGCCCAGCCTTCGCCCGGCGAAGCCTCGCGTCACAAGAGACTTCGTTCAAAAAGCTTCGGCCGGCGCAGCCGGGTCAAGCCGGGCGATGACAGGTGGAGAGACTTGGGCCGACTGCGAAAAGCTAAGCCGCGGCCTTCCACTTGATGGAGCAGCCGATCGAGGGGACCTGCTCGCGCGGTCCCTGCCCGGTCTCGGCGATCTGCTTCATGGCCTCGAACAGCTCGCGGCGGACATCGGGACCGGCAGGCTCACGGCCGCTCTCGTCGAGCCGCCCGCGATATTGCAGCGCGAGGTCCTTGTTGAAGCCGAAGAAGTCCGGCGTGCAGGCCGCGTCATAGGCGCGCGCGACTTCCTGGCTCTCGTCGTAGAGATAGGGGAAGGTGAAGCCGTGCTGACGGGCGATCGCCTTCATGTTGTCGAAGGAATCCTCCGGATAGTGCGCGACGTCGTTGGCGGAGATGGCGACCGTCTTGATGCCGTGCGCCTCGAGCTCCTTGGCGTCCCGCACGATGCGGTTGAGCACCGCCTTGACGTAGGGGCAGTGGTTGCAGATGAACATGACAAGCGTGCCGTTCGGGCCGCGCAAGCTTTCCAGGCTATAGGTCTTGCCGTCGACGCCGGGCAAGGTGAAGCCGGGCGCCTTCCAGCCGAAATCGCAAACGGGCGTCTTCTCAGCCATCGATCGAACCTCTTCGCAAATCTGTCATGGGCCGCTTCTAGGGTCGGCCGTGAAATTCTTGCCTGCTTCCGCATATGGCGAAACCCGACAATTTCTGCAACAGGGCCGAGGCCTTCGAGGCGCATGACGATGTCCCGCTGAGCCCGGCGGGCGGCGACGCGATCGGCGAGGTCATCGCCAGGCGCTACAGCCGGCGCGCTGTGCTCGGCGGCACGCTCGGCGTTGCCGCGGCCACAGCGCTGTTCGGACTTAAAGCACTTGCCGCGCGCGAAGTGTCGGTGGCCGGCCAGGCGGAAGCCGCTGGCTTCACCGCGGACCGTTTCGATTTCGAGGAGGTCGCGGCGGGGGTCGACGAGACGCATCACGTGGCACCCGGCTATCGCGCGGACGTGCTGTTGCGCTGGGGCGATCCGCTGTTTCCCGACGCGCCACCGTTCGATCCGCTCAACCAGAGCGCCGCAGCACAGCTCAAGCAGTTCGGCTACAACAACGACTATGTCGCGTTCTTCCCGCTCGACGCGGAAGGCAAGCGCGCGCTGCTTTGCGTCAATCACGAATACACCAACGAGGAGGTCATGTTCCCGGACCTCCCGCGGCAGGACCTGATCTGCTTTCCCGACATGACGGCGGAGCTCGTCGCGATCGAGATGGCGGCGCATGGCGTCAGCATCGTCGAGATCGCGCGTGGCGACGGCGGCACATGGCGGCCGGTGCTCGACAGCAAGTACAATCGCCGGATCAGCCCAAGTCACACGGCGATGCGCATCGACGGCCCGGCTGCGGGCCACGATAGGCTCAAGACGCGCGACGATCCGAGTGCCTCGCATATCCTCGGCACGCTCAACAATTGCGCCGGCGGCCAGACGCCGTGGGGCACCTATCTGACCGCCGAGGAGAACTTCCACGGCTATTTCTGGAGCGATACCTGCAAGGGCCCGCGCGAGACGCCGAAGGGGCTCGGCGGCGCGCAGGCCAAGAGCTACGCGCGCTACGGCGTGCCCGGGCTGTGGCAGGCATGGGGCAAGTTCGTCGACCGCTTCAATGTCGACAACGAGCCGAACGAGCCGAACCGTTTCGGCTGGATCGTCGAGATCGATCCGCTCGATCCGACCTCCGTGCCGGTGAAGCATACGGCGCTCGGCCGCTTCCGCCACGAGGGCGCCGAGTGTCTCGTCAACACAGACGGACGCGTGGTGATCTACTCCGGCGACGACGGCCGCTTCGAATATGTCTACCGCTTCGTCTCAGACGGTCGTTACGACCCGAACGACCGCGCCGCGAACATGAAGCTCCTCTCGTCCGGCACGCTGTCGGTGGCGAAGTTCCATGCTGATGGCCGCGTGGAATGGCTGCGGCTCGTGTTCGGGCAAGGCCCGCTCACCGAGGCGAACGGCTTCGCCTCGCAGGCCGATGTCACGATCGACGCGCGGCTCGCCGCGGACCTGCTCGGCGCTACCCGCATGGACCGCCCCGAGGACGTGCAGCCGAACCTCACGAATGGCCGCGTCTGTGTGATGCTCACCAACAACAAGGAGCGTCCTGACGGCGACGAGGACGCGGCCAACCCGCGCGCCGAGAATGTGTTCGGCCATATCGTCGAGATGACGCCGCCCGACGGCGACCATGGAGCGCCCGACTATCGCTGGGAGGTGCTGGTGCGCTGCGGCGATCCATCGGTCGCCGAGGTCGGCGCGCTGTGGAGCCCGGAGACATCCGCCGATGGCTGGTTCGCCTGTCCTGACAATGCCGCGGTGGACGCCGAGGGCCGTCTGTGGATCTCGACGGACCAGGGCGAACCGTGGCCGACCGGCCGCGCCGACGGGCTCTATGCGCTCGAGACCGAAGGCGAGCGGCGCCGCACGGCGAAACTCTTCTTCCGCTGCCCGGTTGGCGCCGAGATGTGCGGCCCTTGCTTCACGCCGGACGGCGAGACGCTGTTCGTCGCCGTGCAGCATCCCGGCACCGACGGAACGGACAGATACAAGGGCTTCGAGCGCGCTTCGAGCTTCGCCGATCCCGCGACCCGCTGGCCGGATTTCGATCCGGACATGCCGCCGCGGCCCTCGGTGCTCGTCATCACCAAGACCGGCGGCGGCAGGATCGCGTGAATTCCCCTCCCCCCTTGAGGGGAGGGTTAGGGAGGGGGGGTCCGACTCAAGACTCGTTGTACGTCACACCCCCCTCCGCGCGCCTGAGGCGCGCGTGCTCCCCCTCAAGGGGGGAGCAATACGCGGTGCCACGGGCGCGTCTTGAAAAAGTGCCACATGCGTGCGAGCTAAATTCAGTCTCCACCAAGCACGATTCGGTGTTCGCGGCCGCATGAGCGCCAAACGCAAGACCAGTACGCAAGCGCGCGACCTCTTCGCCAAGCTCGAAGACGAGCTCGCGCGCGAGCCGTTGCGCAAGGCCAAAGCCGCCGAACCGAAGCCCGCCCCGCGCGGCCGTGCCAAAGGCGACGATAGCTACACCGCGGCCGACATCGAGGTGCTTGAGGGGCTCGAGCCCGTGCGGCGGCGCCCCGGCATGTATATCGGCGGCACCGACGAGAAGGCGATGCATCATCTCTTCGCCGAGGTGCTGGACAATTCTATGGACGAGGCGGTGGCCGGCCACGCGAGCCGCATCGAGGTCGAGCTCGATAAAGACGGCTATCTGACCGTGACCGACAACGGGCGTGGCATGCCGGTCGATCCGCATCCCAAGTTCAAGAAGAAGTCCGCGCTCGAAGTGATCATGACCACGCTGCACGCCGGCGGCAAGTTCAACTCCAAGGTCTATGAGACGAGCGGCGGCCTGCACGGCGTCGGCGTGTCGGTGACCAACGCGCTGTCGGAGACGCTCGAGGTCGAAGTGGCGCGCGGGCAGAAACTCTACCGGCAGAGCTTCACGCGCGGGGCGCCGGACGGCCCGGTGAAGAGCCTCGGCCCGGTGAAGAACCGGCGTGGCACGCGCGTGCGTTTCCGTCCCGACCCAAAGATCTTCGGCAAGGGCGCGGCGTTCAAGCCGGCGCGGCTCTTCCGCATGGCGCGCTCCAAGGCCTATCTCTTCCGCGGCGTCGAGATTCGCTGGTCGTGCGACAAAGCGCAGCTCGCGGGCGACAGCGAGACGCCTGAGAAGGCCGAATTTCACTTCCCCGGCGGCTTGAAGGATTTCCTCGCTGACCGCATCGAGGGCCAGGAGACGGTCGCCAAGGAAATCTTCGCCGGCAAGACCGACAAGACCAACGGCCACGGCGCGGTCGAGTGGGCGATTGCCTGGATCGCCAGTGACGACGGCTTTCTCTCGTCCTATTGCAACACCATCCCGACACCTGACGGCGGCACGCACGAGGCGGGCCTCCGCGCGGCGCTGACCAAGAGTCTGCGCAGCTATGGCGAGCTAGTGGGCAACAAGCGCGTGGCGCAAGTCACGGCCGACGACGTGCTCGGTACCTCGGCCGCCATGCTGTCGGTGTTCATCCGCGAGCCCGAGTTCCAGGGCCAGACCAAGGATCGCCTTTCGAGCCCCGATGCCGCGCGCGTCGTCGAAAGCTATGTGCGCGACGCCTTCGACCATTGGCTGACCGGCAATCCGACCCAGGCCAACCGCCTGCTCGAATGGGTGGTCGACCGCTCGGAGGAGCGGCTCCGCCGCCGCAAGGAAAAAGAGGTCGGCCGGCAGACCGCCATGCGCAAATTGCGCCTGCCCGGCAAGCTCGCCGATTGCTCGCTGAGCGGCGCGCGCGGCACCGAAATCTTCATCGTCGAGGGCGATTCCGCCGGCGGCTCGGCCAAGCAGGCGCGGGACCGCGCCACGCAAGCCGTGCTGCCGTTACGCGGCAAGATCCTGAACGTCGCGAGCGCGAGCTCGACCAAGCTCGCCGATAACCAACTCCTCAGCGACCTGATCCAGGCGCTCGGCTGCGGCACCGGCACGCGCTATCGCGAAGACGACCTGCGCTACGAGAAGGTCGTGATCATGACCGACGCCGATGTCGACGGCATGCATATCGCCTCGCTCCTGATCACCTTCTTCTATCGCGAGATGCGCGGGCTGATCGAAAGCGGCCATCTTTATCTTGCGGTGCCGCCGCTCTACCGCCTGAGCCAGGGCGCGAAGATGGCCTATGCCCGCGACGACGCGCACAAGGACGAGCTGCTGCGCTCGACCTTCAACGGCAAGGGCAAGGTCGACGTCTCACGCTTCAAGGGCCTCGGCGAGATGATGCCGAAACAGCTCAAGGAGACGACGATGGACCCTGCGGTCCGCACGCTGCTCCGCGTCGAGCTCGTGGAGGAGGAGCGCACCGAGACCGGCAAGCGGGTCGATCAGCTGATGGGCAACAAGCCCGAGGAGCGCTTCCGCTTCATCCAAGAGCGCGCCGAGTTCGCGAGGCCCGACGAGCTGGATATTTAGGCCGGCGCCCTGTGTCATTCCCGCGACAGCACGCGCGACAATCGCCATCATTTACCGTCATTTGCGGCCAATCGCGCGCTTTTGCCCCTTGCGCGGACGCGTCCCGCAGCCTATCTCATGGGCAGCATTGCAGGGGGCTATCCACCGTGATGCCGGCGTGGTGTCTTGCGCAAGACCCACGAATCGTTGCAGCAAATTCCTTGCGCTAAGAAAGAAGATCAAGCGCGGCGCTCCGGCCCCGCGCAGAATTTTAGCTAACGCATGAGCTTTTCACATCTTGGCCTAAGCCCGAAAGTTTTGTCGGCCGTCGAAGCGGCCGGCTTCACTGCCCCCACCCCGATCCAAGACAAGGCGATCCCGCACGCCGTCGCAGGCCGCGACGTGCTCGGCATCGCTCAGACCGGCACCGGCAAGACCGCGTCCTTCGTGCTGCCGATGCTGACGCGGCTCGAACGCGGCCGCGCCCGCGCCCGCATGCCGCGCAGCTTGATCCTCGAGCCGACCCGCGAGCTTGCGGCACAGGTTGCCGAGAATTTCGAGCTGCTCGGCAAGAACCACAAGCTGACCGTGGCGCTTCTGATCGGCGGTGTCTCCTACGACGAGCAGGATCGCAAGCTCGATCGCGGCGCCGACGTGGTGATCGCGACCCCGGGCCGGCTGCTCGACCATTTGCAACGCGGCAAGGTGCTGCTGAACGGGATCGAGATCCTGGTGGTGGACGAAGCGGACCGCATGCTCGACATGGGTTTCATCCCCGACATCGAGCGCATCTGCAAGAAGCTCCCCTTCACGCGGCAGACCCTCTTCTTCTCGGCGACGATGCCGCCCGAAATCAAACGCCTCGCCGACAATTTCCTGCACAACCCAGAACGCGTCGAAGCCGCCCCGCCGGCGACCGCCGCCACCACCATCGTTCAGCGTCTGAAACGGGCGCCCGATGATCCGGCGGGAAAACGCGAGGCGCTGCGCGGGCTGTTGCGCGAGGTCGCGGTCAGGAACGCCATCATCTTCTGCAATCGCAAGAAGGACGTCGGCATTCTCTACCGCTCGCTGCAGCGGCACGGCTTCAATGTCGGCGCGCTACATGGGGACATGGACCAGCACCAGCGCACCGCGACGCTCGAGGCCTTCCGCAACGGCACCATCGCCTTCCTGGCGGCGAGCGACGTGGCGGCGCGCGGCCTCGACATCCCCGACGTGAGCCACATCTTCAATTACGACGTTCCCATCCATCCCGAAGATTACGTCCACCGCATCGGCCGCACGGGCCGTGCAGGCCGCGAGGGCTTCGCCGCCATGCTGGTGACGCCTGGCGACTACAAGGCGCTCAAGGCGATCGAGCGGCTGCTCCGGCAGGAGATCCCGTGGATCGACGAGGCCCCGCCCTCCGAGACCGAGATGAACGAGGCCGCCGAGGCCCGCGCCAACGGACGCCGCCGCGGTGGCCGTTCAGGGCGCGGCAAGGGCACTCCGAGCAGAAGCGGGGAAGCTGCACAGAAGCGTCAGGCCGGCAACGGCAACGCGAGCGGCGGCAAGCAGAGGGAGGAGCGCCGCCATCAGGCGCGCCACGAGCATCACCAGCCGAATCCGGAAAAACGTCCCGGCGCGAAGAAAGAGGCGCAACGCCCTGCTTCGCCGGCCGAGACCAAGCGGCCGCCTCAGCCGCATCGGGGCAAAGGCCAACCCGGCATGGGCGATCACGTCCCCGCCTTCATGATGCGCCCCGTGCGGGTGACTTAGGTTAATCCCCCTACCCTCGCTTTGTCATTGCCCGGCTTGACCGGGCAACCCAGTAGTCGAGGCGTTCGAAATGATTGAGCGCCGTGAGTACTGGGTGCCCGCCTTCGCGGGCATGACAACGGTAGACGTTGGTGGAAACTAATCCGAACCGTGGCCGCAGCATCCGGCGGTATCGGCGGCGGGCTTGAGCGCGACGGACTCGCTGGCCGCGTCGGCCGCGGGCTTGAGCGCGACGGACTCGCCGCAGCCGCAGGCCGACGTCTGGTTCGGGTTGTTGAACACGAAGCCGGAGCGCATGCGGTCGGTGCGGTAATCCATCTCGGTGCCGAGCAGGAACATCACCGCGGTCGGATCGATCAGAAGCTTGACGCCCTTGTCCTCGACCACCTCATCATGCGGCCCGCGCTCGTCGGCGTAGGACATGGTGTATTCCATGCCGGCGCAACCGCCGTTCTTCACGCCGATACGCACGCCGGCCACGTCCTTGCCGGCCGAAACGGCAAGCGCGCGAAGGCGCTCGGCAGCGGCCTCGGTCAGGCGCATCACTTGGGGTCGGGTCTGGATCGTCATGGCCTCAAGGTGGGGCAAATTGCGCGGGGGTTCAAGGGTGTGAAATATCCTGCAGCAAAATGCCGTGTCATGCCCGCGTAGGCGGGCACCCAGTAAACGCTGACCTCCCAGGAGTACTGGGTTGCCCGGCCAAGCCGGGCAATGACACGTTTGAGGGAGCGCGCGCCACGGTACTAGAACATGTTCAATTCGAGCCTGGCCTCGTCGGACATGCGCGACATGTCCCACGGCGGATCGAAGGTGAGGTTGACCTTCACCTGACCCACGCCGGGCACCGAAGCGACCGCGTTCTCGACCCAGCCCGGCATGTCGCCGGCCACCGGGCAGCCCGGCGCGGTCAGCGTCATGTCGACCTCGATATTGCGGTCGTCGTCCACCTCGAGCCGGTAGATCAGGCCGAGCTCGTAGATATCGACCGGGATCTCCGGGTCGTAGACGGTCTTGAGCGCGGCGACCAGGTCGGTGCGCAGGCGCTCCAGCTCTTCCGGCGGGATCGCCGAGCCGGGCTCGGGCGCAGCGCCCTCCCCGTCACCGCCGCCGGCCGCGCCGACGCAGGCTTTGATCTCGTCGGGCTCTGACGCAGCGGTTTCGGGCGCGGGCGTCTCGGACGCGGGCGTCTCGGCCTGAACCGATTTGTCAGCCGCGTCCTTTCCTTCCGTCTTTTGAGTCTCTTCGGTCATCGGGCTCACGCAAAAAAATCGGGGCTCACGCAAACATCTCACGCGCCTTTTGCAGCGCTTCGACCAGGCGGTCGATCTCTTCCAGGGTATTATACATGGCGAACGAAGCCCGGCATGTCGAGGTCACCCCGAAGCGCGCGAGCAGCGGCTCGGCGCAATGCGTTCCCGCCCGCACCGCCACGCCATAGCGGTCGAGGATGGTGCTCACGTCGTGCGGGTGCGTGCCCTCGACATTGAAGGCGACGATCGAGCCCTTGCCCGGCGCGCGGCCATAAATGGTCAGCCAGTTCAGTGCGGAAAGCCGCTCCATAGCATGGGCCGTCAGCTTGTCCTCATGCGCTTTGATGGCCTCGCGGCCGACGTTCTCGACATAGTCGATGGCCGCGCCGAGCCCGATCGCCTGGACGATGGCAGGAGTGCCCGCCTCGAAACGGTGCGGCGGTTCCGCGTAGGTGACCTCGTCCTTGGTCACGTAGCCGATCATCTCGCCGCCGCCCTGATAAGGCCGCATGGTCTCGAGCAGCTCGCGCTTGCCGTAGAGCACTCCGATGCCGGTCGGGCCGTAAAGCTTGTGGCCGGTGAACGT
This sequence comes from uncultured Methyloceanibacter sp., assembly GCA_964634195.1. Classification (GTDB taxonomy): domain Bacteria; phylum Pseudomonadota; class Alphaproteobacteria; order Rhizobiales; family Methyloligellaceae; genus Methyloceanibacter. The sequence continues at coordinate 370,878 of CAZWIO010000001.1, read as the reverse complement.
GTAGAAATCGACGTCGAGGTCCTGCACGTCCACGGGCAGATGCACCGCGCCCTGCGCGCCGTCGACCACCACGGGAATACCGCGCTCATGCGCGATACGGGCGATCTCCTTCACCGGAACGATAGTGCCGAGCACATTGGACATATGAGTCACGGCAATGAGTTTGGTGCGCTTGGTGATAAGCCGCTCGAAGTCCTCGAGGCGAAATTCGCCGGCGTCGGTGACCGGCGCCCATTTCAGCACCGCGCCCTGCCGCTCGCGCAGGAAATGCCACGGCACGATGTTGGAATGGTGCTCCATGATGGTGAGCAGGATCTCGTCCCCCTCCCCGACCCGGGGCGCGCCGTAGGACGAGGCGACGAGGTTGATCGCCTCGGTCGCGTTCCGGGTGAAGATGATCTCGGAATCGGAGCGCGCGTTTAGGAACTTCCGCACCTTCTCGCGTGCCGCCTCGAAATTCGCGGTGGAGAGGTTGCTCAGATAGTGCAGCCCGCGATGGACGTTGGCATATTCCTCGCCATAAGCGCGCTGGATGGTGTCGAGCACCAGCTTGGGCTTTTGCGCCGAGGCGCCGTTGTCGAGATAGACGAGCGGCTTGTCGTGGATGCGCTGCGCCAGGATCGGGAAATCGGCGCGGACCTTGTCCACGTCATAGGCCTGCCCCGCGCGAAGTGTGGCGGCCGGCGGCGTGACGAGGTTCATCGCGGTTCCTCAGTCGTATTCGACGCCGAGCCACTCGGCCGAAGCCGCGGCAAAGGCGTCGCGCAGCGCCTCGTTATCGACGCGCTCGAACGCCTCGCCGACAAAGGCCTGGATGAGCAGCGCCCGGGCCGCGGGCTCGGGGATGCCGCGCGCTTCAAGATAGAACAGAAGGTCCTCGTCGATCTGGCCCGAAGTCGAGCCGTGACCGCAAACCACGTCGTCGGCGAAAATCTCGAGCTCGGGCTTCGAGTCGAACTCGGCGCCGTCGCCGAGCAGCAGCGCCTGCGCCATCTGCTTCGAGTCGGTCTTCTGCGCGTCGGGCGCGACGATGATCTTGCCCTGGAACACCCCGCGGGATTCGTCGGCGAGCACGGTCTTCAGCAGCTCGCGCGTGCCGCAATGCGGCACGAGGTGCTCGACCAGGATGGTCGTGTCGCAGTGCTGACGGCCGCGCTGCAGCGCCACGCCTGAGACGGCGGCGTTCGAGTGCTCGCCGTCGAAGCGCGCATAAATCTGGTTGCGGGAGAGCGCGGCGCCGGTCGTGAACTGGAAGGCACCATAGCGCGCGTCCTGGCCGAGCCGCACCAGCGACGTGCCGAGATGGACCGCGCCCTCGGCCTCGCGCTGCAGCTTGATATGATCGACGGCCGCCTTGTCGGCGACGCGCACCTCAGTCACCACGTTGCGCTGGAGCGCTGTCAGGCCGAGACTGCCATAGCTCTCGATCACCGTGGCGGAGGCGCCTGGCGCGGCAAGCACCAGGTTGCGGGTGAAGATGGCCGCCGTTTCACCAGCGCCGTCGAGATTGATGATGTGGATCGGCTTCTCGACCGTGAGCCCGTCCTTCAGGCGCAGCACGACGCCGCCGGTCATGAACGCAGTATTGAGCGCGATCACGGGATCGTCCTCCCGCGGATTGACCGTGCCGAGCGTCTCTTTCAGCCAGGCGGCAGGCTTCTCCAGCGCTTGCGAGAGCGAGAGCAGCTCGACGCCGGCAGCTTTGAGTCCGGCAAGGTCCGACAGGTCGGCGCGCAGCTCGCCCTCGACGATCACCAGCCGGTAGGCGGGCAGCGCGGCGGCGCGGGCGCCGAGTGCCTTCTTTATGTCGGCGGCATCGACCGGCATCCCGGCCGCGCGCACCAGCGGATAGGCCTCGTTCAGCGCCGCGCGCAGGTCGGTATATTTCCAGGCCTCGATGCGGCGATGCGGCAGGCCGAGCTTGCCGTAAGCCTCGATGGCCTTGCGGCGTTCGCCTGCGACCCACGCATCGCGCGCGCCGGGCAGCGCCTTCTCGGCCGCGACGAACTGGTCGAGATAAGCCTGCTCGGCCTTGGTCCTGAACTGGGTGACGGGAAGGTCCATGATGTCCCCTTACGCGGCCGTGCTTACGCCGCCTTGCCGCCGAAATCTGCGTAACCGGTCCGCTCGAGCTCGAGCGCAAGCTCAGGTCCGCCCGAGCGCGCCACGCGCCCGTCGGACAGGACATGCACGCGGTCGGGCACGATGTAGTCGAGCAGCCGCTGATAGTGGGTGATGACGAGCATCGCGCGCTCGGGCGAGCGGAGCGCATTCACGCCCTCGGCCACGATGCGCACCGCGTCGATGTCGAGGCCTGAGTCGGTCTCGTCCAGCACGCAGAGCGACGGCTCGAGCAGCGCCATCTGCAAAATCTCGTTCCGCTTCTTCTCGCCGCCGGAGAAGCCGACATTGAGCGGGCGCCGCAGCATCTCGGGATCGATCTTGAGGAGCTTCGCCTTCTCGCGCACGAGCTTGAGGAACTCCGGCGTGGAGAGCTCCTTCTCGCCGCGCGCCTTGCGCACCGCGTTCACCGCCGTGCGCAGGAAGGTCATGGTGGCGACACCGGGAATCTCCATCGGATACTGGAAGGCCAGGAACACGCCGGCGGCAGCGCGCTCGGACGGGTCCATCTCCAAGAGGTCCTCGCCCTTCCAGGTGACCGTGCCTTCGGTGACCTCATAGTCTTCCTTGCCCGCCAGTACATAAGCGAGCGTGGACTTACCGGAGCCGTTCGGGCCCATGATGGCGTGCACCTGCCCTGCGGGGAGCCTGAGGTCGAGACCTTTGAGGATCTCGCGGCCATCGACATTGACGTGAAAATTCTTGATCTCAAGCATTATGACTTCTTCCTAATCGCTTGGTTCTGACTCTGTTTCCGGCGCCGCGAATCCTGCGCAGCTTCGCTTTCATAGTCTCCGACAGACCGGATCCTCTCGGGAAATGCTTTGTCCAGGGACTGGCGGTATCGCAGGCAGCCTGCGAGGAACTCCGGCCAAGGCGGGACAACGGGCAGCGGATCGGTTTTCTCCGGCAAAAGCCCCCATAGTTTGGGGTGGTGCCAGCACAGATCGTGTCCACTCGAATCGCGATGCTCCCTGATGGCCGCACGCAACCGCCTGACCTCCTCAATCAGTTGATCGCGCGACATTGCACGCAGATCGTCGTCAAGCGTCACTGCGTTACCCATGGGTGTCGTCGCCCCACTGCCAAACCCATTCGCCGTCGGTCCGTTTCTTGACGAAGTTCATGAAGACGTACAGCGCGAGCGGAATGAAAATCACGACCCCCAGCAGGCCCAGCACATTCGGCATCGCCCACATCAGGCCGAGCACCACGAACCCGCAGACCACGGGGAAAGCGAAGATCGTCGCCCAGCCCTGCCAGGTGACGGGCGTGGCGCCATAGCCGTAGCGCCGCGGCTTGAACCAACGATCTCCAGTGCCTTCGTTGCGCGTCATCATATCCACACCTGTCTCGTCATTGTCGGCTTGACCCGGCAATCCAGGGCGATTGGCTCAGTGCGTGCGAGCGGCCCCTGGATGCCCGGGTCAAGCCCGGGCATGACGCAGAGGAACAGATGGCGCGGTGACTACCCAACGCTGCCCTCCAAACTGATCGAGATCAGCTTCTGCGTCTCGGCCATGAACTCCATGGGCAGATGCTGCAGCACGTCGCGCACGAAGCCGTTGACGATCAGCGCCACGGCCTCCTCGGCGGAAAGCCCGCGCGACAGGCAGTAGAAGAGCTGGTCGTCGGAGATCTTCGAGGTGGTCGCCTCGTGCTCGAAGGTCGCGCTCGCGTTCTTCGCCTCGATATAGGGCACGGTGTGTGCACCGCATTTGTCGCCGATCAGCAGCGAGTCGCAGTTGGTGAAGTTGCGCGCGTTGGTCGCCCGGCGATGCGCCGAGACGAGCCCGCGATAGGTATTGTTCGAGAAGCCTGCGGCGATGCCCTTGGAGATGATCTTGCTCGACGTGTTCTTGCCGAGATGGATCATCTTGGTGCCGGAATCGACCTGCTGATGGCCGTTCGAGATGGCGATCGAATAGAACTCACCCTGGCTGCCGTCTCCGCGCAGGATGCACGACGGGTATTTCCAGGTGATGGCCGAGCCGGTCTCGACCTGCGTCCAGGAAATCTTCGAGCGGTGCCCACGGCAGTCGCCGCGCTTGGTCACGAAATTATAGACGCCGCCCTTCCCTTCCGTGTCGCCGGGATACCAGTTCTGCACCGTCGAGTATTTGATCTCGGCGTCTTCGAGCGCGACCAGCTCGACCACTGCGGCGTGAAGCTGGTTCTCGTCGCGCATCGGCGCCGTGCAGCCTTCGAGATAGCTCACATAGGCGCCCTTGTCGGCGATGATCAGCGTGCGCTCGAACTGGCCGGTCTTCTCGGCGTTGATGCGGAAATAGGTGGAGAGCTCCATCGGGCAGCGCACGCCCGGCGGCACGTAGACGAACGAGCCGTCGGAGAATACCGCCGAGTTGAGCGTCGCGTAGAAGTTGTCGGTGATCGGCACGACCGAGCCGAGATATTGGCGCACCAGCTCGGGATGCGTCTTGATGGCTTCCGAGATCGAGCAGAAGATCACGCCCGCCTTGGCCAGCTCCTCCTTGAAGGTGGTGACCACCGAGACGCTGTCGAACACGGCATCGACCGCGACGCGCGGCGCGCCCTGCACACCGGCGAGCACCTCCTGCTCCTTGAGCGGGATGCCGAGCTTCTCGTAGGTGCGGAGCAGCTCCGGATCGACCTCGGCCAAGCTCTTGGGGCCTTCCGTGCTGGTCGGCGCCGAATAGTAGTAGAGGTCCTGGAAGTCGATCTTGGGATACTTGACGTTCGCCCAGACCGGCTCCTGCATGGTCAGCCAGCGGCGAAAGGCCTCCAGCCGCCACTCGAGCATCCACGCGGGCTCGCCCTTCTTCGCCGAGATGAAGCGGACGATCTCCTCGTTCAGGCCCTTGGGCGCCTTGACCGACTCAATATCGGTGAAGAAGCCATACTTATATTTGTCGACGTCGATCTCGCGAACGCGGGCGACTGTCTCTTGAACTGCCGGCATTGCTCCTGCCTCTCCAATCTTCTCTCGCGGCCGTTAGGCCGCAGCCTTGCGGCTCGCCTTGAGCCGCTCGATCAGCTCTCCGAAAGCCTTGAGGAAGGCTTCGATATCGTCACGCGTGGAGCCAAATCCAAGGCTTACGCGGATTGCGCCTTGCGCATTTTCCGGCGCCACATTCATGGCGGCCAGGACATGCGAGGCCTCGACCTTGCCCGACGAGCAGGCCGCACCCGAGCTCACCGCGACGCCCGCCAGGTCGAGCCCGATCACCAGTGTTTCGGCCTTGGCGCCCGGCACGGCGATGCAGCTCGTATTGGCGAGCCGTGCGACTCGCGCCGACAGCACCTTGGCGTCCGGGGCGATGGCCAGAGCGCGGGCCTCAAGCTCGTCCCGCAGCGCGCCGATCCGATCCATATCGGCCAAATCCGTACGCGCCAGCTCGGCGGCAACGCCGAAGCCGACAATGCCCGATACGTTCTCGGTGCCTGCGCGCCGGCGGCGCTCCTGTCCGCCGCCTCTGATCAGCGGCTCAACCGTGACGCCCTCACGGATAACCAGCGCGCCGACGCCCTTCGGTCCACCGATCTTGTGAGCCGATAAGCTCAGCATGTCGGCTCCGAGCGCATCGAGATCGAGCTCAATCCGACCCGCCGCCTGTACGGCGTCGGTGTGGAAAAGCCCGCCAGCGTCGTGGACGATCTTCGCAGTTTCCGCGACCGGCTGGATGGCGCCGGTTTCATTGTTGGCCGTCATCAGGGAAACGAGCGGCCGCTTGCCCTTTAGATGGTGATCTTGAAGCACGGTCTCAAGCTTTTCGAGGTCGACGACCCCGTCGCTCGTGACCGGAATTCGCACCGCCTCTGGCGCCGCCGCGAGCACCGAAGGATGCTCGACCGCCGAGACGAAGCGGGTCACCTCATCGCCGCCTTGCGCAAGCGCCAGCGCGTTGGCCTCGGTGCCGCCGCTCGTGAAGATGACGTTCTCGGGCGCGGCCCCGACCAGCGCCGCCACCTGCCCGCGCGCGACCTCCACCGCGGCGCGGGCGCGCCGCCCCTCCTCATGCACGGAAGATGGGTTGCCGGTCAGCGCGAGCGCGTCCGTCACGGCCGCACGCACCTCGGCCCTGAGCGGCGCGGTGGCGTTGCAGTCGAGATAGGAACGCTGGTTCATCTTCTGCCGAAGCTCGCGGCGTTCTGCCGCCGGTTAAATGCTTGCACGCGACCCGGTTCCGCGTGCTATGAAGCGCGGCCTGACATGCACCGCACCGAGCGCCCAGCTTGCCCGGCATGCGGCCCTTGTTTGGAACAATTCTAATCTTAGCTATAGGATTCCAGGGCGGCAGAGTCAAGTTTTGCGGCGGTGCCGCGCCCTCCCCATCTAAGACGCACGCCTTCCCGAATTGCCGTGTCCAAGCGACCTAACGTGGTGTCGAGGCCAGTCGTTTCATGCCTGAAGTGAATATCAACGGTCCCGCCGGGCGCATCGAGGCCCGCTATCATCATGAGCGCGGGCCGAATGCTCCGGTGGCGCTGATCCTGCACCCGCATCCCCAGTTCGGCGGCACGATGAACAATCAGGTGGTCTACCACCTGTATTATGCCTTCCAGCGGCGGGGCTTCTCGGTGCTGCGCTTCAATTTCCGCGGCGTTGGCCGGAGCGAGGGCCTGTTCGACAACGGCCCTGGCGAGCTTGCCGATGCCGCCACCGCGCTCGACTGGCTGCAGGCCTATAACGCCGACGCGCAGACCTGCTGGATCGCCGGGGTGTCGTTCGGCTCGTGGATCGCCATGCAGCTTCTGATGCGGCGGCCGGAGATCGAGGGCTTCATCTCGGTGGCGCCGCCGGCCAACCTCTATGACTTCACCTTCCTGGCCCCCTGCCCATCGTCCGGGCTGATGGTCAACGGCGCGAAAGATCGAGTCGTGCCAACCGAGTCGGTGCGCGGGCTCGTCGATCGTCTCAAGACGCAGAAAGGCATCGTCATCGACCACGCGACCGTGCCCGAGGCGAACCATTTCTTCGAGGGCCGCATGGACGGGCTGATGGAGGTGGTCGACACCTATCTCGACAAGCGCCTCGGCAAGAAGAAGCGCCGCAAGGACACCGCGGCTTAGTTACTTTCCTCGCCCTCTCCGCGTGTCATTCCCGCGTAGGCGGGAACCCAGTAGACGGTTCCGTCTCAGGATTTGCTCAGGCCTCGATTACGCGGTTGCCCGGTCAAGCCGGGCAATGACAGAACGTGGCCAAACCTGATACACGCGGCCTACAGATTTTTCTGTAGGGCCACCAAGCCACCATGAGCAGCGTGAAATCCGACTTCCTCAACGAGCTCAAGTCGCGCGGCTTCATCCATCAATGCACGGATGAGGCCGGGCTCGACAACCTCGCGCGCGGCGAGACCGTCACCGGCTATATCGGCTTCGACTGCACCGCGCCCAGCCTGCATGTCGGCCACCTGATCTCGATCATGATGCTGCGCAAGCTGCAGCAAACTGGGCATAGGCCCATCGTGCTGATCGGCGGCGGCACTACCAAGGTCGGCGATCCGTCCGGCAAGGACGAGGCCCGCAAGCTACTGACTGATGCCGAGATCGCTGCCAACATCGCCGGCATCGAATCGGTGTTCAGCAAGTTCGTGAGCTTCGGCGACGGCGGCGCGGTGATGGTCAACAACGCCGACTGGCTCGACACGCTCAACTACATCGACTTCCTGCGCGACTACGGCCGGCATTTCAGCGTGAACCGCATGCTCACCTACGACTCGGTGAAGCTCAGGCTCGAGCGCGAGCAGCCTCTGAGCTTCATCGAGTTCAACTACATGGTGCTGCAGGCTTACGACTACGTCGAGCTCTACAAGCGCTATGGCTGCCGGCTGCAGATGGGCGGCTCCGACCAGTGGGGTAATATCGTTGGCGGCATCGAGCTAGGGCGCCGCACCGAAGGCGTCGAGCTGTTCGGCCTCACCTCACCGCTGCTCACCACCGCATCGGGCGCAAAGATGGGCAAGACCGCCTCGGGCGCGGTCTGGCTCAACCCCGACATGCTCTCGCCTTACGACTACTGGCAGTTCTGGCGGAACACCGAGGACGGCGACGTCGAGCGCTTCCTCAAACTGTTCACCGAGCTTCCCCTCAAAGAGATCGCTAAGCTCGCCAAGCTGAAGGGCGCCGAGCTGAACGAGGCGAAGAAGACCCTCGCCACGGAGGCGACCGCGCTCATGCATGGGCGCGATGCCGCCGACCGCGCCGCCAAGACGGCGCGCGCGACTTTCGAGCAGGGCGAGATCGCCGCGAGCCTGCCGACCATCGAAGTGAAGCGCGCCGAGCTCGAACAGGGTTTAGGCGTGCTGAATGCGAGCCTGCTTGCGGGGTTCGTGCAGTCAACGGGTGAAGCGCGGCGGCAGATCAAAGGCGGCGGGCTGAAGGTCAACGACGAGCCGGTCAGCGACGATCGCCGCATGCTCACGCCCGGCGACCTCACGCAAGAAGGCGTGATCAAGCTCTCGCTCGGCAAGAAGCGCCACGTTCTGATCCGTCCTGTCTGAGGTACACAGACCTCATCAACTGGCACGTCATGCCCGGCCTTGAGCCGGGCATCCAGGGGCAACCGCACGAGCCAATTGCCCTGGATTGCCGGGTCAAGCCCGGCAATGACGTGGTTCTTGCTGATGGCGAGAAACTAACCGCGACGTCTAAGGCGGTGTGGCGCCGAAGCCGCCACCGGGCGTGGCCTGTGTTGCGGCGGCGGCTTCCGGCGTGGTGCCCGTGAACTCGAAGAGCTGCCGGAAGATGCCCGGCGTCATCACCGACATCGGATTGACCAGCACGGTCGGATTGTCGAGCTTGCCCTTGATGGCGAAGGTGATGCCGACCACGCCCTCGCCTTTCCGGCCGACGAACACCTTGCCGAGGATCGGGATCGATCCGAGCGCGGAGTTCAGCCCGTAGAGCGGGACATATGTGCCGCCGAGCTCGACCGTGTCGGATTTGAAGTCGACCGTGCCGCGCATGGTGGCGCCGAGCTGCGGCCCGTTCATATAGGCGTCGCGCAGCCGGAACTTGCCGCCGCCCACGGTGAAGGGCGCGCGGAGCTGCGTGAAGGCGATGCGCTGCCCCGACCCGCGCTGCTTAGGGGCGCCGAGCACGGCCTCCGAGCTCGGGTCGCTCAGCACGTCGCCGACCACCGAGTCGGCCCTGACGGTGAAGTCATGCGCCCAGAGCGTGCCGCTGATCTGTCCCTGGGACCCCGCGTCGAGATTGACCTGAAGCCGCGCATTGCCGCCCTCGATGCTCGGATAGAAGCCCATCAGGCGGAAGGCCGCGCCCGCGTCCGCCGACTCGGCCTTGATCAGCCGCGCATTGCCCGACGGCTCGAGCCGCACCGACACCGGCGATTTGCCGCCGAGCAAGCCCTTGGCGTCGAGGCCGGTGAGCCGGGCATTGCGCTTCTTCACGCTGACCTGCACGTCGGTCGCCGTCGTGTCGTAGAGCCCGAAAACCGTGCCGATATCCGCCGAGAAATCGACGCCGGCGAAGGCTTCACCCGTGTCCTTGCTCGCCTCGACGAACTGGCCCGGCGAGAACAGCGACTGAAAGAACTGCCGTCCGTCGAAGCTTGGGCCTTCCGCCCTGATCGCGAGCACCCCGTCCTCTCGCACCACCGCCGCGATCTCGACATGGGTCGAGCGGCTGATCGACAGGTCGGACAGATCGAAGCCTTTGAGGCGATGCTCGGGATCGAGCGAGACCGACCCGCGGACGACGATCTCGTCGCCGTCGATGCGCAGATTGGCCAGGTCGACGGCGCCGTCCTCGTGCTTGACCACGTCGAAATCCACCGTCGCCGCGCGCCCGGCGGGCTTGGTCCAGCCCATGTCCCCGAACATGAGCCGCGCGTCGGTCAGGTCGGCATGGAAGCTGAGGTCTTGCGTCTCGCGGCCGAGCCCCGCGATCGACAGCTCGACCGGCGTCTTGCCCTTGACCAGGTGGTTGATCTTGAAGCCGAGCTTCTCGCGCGCCGCCTCGTCGAGCACGGCGGTCACGGTCGCGGGCGGCTGCTGGTCGTCGGGCGCGTAGAACACGCGCCGCCAGTTGAGCTCGGCAGGGACCCCCTTGATGTTGATGGCTCCCCTCGCCGCGACCTCGCGCTCGTTGACGGTCACGTCGAAGCTTCCGCCCTCGACGGGGATGCCGCCGGCGCCCAGGAGATCGGCGGTAAGCGCATTCTCGAGCCGGGCTGTGCCGTTGAGCTTGATCTCATTAAATTCGAGATCGGCAACGAGCGGCATTCTCAGGGCGAAGGCGCCGGCCGTCGTACCGCCGAGGAAATCGGGCTTGAGCCCCACGGCTTCGAGATAGTGGAACGGCTCATGGTCGAGCAGCTCGAGCACGGCGGGCGTCGCCCCCGTCGCCCGGAAGGTGATCTCGCCCTGTTGCGGATCGACGCGAAGGTCGGGGATGGCGAAGCGGCCTTCGCTGAGCGCGATCTCCTGGCCCGACGGCAGCGCGATCCTGCCTTGCGGCACGTCGATCACAAGCTCGGTGCCGGCAACCGTCAGGCGCGACTCGCCGGTCCCGACCGGCGGCATTTTCGGAATGTAGGCGATGTTCAAGCCGGAGGCGGCAAGGTCCACCGCGATCGCGCCTTCGGGAGCGTCGGCGCCCTCCTCGATCCGCGCGAGCTCGCCGGGACCGAGCGCAATGTTGAATTTGCCGCCATGCACCTCGCCGCCCGTGATGCGCTCCAGCGCCCACTCACGCGCCTTGCCCGCGAGGAATTTCGGCCAGAACTGCTTGAAGGTATCGGCCGGCATGGGGCTGATCTCGCCGACAAGCTTCACCTCGGGGGAGCCGGGATGCTCGGGCGATTCAGTGACCGTGCCCGCGATGGCGACCTGCGCGCTGCCGGAGCGGATGACGAAGCGCGACAGCGTAAGCTGCCCGTCCTTCGGCACGATATTGCCTTCGGCCACCCACTCGTCGATGGCGATAGGCGCGAGCTGGTGCTCCTCGACCGCGAACACGGTGTCGCCGGCCGCCAGCCTGAAGTTCCAGGACACGGGCGCGCCGTCCTCGTCGCGTACCGGCGTGAACGTGCCGCTCACGGTCGCCTTGCTGTCGCCCCAGCGCAGCGTCGAGGGCAGGATCTCGATCACGCCCTTGTCCTTGGCGTCGTAGCGCACCTGCAACTGTCCGCCGTCGATGCGGAGCGGCGTGTCGCGGTCCCAGGGCGGCGTGATCTGTCCCGGCGCGAGCCTGAAATTCGCATCGCCCGAGAGATATTCGCCGGAGTTGGAGAGCTCCAGCCGAGCCTCGCCGTCCACTGCCATGTCGAGCGCGCGGAAAATGCCGATCGAGGGGAAGTTCCCGGCGATACCCGAAGGTACGAGGTCCTGGATCAGCGCAGTGAGCGCGAGCGTTCCTCGTCCCGGGTGCTGCTCGGTGCGAAGCTCGAGCTGCCAGTCGCCCTTGCTCGAAGCGAGGTTGGCCTGGCCGACGATGATGCTGCGCTTGTTGCGGTGCTCGAGATCGATGGAGAAGTCCGGCACCTGCCAAAGCGTCTGGGTGCCGTTCTGGTCGAGCGCGACCAGCGCGTCCTTGAAGCCGAACCGCGTGAGATGCGACGAGGTCGTGCCTTTCCGCGCGCGGTCGAACACATCGTTCACGGCGCTCGTCAGGTCGAGCTTGCGGCCGCCACCGGCGATCGGCGATTCAGGCCGCTTGGCGATCGCGCTGCTGGGCGCCGCGCCGGGGTCATCCCCTTCGGCGATCGAGCCGCGGATCGCGGCCTCGGTCTCGACGGCTGACGGACGTGTGAAGGTCAGCGAGAGGCCCTGGTCGTCGTTGTAGAATAGCAAGAGCCGCGGGCCGATGAAATCGACGCTGCCGGGCGCGAGCCGTCCGGTGAGCAGCGCGCTGCCGCTCATGCCGATAGCGGCGAGCGGCGCCTGCGCGATGATCGAGCCGTCCTTGTCGATGAGCCTGATATTGCGCAGGCGGAAGACGACACCCGGTCCGTCCGGCGAGCGTTGCAGCACGGCATCGTCGATCTTCACCCGCATGTCGGTGAGCTGATCGTTGATCGCCGCCTCGATGGTCGGCACGAGCGTCGGCAGCGACATGGGCCCCTGCGCCAGCCGGCCATAGCCGAGCACGATGGCGATTAGGCCGACCACCAGGATGCCGGCGAAGATCTCGCGGCAGACCTGGGCGCTGCGGGAGGACAGTTTCTCGAGCCCGAGCTGGACCGGCTGGGGCATGCTGCGCACGAGCGCCTTGCCGCGCGCCGGCAGCGTCATCAGCGCCTTGCCGCCCTCGGTGGTCAGCTTGAGGCCTTGCTCAAGGGCCTTGCCCCCCGTCGGCACCGTCGCGCTTCCGGCGGCGAGCTTGAGGCGTTGTAGCAGAGCCTTGCCGCGCGCCTGCAAGGTCGTCAGCGCTCTGCCACTCTCGGTGGTCAGCTTGACGAGGGCACCGGCAATCGGCTCGTTCATTCCCTCACGGCTCCCGACGCGGCATCCCGGCGCGAGACTGCCGCCCTCGCTCGCAGGCTCGCGCGAGCACACGAACACGACCGAAGCCTCGCCGTCCGATTGGGCGAGCCTCCGGTTCGCTCAAGGCCCTTGCCGGTAATCCCCCAAACGCGCCTTCGGCCACCTTGACGCGCATGCGTACCATGCCCGGCAGAGGGAGCTAAGCGCTTGTCGCATAAGAGTTGCGAAAATCGGCTAAAGGAAGGCGGCTTCTCCCAGAAACCGAGGCTCGCCAAGGGCTAGCGGGCGATCGCGGGATGCGCCGAGAACACTCATGACAAGGCGGGTGCGAGGCGATATTGTCATGGCAGAGCGGGTGCTAGTAGAGCCCCGGACGGGTTCGAGTAGGCGTCAGTTCCCTTCGGTGGCTTATGTAGCGTGGGTTGAGGGCGAGTAGCCCAGCGCTCGCGTCACGGGTAGCGATGGGGAGGTACTGCTTATGTTTACCAAGAAGCCCGATCCGGGCGAGAGCGTCACGAAACTTGGGGGTGAAAGGGCGAGCGGCGAGGCCAAGTCGTCGCCCTTCACCGAGCGCGCACCGACAACCTTCGCCAAGGCGCCGGCGCCGGCCGCCGCCAGCAAGATGGTCCCCTCGATCATCGGCGAGGATCTCACGATCAAGGGCAACGTCAACTCGAAGGGCGAGATCCAGGTCGACGGCGACATCCAGGGCGACATCAATTGCGGTTCGCTCCTGCTCGGCGACAAGTCGCATGTGAACGGCAATGTCGTGGCCGAGGACGTGGTCGTGCGCGGCCGCGTGGTCGGCTCGATCAGGGGCTTGCGCGTCACCTTGCAGGCGCAGTCGCATGTCGAGGGCGACATCTTCCACCAGAGCCTCGCCATCGAGCAGGGTGCCTATTTCGAAGGGAAGTCGCGCCGCTCCGACGATCCGCTCGCCGAGCTCAAGGCGGAAAAGGCTGCCGAATCGAGTTCGGGCACGAGCTACGGCCGCAGCGACAACGACAGCAAGCCGTCGGAGTCGAGCACGAGTTCGAGCAGCCCGATGTCGTCGGCGGCTGAGTAGGCTCTAAGTCCCCTCTCCCTGTGGGAGAGGGCTTTTCGCCGCGATCTTGCGCGCGACCCCGGACTTGATCCGGGGGCGCACGCGCAAGTCGCATGGCGGAAAGGGTGAGGGCCACTACCTCTGGCCTGCTTCCCCCTCACCCGCGTCATCGTCGTGAACGACGATGACGCGACCTCTCCCCACAGGGGAGAGGTTAAGTGCCCCTACGCCTTCGCGTCGGCGTGGATGCGCTCGGCGAGTGCCGCCTCGATGAAAAGATCGATGTCACCGTCGAGCACCGCCGTGGGGTTGGTGCTTTCGACGCCCGTCCGCAGATCCTTCACGAGCTGATAGGGCTGGAGCACGTAAGAGCGGATCTGGTGGCCGAAGCCGATATCAGACTTCGCCGCCGCGGCAGCCTGCGCTTCGTCCTCGCGCCGCTTGAGCTCGGCCTCGTAGAGACGCGCGCGGAGCATGCCCCAGGCGGTGGCGCGGTTTTTATGCTGCGAGCGCTCGTTCTGGCACTGCACGACGATGCCCGTCGGGATATGGGTGATGCGCACCGCGCTGTCGGTGGTGTTGACGTGCTGACCGCCCGCGCCGGATGAGCGGTAGGTATCGATGCGCACGTCCTTCTCGTCGATCTCGATGGCGATCGTGTCGTCGATCGCCGGATAGACCGACACCGAGGCGAAGCTCGTGTGGCGCCGCGCATTGGAATCGAACGGCGAGATGCGCACGAGCCGGTGCACGCCCGACTCGGTCTTGAGCCAGCCATAGGCGTTGTGACCCTTGACCAGGATGGTGCCGGACTTGATGCCGGCTTCTTCGCCGTAGTGCTCGCCGATGATCTCGACCTTGTAGCGGCGCGCCTCCGCCCAGCGCACATACATGCGCATCAGCATCTCCGCCCAATCCTGGCTCTCGGTCCCGCCGGCGCCGGCATGGATCTCGATATAGGCATCGTTGGCGTCGGCCTCACCGGAGAGCAGCGCCTCGACTTCAAGCGTGTGGGCTTCCTGGCGGAGCTTGCGCAGCGCCGCTTCGGCTTCGGCGATGGTCGCGTCGTCGCCCTCTTCCTCGCCGAGCTCGGCAAGCGCCGCCGCATCGTCGCGCTCGCGCTCGATGCGCTGGAAGCTGCCAAGTGCCGCTTCGAGCTGCTGCCGCTCGCGCATCAGCGCTTGAGCACGCTGCTGGTCGCTCCAGAAATTGGGCGCCTCGGCCTCGCGGTCGAGCGCCGCTAGCCGCGTGCGAGCCTGCTCAGGGTCAAAGATGCCTCCGGAGCAAAGCGAGCGACTCGTTGATGTCGTTGACCACCGACTCGATTTCAGCGCGCATCGTGACCTCTGGGATTCGCGTAGGACTTATCGCATGCGAGGGCCTGGGCGCGAGGCCCAGGCCTGCCTGACCGCAATATGGGGTTTAGAAGATGCCGCCGAAACCTCTCGGCCCGCCTGGACCGCTTGGGCCTGGCTGGGGGCGAGCCCGCGGACGCTGCTGCGGTGCGGCCTGAGGCGGCGGCGCCATTGTGGCTTGCGGACGCGGTGCCGCCGGGGGCGCGATCTGGCCCCGTGGCTGCGGCGGCGGCGCACCCTGCTCGACCGCGGCGGTCGCGCCGACATCCTCTTCGCCCATGTCCTCGCCGCCGGCGCCGGTCGCATCGCGCGCGACGGAGCCGAACGGCTCCTCGCCGGGCTTGAACACTTCGAGGATCGCCGATTTGTCGCCGGGCCCCGCAGGCAGGCCCGATTTGTGGTTGACGCGCACGAGCTTGGCGCCGGGCGGCGCGCGGAACGGAACCGCGGGCGTATCGGCCAGCGCCTCGCGCACGAAATCGCGGATGATGGGAGCCGCAAGGCTGCCGCCCGTCTCGCCATGACCCATCGGCCTCGGCTGGTCGAAGCCGACATAGACGCCGAAGGCGAGGTCGGGCGTATAGCCGACGAACCAGGCATCCTTGTAGCTGTTGGTGGTGCCGGTCTTGCCGGCGATCGGACGGTTCAGAACCTTGAGCCGCGTCGCCGTACCGCGCTGCACCACGCCTTCCATGATCTCGGTCATCTGGAAGGCGGAGATGGGATCGACCACCTGCGGCAAGGTTTCGACGAGCTCGGGCTCGTCCTGGCCCGTCCATTCGCGCGCCGAGCATTTCGAACAGTCGCGGGTGTCGTGCCGCCAGACGGTGCGGCCGTAGCGGTTCTGGATACGGTCGATGAAGGTCGGCTTGACCTGCTTGCCGCCATTGGCGAGCATCGAATAGCCGGTGACCATGCGCAGCACCGTCGTCTCGCCCGCGCCGAGCGACATGGAGAGCGCCGGCATCAGATTGTCGTACACGCCGAAGCGCTTCGAATATTCGACGATGGTCGGCATGCCCATGTCGCGCGAGAGCCTGACCGTCATCAGGTTGCGCGACTTTTCGATGCCGAAGCGCAAGGTGGACGGCCCGGCGGCGGAACCCGCATCGTAGTTCTTCGGGCACCATTGCGGCATGCCCGCGCCCTGGCTGATGCAGATCGGCCCGTCGACGACGATGCTCGAAGGCGTATAGCCGTTGTCGAGCGCCATCGTGTAGATCAGCGGCTTGAACGAGGAGCCCGGCTGGCGGCGCGCTTGCGTGGCGCGATCGAACTGGCTCTCCGCGAAGGAGAAGCCGCCGACGATGGCGACCACCCGGCCGCTATGCGGGTCCATGGCGACGAAGGCGCCGCTGATCTCCGGAGGCTGGCGCAGCGCCCATTGCCCCTTATAGGCTTCGGGCGTCGGCTCGACGGTGCCGTCCGGATTCTTCTTGCCCTCACGCGGCGTGGCGAAGATCACGTCGCCCGGCTTGAGCACGGCGGAGACCGATCCCGGCACGCCGCCGAGACCGCGCGCGAGCTTGGGCCGCGCCCATTTGACTTCCTCGTAGGGAATGATGCCGATCTCGCGCTCGGCCTTGAGCTTGCCGTAGATGTCGCGGCCCGGCCTGATGCCGATCTTCGCCTGGTCCTTGCTCACTTCGAGCACGACGGCCTGCTTCCAGGGATCGATGTCGGGATAGGACGGCAGGGCGGCGAGCGTCTTGCCCCAGTCGCCATCGAGCTCGATCTGCTTCACCGGCCCGCGCCAGCCGCCGCGCCGCTGATCGTAACTGACGAGGCCGTTGACCAGCGCCTTGCGCGCGATCGCCTGCAGCCGCGGGTCGAGCGAGGTGCGCACCGACAGGCCGCCGCCATAGAGCTTGTCCTCGCCGTAGCGGTCGAGAATCTCGCGGCGCACTTCCTCGGCGAAATATTCCGAGGCGAAGATCTTGGACCCGAAGGTGCGCGCCTTGACGCCGAGCGGCTCGGCCTTGGCCTTCTCGGCCTCGTCGCGCGTGACGAAGCCGTTCTCGACCATGCGGTCCATAACCCAGTTGCGCCGCGCGATGGCGCGGTCGGTGAACTTGAACGGATCGTAGTTGGCGGGCGCCTTGGGCAGCACCGCGAGATAAGCGGCATCCGCGAGCGTGAGCTCGTTCAGTGCCTTGTTCCAATAGGTCTGCGCCGCGGCGGCAACGCCGTAGGCGCCGGCGCCGAGATAGATCTCGTTGAGATAGAGCTCGAGGATCTGCTCCTTGGTGAAGGCGCGCTCGATGCGGATGGCGAGGATCGCCTCCTTGAGCTTGCGCTCCATGGTCTGGTCGCGGGTGAGCAGGAAGTTCTTGGCGACCTGCTGGGTGATGGTCGAGGCGCCGACCGAGCGGCGGCCGGCCGACGCGGCGCTCAGATTGGTGACCACGGCACGGATGATGCCTTGAATGTCGAGGCCGCCGTGCTGGTAGAAGTTCTTGTCCTCGGCGGAGATGAAGGCCTTGACCACCAGGTCCGGCACGGCGGTCATCGGCACGTAGATGCGGCGCTCGCGCGCGAACTCGGCGATCAGCCTGCCGTCATTGGCGTGGATGCGCGTCATGACCGGCGGCTCGTATTTGGCGAGCACCTCGTAGTCCGGCAGCTCGTTCGACACCTTCCACAGCACGAAGGCCGCGGCGCCCGCGGCGGCGATGAAGACGATCATGCCGGCGGCGAAGGTGAAGCCGATCAGGCGCAGCAGAAATCCGCCGCGGCGGCGACGGCGCCGCTGCTCCGGCGGCTTGACTGGAGCCGTAATGTCCATGCGTTTGAAATCCCGTCCCGTTTCCTAGGTTTTAGTCCTAGGGGTACCCGGTGACAACCCTAGCGAAAATTATGGCAACAAAACGCCTCGAACCCCCTGAAACCCCTGCATTACCGCGATTTAATGGGAGAACGCGGGCTGTCCCGATGCGTGCCTAACATGGGCACTTAGCGACACGCTCGCCACCCCGCGCAGGATCCCGGCTTACGCCGGAATGACGCGTCCGCGTCAGTAAGGATGGCGGGCGACCTTCTTGGCGAAATAGCCGTCGATCGCCTCGACCACGCCGCCGGCGACGCGTTCGCGCCAGGCATCCGACAAGAGCAGCTTCTCGTCGTCCGGGTTGCTGAGGAAACCGAGCTCGAGCAGCACCGACGGCACGTCGGGCGCCTTCAGCACACGGAAGCCCGCCGAGCGCAGGCGCTTGGTGTGGAGCGCTGCGCGCCCTGCGAGCTTGCCCACGATCGAGCGCGCGAAGAGCTGCGAGCGGTTCTTCGTCTCGCGCTGGGCAAGGTCGATCAGGATATTGGCCAGCACCTCGTCGGAATCCTCAGGCAGGGCGACGCCCGCGACGGCATCGGAGAAGTTCTCCTTGGCGGCGAGCGCGCGGGCTTCCTCGTCCGACGCCTCCTCCGAGAGCGTATAGACCGTCGCGCCCTTGGCCTTGATCACGGGCTTGGTCTTGTCGGTCTGCGCGGGGAAATAGTCGGCATGGATCGAGAGGAAGAGGCTCGCGCCCTTCTTCTGGGCGATGGCCACGCGTTCACGCAGCGGCAGGAAGGTATCGTCCTCGCGGGTGAGGTGAATCTCGTAACGGCCGGTGGCCTCGAGCTTGGTCTTAAGGATCTTGGAGAAGCCCAGCACGACATCCTTCTCGGCGATGCCCGCCGCGCTCTTGGCGCCAGAATCGACGCCGCCATGGCCGGGATCGAGCACCACCATCGGCTTGGCGTTGGGCGGCCGCACCACGGCCTGCGGCGGCAGCGGATCCTTGTTGGCGATCTCGTGCGACGGCGTCTCCTTCTGCTTGGCGAGGAAGGTCTTCTCATCGGTCGGCACGAGGTCGATCACGAGACGGGCCGGCTGGTCGTCGCGCGCGTCGAGCACGAAGGATTTGTCGATCAGGAACGGTCCGCTCACGTCGAGCACGATGCGCGCCTTGCCCTGCGCGAACAGGCCGTAGCGGAAGGCGGTGACGAGCCCCCTCTTCTCGCTGCCGAGGCCTGCCGGCATCTGGAAGCTCACATCCGGCGCATCGACGATGACGCGATACGGATTGCCGAGCGCGAAAACATGCACATCGACCTTGCGGGAGAGGTCGGCGATGAAGCGGGTCCGCTCGCGGTCGCCGGCAAGCCGCGCATCCTTGGCGACCGTCTTGGAAGCCGCCAAGGCACTCAGGTTGCAGAGTTGCGGAGATGCGAGCAAAAGGAGAGCGGCTGCCGCAATTGCGGGCACGACCATCCATCCTGCGCACAACCTACGCATCACTCCCCGCAGCCAAAAGTTGTGGCGGGATCGCGCCGCCCGACCGGAAAGGCCTACATTTCCCCAAGAAATTCGGCCGCAGCCGTCAGTCTTAACCCTTACGTGGTTAAGCGAGGGTTGTGGCCCCGTGCCCGCCGGCTCAAGCCGAGGCTTGCCAAATCTCCCGCCAACCCCGTAATAAGGGTCGGGCTCGCGCGGCGAGCCCGTGAAGCCCTTGGACGCCAAACGGCGAGACGGGCAGATTTGTTTCCCGCGTCAGGGTCTTATTCGTTCCGGCCCGACGCAGAAGCGGCGGCCAGGTGAGAGATGACCGCCAGTCAGAGCTCTCGAGCCGCGTCATGACGCGGCGATGAGGACTGCGATGCAGAGTCAGGGCATTCGGCCAAGCCTCGGAAACCACGAGGCTTCGGCTCGGTCGGAGACTGTGCGGCTTCCCGCAAGGGGCGCCGGCGTCTGCCTGCCCTTCATGGCCATCGTAGCGAATCATGGTCTATTGGTTACTAGCGCGCGCGGGGCCTCGGGCCTCAGCCCGGCACGGCGTCTTACATCGCGTGCCCTGCCCCGCGCGGCGGAGAAAACACAACATGGCAAGCAAAATGCTGATCGATGCGGCGCATCCGGAAGAGACCCGGGTCGTCGCGGTAAAGGGCACTCGTGTCGAGGAATTTGATTACGAATCAGCCACTAAAAAGCAGCTTCGCGGCAATATCTATCTCGCCAAGGTCACGCGGGTAGAGCCGTCGCTGCAGGCCGCTTTCGTCGATTACGGCGGCAACCGTCACGGCTTCCTGGCCTTCACCGAAATCCATCCCGACTATTATCAGATCCCGGTCGCCGACCGGCAGGCGCTGCTCGAAGAAGAGGCGCTCGAGCAGAGCCGCGCCTCGGCCGAGGAAGCCGCGGAAGATGACGAAGCCGCTTCGGGGCGCCGCAGCAAGCGCCGTGGGCGCCGCGGACGCGGCCGGCCGGACAGCCGGCAAGACAGGAGCAGCCGCAGGTCCGAGCCCAGGGCCGAATCCGCTGCGGAATCCGGTTCCGAAACCGTCGGCATCGCGAAATTCGAGATTGGCGACGAGGACGAGATCGACACCACGCCGCGCGAAGACGAGCCGCGCAGCGTCGTGCTCGAAGGCGCCGACCTGGTGCACGAGGTCTCCGAGCCCGCCGAGGAGATCGAGACGCTCGACGCTGTCCGCTCGGTTCCCGAGGACGAAGAGGACGACGAGGACGACGCCGAACCCTCTGTCGGCCAGCCGGTCGACACACAGGGAAGCAATGGCGACCTCGTGGCCGAAACCGTCGAATCGGTCGGCTCGGAAGACGCGCTCGAGGAAGTGCCGGAACGCGCGCGGCGCCGGCGCGGGCGCCCCTACAAGATCCAAGAGGTCGTCCGCCGCCGGCAGATCATCCTCGTGCAGGTCGTCAAGGAAGAGCGCGGCAACAAGGGCGCGGCGCTCACGACCTATCTCTCGCTCGCCGGCCGCTACACGGTGCTGATGCCGAACACGGCGCGCGGCGGCGGCATCTCGCGCAAGATCACCAACGCCGCCGACCGCAAGCGCCTCAAGGACGTCGCCGCCGACCTGGAAGTGCCGGAGGGCATGGGCGTCATCCTGCGCACCGCCGGCGCCTCGCGCACCAAGGCAGAGGTGAAGCGCGACTTCGAATATCTGCTGCGCCTGTGGGAGAATGTGCGCGAGCTGACGCTGCGCTCGTCGGCACCGAGTCTCGTTTACGAGGAAGGCAGCCTCATCAAGCGCTCCATCCGCGACCTCTACAACAAGGACATCGACGAGGTTCTCGTCGCCGGCGACGAGGGCTACCGCGAGGCCAAGGACTTCATGCGCATGCTCATGCCGAGCCATGCCAAGAACGTGAAGCCCTACAAGGAGCCGGAGCCCGTCTTCATCCGCTACCAGGTCGAGCGTCAGCTCGCGGCGATGTTCTCGCCGCAAGTGGTGCTCAAGTCCGGCGGCTATATCGTCATCAACCAGACCGAGGCGCTGGTCTCCATCGACGTGAACTCGGGTAAGGCGACGCGCGAGCACAATATCGAGGACACCGCGCTGAAGACGAATCTCGAGGCCGCCGAAGAAATTGCGCGGCAGCTCAGACTGCGCGACCTCGCCGGGCTGATCGTCATCGACTTCATCGACATGGACGAGCGCCGCAACAACCGGCTGGTCGAGCGGCGCCTCAAGGAGTCGCTGCGCAACGACCGGGCGCGCATCCAGGTCGGGCGCATCAGCCATTTCGGCCTGCTCGAAATGTCGCGCCAGCGCCTGCGCACCGGCATGCTGGAAGGCTCGACCACGGGCTGCCCGATGTGCCAGGGCTCGGGCATGGTGCGGTCGGTCGAGTCGGTCGCGCTCGACATCCTGCGCTCGATCGAGGACCGGCTGATCACCGACGGCGTGGTGCCGCTGGTCGCCACCACGGCGGTCGACGTCGCGCTCTACATTCTCAATCAGAAGCGCGCGCATCTGAACGACATCCAGAACCGCTATCGCGTGCCGATCACCGTCACGGCCGACGAGAACATGCACATCTCGCAATACGTGATCGAGCGCGGCGCGGAGGGCGCGGCGCTCGGCGGCGAGAGCAGTGTGGTGCATATGGATTGGGCGCATCACCGCGACGAGCCGGCCGAGGAGGCTGAGCACGAGGACGCGCGCGCCGACGATGCACGCGGCGAGGACGCGCGCAGCGGAGACATGGCGCAAGCAGGCGAGGCTGACGGCGACCCGGCGCGTCGGCGCTCGCGGCGGCGGCGGCGCAAGCGTCATGGCGAGAACGGCGAACCCCAGCGCGCGCCGAGCGCGAAGGTCGCGGCAGCTGATGCCGAGGACGAGGAAGCGACCGCGGAGCGGGCAAGCGAGAGCGGCGAGAAGCGGGAAGCGCGTGGCGAAGACGGCGCGGAAGGCCGCAAGGGCCCGCGCCGCAGAGGCCGCCGCGGCGGACGCCGTGGCCGCTCGGGCCAGCGCGGAGACCGTGCACCGGCCGGAGAGGCGCCGGGGCTCGGTGCGCAGGGCGATGACGCCGAGGAGCGTGCCGGCGGCCAAGACTGGCCGAGCACCGAGACGGCCGCGCCAGACGAGCCGTTCACGCGCGAGACCGACGAGCCGGACGCCCCGCACGACGAGCCGATCTTCAACGACGCGCCACCGGCCCGCGAGCCCGCGACGGTCGGAGCAAGCGCCGAGGGCGACGATGAGCCGGCCGAGCCTGCGCCCCGCCGGCGCGGCTGGTGGTCGCGGGGTTAAGAGGCGCGCCGCGTCATCCAGTCCTTGATGCGGCGCGCAGCCTCGCGCATGGCGGATTCGGGCCCCGCATAAGAGAAGCGCAGATAGTTTCGTCCGTGCGCGGGATCGAAGTCGATGCCGGGCGTCACGGCGACGCCGATCTCGGCGAGCATCGCCTTGGCGAAGGCCTCGCTGTCCGGCGTGAAGCGACTCACATCGGCATAGAGATAGAAGGCGCCGTCGGCGGGCAGGATGGTGGTTAGCCCCGCGCGCGGCAGCTCTTCCAGCAACTGGGCGCGGTTCCGCGCGTAGCCCGACTTGATCGTCTCGAGCTCGTCGATCCCGTCGAACGCGCCGAGCGCAGCCGCCTGCGAGATCGCGGGCGGCGAGATGTAGAGGTTCTGGGCCAGCCGTTCGATGGGCCGCACGAGCGCCTCGGGCACGATCAGCCAGCCGATGCGCCAGCCGGTCATGCTGAAATATTTCGAGAAGCTGTTGACGACGATGGCCGCGTCCGAATGGGCGAGCGCCGTCTCGGCCGGCACGTCGTATTCGAGGCCGTGATAGATCTCGTCGGAGATCAGCCAGAGGCCGCGTCCGCGGCAGGCTCGCGCGATCTCCGCAAGCCGGGGCGCCAGCGCCATCGTTCCGGTCGGATTGTTGGGGCTCGCGAGCAGGAGCCCCGCCGCGCCCGCCGCCGCCAGTCCTTCAACGTCGGCGACAGTCGGCATCCAACGCCCCTGCCCCGACGTCTCGATCAGGCGCGGGTCGAGATCGAGCGCGCGCGCGATCTGCCGGTAGCATGGATAGCCCGGCGACGGCAGGCCGATGCTGTCGCCCGCGTCGAACAGCGCAAGGAACGCCAGCACGAAGCCTGCCGACGAGCCGGCCGTCACCACCACGCGCTCCGGCGAGACGCTCACGCCGTAACGGTCCGCGGTGTAACGCGCAATCCGCTCGCGCAAGCTCGGCAGGCCGAGCGCCTCGGTATAGCCGAGCCGCTCGCTGCGCAGCGCTTCGACGGCACGCTCGCGTGCGGCGCGTGGCGCGGGCGTACCGGGCTGGCCAACTTCCATATGGATGATGTCGGCGCCGCTTGCCTGGCGCGCGTTCGCGTCGGCCATCACGTCCATGACGATGAACGGATCGATCGCGCTTCGGCGCGCCAGCGGCCGCGGCAAAGCTTCGGATTCCGGCGAAAAAGCCTTGGCGTCTTTCAAAAATTTAATCTCGCGCTTTGTTGATGATGGCTCGTGTGATGTGTCACGCTGTCGCCGCAATAGAAAGCCAGTCAGGCGAAACTCTGGTCGAGACACGGCTGGAAGGGGCTTAGCCAGCGTATCTCATGTTCTGAATGAAGGCGCGCAAAACCGCGTTCGCGCGGTCTCCCCAACGCTAACGATCGAACCGGACAATGCCCGCTCTGCCCCAATCTCCAAGGCTCAATGCCCCGCGCCTCCGCGTGGGCGTCGCCATCGGGCTTGCAGCGGCATTTGCGGTCTCAGCCACGCCGCCGGCCGCCGCGCAAGGGCTGATCCGCGACGCGGAGACCGAAGCGCTGCTCCGCACCTACGCCAAGCCGATTCTCGAAGCGGCGGGGCTCGGCGCGCAAGGCATCCGCATTCACATCGTCAATAACCGCGCCTTCAACGCCTTCGTGGTCGACGGGCGCAACATGTTCATCCATGCCGGCACGCTGATGAACTCGAAGACGCCGAACCAGGTGATCGGCGTGCTCGCGCATGAAAGCGGTCACATTACCGGCGGCCATCTCGCGCGCCTCAGGTCGCAAGTCTCGAAGGCGAAGTCGGCGGCGCTGATGCTGCAGATCCTCGGCCTTGCCGCAGCCGTGGGCGGTGCGTTCTCCGGCAATCCCTATGCGGGCCAGGCCGGCATGGGCGTCGCCTATGGCGGACAGGATGCGGCGATCAGGACGCTGCTGGCCTACCAGCAGACCGAGGAGTCTTCCGCCGACCAGGCCGCGGTGACCTTTCTCAACGCGACCAAGCAGTCCGGCCGCGGCATGCTGGAGACCTTCGAGCTGATGGCAAGCAAGATCGCCGGCGTCCAGGGCATCGACCCCTATCTGCAAAGCCACCCGCTGCCGCACGCGCGCATCGAGAGCCTCAAGGCGCTCGTCACCTCGAGCCCCTACTATGACAATACCGATCCGCCGGAGCTCCAGCTCCGCCACGACCTGATCAAGGCGAAGCTCTACGGCTTCCTCGATGCGCCACAGTCGACCTTCAACCGCTATCCGAAATCCGACCAGTCGCTGCCCGCTTCCTATGCCAGGGCGATCGCCACCTACCGGAAGTCCGGCGTCGTGGCCGCCATGCCGCAGCTCGACGCGCTGATCGCCGCGCAGCCGAACTATCCCTATTTCCACGAGATCAAGGGACAGTTCCTGTTCGAGAGCGGCAAGTCGGCGCAGGCAGTCGCACCCTTGCGCGAGGCGGTCAGGCTCAATCCCAACGAGCCGCTCCTCCGCATCATGCTCGGCCAGGCGCTGGTCGGTGCCAACGATGCGAAGCTGGTCGACGAAGCCATCACCAATCTGCGCACCGCGATGGCATCCGGCGAGACCTCCTCGATGGGCTTCCGCCAGCTTGCCGCGGCCTACGCGCGCAAGGCCGAAGCGGCGCAGGCCACCGGCGCCAAGCGCAATTTCATGGCCCAGGCGGCGCTTGCATCGGCCGAGGCCTATTTCTATGAAGGGCAACTCAAGCTCGCCAAGCAGCAGGCCAAGCGTGCCAGGGAGGGTTTCGTCGACGGAACCCCGAACTGGATCAGGGCCGACGACATCCTCTCCTTCGAACTCCCGCGCGCCCGGTAGCGCCAACCCTGGAGACTAAAGCATGACCCTCAAGACTGGTCTCGCCACCGCGCTCGTGGCTGCGGTCGTTGCCGCCCTTGTGACCGCCGCCACGCTGAGCGTCATATGGCGCACGGCTCCAGGCGTTGTCGATGCACCCTCGGCGGCGCTGGACGACAAGCGCGTGATCGAGATCGTCCGCAACTATCTGACGGAAAATCCGGAGATCCTGGTCGAGATGACCGGCGAGCTCGACCGCCGCCAGGCCGAGGAGCAGGTCGCGCAGCAGTCCAAGGCGATCGGCGAAAATGCCGAGGCGTTGTTCCGCTCGAAGCTCTCCTTTACCGGCGGAAATCCGGACGGCGATGTCACGCTGGTCGAGTTCTTCGACTACAATTGCGGCTACTGCAAACGCGCGCTTCCCGACGTCGTCAAGCTGGTCGAGGGCGACGACAAGGTGCGGCTCGTGCTGAAGGAGCTGCCGATCTTCGGCGAGGATTCCGAGAACGCCGCCAAGGGTGCCCTCGCCGCGATGAAGCAGGGCAAATATTTCGAGATGCACCGGAAGCTCTACGAGACCGGCAAGGCCGACAAGGACAAGGTGCTGCGCGTGGCGGGCGAGCTTGGCCTCGATGTCGAGCAGTTGCAGAAGGACATGGAGAGCGACGAGGTGAAGAAGGCGCTCGAGGAGGCGCGCGAGCTCGCTGAGAAGCTCGGGCTGCAAGGCACGCCCCTCTTCCTGGTCGGCGACAAGGTCATCCCGGGCGCGCCCGAGGACCTGCACGACCGGCTCAAGGAGAAGGTGGCCGAAATCCGCGAGAAGGGCTGCGCCGTCTGCTAGGGCCTGCCGCCCCGCTCGGGGCGTCTGCCACATTTTGCCGAACGGCGGAAAAGCTGGTAAAGGGGCGCGTTTGCTCGCTCGCGCCCTCTGTCCTGGAGTGGCGGGGCGCCCTCACGATGCGTCGCGCGCCCAGCCATGGCCAAACCGATCTACGTCCTGAACGGCCCGAACCTGAACCTGCTCGGCTCCCGTGAGCCCGAGATCTACGGCAGGGAGACGCTGGACGACGTGCGAGAGCGCTGCGCGCGCAAGGCTAAGTCATTGGGATTTAAGACAGAGTTCCGGCAGAGCAATCACGAGGGGGAGCTGGTGGCGTGGATCCAGGAGGCGAGGACCGAGGCCGCCGGGCTGATCGTCAATGCCGGCGCCTTCACCCACACCTCGATCGCCATGCTTGATGCGCTCCAGGCCTGCACCATCCCGAAGGTCGAGGTGCATCTCTCGAACATTTTCGCGCGCGAGCCGTTCCGGCATCAGTCTTATATCTCCAAGGCGGTGAAGGGCGTGATCTGCGGGTTCGGCCCGCAAAGCTATGAGCTGGCGATCGAGGCGGTCGCCGCCGCGATCCCGCAAAGCGGATCCGGTTGATGGCCAAGAAGGGAACGCCGGACATGGCGCATGAGGGCGGCAATTTCGACAAGGACCTGATCCGCGAGCTTGCGGCGCTGCTCGACGAGACGGGGCTGACCGAGATCGAGATCGAGATCGAGGGCCGCCGCATCCGCGTCGCGCGCGGCGGCGTGGTCAGGGCGGTCGCCGCCGCGGAAGGCGGGCCGGCGCACGAGCATCACCGCGAGCCCGCGGGCGGCGGCAAGCGCGGCAGCGCGCGCGACGAGCTGCTCGCCCACCCAGGCACCGTGACCTCGCCGATGGTTGGCACGGCCTATCGTTCGCCCGAGCCCGGCGCACCGCCCTTCGTCGAGGTCGGCACCAAGGTCGCGGCCGGCCAGACGCTGCTGATCATCGAGGCCATGAAGACGATGAACCAGATCCCCGCCCCGCGCGCTGGCGTCGTGCTCGCCATCCTGGTCGAGGACGGGCAGCCGGTCGAATACGGCGAGCCGCTCGCGGTGATCGAGCAGCCGCGCTAGTCATGTTCGACAAGATCCTGATCGCCAACCGGGGAGAGATCGCGCTCCGCGTCGAGCGGGCCTGCAAGGAGCTCGGCATCGCCACCGTGGCGGTCCACTCCACGGCCGATGCCGACGCCATGCATGTGCGCCTCGCCGACGAGAGCGTGTGCATCGGCGCCCCGCCCGCGAAGGACAGCTATCTCAACATCCCGGCCATCGTCGCGGCCTGCGAGATCACCGGCGCGGATGCGGTGCATCCGGGCTACGGCTTCCTCGCGGAGAATGCGCGCTTCGCCGAGATCCTCGAGGAGCACGCCATCACCTTCATCGGCCCGACCGCCGAGCATGTCCGCGTGATGGGCGACAAGATCGAGGCGAAACAGACCGCGCGTGCGCTCGGCATTCCCTGCGTGCCGGGCTCGGACGGTCCGGTCACCGACATCGCCGAGGCCCGCGCGGTTGCCCGCGACATGGGCTATCCCGTGCTGGTCAAGGCTGCGGCCGGTGGCGGCGGGCGCGGCATGAAGGTCGCGCATTCCGACAGCGAGCTCGAGCCCGCCATCATGTCGGCGCGCAACGAGGCGCGCGCGGCCTTCGGCGACGACACCGTGTATCTCGAGAAATATCTCGTCAAGCCGCGCCATATCGAGGTGCAGGTGCTGGGCGACGGGATCGGCAACGCCATCCATCTCGGCGAGCGCGACTGCTCGCTACAGCGCCGCCACCAGAAGCTCTGGGAGGAGGCGCTGTCGCCCGCGCTCAACGAGAGTGAGCGCGCGCGCATCGGCGAGACGGTGGCGAACGCCATGCGCAAGCTCCGCTATCGCGGGGTCGGCACTGTCGAGTTCCTCTACGAGGACGGCGAGTTCTATTTCATCGAGATGAACACGCGGCTCCAGGTCGAGCACACCATCACCGAGATGATCACCGGCATCGACCTCGTGATCGAGCAGATCAGGATCGCGACAGGCGCGCCGCTCTCGCTCCGCCAGGACGACGTGCGCTTCAACGGGCACGCCATCGAATGCCGCATCAATGCCGAGAACCCGAAGACCTTCCGTCCCTCGCCCGGCACCATCACCCATTTCCACCCGCCGGGCGGGCTCGGCGTGCGCGTCGATTCGGGCGCCTATGCCGGCTACACCATCCCGCCTTATTACGACAGCCTGATCGGCAAGCTGATCGTGCATGCCCGGAACCGCAACGAATGCCTAATGCGCCTCAAGCGCGCGCTCGGCGAGTTCGTGGTCGACGGCATCGAGACGACGATCCCGCTCTTCACCGCGCTGATCTCCGAACCCGACATCGTCGACGGCAATTACGATATCCATTGGCTGGAGAAGCACCTCGCCAATCCGTGAGCCGCGGCGCGCCAACACTGCGTCATCGCCGGGCTTGACCGCGCGCGCCGGGCGCGTTCGACTGGAGTCATGACCTCAATCGACGACGTCATGATCGAGATCACGCCGCAGGTCCTGCTGAAG
Source organism: uncultured Methyloceanibacter sp. (assembly GCA_964634195.1). Taxonomy (GTDB): domain Bacteria; phylum Pseudomonadota; class Alphaproteobacteria; order Rhizobiales; family Methyloligellaceae; genus Methyloceanibacter. Next base: position 342,202 of record CAZWIO010000001.1, on the reverse strand, counting down.
GCCTATGCGTGCGGCATCTTTCCCATGGCCGAGAGCGCCGAGGACAACGCGCTCTATTGGATCGAGCCGGAGCGGCGCGGCATCCTGCCGCTCGACCGCGTGCATGTGCCGAAGCGGCTAGCGCGCACCATCCGCCAGGGCGGCTTCGAGGTGAAGGTCGACAACGATTTCGAGGCGGTGATCGAGGGCTGCGCCGCACCGCGGCTCGGTCGCCGCTCGACCTGGATCAACAGCCGGATCAGAAGCCTCTATCGCGAGCTGTTCGCGCTCGGCCATTGCCATACGGTCGAGGTCTGGCAGGACGGCCGGCTGGTCGGCGGGCTTTACGGCGTGCATCTCGGCCGCGCCTTCTTCGGCGAGAGCATGTTCTCCCGCGTGCGCGACGCGAGCAAGATCGCCCTCGTCTATCTGGTGGCGCGGCTGAAATTTGGCGGCTTCGAGCTGCTCGACACGCAATTCGTCACGGGCCATCTCGCCCGCTTCGGCGCGGTCGAGGTCTCACGCGAGGAGTTTCAACGCCTGCTCGAGGCGGCGCTCTCAGATCACCTCGCCCAGGGCAGCGGCTCGAACGGCTCTTCCGGCTCGGCCGGCATTTCGGCGGCTTCCGCGGGCATGTCCGGCTCCGCCTCGAAATCCGGCTCAGCCTCCGTCGGCGGTGGCGGCGGTGCCGCGGCCGGAGCAGGTGCCGGTGCCGCGCCCGGTGCCGCGGCGGCAGCGGGTGCTGCGGCATTCGCGGCGTTGCCGACGGTCTGGCCGCCCTCGGGCATCTTGCAGCTTGTCAGCCAGACGTCGAAGACCGGGTGCTCGACGGCGTGAAGGCCGGGACTCTCGGCGAACATCCAGCCGGTGAAGAGGCGCTGCTGCTCGCCCGTCAGCTTCACCTCGTCAACCTCGACGAAGGATACGGTGTTCGGCTTCTCGGTCGGTGGCCGCGTGTCGCAAACGCGCGGCGTCACCTTCAGCGCGCCGAACTCGACCGTGTTGTTCATGGGGATTTCGAGGTGCTGGATGCGGCCCGTCACCTTGTCGAGCGCGGCGAACACGGCGACCTTGTTCTTGATCTTGGTGTCGGCGGAGGCCGGTGCGGGCGCGAACGCGAGGCCCAGCGCGGCCATCGCCAGAACGAGGCACTGTCCGGCACGGGGTACCGCGAACGCCTTGGCTTTGTTCATACTATCGCACACCGTCTGATCGGCCTCGACTATCGCTCCGGCGCGCATCCTAGGCAAGAACGGGTCGGCCAGGATTGGGGCATAGGTGTGACCGGGCCGATTGTCCGCCATTTTCACGCGTTGCGTATGGCAACGAATCTGAGCCTGACATGGTCGGCCGTCCAGACGCCGCGCGTATCGCAGAGCGACGGCCGTAACAGCGCCATCGCCTCCTGCACCGCTTGCGTTCGCTCAGGCTCCTCGAACTGATCGAAGAACGCGCGGCCGAAGGTCCTGAGCCACCCTTCCATGCCGGTCTTGAGCGGGGTGGGGCGCGGCACGAGCGTCGTCTCCTTCACGGTGAAGCCGCCCTCCGTGAGCAGCCTGGAATATTCTTCCGGCGTCGGGAAGAACCAGGGCGCGGCGCGGGCCGGGTCCCCTCCCCGCCTCTCGCCGACCGCGCGCATGGCGGTGGCGATCGCGGCGACATTGCCGTGCGCGCCAAGCTCGCCGACGAAGCGGCCGCCCGGCTTCAGCGCGCGGGCGACGCCCGCGACGACGAGCTGCGGCGCGCGCATCCAGTGCAGCGCGGCGTTCGAGAACACCGCGTCGAACTCAGAGACGAAATCGAGCGCGTGCCCGTCAAGCTTGCGGACGCTGAGGCCCTTCATGCGGGCGACGGCAAGCAACTCGTCGCTCAGATCGACGCCGAGCACGTCGGCGCCCGCTGCCTTGATCTCGGCGGTGAGCACGCCGTCACCGCAACCGAGGTCGAGGATGCGCTCGCCCGGGCGCGGCTCGAGCATGGTGAAGATGGCGCCGGCCAGCTCCTGCACGAAGCGGCCATTGCGCGCATAATCCGACGCCGACCAGCGCTGCACGGGTTTCGGCGCCTCGGGCGCGGGCGCGGCGTCTTGCGTCACTGCGGCTGCCATGGCTCGTAGTCCTGCTTCGGCTTGCGGATGTCGGGCCGCAAGGTCGAGCCCGGCGGGCGATAGGCTTCGTAGGTCCCTGTGAGATTCGGCCGGTGGGCCTGCTGCCAGGGCCGCGGCGCGTAGTCTTCGAGCGTCGGCGGCACGTCAACGGTGCGATGCAGCCAGGCATGCCAATCGGGCGGCACCTGCGAGGGCTCGGCGAGGTTCCGGTAGATCACCCAGCGCCGCTCGCCGCCACGCTCCTGATAATAGACATTGCCCAGGCCGTCCTCGCCCACGCGCTCACCCTTGCGCCAGGTGTAAAAGCGCGTGCCGATGGTATTGCCCGTCCACCAGGCAAAGAGCTCGGTGAAAATGCCCATGGGGTGGTTCTTGCCGCTTCTCGAAGCTTGCGTCGGGACTATGGGCGCAACGCCGGCCGGTGTCCAGTGCACCGCAGCATAACCTCAGGTGACGCTAAGCGTTCGGGCTGCGCCATCAACTGCGCGCGGCGAGCGCGTTCTGCGCGGCGGCGGGTTCGGGAACCGGGCGTTGTGTGCCGAGCGCGAGCCGTTCTTCGAGCCCCGCCACGATATAATGCTGCCCGCAAAGCTCGAACGGCCGGTCGTCATTGACCAGCCAATCGAGCCGGCGACAGAGCGCGCTGGCAGCGATCGGCAGGACCAGCACCTGGTGGGCGCCGGCCTTCAGCGCCTCCTCCACAAGCTGCGGCTTGACGTTGGTGGCCATGATCATGGCGGGGACGAGCGCGAGCGGGCCTGAGCTCGTGCGCCGCATGGCCCTGACCATTGCCGGCCCGGTCAGTGGCTCCAAGGGCGCGGCCACAATCACGAGGTCCGGCAGATCGCGCGCCATCCGATCGAGCGCCTCGATCGGGCTTTCATAGGTCTCGACCCGGCCGGTGCCGATCGCGGCCAGCATCGCCCGCATAACCGCAAGCATGGGCCGGCGATTGTCGACCACGGCAATGGCAAGCTTGTCGATATCCCGCCCGAGCGCGCGATGATGCGGCATGGAACTCACCCCGACCCCCCGCCATTGCTGGCTTTCGGTCCACTGCCACACATAAGAAGTGAGCAGCGGTAAATGGGCGATGAAGGACGGCCAGCCGCGCCCCCACAGGCCAAGCACGAAACGCCCGCAGAATGGCCGGGCGTTGCATCTCATCCACCGCGGGTCCACATGATATCCCCTGAGTTGCGCACCGCAGTTTCTAGCGTTGGCCCACAGGGTGTAGTAGGAATTGGCTAACCGGATGCATACATATTGATGCCCGACACGAATCGGCCCAGCTTCGACGGTCGCGCCTTAGGGGATGCGAGACGCGGGGATCAGGGGCGAAATTAGGGGGCATAAGACGATGCGGATTGAACGGAAATTTACGGAAGCTGGCAAATCGCCCTATGACGCCATCCCCTTCCGGGAGAGCGCGAGCGAGATTCGCAATCCCGACGGCTCGGTGGTCTTCAAGCTGGAGCGTTTCAGCGTGCCGGCAGACTGGAGCCAAGTCGCGGCCGATATCCTGGCGCAGAAATATTTCCGTAAAGCCGGCGTCCCGGCGCGGCTGAAGAAAGTCGAGGAGAATTCCGTCCCGTCCTGGCTGTGGCGGTCGGAGCCCGACGAGGCAGCCCTCGCCTCCCTCCCCGAGGGGGAGAGGTATGGCAGCGAGACCGACGCCCGCCAGGTGTTCGACCGGCTGGCCGGGACCTGGACCTATTGGGGCTGGAAAGGCGGCTATTTCACCAGCGAAGAGGACGCGCGAAGCTTCTTCGACGAGCTCCGCTACATGCTGGCGAAGCAGATGGGCGCGCCGAACAGCCCGCAATGGTTCAATACCGGGCTGCATTGGGCCTACGGCATCGATGGCCCGAGCCAGGGACATTATTATGTGGACTTCCGCACCGGCGAGGTGAAGGCCTCGACCTCGGCCTACGAGCATCCCCAGCCGCATGCCTGCTTCATCCAATCGATCGACGACGACCTCGTCAACGAGGGCGGGATCATGGACCTTTGGGTGCGGGAGGCGCGGCTCTTTAAGTATGGGTCCGGCACCGGCACCAATTTCTCGAGGCTCCGCGGCGAGAACGAGCCGCTTTCCGGCGGGGGCAAGTCCTCGGGCCTGATGAGCTTTCTCAAGATCGGCGACCGGGCGGCCGGCGCCATCAAGTCCGGCGGCACCACCCGCCGGGCGGCCAAGATGGTCGTGGTCGATATCGACCACCCGGACATCGAGAGCTACATCAACTGGAAGGTTATCGAGGAGCAGAAGGTCGCGGCGCTCGTCACCGGCTCCAAGATCCTGTCCGAGCGGCTGAACGCCATCCTCAAGGCTTGCGTGAACTGCGAGGCCGACGGCGACGACTGCTTCGACCCGAAGCGGAACCCAGCGCTGAAGCGCGAGGTGCGCGCGGCCCGCAAGGCCAAGGTGCCCGACAACGCGATCCGCCGGGTGATCCAGTTCGCCCGCCAAGGCTACACCTCGATCCACTTCCCGACCTATGACACGGATTGGGATTCGGAGGCCTATCGCACCGTCTCGGGCCAGAACTCCAACAACTCGGTGCGTGTCACGGACGCATTCCTGCGCGCGGTCGAGGAAGACGGCGACTGGAACCTCACCTTCCGTAAGAACGGCGCGGCGGCGAAGACCATCAAGGCGCGGGAGCTGTGGGAGCAGGTCGGTCACGCCGCCTGGGCCTGCGCCGATCCCGGCATCCAGTTCCACACCACGATCAACGACTGGCACACCTGCCCGGCGGCCGGCGAGATCAAGGCGTCGAACCCCTGCTCCGAATACATGTTTCTGGACGACACCGCCTGTAATCTCGCCTCGCTCAATCTGATGGCCTTCCGCCACCAGGACGGCAGCTTCGCCGTCGAGGCCTATGAGCACGCCATCAGGCTCTGGACCGTCGTGCTCGAGATCGCGGTGACCATGGCGCAGTTCCCCTCGCGCCGGATCGCCGAGCTCTCTTACGAGTACCGCACGCTGGGCTTGGGCTACGCCAATATCGGCGGCCTCTTGATGGCGTCGGGCATTCCCTACGACTCAGCGGAGGGTCGGTCGCTCTGCGGCGCCCTCACCGCCATCATGACCGGCATCGCCTATGCGACGAGCGCCGAGATGGCGCGCGAGCTTGGCGCCTTCCCCGGCTATGACGCGAATCGCGAGCCGATGCTCCGCGTGATGCGCAACCATGCGCGCGCGGCCCGTGGCGAGAATGACGGCTATGAGGGCCTCGCCACGGCGCCCGTGCCTCTCGACCACGGCGCGTGCCCCGAGCCCGCGCTGCTCTCGCATGCGGTGCACGCCTGGGAGCGGGCGATCGCGCTCGGCAAGGAGCACGGCTACCGCAACGCGCAGGCCACGGTGATCGCGCCGACCGGCACGATCGGCCTCGTGATGGACTGCGACACCACCGGCATCGAGCCCGACTTCGCGCTGGTGAAGTTCAAGAAGCTCGCCGGCGGCGGCTATTTCAAGATCATCAACCGCATGGTGCCGGAGGCGCTCCGCAAGCTCGGCTACCCCGAGGAGGCCATCAAGCGCATCGTCGAATACGCGGTGGGCCATGGCACGCTCGCCGGGGCCCCTGGGGTGAACCCCGAGGCGCTGGCCGCCAAGGGCTTCACGCCGGAGAAGATCGAGGCGGTCGAGAAGGCGATGGCTTCGGCCTTCGACATCAAGTTCGTGTTCAACCGCTGGACGCTCGGCGAGGATTTCCTGACCGGCGTGCTGGGCCTCTCCCCCGAGCGCATCGACCAGCCCGATTTCGACCTCCTGGCCGAGATCGGCTTCGGCAAGCGCGAGATCGAGGCGGCCAACGAATATGCCTGCGGGGCGATGACGCTCGAAGGCGCGCCAGGCCTGAACCCCGAGCACCTGCCGGTGTTCGACTGCGCGAGCCCCTGCGGCCGCAAGGGCAAGCGGTTCCTGTCGGTCGAGAGCCATATCCGCATGATGGCGGCGGCGCAGCCCTTCATCTGCGGCGCCATCTCCAAGACCATCAATATGCCGAACGACGCGTCCGTCGAGGACTGCAAGGCGGCCTATCTCCTCTCCTGGCGGCTCGCGCTGAAGGCCAACGCGCTCTACCGCGACGGCTCCAAGCTCTCGCAGCCGCTCAACGCGCAGCTTCTCGCCGACGAGGAGGAAGACCAGGAAGAGGTGCTGGCGGCGATCGCCTCAGACCAGCCGCAGCTCCAGCGCGCGCAGGTCGTCGCCGAGCGCGTGGTCGAGCGCATCATCGAGCGGGTGCGCGCCCGCGCCGAGCGCGAGAAGCTTCCCGACCGGCGCAAGGGCTACACGCAGAAGGCCATCGTCGGCGGGCATAAGGTCTATTTAAGAACTGGCGAGTATGGCGATGGACGTCTGGGCGAGATCTTTATCGACATGCACAAGGAGGGCGCCGCCTTCCGCTCGCTCATGAACAACTTCGCGATCGCGGTGTCAGTCGGTCTGCAGTATGGCGTTCCGCTTGAAGAGTTCGTCGATGCCTTCACCTTCACGCGCTTCGAGCCGGCAGGTCCGGTGCGCGGGAACGAGGCGATCAAGAACGCGACCTCGATCCTTGACTACCTCTTCAGAGAGCTTGCAGTTTCTTATCTTGGACGCTACGAGCTTGCTCATGTTGATCCAAGTGAGATCGGCAGCACGACACTCGGCTCCGGTGACGCTGGCGAAGGCAAGCGTTCCACCGAGGCTCTCGTCTCGCCTGGCTACATCCGTGGCCGCTACGGCGAGCGGAAGTCCTTCGCGCCGAGCAAAGCGCAGGGCACTGGTGCTCAGGCGCGCGCGTTGCAGACCGACGTCCGCGACGACGCACTACCTCGCACCACAAGCCTTGCCTCCGCGTCCACACATCCTTCATCGCAGACGGCCGAGCATGTCGCTCGCGCGGTCGAAGCTCTTGCCGAGCGCGGCGCGTCAGATCTTGTCGCCGAAGCGCGCGTTAAGGGTTATGAAGGAGAAGCGTGTGGAGAATGCGGAAACTTTACGCTCGTCCGCAACGGTACGTGTCTCAAATGCGATACGTGCGGAGCGACGAGCGGGTGTAGCTAGAGTGAATTTATAGCCAGCCAGCCCTGAAGGAGGGATGAACTATGGCAGTAGCGAAGAAGAAGCCAGCAGCGAAGAAGAAGCCCGCGGCGCGTAAGACCGCAGCGGCGAAGAAGACGACGGCGAAGAAGACGGGCACCGCGCGTAAGAAGACCGCCAAGAAGAAATAGCTGTTGGATCGCAGCTTTCAGAGGCGCGGGGCTCGTCCCCGCGCCTTTTTATTTTGCCTTGAAAATAAGGGGTTTTCGCGGTTTTAGACTGGCGCCGCGCGCCGTCTTCAGCAAGACCCGACGTCCGTTTCAATCGAACCTTTATGCCTTCACACGCGCTCCTCGATACGCCGTGCGCATGAGCCGCTGTCACCATCTCGATCACACACATCCGCAGCGTCCTTGCCACGCTTGACCCGGCAATCCATTCCGCTCGCGCATCAACACATGGCAGCGAAATGCAACGGATGGCCAGATCAAGTCCGGGCATGACGCCATGTCTCAGAGTCGTGGCGTCTCGATCTGGGCGCCGCGCCGAGGCTCGCTCCGGCGGAGTGATTCGGGAAATGGCGCGCGCGGCGTTTACTCTTCCTCGGCGCGGACCGCGGCGAACCCATTATCCACAATTATCGTCCAGAGCCCGTCGTCGGCCGCTTGGAGCGCTTGCGCCTCGGTCGAGCGCAGGACGATGTAGGTGCCGAGCCGCTTCTTCTCGAAGAACGGATAGCTGCCGATCTGCACGTCCGGGTGCGCCGCCTGCAGCGCGGCGAGCGGTTCCGCCACGTCGCCCTCCGGCGCGTCGATGCGGACCGCGCGCGTCAGGATCGGCCGCCCCTTGTCGAGGCTCGGCAGCACGGCGTCGAGCATCACCTGCATGATCCGGGGAACGCCGGCCATGACGATCACGTTGGCGATTCGGTAGCCGGGCGCGCGGGAGATGGCATTGCCGATCAGAGTGGCGCCGGCGGGCACCCGCGCCATGCGGAGCCGCGCGGGCGTCAGCTCGCCCTTGCTGAAATGCCGCTCGAGCGCCGCGACCGCGTCTGGGTCGAGCACGACCTCGACGCCGAAGGCCTTGGCGATCGCGTCGGTGGTCACGTCGTCATGGGTCGGACCGATGCCGCCGGTGGTGAAGACATAGGTGAACTTGGGACGCAGCGCGTTGACCGTGCCGGCGATCTCTTCCTCGACGTCCGGCACGACCCGCACCTCGCGCAAGCTAATCCCGGCGCGGGCGAGGTAGCCGGCGATATAGGAGATGTTCTCGTCCGCCGTGCGGCCCGAGAGGATCTCCTCGCCGATCACGACGAGCGCCGCGGTGACGGTGTCCGACTGAGGCATGAGCCTTCCTTTTTTGTCATGCCCGCGAATGCGGGCACCCAGTACTCACAGACAATCGGCGGTGATTACTGGTTGCCCGGGCCTTCGCCCCGCCGAAGGATTCTGCATGACACGAACCAACCTTAAGGCTTCGGCCCGCAGGCGGGTCAAGCCGAGCAATGACAATGATATGTGGCGCGCCGACATTGCACATCGGCACATTTCCTCCTAAGTCAAAGCGAATTGTCGGCTATGATCGTGATCCATGTCTAACCTCGAATTTGCTCGCGCCCAGGCGCGCGACACCAAGATCAGGCTGCACGGGCCAGAAGCCTTCGCCGGCATGGCGCAGGCAGGACGGCTCGTGGCCGAAGCGCTCGACCTCCTGGTCGACCAGGTGAAGCCCGGCGTCACCACCGACGAGCTCGACCGCTTTGTCTACGAATACGCCATGGACCACGGGGCGGTGCCGGCGCCGCTCAACTACCGCGGCTTCCCGAAATCGATCTGCACCTCGCTCAACCACGTGGTCTGCCACGGCATCCCCGGGCCCCGCGCGCTGAAGGACGGCGACATCCTCAATATCGACGTGACGCTGATCGTCGACGGCTGGCACGGCGATTCGAGCCGCATGTATGCCGTCGGCAAGATCCCGCGCGCCGCCGAGCGGCTGCTGGAAGTCACCCACAACGCGCTGATGCGGGGCGTGGCCGCCGTTCGCCCGGGCGCGACCACCGGCGACATCGGCGCCGCCATTCAGACCTACGCGGAGGCCGAGCGCTGCAGCGTGGTGCGCGATTTCTGCGGCCATGGGCTTGGCCGCGTGTTCCACGACCGGCCGAATATTCTCCACTATGGCGAGCCGGGCGAAGGCCTGCCGCTCAAGCCCGGCATGCTGTTCACCATCGAGCCGATGATCAATCTCGGCAAGCCGCATGTGAAGATCCTGTCCGACGGCTGGACGGCGGTCACCCGCGACCGGTCGCTCTCGGCGCAGTTCGAGCACACGGTCGGCGTCACCGAGACCGGCTGCGAGGTTTTCACCCTGTCGCCCCGCGGACTCGACCGGCCGCCTTACGAGCGCCAATAAGCGAAGGCCCCCGCCCGATGGGCTTCAAGGATGCGGGCAAGCCACATTATCTCGGCCATCGCGAGAGGCTCCGTCGCCGCTTCCGCGATGCCGGTCCCGATGCCCTCCCCGATTACGAGCTGCTCGAGCTGATCCTGTTCCGCGCCATGCCAAGGCGCGACACCAAGCCGCTCGCCAAGGCCCTGCTTTCGCGCTTCGGCACCTTCGCCGAGGCGATCAACGCACCTGACGAGCTGTTGCGCGAGGTGCCAGGCATCGGCGAGGCCGCCGTCACGGAGCTCAGGCTGGTGCGGGCCGCGGCGCTCCGCCTGATGCGCGGCGAGGTGCTCGAGCGCCCGGTGCTCGCCTCCTGGAGCCAGGTGCTCGACTATTGCCGCGCCTCGATGGGCTTCGAGGCCAAGGAGCAGTTCCGCATCCTCTTCCTCGACAAGCGCAACCAGATCATCGCCGACGAGGTGCAGCAGAAGGGCACGGTCGATCACACGCCGGTCTATGTGCGGGAGGTGGTGAAGCGGGCGCTGGAGCTGTCGGCGACGGCGATCGTGCTGGTGCACAATCACCCGTCAGGCGATCCGACCCCGTCCCGCGCCGATATCGAGATGACCAAGCAGATCGTTGCCGCAGCCAAGCCGCTCGGCGTGATGGTCCACGACCACATCATCGTCGGCAAGCAGGGGCACGCGAGCTTCCGCGGGCTCGGGCTGATCTAGCTCCCCTCGCCGCTTCTTTGTCATCGCCCGGCTCGGCCGGGCGACCAGTAACCGGGATGCTTTCGGGATCAGGGGTTACTGGGTTCCCGCTTTCGCGGGAATGACCGCTCAGAATGGCCAACAGAGCAGGCTAGCACTTGGCCTTGCAGCCATTGGCGCGCACGTCGGCGACGGCGGCTGCGAAATCCTCGGCCGTCGCGTCGGCCGGCAGCTTGCGGTCGCCGACGAGATAGAAGGGCACGCCCCTCACCCGCATCTCGGTGGAAAGCGCCTCATTGGCGGCAAGCACGCGCTTGACGGCGTCGCTTTCCATATCCTGCTCGAGCTTGGTCCGGTCGAGGCCGAGCTCGGCGGCGGCGCTGAGCGCCCGCTCCTTGGTCGCGCGCCCCTCCCCGCCGATCAGCTTCTCGTAGAGCTCGTAGTATTTGCCTTGCGCCATCGCGGCCTGTGCGATCCGCGCCACCTCCTCGGAGTCCTTGCCCAACACGGGAAGCTCCTTCAGCACGAGCCGCACCTTGCCGTCGTCGGCAATCAGCTTGGCGAGCTCAGGGGCGCCCGTCCGGCAATAGGGGCAGTTATAGTCGAAGAAGGAGACGACGTTCACATCGCCTTGCGGGTTGCCGGCGACGAAGCTCGACGGCGCGCGGTAGATCGCATCGGCATGCTGGACGATGGCGCGGTCCTGGCGCGAGACCTGCGTCATGTTGGCGATGACATAGCCCAAGGCGAGGCCGCCCACTCCGAACAAAGCGAGCCGCCAGAGAAATTTCAGGGATGGCACGGGGAGCCCGGGCGGCCTAGGCCGGCGCCGGCCCGAACACGAGCACGGCGTTCAGCCCGCCGAACGCAAACGAGTTCGACATGGCGTAGTTGACCTCGCGGGCCTTGCCCTGGTTCGGGGTGTAGTCGAGGTCGCATTCCGGGTCGGGCTCGTCGAGGCCCATGGTCGGCGGCACGAATTTCTGCTCGATCGCCTTGACCGCCGCGACGGCCTCGATACCGCCGCCGGCGCCCAGGCAATGGCCGTGCATCGACTTGGTCGAGGAGATCGAGAGCTTGTTCGCGGCATTGCCGAACACGCGCTTGATGGCGCGCGTCTCGTTGATGTCGTTGACCGCGGTCGCGGTGCCGTGGGCGTTCACGTAGTCGATGTCGGACGGCGAGAGGCTGGCATCGTCGAGCGCCATCTGCATGGCCGTGGCCGCGCCGTCGATCGACGGGTTGACCATATCGGCCGCATCCGCCGTCATGCCGTAGCCCAGCAGCTCGGCGAGGATCGGCGCGCCGCGCGCCTTGGCGTGCTCATATTCCTCGAGCAGCAGGATGCCGGCGCCTTCGGCCAGCACCGTGCCATTGCGCTTCTTGGCGAAGGGCCACAGCCCGTCGGGACTTAGCACGCGCATCGCCTGCCAAGCACGCGTAGCGCCCCAGTTGAGCGAGGCTTCGGCCGCGCCGGCGATGCCGAGATCGACCAGGCCTTCGCGGATCATGCGGTAGGCGAGCCCGATGGAATGGGTCGCGGTCGAGCAGGCGCTCACCACGCCGAAGGTCGGGCCCTTGATGCCATATTCGATCGAGACATGCGCCGAGGCCGAGCTGCCGATGGCCTTAAGCAGGGTCAGCGGATGGGTGGCGCGCTTGTTCTCCTTGAACAGCATCTTGTAGGAGAACTCGAGCGTGGTGATCCCGCCGACGCCGGAGCCGATGATGCAGGCGGCGCGATAGCCTTCCTTATCGTCGAGCGGCGTCGCGAGCTTGCCCATGGTGACGGCTTCGTGGGCCGCGCAGCCAGCGTATTGAGAATATTTGTCGCCGAGCAGAAGCTGCTTGCTTTGCAGCCGCTCCCTGGGATCGAAGTCCGGGACCTCGCCGGCGATGGTGATGTAGAGATCTTCGGTCGAGAAGCTCTGCACCTCGCGGATGCCGACAGAGCCGCTCTTCAAGGCGGCCCAGAATTTGTCGACGCCGGTGCCCAAAGGAGTGACGACGCCCTGGCCTGTGACCACGACGCGCCTGCGCCCATTAGAGTGTGTCATTTAATGCTAAGCCGTAACTCCAAGCCTGGTCGATGTCCCGGGAAAGCCCGAGCGGCAATGGCATCCTACGCGGCTGCGCCCGAAGCCTTCGTATCTTTGATGATGCTCTTTACGCGGTCCACGACAGAACCAACCGTCGCGAACGCTTCCACTTCTTCGTTGGCATTATAAGGGATTTCGATCCCGAAAGTATCCTCGATATCGAAAACGATCACCGCGAGGTCGAGCGATTCGATCTCAAGCTCGCTCAGCGGCGTTTCGAGCGCGACGGCCTTCGACGGGTCCTTCATGTTCTTGCGCAGAATCTCGATGATCTTTGTGGCCACGTCGTCCATCATGATCTCCCTGCCCCGTTAACGGGGTCCGTGTCTCGTCGTCCCTGGCTAAATCATAGCAAATCCAAGGGCAAGCCGGGCTATGGAATAGACTTAAAATCTGGTCGAGTCTACTCGTGCCTGCCCAAACTCAGCCCCGCCATTTATTCCCTATTCGCCAAGAAAATTGGCGTTTTTGCGCCGGGCCGCGCCATGGTTTCAGCAAATTCCTGAACGCGGAACAAGTTCCCTTCTCGCGCGGCGTCGCGCGCCGTCCCGTGCTATGATCATAACCGCTTCGGCGCGCGCGGGCCAAGGGCTTCCCGCCGATCTTTCACGTCTCGTTAAGCGTTGGGCCCGGAGAGCGCAAAACCGGTATGGCGACTGAACTTAATCCGCATTCCTCGAAGCGCAAGGCGTCCGGCAGCGGTGGCAAGCCGCACCGCCCATGGCTCAAAGCCTACCCGGAAAGCCTCGATTGGGATGCCCACTTCGAGCCCATGACGGTGGGCCGCCTGCTCGACCAGGCGGTTGAGCGATTCGGCCCTCGTGCTTGCACTTATTTCCTCGGCAAGCGGCTGAGCTTCGCCGAGATCGGTGCGCTCGCTGACCGCGCCGCCAAGGGCTTGCAGGCGCTGGGCGTCGGTCCGGGCGTCAAGGTCGGCCTGTTCCTGCCCAACACGCCCGCCTTCCTCGTCTTCTATTATGGGGTGCTCAAGGCCGGCGGCACGGTCGTCAATTTCAATCCGCTCTACAGCCTCGAAGAGATCGCCTTCCAGATCAAGGACAGCGGCACCGAGATCATGGTGACCCACGACCTCGCGGTGCTGTTCGACAAGGTCGAGACCATGGCCTTGCAGGGGCACCTCAAGACCGTCGTGATCGCGCGCTTCACCGACTTCTTGCCGAAGCTGAAATCGGTCGGCTTCAAGCTGACGCAGCGGACGCGGCTCGCGGATGTGAAGGGCTCGGCGGCGAAAGAGAAGATCGTGGCGGACGCCGAGCTGCTCGCCAATGACGGGCGCTACGCGGCGCCTCAGGTCACGCCGGATGCGGTCGCGGTGCTGCAATATACCGGCGGCACGACCGGCACGCCCAAGGGCGCGATGCTCACCCACGCCAACATCACGGTCAATGTCGCGCAGGTGAAGGCGTGGCGGAACCGCCCGCCGAAGCACGAGGACAAGATCCTCGGCATCATCCCGCTGTTCCACGTCTTCGCCATGACGGCGGTGATGAATTTCGGCGTGTCGAGCGGCATGGAGATCATCCTCGTGCCGAAATTCGAGCTGATCGACACGCTGAAGCTGATCGGCAAATTGCGCCCGACCATGATGCCGGGAGTGCCGACCCTGTTCAACGCGATGCTGCGCCACCCGCATATCGGCAATTTCGATCTGTCGGGGCTGGAATATTGCATCTCTGGCGGCGCGGCGCTGCCGGTCGAGCTGAAGCGCGGCTTCGAGAAGCTCTGCAGCTGCTCGGTGGTCGAGGGCTACGGCTTGAGCGAGACCGCACCGGTCGTTGCCTGCAATCCGCTCGACACGACCAAGGAAGGCTCGGTCGGCCTGCCGCTCCCCGCCACGGAGATCAGCATCCGCTCGCTCGAAGACCCCACGGTCGAGATGCCGCTCGGCGAGACGGGCGAGATCTGCATCGCGGGCCCGCAGGTGATGGCGGGCTATTGGAACAAGCCTGACGAGACCAACGCGGTGTTTGCCGGCCGCTTCTTCCGTACCGGCGACGTCGGCTACATGGACGAAGAGGGCTTCATCTTCATCGTCGACCGCATCAAGGACATGATCAACGCGTCAGGCTTCAAGGTCTATCCGCGGCGGATCGAGGACGCGCTCTACGAGCACGACGCGGTCGCCGAAGTGACGGTGATCGGCATTCCCGACCAATATCGCGGCGAGGCGCCGAAGGCCTTCGTCAAGCTCAAGGAGGGGCAGAGCGCGACCGCGCAGGACCTGCTTCAGTTCCTGCGGCCGAAACTATCGAAGCTCGAGCTGCCGGCCGAGATCGAGTTCCGCGACGAGTTGCCGAAGACGATGATCGGCAAGCTGTCGAAGAAGGAGCTCCGCGCCGAGACCCGCTAGCAGGCTGCCCGCGAGTGGGTGCCCGTTAGTTCGCGCCCCGGAACCACGGCAGGAACGGCTGCTGGCCGGTCTGCTGCCGACGCAGGAGGCGCTTCTGCCGCCGCGTCAAAGGCTGCGGCGCGGCCGTCTCGTCGGACGACGCTGCCTGCCGTTGCGCCGGTTGAGCCTGCTCCGCCGCGACGCCTGCATCTTGCATCGCGTCCTCAGGTGCGGGCGCGGCCTGCTTTGCCGGCTTTGCCTGCGGGGCCACTTTCGGCGCTGCCGCCTGCAAGCTTGGCGCGGCTTGCGGGCTCGCCACCGTGGAAGCCTGCATGCTCGGCTTGGGCTTCGGGCGCGGTGCCGGGACGGCCTCTTCGGCTTCCACCGCAGCCTGCGTGCTCGCTGCTGCGGGCGCGGCGGTCCGAGCCGCGGCAGGAACCGCAGCCTGATCGCCGGCCACCGGCTTCGTCATCATGAACATGCTCGGCACGTTCTCGCCCGAATAGCGCGCAGCGCTCTCGGGAGTGCCGGATGCATGGAGGATGCGATAGCCGGAGCGCGCATGCGCCTCGGGCGACAGGGGTTGCTCTGGCACGGCCTGCACCGGGGCGGCGCGTGCCACCATCTCGGTCTCTTCCGCAAGCCCCATCGGCGCCGCGGGCTCTTCGGCCGGTGCGGCAGGCTCGGCTTTGGCTTCGATGACGGGCTCGGCCTTCGGCTTCTCGGCGTCAGGCTTGGTCGAGGCCTCGATCGTCTCGGCGGGCTTCGGCTCTTTCGGCGGGGGCGAGGTCCGGTTCCAAATCCGCTCACCGCAGAGCACCCAGCCCTTGCAGCCCTTCAGCTTCAATTGCTGGCGCGAGACGGCGGTCAAGGTCACCGAATAGGTGTTGCCGTCCTCGGGATTATAGATCTTGCCGGTCCAGACGCCGGGCGCGGACGGCGCAAGCCCCGAGAAGAGCGGCAGCCCGACAATGGAACGGCCGCGCAGCGACGGGTTCTCGTTGCGGATGTCGCGCAACGGCTTGCCCTTGCTGTCATTGGGGTCTTCGAGCCAAACGATGTTGGCGCACAGGCCCTTGCCGCATTTCCGCACATGAATCTTGGCGTTGCGCTCGGACCCTGGCTTTACCCAGTAGCCGGTCGGGTCGGCGGGCGCCGCATGGGACGATGCCCCCTGCATGAGCAGGGCGGCTGCGAACAGTCCCATCGCCGCGAACGCATGATGCTTCATAAGCACCTCCGTAAAGAGTCTCGCCCTAAAGCCCGGCCCGCAAGCCCAAGACCCCAAGGCATTCCTCGCTCTGCCCCCTGTCCCCGTGGGCCCGCCTTCGCGAGACCCTGTTCTCCTCGACAGGTGCGCGCTTTACGGCGCGTCCGTTGCCCTTGTGCCCGCTTCCGGTGCTGGCGTCCCGACCCCTTCCAGGATCGCCGCGACGCCCATGCCGCCGGCCGTGCAAATCGAAATCAACCCTCTTCCACCACCCCTATCATGCAGCAGCTTGGCCAGGTTGGCTACAATACGGGCCCCTGTCGCAGCAAAAGGATGCCCGAAAGCAATTGACGAGCCCTTGACGTTCAGCTTCGCCCGGTCGATTTCCCCGAGCGGCTTCTCCAAGCCAAGGCGGCGTCGGCAATACTCCTCGGACTCCCATGCCTTTAACGTGGCCAGCACCTGCGCCGCAAAGGCCTCATGAATCTCATAATAATCAAAGTCCTGCAGCGCCAGGCCAGTTTGCCTGAGAAGGTCGGCCACGGCAACGGTCGGCGCCATCAGGAGGCCCTCACCCTGCACGAAATCCACGGCAGAAGTGCGGCCAAGCGTCAGAAAAGCTTGAACCGGAAGGTTTTTCTTGGCCGCCCAGTCCTCCGAGGCGAGCAGCACGGTGGCGGCGCCGTCGGTCAGGGGCGTGGAATTGGCCGCGGTGATGGTCCCCCGGCCCGATTTGTCGAAGACCGGCTTCAGCTCGGCCATCTTCTCCAGGGAAATGTCGCCGCGGATGTTATTGTCGCGGAAAACGCCCGCGCAGGGGATAACGAGGTCGTCCATGAAGCCCTCGTCATAGGCCGCGGCCGCTTTTCGGTGGCTTTCATAGGCTAATTCGTCCTGCGCCTCGCGCGTGATGGCCCATTCCTTGGCCATCAGCTCGGCGTGCTCGCCCATGCTGAGCCCCGTGCGCGGCTCAGAGGTCGAGGGCGGCATCGGCGCAAGCTCGCCGGGCCGGAGCCCCTTGAAGGCGCCGAGCTTCTGGCCCGTGCCCTTGGCGCGCGAGGCCTGCACCAGGCGCTGGGCGAACTTGCGCTGGAACACCACCGGCGCGTCACTGGTCGTGTCGGAGCCGAGCGCGATGCCCGATTCGATCTGGCCGGTGGCGATTTTGGCGCCAAGCTGGAGCGCCGCCTGCAGGCTCGTGCCGCAGGCCTGCATCATGGTGATGGCGGGCGTGGTGGGCGCGAGCGCGCTGCCGATCACCGCCTCGCGGGCGAGGTTCCAGTCCTTGGCGTGAGTGACGACCGCGCCGCCGACCACCTCGTCGATATGCGCGCCCTGCAACGCGAAGCGGTCGACGAGGCCGCCGAGCGCTGCGGTCAGCATGTCGAGATTGGTGAGGTCGGCATAGGCCGTGTGCGAGCGGCAGAACGGAATCCGTGTCCCGCCCAAGACCGCAACCCGCCGCAGCTTCCCGTCAGACATTCTGGTTCGCCCCCGCCTCTCAGGCCGCCTCGGCCCGAGCGGCCTCCGCCTCTTCCGTGCGCCGATAGTGCAGCGGTCCGCCGCGGAAGGGCGCAAACCCCGTGCCGAAGATCACGCCGGCATCCACGTGGTCCGCGCTCGCCACGACCTGTTCGGCAAGCGCGCGCTCGGCCTCATCGAGCATCGGCTTGACGAGCTCCCGGCCGAGCTTGTCGAGCGCGGCGGCATCGTATTGCGTCTGCCCGCGCTTCGGCTTGCCCTGCTCCCAGACATAGAAGCCCGAGCCCGACTTCTTGCCGAGCCTGCCCTGCCGCACGAAGGTCGTGAGCACGTTCTCGGCCTTGGGCGCGAGCGACAGCTCCTCGCCGACCTTGGCCGCGATGTCGAGCCCGACCATGTCCATCAGCTCGAGCGGACCCATCGGCATGCCGAATTTGAGCGCGGCCTGGTCGATCTTGTCGCGCGGCTCGCCGTCCTGATAGCGGCGCACCGCCTCCATCATGTATGGCGCGAGCACGCGGTTCACGAGGAAGCCGGGGCAGCTCTTGACGATCAGCGGCAGCTTGTCGATCGCGGTGACGAAGGCGCAGGCCTTGCGCACCTCGTCTTCCCGCGTCCCCTCCCCGCGCACCACCTCGACCAGAGGAAGCTGCGCTACGGGGTTGAAGAAATGCAGGCCGACCAGACGGCCGGGATCGGCGAGCTTGCTCGCGATGTCCTCCAGCCTGAGCGAGGAGGTGTTGGTGGCGAGCACCGCGCCCGGCTTTGCCTGCTTCTCCAGCTCGGCGAACAGCGTCTGCTTCACGTCGAGGCGCTCGACCACCGCCTCGATAATCACGTCGGCTTGCTTGATGTGCTTGCCGTGCGGATCAGCGATCAGCCGCGCGACGGCAGCATCATAAGCGGGCTTGCTGCGCAGGCGCTTCTTGAACAGGCCTTGCGCGCGCTTGAGCGCCTTGCCGATCTGCGCCTCGTCGAGGTCCTGCAGGCTCGCCTGCATGCCGCGCACCACGCACCAGGCGGCGATGTCGCCGCCCATGGTGCCCGCGCCGATCACATGCACCTTGCGCGGCTGAAAGGCACTTGTGCCGTTACCATTACCGTTACTCTTAGGGGCCTCGGCCTTCAGCATCTCCGACAGCTTGAACACGCGGCGCAAGTTGCGCGAGGTCTCGCTCGCCATCAGCGGCGCGAACAATTCCGTCTCGGCCTCGCGCATGGCCTTCGGATCGTCGCCATGCAGCTCGAACAGGTCGATCAGCCGGAAGGGCGCCGGGTAATGATCCTCGCGCACCTTGGCAGCCGTCTTGGCGCGCATCTGCTTGGCGAGCAGCCCGCGCACCGGCTGCTTCAGCATCATGCGCTTCCACCAGGGCGCGCCCGGCGAGCGCCGCTTCTGCAACACGGCCTTGCGCGCGGCCCAGCGGAGATTGTGCCGGCTCGGCACGAGCTGGTCGACCAGGCCCATGGCGCGCGCCGCGGTCGGGCGCAGCATCTTGCCGGTGAGCATGGCGGTCATCGCATCGACCGGGCCGGCGGCGGCGATCGAGCGCACCGTGCCGTTGAGCCCGGGGAAGATGCCGAGCTTCACCTCGGGAAAGCCGAGCCGCGTCGCCTCGTCGCGATCGGCGATGCGCCAGTCGCAAGCGAGCGCCAATTCAAGTCCGCCGCCGAGGCAATAGCCGTGGATCGCGGCGACCACCGGCACAGGGAGCTTGTCGATGCGATCCAGCAACTCGAGGGTCTGCCGCACCACCTCCTTGATCTTCGGCTCGGTGTCGAAGCCCTCGAACTCGCGGATGTCGGCGCCGGCGATGAAGCTCGAGTCCTTGCCGGACATGAGGACCAGGCCTCTCACCTCGCCCCGCGCCGCGGCGTCCTCGACATATCTGACGATCTCGCCGAGCTCCTCGCTCGGGCGGCGGCCGAGCGAGTTCATGCTCTCGCCCTCGCGGTCGATCACCGCCCAGGCAATGCCCTCATAGTCGACGGTGAAGCGCCAATCTTTCAGGTCGGGAAGCGGAGTCGCCATGATCGCTCTTTGATGATCGCTCTTTGCTTGCTGCTCGTCGCTGGCCCGTTACTCGGCGGCAATATGCTCTGGCGGGCCAGAACGCGGCGAGACGGGCGGCGCTTCCGACGCACTCTCCCCTCCCGCCTCGCGCCGCGCAAGCGTCGCGATCTCGGACGGATCGAACTCGTCCACGGCGATGACGCGAGCCACCAGATCGCGCTGCTCAGCAAGGGCACGCGCCTCGTCGGGCGTGAGCACGCCCTTGGCTTCTGCGTCGGCGATCCAGTCGCGGTCGTGGAAACGCTTCACCTCGCCCTTGCGGATCGCGCGCTCGAGCTTGCGCTCGGCCTCATCGTTGGCGATCACCTTGGCAAGCGTGTATTCGAGCAGCCCGACCTTGTCGGCCGGATCGTCGGACGTATAGACCTCGCGGGTGAGCCGGTCGCGGAACTCGCCGGGCTCGAGCGCCGCGCGCACGATCTCCTTGGCCGAACGGTCGCTCGCGGGCCGGCGCCACGCGCCGAGCGGGAAGACAAGCGGCCGCATCGCCCAGGCGGCGGGGCGCACCGGGAAATTGTCGAGCACGCCGCGCAGCGCCTGGTCGAAGCGGTAGAGACAGTTCTGCGCGCAATAGTCCACGAGCTTGAGGTCGGCGCGCGGGTGCCCGTCGTCGTCGAAGCGTTTGAGCACGGCGGAGAGCAGATAAAGCTCGGCCAGCGCATCGGCCATGCGGCCGGTGATCTTCTGCTTCACCTTGAGGCCGCCGCCGAGCACGGCCACGGTCATGTCGGCGACCAGAGCGAAGCTGCGCGAGGCGCGCGCCAGCTGCTTCCACCAGCGCGCCGCCGGCCCCGCATTGGCGGGCGCCGCGGCGAATGCACCGAAGGTCAGATTGTGGAACAGCGCGCCGGCGGCATTCGACACGGTGAAGGCGACGTGATTGTCGAAGGTGCGCGCGAAGGCGTCGAACCCGCGCGTGCGGTCCTGGTCCTGGAGCGCCTCGATCTCGGCGAAGAGATAGGGATGGCTGCGGAGCGCGCCTTGGGCAAAGGCGATCAAGGTGCGCGTCAGGATGTTCGCGCCTTCCACCGTGATGCCGACCGGCACCATCTGATAGGCGCCCTGGATGTAGTTGCTCGGCCCGTCGCAGATGCCGCGCCCGCCATGGATATCGAGCGCATCGTTGACGCTCTGGCGCATGCGGTCGGTCGAGACATATTTCAGCAGCGCCGAGAGCACGGCCGGCTTCTCGCCCGACGAAACCATTGAGGCGGTAACGGCCCTCGCGGCTTCGAGCGCGTAGGCGTTCTCGACCATGCGCGCGAGCGGCTCCTCGACGCCCTCCATGAAGCCGATGGGAAAGCTGAACTGCTTGCGGATGCGGGCATAGGCGGTGGTGGTGCGGAGCAGCGATTTGGCGGCGGCGGCGCTTGTCGCGGGCAGCGAGATCGAGCGCCCGGCGGCGAGGCATTCCATCAGCATGCGCCAGCCCTGCCCTGCCCGCTCCGATCCGCCGATGACCCACTCCATGGGGACGAAAACGTCGCGACCGCGTGTCGGGCCGTTGGGGAAGGCGGCACCGCCCGGCAGATGACGCTTGCCGATCTCGACGCCGGGATGATCGGTCGGGATCAGCGCGAGCGTGATGCCGACATCTTCGCCGCGGCCGAGATGGTTGTCCGGATCGAACAGGCGGAAGGCGAGGCCCAGCAGCGTCGCCTTGGGCGCGAGCGTGATGTAGCGCTTGTCCCAGGTGAGCTTGATGCCGAGCGTATCCTTGCCCTCGTGCGCCTCGCGCACGACGATGCCGATATCGCGCATCGAGGCGGCGTCGGAACCGGAGAACGGTCCGGTCAGCGCGAAGCATGGAATCTCCTCGCCCTTCGCGAGCCGCGGCAGATAGTGCTTCTTCTGCGCGTCGGTGCCGTATTTCTCGATCAGTTCGCCGGGGCCGAGCGAGTTCGGCACCATGACGATGGTCACGCCGTCGGCGCTCCGCGAGGAAATCTTGCCGAGCACCAGCGACTGCGCTTGGGCTGAGAAGCCCAAGCCGCCATGCGCCTTGGAGATAAGCATGCCGAGAAAGCCGTTCTCCTTGACGAAGCGCCAGATGTCGTCGGGGATGTCGCGGAGCTCATGCCTGATGCGCCAGTCCTTGAGGCGCTTGCACAGCTCGTTGGTCGGACCGTCGAGGAAGCCGCGCTCCTCCGCCGTCAAGGTGACCGGCGGCACGCGGCGGAGCTTCGACCAGTTGGGCGTGCCGGAGAAGAGCTCGGCGTCCCAGCCGACCGTGCCGGCTTGCAGCGCCTCGCGCTCGGTCTCCGAGATCGAGGGCATCGCGCCCTTCAGCACACGGAAAGCGGGCTCGGTGACATATTTGCGCTTGATCTCGGGATAGCTCAGGGCGAACAGCCCGCCTGCGACGAGCCAGCCGAGCAGCGCCCAGAGGTTGAGCACGGGCCAATGGAGGCTCCCGCCGCCGAGGCCCAGCTGGAGGCTCAGGGTGAAGAGCGCGACCGCGACCGCCCACGCCACAAGGCTGGCGCGGTTCATGGCGAGCGCGAAAAACCCGCCGAGCGCAACGAGCGCGAAGATGAACTCAGCCATAGGCGGCCTCCACCGCGCCGCGACCGTGCCCCCAAAACGGGCCTCGTGCAAGCCGGGGTGATTCGGCCTGCGGCGCTTCATCTTAAGGGCAAGTGTTGCGCGAGCGCTTAACATGCAAGGCCTTGCAACCCCTTTGCTTGTGCGCCTGCGGCGGATTGGCTAAGGAGGTCGAGACCCTGATCCGGCGCAAAGACCGGAACCGCGAGACCAACGCAATCTGGGCACCATGTCAGAACCGGAGCGACCGCAACTCAGCCCCTACCAGGTCCAACTCGAGGCCGGGAAACGCTATGCCTGGTGCCGCTGCGGCCGTAGCCAGCAGCAGCCCTTCTGCGACGGCTCGCATGCGGGGACCGGGATCGAGCCCTTGATGTTCACCGCCGAGCGCACCGAGCTCGCGCTCCTTTGCGGCTGCAAGGACACCGGCGACCCGCCTTATTGCGACGGGTCGCATATGCTGCTCTGAATTGAGGCATGCCCGGCATTTGAGCGGCGTTGTGCCCTGTAACCCCTTCTTGCTAAGAAGGAAGCCGCAAGCGGGCGCCGGGCGGGCGCCTCGCATCTCAAGGGCCTGTGCAGGGGGACGCGGAGGCCGATGGCCTATTTCCTACAGCAACTCATCAACGGGCTCGCGCTCGGCTCGATCTACGGCCTGATCGCCATCGGCTACACGATGGTCTACGGCATCATCGGCATGATCAACTTCGCCCACGGCGACATCTTCATGGTGGGCTCGTTCATCGCGCTGATCCTGTTCCTGGCGCTGATGGCTATCGGCGTGACCGCCGTGCCGCTTGCGCTGCTGATCGTCCTCATCCTCGGCATGCTGCTCACCGCGGTGTGGGGCTGGACGGTCGAGCGCATCGCCTACCGGCCCTTGCGCGAGTCGTTCAGGCTCGCGCCGCTGATCACCGCCATCGGCATGTCGATCGTACTGCAGAACTTCGTGCAGGTCGCGCAAGGCGCGCGCGTCAAGCCGCTGCAGCCCGTGGTGACCGGCGGCTACAAGCTGTACGAGGGCCAGGGCTTCTCCGTCATCCTCTCCAACATCCAGATCCTCATCGTGCTGACCACGCTCGTGCTGATGACGATCTTCTGGCTGGTCATCACCCAGACGGCGCTCGGCCGCGCGCAGCGCGCCTGCGAGCAGGACCGCACCATGGCGGCGCTCTCCGGCGTGAACGTCGACCGCACCATCTCTCTCACCTTCGTGATGGGCGCGGCGCTCGCCGCCGTGGCGGGGCTCCTGTACCTCCTCTATTACGGCGTGATCGATTTCTACATCGGCTTCATCGCCGGCATCAAAGCCTTCACCGCGGCGGTGTTCGGCGGCATCGGCTCGCTGCCCGGCGCCATGCTCGGCGGGCTCATCATCGGGCTGATCGAGACCTTCTGGTCCGCCTATTTCACCATCGAGTACAAGGACGTCGCGGCGTTCTCGATGCTCGCCATCGTGCTGATCTTCTTCCCCACCGGCCTGCTGGGGCGCCCTGAAGTCGAGAAGGTTTGAGCGCCTTGGAGGCGCCCGGCACAAATTTCGGCGAGCGCCTGCAGACGGCGCTCAAAGAGGCCTTTCTGGCCGGCATCATTGCCTTTGCGCTGTTCTCGCTGATCCTTGGCGTCCGCACCGTCGATACCGTGACGGGACTCACGCTCGCGCCGCGGCCCGCGCTGCTCGCCTGGGCGGTCGGGATCGTGTTCTTCGGACGGCTGCTGCTCAGCCTGTTCGTCTGGCAGGCGCAATATCCAATCACGACGCCGTTCGCCAAACTGTTCAACAGCGAGGCGTTCGACCGGCGCGACCTGATCACGCTCGGCGTCACCGCCCTCATCGCGCTGGTCGTGCTAGTTGCCGTCCCCTCCCCCGGCGCCAAGCTGATCGCCGCGGCCGTGGCGATCTTCCTTGCCGCGGGCGCTTTGCGCCGGCTGATCGTCTGGCTTTGGCCGAACCTGCCTTACGCGCACATCTTCACCGTCGCCGGCATCCTGTTCGCGCTGTTCTTCCCGATCACCGCCTATCTCCTCGAGAAGGCGTTCCAGCTCGGCCTGCCGCTCCGCTACTGGTTCGACCTCTCGATCCTGGTGCTCACCTACATGATGCTCGGCTGGGGGCTGAACATCGTGGTCGGGCTCGCCGGCCTGCTCGACCTCGGCTATGTCGCCTTCTACGCGGTCGGCGCCTACACCTTCGCGCTGCTCGCCACGCATTTCGGGCTCGGCTTCTGGATCTGCCTGCCCATCGCCGGCGCAGCCGCCGCGCTATGGGGTGTGGTGCTCGGCTTCCCGGTGCTCCGGCTCCGCGGCGACTATCTCGCCATCGTCACGCTCGCCTTCGGCGAGATCATCCGCATCGTGCTGCTCAACTGGACCGAGGTGACCAACGGGCCGAACGGCATCTCAAGGATCCCGAAGCCCACCTTTTTCGGCCTGCCCTTCACGGCGGGCGAAGGCAGCTTCTCGAGCTTCTTCAATATCAAATACGATCCGCTGCACGGAATCATCTTCCTCTATTACCTGATCCTCGGGCTCGCCTTCCTCACCAACATCGTCACGCTCAGGCTCAGGCGCCTGCCGATCGGCCGTGCCTGGGAGGCGATGCGCGAGGACGAGATCGCCGTCCGCTCGCTCGGCATCAACACCACCGTCACCAAGCTCACCGCGTTCTCGATCGGGGCGCTGTTCGGCGGGCTCGCCGGCAGTTTCTTCGCCACGCGCCAGGGCTTCATCAGCCCTGAGAGCTTCACCTTCATCGAGTCGGCGATCATCCTGGCGATCGTGGTGCTTGGCGGCATGGGCAGCCAGCTCGGCGTCGCCATCGCCGCCATCGTCATGGTCGGCGGCTTCGAGGCGCTCCGCCATACGCACGGCCTCGAAGCCATCTTCGGCCCGGACTTCGATCCGGTGCTCTACCGCATGCTGCTGTTCGGCATCGCCATGGTGGCGATCATGGTCTGGCGGCCGCGCGGGCTCGTCTCGTCGCGATCGCCGTCGATCACGCTCGGCGAGGCCCGCGCCATCTCGCGCGACCTCGTCAGTGAGGGCCGCGGATGAGGCGCTGGGATCACGATCCCATACTCAGGGTCGAGCACCTGACCATGCGGTTCGGGGGGCTCACCGCCGTAGACGACGTGTCGTTCGACGTGGGCCGGCAGGACATCACCGCGCTGATCGGGCCGAATGGCGCCGGCAAGACCACGGTGTTCAACTGCATCACCGGGTTCTACAAGCCGACCGAGGGCATGATGCGGCTGCGCCAGCCTGACGGCGCCTCCTACAAGCTCGAGCAGCTTCCCGACCACGACATCAATTCCAAGGCGCGCGTCGCCCGTACCTTCCAGAATATCAGGCTGTTTCCCGGCATGACGGTGCTGGAGAATTTGATGGTGGCGCAGCACACGGTGCTGTGGCGCGCCTCGGGCTTCACCGTTGGCGCCATACTCGGCCTTGGCAGCTTCGAGCGGGCCGAGATCGAGGCGATCGAGCTCGCCAGCCATTGGCTGGAACGGGTCGGGCTGCTCGCGCGCGCCGACATCGCAGCGGGCGAGCTGCCTTACGGCGACCAGCGCAAGCTCGAGATCGCCCGCGCCATGTGCACGCGGCCGCACTTGCTGTGCCTCGACGAGCCCGCGGCCGGCCTCAACGCGCGCGAGAGCGAAGGGCTGAACGAGCTGCTTTTCTCGATCCGCGAGACCGAGGGCATCGCGATCCTGCTCATCGAGCACGATATGGGCGTGGTCATGCGCATCTCGGATCATGTCATCGTGCTCGACTACGGCAAGAAGATCGCCGACGGGACGGCGGAAGAGGTGCGCAACGATCCGCATGTCATCGCCGCCTATCTCGGCGTGCCCGACGAGGAGCTGCCGCTGGTCGAGAAGGAGACGGGCCTGTGACCGACGCCCTGCTCAAGCTGGACCATGTCACCTGCTGCTACGGGCGGTTGCCGGTGCTGCATGACGTGAACATCGGCATCCGCCGCGGCGAGATCGTTGCGCTGATCGGCGCGAACGGCGCGGGCAAGACCACCACGATGATGACCGTGTTCGGCCGGCCGCGCGCGAGCTCCGGGCGCATCCTGTTCGAAGGCCGGGACATCACCAGCCTGCCGACCCACGAGATTGCGCGGCTCCGCATCATCCAGTCGCCGGAAGGGCGCCGCATCTTCCCGCGCATGACGGTGATGGAGAATTTGCAGATGGGGGCGATCGTCTCCGACGATCCGTCGGGCTTCGACAAAGACCTCGACCAAGTCTGCAATCTGTTCCCGGTGCTCAAGAAGCGGCGCGATCAGCGGGGCGGTACGCTGTCGGGCGGCGAGCAGCAGATGCTCGCCATCGCGCGCGCCCTGATGGGGCGCCCGAAGCTGCTGCTGCTCGACGAGCCGTCGCTCGGTTTGGCGCCGCTGATCGTCAAGCAGATCTTCGAGGCGATCAAGATGCTCAACAGCGAGGTGGGGCTCACCGTGTTCCTGGTCGAGCAGAACGCCTATCACACGCTAAAGCTCGCCGATCGCGGCTACGTGATGGTTAATGGCAGGATCACGCTGTCCGGCACCGGCAAGGAGCTGCTCGAGCGGAAGGACGTGCAGGCCGCCTATCTCGAGGGCGGCAAGGGGGCACCCATCGGCGCCGTGTCGAAGGGAGGTCGCGCATGAGCTGGCTTGCCGACGAGCGCTTCCGCGTCTTCCTCGGGCTGACGGTGATCATCGGCGGCAGCGCCGCCTATCTCGCCGGCCGCGGGCTCGCGCGCAGTTGGCGGCCGTTCTGGCGCGTGTTCTTCTACATGGCGCTGCTCGCCGCCGCGATTCGCTTCTTCCACTACGCGCTGTTCGACGGCGAGCTGCTCTCGCTCTGGAAGTATCTCGTCACCTATGCCGTCGTGCTCGCCGCCGCGAGCCTCGGCTACCGCACCATGCGCACCACGCAGATGGTCACGCAATATCGCTGGCTCTACGAGCGCACCAGCCCGCTCACCTGGCGCCCCCGCCGGGGCTGACCGAAGCCGCGCGCAAATCGCCGCAAATAGTGTACAGTCCCGCCGGCTCGTTCCTGAAGGAGGTATCCATGACACGCTTTGCCGGGCTGTTCTTGGCGCTTGCCGCGTCCCTTTCGCTTGCATCCTGCGGCGGAGGCGCGGAGAGCGACACGACGCCGGTCTCCGTCGTGGGTCCGATGACGGGGCAATATGCGACCTTCGGGGCGCAGATGAAGAACGGCGCCGAGATGGCGGTCAACGACATCAACGAGGCCGGCGGCGTGCTCGGCAAGAAGCTCGACCTGGCGATCGGCGACGACGCTTGCGACCCGAAACAGGCCGTGGCCGTCGCCAACCAGATGACGGGCGGCGGCGCGGCGCTGATCGCCGGACATTATTGTTCCGGCTCCTCGATCCCGGCCTCGCAGGTCTACGGCGAGAGCGACACCGTGCAGATCTCGCCCGCCTCCACCAATCCCGCCTTCACCGACAATCGCCCCAACAACAATATCTATCGCGTCTGCGGCCGCGACGATCAGCAGGGCGGCATCGCCGGCAAATATCTCGCCAAGCATTTCGCCGACAAGAACATCGCCATCGTCCACGACAAGACCGCTTACGGCAAAGGCTTCGCCGACGAGGTGAAGAAGGCGCTCAACGAGGCCGGCAAGCAGGAAGTGCTCTACGAGGCCATCTCGGCCGGCGAGAAGGACTATTCGGCGCTCGTCTCCAAGCTCAAGCAGGCCGCGGTCGATGCCGTGTTCCTCGGCGGCTATCACACCGAGGCGGGGCTGATCGTGCGGCAGATGCGCGACCAGGGGCTCGCCACCGTCCTCATGGGCGGCGACGCGCTGATCACGCAGGAATATTGGTCGATCACCGGGCCCGCCGGCGAAGGCACGCTGATGACCTTCTCGCCCGACCCGCGCAAGCAGCCGGAGGCCGCCGAGGTGGTGAAGCGCTTCAAGGACAAGGGCATCGAGCCCGAGGGCTACGTGCTTTACACCTACGCGGCCATCCAGGCCTGGGCGCAGGCGGCGGAGAAGGCCGGCAGCACCATCGCCGCCGACGTGGTCAAGGCGCTGAACGAGAACGAGTTCGACACGGTGATCGGCAAGTTCCGCTTCAACGACAAGGGCGACCCGAACCTGCCGCCTTATGCCGTCTATCGCTGGTCGAACGGAAGCTACGAGGAGATCGGCGACGAGGCGCCGCCAGCTTCCGGTTAGAGTGCCGCCAGCTTCCGGTTAGAGTGCCGCCAGCTTCCGGTTAGAGTGCCGCCAGCTTCCGGTTAGAGTGCCGCCGGCTTCCGGTTAAAGCGCCGCTGCGCCAGAGCTAGCCCTTCGACTTGTCCGCGCGCTCGGTCGCGGCGAAATAGGCTTCGAGCTCCTTCTCGACCCGCACGAAATCGTCGGGCAGCGGCAGGCCGAGCACCTTGTACTCGTTGAGCTTCTCGGCGATGCGCAGATAGAGCTCGTGCGCATCCTCCGGCGGGTCGGTCATCTGGTTGATCAGAAGGGCGAGTTCCGCCTCGAGATCGTCGAATGCCATGGCGCTTGATGCCTCCACCTTGTCGTGCCGTTGCCGCACCATAGGGCCGCTTCTGCCGGAAGTCAGCACGCGCTTGCGCATTGCGGCGCGGGCATTTCCCTTGCATATTCGCCCGGGCGCTGGGCGCGCGACCTCGAGGGAATGCGGCAATGGAAAAAGTGACGTTCGGCAATGTCGTGGGCTTCGTGCTGGCGGCGAGCTTCGCGCTGGTGATCGGCCTTTCCATGTGGGGCCTCTTGGTCGGCGACTACATGAACCGCGTGTCCAACGAGCAGACGCAGCACACCATGCGCATCGTGGGCTTCGCCGGCGCGCTCGCGGCGCTGGTGACCTGGTGGGTGCAGGGCTTTGCCGCCAAGCGCGGCTTCCTGGTGCGCTTCCTGTTCGCCATGTTCATCTTCGTGCTGGCGTTCGGCGCGTTCGGCGGGCTGCTCCGCTTCATCTATATCCACGCCGCCTATCCGAGCCAGCAGGACTGGACGCTCTCGGGCATGTATCTCGCTTCGCTCAACGACTTCTACACTTTCATCCTCGACATGTTCCTGCCGCCCCGCCCGGCCTACGCAGCGCTCACCGTCGCGGTCGCGCTGTTCGTCGCGATTTTCGGGCCGCGGGAAATCAGTGACGACGACATCTAAACCTTCGCGCGGCTCAGCATTTGAGCGCGCGCCTGCGCTCTGCTAAGCACTATCCGTTCTCACCGACTCGTCATGCCCGGCCTCGAGCCGGGCATCCAGGGGCAACGGGCACTGAGCGAGCTGCCCCTGGATCGCCGGGTCAAGCCCGGCGATGACGTGAACCGTCCAATTCGGAAGCACGTCCATGATCCCCCGCTATAGCCGCCCCGAAATGGCTCGCATCTGGGAGCCGGAGAACAAGTTCCGCATCTGGCTCAAGATCGAGACCTACGCGGCGGAGGCGATGGCCAAGCTGGGGATGATCCCCAAGCAGGCCGTCGACGCCGTGAAGAAGCGCGGCGGCTTCGACATCGACCGCATCGACGAGATCGAGCGCGAGGTGAAGCACGACGTGATCGCCTTCCTCACCTCGGTCGCCGAGCATGTCGGGCCCGAGGCGCGGTTCCTGCACGCCGGGCTCACCTCCTCCGACGTGCTCGATACCTGCTTCAATGTGCAGCTCGTCGAGGCGGCCGATCTCCTGATCGCCGACCTCGATGCGCTGCTGGCCGCGCTGAAGACGCGCGCCTTCGAGCACAAGCACACGCTGACCGTTGGCCGGAGCCACGGCGTCCATGCCGAGCCCACCACTTTCGGGCTCAAGCTGGCGAGCGCCTATGCCGAGTTCGCCCGCGCGCGGGAGCGCCTGGTGCGCGCGCGCGAGGAAGTGGCGACCTGCGCCATCTCTGGCGCGGTCGGCACCTTTGCCAATGTCGATCCACGGGTCGAAATTTATGTGGCGGAGACGCTCGGCCTTGAGCCAGAGCCGATCTCGACCCAGGTGATCCCGCGCGACCGCCACGCGGCCTATTTCGCAGCGCTTGCCGTGGTCGCAGGCTCGGTCGAGCGGCTCGCCACCGAGATCAGGCACCTGCAGCGCACCGAGGTGCTGGAGGCCGAGGAGTTCTTCAGCGCGGGGCAAAAGGGATCATCGGCCATGCCGCATAAGCGGAACCCGGTGCTGTCCGAGAACCTGACCGGGCTCGCGCGGCTCGTGCGCGGCTACGCGCTGCCGGCGCTCGAGAACGTGGCGCTCTGGCATGAGCGCGACATCTCCCATTCCTCGGTCGAGCGCGTGATCGGGCCCGACGCCACCATCGCGCTCGATTTCGCGCTCGCGAGGCTTGCCGGGATCGTCAAGAACCTCGTGGTCTACCCGGAGCGCATGCGCGCAAATCTCGATCTGCTCGGCGGGCTGGTCAATTCGCAGCGCGTGCTGCTGGCGCTGACCGCAGCCGGCGTCGCGCGCGAGGACGCCTACCGGCTCGTGCAGCGGAACGCCATGAAGGTCTGGGAGTCGGGCGGCGATTTCCTCGAGGCGCTGCTCGCCGACAAGGACGTGACCAAGGCGGTGCCGCCCGAGACGCTGCGGGCGCAGTTCGACCTCGACCATCACCTCAAGCACGTCGATACGATCTTCGCCCGCGTGTTCGGGGCCTAGCCGCGCGCCGCGCCGACCCGGCGCGCTAGGCCGGCGCTAATCCGTGGTGACATCGCTCAGGCCTCGGGCGATCCCTTGCGTGTCCACGTGGTCGATGCCCCCGCCATCCTCGCCGCTATACCCGCGGAAGATATGCGGCATGTAGCGGTAGCGGTTGCGCTCCTGCGCCACCAGGATATGGCGCTTCTTATAGAAGGACGGGTGGATCGCGACATAAGGCGGCATGTAGGGGTACCAGTCGAGCTTCGGGTAGTGCCCGGCGCGATAGGGGTAAGGCGGATAGATCGGCCAGAGCTCTCCCTGGGCGGTCTCAGGCCTCACCTTGCGCTTCGCCGCTCTCTGGACCGCGAGCCCGCTCGCCCGCGCATAGCCGGAATAGCTGTTCCAGGTCACCCTGCACCAGCCGCCCGAGCAGCGCCCGACCTGCACCCTGTCGCCGGCCGGGATGGTCAGCAGCAGCTCGGTGTTGGCGCTCGGCGCGGCGCGCAGCGCCAGATTGGTCGTGGTCGTGCCGACGGCCGCTTGGCTTGCGCCCGCGCTCGCCAACAGCACGGAAACTGCGATCGCGATCTTCAACTGCATGGAAGCCCCCCTGCCCCGCTCGGCCCATTCTGGCACAGCGGGCGGCGAGCGTCGAGGCGTAGGGTGGGCAACGCCCTCGCGTTGCCCACGCGGGACTGGAATGGTGGGCACGGCGCCAAAGCGCCTTTGCCCACCCTACGAAGCGGCAGCTTTGCGGGTCTCGGCGGCGGCCTTGGAGAACCAGCCGGCATCGGTGCCGACCGCGACCACGTCCCAGCCTTCGGCGACCAGCGGCTTCGCGTAGTCCACGTCGTTGGCGAAGATCAGCGCCATGACCCCGTACTCGCGGCATTTCCGCAGGACCAGCTCGCGCGCCTCGAGCACCTCCGGCGTCCAGATATCGAGCCGCCCGGTCAGCGCCACGGAAAGGTCGTTCGGCCCGAAGCACACCATGTCCACGCCGTCGAGCCCGAGGATCTCGTCGAGCGCGTCGAGCGCACCCTTGGTCTCGATCTGCGGGCAGGCGATGGTGAAATCGTTGGCGGTGGTGAAATAGTCGCCGTCATAATCGAGCCGCGCGCGGTAAGGACCCCAACTGCGCAAGCCCCGCGGCGGGAACTTCACCGCGCGCACGAAGGCCTCGGCGTCCTCGACCGTCTCGATCAGCGGACACATGATGCCTTGCGCGCCGGCATCGAGAGCGCGGCCGACGAGCCCCGGATCGTTGTTCGCCACGCGCACGATGGCCGGCAGCCCGGAGGCACGCGCGGCGGTCAGGCAGCCGAGCAGGGCCTCGTTGCCGCCGAGCCCGTGCTGCTGGTCGATGGTGATGCAGTCCCAGCCCGCTTCGCCGATCAGCTCGATCAGGAACGGCGCGTTGAAGGTGAGCCAGGCGTTATAGAGCAGCCGGCGATCCTTCGCCGCCTGCCGGAAGCGGTCGGCTGGCATCGGCCGCCTAGCCTTTGCTTTCGGATTCGATCTGGGTGACGGCCTCGCCCAGCAGGTCCTCCATGGCACGCCGGATCTGGTGGTCGGACTGGTCCACGCCCTTGGCGTCGAAATCGGCCCTGATCTTGCGGAACACGTCCTCCTCGCCAGGCTCGGACAGATCGGCCTTGATCACCTCGCGCGCATAGGCTTGCGCCTCGTCGCCGGCCAGGCCCATCTTCTCGGCGGCCCAGAGGCCGAGCAGCTTGTTGCGGCGCGCCGTCGACTTGAAGCGGAGCTCCTCGTCCAGCGCGAATTTCCGCTCGAAGCCCTTCTGGCGATCCTCGAAAGTGTTCATCAGTCCGGCACCTCCTGAAAGAGCCTGTCCTCTTGCGAATCGAGCGGCCAAACAAGCCGAAAATTGTGGAGAATTCCCGCCTTCCGGCCGGCGAGGCATAGCGCCCAAAGCCCCGGAAAGCAACAAATCCTGGGTCTTTTGCAGTGCGGCAGGGCGAACATTGTCTGCCCCCTTCCCTTGGGCTAAGGTCGCCCGAGACCCCTTGATTTGATTCCGGCGATGACGATTTCCCTGCTGCGCGCGGGCCTTGGTAAGCCTCGGTCCCGGCGTGTACGGCGTTGCCGCCGCCGGAACCGCGTGTGAGGAGACAGCATGAACCGCCGCCGGCGCATCTACGAAGGCAAGGCCAAGATCCTGTACGAAGGCCCTGAGCCCGGCACGCTCGTCCAGCATTTCAAGGACGACGCCACCGCCTTCAACAACCAGAAGCACGACAAGATCGAAGGCAAGGGCGTGCTCAACAACCGCATCTCCGAGTATCTGTTCCAGAAGCTCGGCGAGATCGGCGTGCCCACCCATTTCATCAAGCGGCTCAATATGCGCGAGCAGCTCATCCGCGAGGTGGAGATCATCCCGCTCGAGGTCGTGGTGCGGAACGTCGCCGCGGGCTCGCTCTCGACCCGGCTCGGCCTCGACGAAGGCATGGCCCTGCCGCGCTCGATCGTCGAGTTCTATTACAAGAACGACAAGCTCGGCGATCCGATGGTCACCGAGGAGCACATCACCGCGTTCGGCTGGGCGACGCCGCAGGAGATCGACGACATCATGTCGCTCGCGCTGCGTATCAACGATTTCCTTTCCGGGCTTTTCCTCGGCGTCGGCATCAGGCTTGTCGACTTCAAATGCGAGTTCGGCCGGCTGTGGGAGAACGAGCAGGTGCGCATCGTGCTGGCCGACGAGATTTCGCCCGATTGCTGCCGGCTGTGGGACATCGAGACGCAGAACAAGCTCGACAAGGACCGCTTCCGCCGCGACATGGGCGGGCTGGTCGAAGCCTACCAGGAGGTGGCGCGGCGGCTCGGGCTGCATGTCGACAATCCGGCGCGGCCGCGCACCGGGCCGGTGCTGGTGCGCTCCAAATAGCGGGCGCGGACAACGAGGGGCGGGAGCGGCGCATGAAGGCGCGCATCACCATCACGCTGAAACCTGGCGTGCTCGACCCGCAAGGCAAAGCGATCGCCGGCGCGCTGCACGCGCTCGGCTTCGGCTCGGTTGGCAATGTCCGGCAGGGTAAATATATCGAGGTCGAGGTGGCCGAGGCCGACGAGGCCAAAGCGCGCGAGGCCATCGAGCGCATGTGCGAGCAGCTCCTCGCCAATACCATCATCGAGAACTACGCCTATGAGCTCGATGCCGCTTGAGCACAGGACTCATTCGCCGGCGCCGATTGTACGAGGCGCGCGCCTTTTGCTCTCCCCTCCCCCCTTGAGGGGGAGGGATAGGGAGGGGGGTGCGCCCGCGACGGAGGGTTGCCACTTAACCCCCCTCCGACCGCGCCATGCGCGGTCGTGCTCCCCCTCAAGGGGGGAGCATGGGTCGCATGCTATGCCGAGGACCGCAGCATGAAAGCCGCCGTCATCGTCTTTCCCGGATCGAATTGCGACCGCGACGCCGCAGTGGCGCTGCGCGCCGCGACCGGCCGCGCGCCGGCCATGGTGTGGCATGGCGACAGCGAGATCCCGAAAAGCGACCTGATCGTGCTGCCGGGCGGCTTCTCCTATGGCGACTATCTGCGCTCCGGCGCCATGGCCGCGCACTCGCCGGTGATGCGCGAGGTGGTGAAGCGCGCCAAGGCCGGCGTCAATGTGATCGGCATCTGCAACGGCTTCCAGGTGCTGACCGAAGCCGGGCTCCTGCCCGGCGTGCTGATGCGCAACGCCACGCTGAAATTTATCTGCAAGGACGTGCATCTCAAGGTCGAGCGCAACGACACGGCCTATACGAAGCAGTACCGCAAGGGCGAGGTCGTGCGCATTCCGATCGCGCACAAGGACGGCTCCTATTACGCCAACGACTCGACGCTCGACCGGCTGGAAGGCGAAGGCCGTGTGGCCTTCCGCTATTGCGACGCGGCGGGCGCGGTTACGAGTGAGGCCAATCCCAACGGCTCGCGCCGGAACATTGCCGGCATCTACAACGAGACGCGCAGGGTGCTTGGGCTGATGCCCCATCCCGAGCGCCTCGCCGACCCAGCGCTCTCCGGCACCGACGGCGCCAAGCTGTTCGCCTCGCTGGTGGAGGCTCTCAATTGAGCATCGCGGCGCGGATCCTCAATCGGGCGGAGGGCCTTTCCGAGGCGCTGATCGCCGAGCATGGGCTCTCGGGCGACGAATACCGGCGGCTGGTGGAGTCGCTCGGGCGTGAGCCGTCGCTGACCGAGCTCGGCATCTTCTCGGTGATGTGGTCGGAGCATTGCTCCTACAAGTCGTCGCGGGTCTGGCTGAAGACGCTGCCGACCGAGGGCCCACAAGTGATCCAGGGCCCCGGCGAGAACGCGGGCGTGGTCGATATCGGCGACGGCCAGGCGGCGATCTTCAAGATGGAAAGCCACAACCACCCGTCTTACATCGAGCCGTATCAGGGCGCCGCGACCGGCGTCGGCGGCATCATGCGCGATGTGTTCACCATGGGCGCGCGGCCTGTCGCCAACATGAATGCGCTGCGCTTCGGCGCGCCGGACCATCCGAAGACGCGTCACCTCGTGGCCGGCGTGGTGTCGGGCATCGGCGATTACGGCAACTGCATGGGCGTGCCGACCATCGGCGGCGAGACCAATTTCGACCCACGCTACAACGACAATATCCTGGTCAACGCCATGACGGTCGGGCTCGCGGATGCGGGCCGCATCTTCAAGTCAGCCGCCAAGGGCGTGGCGCTGCCGGTCGTCTATGTCGGCTCGAAGACCGGCCGCGACGGCATCCACGGCGCGACCATGGCGTCAGCCGAGTTCGACGAGGCCTCGGAAGAGAAGCGGCCGACCGTGCAGGTGGGCGATCCGTTCACCGAGAAGCTCTTACTCGAAGCCTGCCTCGAATTGATGGCCGAGGACGCGATCGTCGCCATCCAGGACATGGGCGCCGCCGGCCTCACCTCGTCGTCGGTCGAGATGGCCGACAAAGGCGGCGTCGGCATCGAGCTCGAGCTCGACCGCGTGCCGACCCGCGAAGAGGGTATGACCGCCTACGAGATGATGCTGTCGGAGAGCCAGGAGCGGATGCTGATGGTGCTCAAGCCCGGCGCCGAGAAGCTCGCCGAGCGCATCTTCCGCAAATGGGAGCTCGATTTCGCGGTGATCGGCTACACGACCGACACGGGGCGGCTGGTGGTGAAGCATCGCGGCATGGTGGAGGCGGACATCCCGCTCACCGCGCTCGGGCATGGCGCGCCGGTCTATGAGCGGCCTTGGGTCGCGAAAGAGCCCGAGCCGACCCTCGATCCGCACGCGGTGCCGGCGCCCGCAAGCCTGCTCGGCGCGCTCGAAAAGATGATCGGCTCGCCGCAGCTGTCCTCGCGCCGCTGGATCTTCGAGCAATACGACCACATGGTCATGGCCGACACGGTGCAGCGCCCCGGCGGCGACGCGGGCGTGGTGCGTGTGCACGGCACGCGGAAGGGGCTTGCGATTTCCTGCGACGTGACGCCCCGCTATTGCGCGGCCGACCCGCGCGAGGGCGCGAAGCAGGCGGTCGCCGAATGCTGGCGCAACCTGACGGCGACCGGCGCCGACCCGCTCGCCATCACCGACTGCATGAATTTCGGCAATCCCGAACGGCCCGAGATCATGGGAGAGTTCGTCGGCGCGGTCCAAGGCATGGGAGAGGCCTGCACGGCCCTCGGCTTCCCGGTCGTGTCGGGCAATGTCTCGCTCTACAACGAGACCAACGGCATCGCCATTCCGCCCACGCCCGCGATCGGCGGGGTCGGGCTCATCCCCGACATCGAGGCCATGGCCACGATCGCGCTCAAGCACGAGGGCGACGTGCTGCTGCTGCTCGGCGCGGAGGCCGGCCATCTCGGCCAGTCGCTCTACATGCAGATCGTGCTTAACCGCGCGGAGGGTGCGCCGCCGCCCGTCGATCTCGACGCCGAGCGGCGCACGGGCGACATGGTCAGGCGGCTGATCCGGAACAACTGCGCCACGGCCGTGCACGACGTCTCGGATGGCGGCCTGCTCGTGGCTGTCGCCGAGATGGCGCTTGCCGGCGGGCTTGGCGTCGAGCTTGCGGAGGCGCCCGGCCCCCTGCCCGCCCATGCCACCTGGTTCGGCGAGGACCAGGCGCGCTACGTCGTGTCCGTCGCGCCCGACCAAGTCGACGCCGTGCACAAGGCGGCTGCCATGGCCAAGGTGCCGGTCAGGCTGCTCGGCCGCGTGGGCGGGGACGCCGTCGCCCTGGAAGGCGAGGCGCCGCTGCCGCTCGCGACGCTCCGGGCCGCACACGAAGGCTGGTTCCCGGGCTTCATGGGATAGGTTCAGGTCAAGGCGAAGTCGGAAGGTGCAGGCACATGGCGATGGCGGTTGAGGACATCGAGCGGCTGATCAAGGCGCGCTTTCCCGATGCGACGGTCGAGATCCAGGACCTTGCCGGCGACGGCGATCATTATGCCGCGACCGTCGTCTCCGAGGCGTTCCGCGGCAAGAGCCGCGTCGAGCAGCACAAGATGGTTTACGAGGCGCTAGAAGGCCACATGGGCGGCACGCTGCACGCCCTTGCATTGCGGACCGCCGCGCCATAGCTACGAAAGAGCGGCGGAAGAAAGGACCGAGAGATGACCACACAAGACGTTAAAGACTGGATCGGCAAGGAGGTCGCTGGCAGCGACGTGGTGCTGTTCATGAAGGGCACCAAGTCCATGCCGCAATGCGGCTTCTCCATGCAGGTCGCGCAGATCCTCGGCCATCTCGGGGTCGACTTCAAAGACATCAACGTGCTCGAGGACATGGCGGTGCGCGAGGGCGTGAAGGCCTATTCCAGCTGGCCGACCATTCCGCAGCTCTACATCAAGGGCGAGTTCATCGGCGGCTGCGATATCGTGCGCGAGATGTTCCAGGCGGGCGAGCTGCAGCAGCTTCTCACCGAGAAGGGCATCGCCCACAATTCCCAAACGCTGACGGCGTAGGCTTCCCCTCCCACACCACTTCGTCATGCCCGGGCTTGACCCGGGCATCCATGCCGTTCGCTTCGACGAGCGGACGTACCAATGGAATGGATCGCCGGGTCAAGCCCGGCGATGACGATGCTGGTGGGTTAAACGCTGTCGCGTCGGCTAGCGCGAGTAGAACTCGATGACGAGGTTCGGCTCCATCATCACCGGATAGGGCACATCCGTCAGCGTCGGGATGCGCACGAGCTTCGCGGTCATCTTGTTGTGGTCAACGTCGAGATAATCCGGCACGTCACGCTCCGAGCTCTGCGCCGCTTCGAGCACAAGCCCCATGTCCCGCGCCTTGTCGCGCACCTCGATCACGTCGCCCTCGCGGCAGCGATAGCTCGGAACATTGACGCGCTTGCCGTTGACCCGCACATGGCCGTGGCTCACGAACTGGCGCGCGGCGAACACGGTCGGCACGAACTTGGCGCGATAGACGATGGCGTCGAGCCGGCGCTCGAGCAGGCCGATCAGCTTCTCCGAGGTGTCGCCTCTCAGGCGCGCGGCCTCGTGATAGATCGCCTTGAACTGCTTCTCGGTGATGTTCCCGTAATAGCCCTTCAGCTTCTGCTTTGCGCGCAACTGCTGACCGTAATCCGACAGCTTGCCGCGACGGCGCTGCCCGTGCTCGCCCGGACCGTATTCACGCTTGTTGTAGGGGCTCTTCGGACGGCCCCAGATGTTCTCGCCAAGCCGGCGGTCGATCTTGTGCTTGGCGTTGATGCGTTTCGTCATGCTCCGGACTCCAAAGCCAAATCTGGTCTCTCGCGGGGCCCTCCCCGCGCTTTCAGGCGCTAACCGTTGCTGGTGATGCCAGGCCGCCGGTAATACCGGCGAATCTCGCGAAGCCCGGACGGGCCCACGCTTCGCGAGAGCTTGTTACACGGAACGCTTGGAAAGTGTCAATTGGCCCCAGAGGGGGATTGAGGGGGCGCCGCGGCGGCCGGCTGCTGGGCCTGGGCCGCCTGGACATAGGCGTTGATCGCGCTTTCGACCTTCTGCTTCTGCTCTGGCGGGCATTGGGGCGGCTTGGGCGCCACGATCTGAGTGCTGCCCTCGGCCGTAGCCTCTGGCACGCCGCCGGTGGCCGCTGCGCCCTCGGCGCCGGGCTCGTCCTCTTCCTTGGTGGTGATCTGCACGGTTCCGGCGAAATACGAGGCCGAGAACATATGGAGCGCATTGATCATGAGAAGCTGCTCGCGGCTCCAGACCTTCTTCGCCGCCTCGCTTTGCATGAGCGCCTTATAGTTGGCCTGCTGCAGCTCAGGCAGCTTGCAGGCCTCGGCATAGGCAGAGCGCGTCGCGGCGCGGATCACCCGGCGCGCATCATCGATAGGGATCAGGAACTTGTTCGGATCGGTCTTATCGACCTTTGCCATCTCGCCGTCCGGACCTGGGGCTTCCTCCGGCAAGATTGACTGCGCGTAGGTCATCAACACGCCGACCGCCCTGTCGCTCAGACCGCCGGCTTGGCCTTCGGCCGCCTCGGCAGGCTCAGCGGGCTTCGTGCGCTGCGCCAGCTCGTCGGCAACCGTGTGAAATCCACTCTGATCGGCGGCCCAGCCGGGTGCGGATGCAAGCAACGTCAGGCCGGCGGCCCAAATGGCGGCCGTGAACTGCAGTTTCGGCATCGACTGCCCCTCTCTCCCTTGGCGGAAGTTAGCATCGTTGAGGGCATGGCAATAGGAGAAACGGGGCGGAACTATGACACCTCAACCGCGCGGCCGCTTTCGCAGTGCGGCAAGCGACGCAACAATGCCGCGCCAGGTGCGCACGTCCTGATCGGTCGCGGCCATGCGATGGAACATGTTGCGGATGTTGCGCACCATCGAAGCGCGTTTCTCCGGCGGGTGCAGGAAGCCCGCGTCGTCGAGCTCCGCCTCCAAATGCGCAAAGAGCGCGTGCAATTCCGCGCGCGTCGCCTTGCGCGTAACCGAGAGGTCCAGACCTTCGCTCGCGGGGCCGTCGAACGTCGTGGCCCGGCCGAGCGCGGGCGCTGCACCTTGCGCCTTCAGCCATTCATAGGCGATCACCAGCACGGCCTGGGGCAGGCTGAGCGAGGCGAACGCGGCGGCGACCGGTGCGATGACGATGGCGTCGGCGAGCGCGATCGCGTCGTTGTCGAGACCGCTCCGCTCGGGGCCGAACAGGATGCCGCCCCGTTCGCCGCGCGCCGCGCTTGCTGCAAGCTCCCGCGCGGCGCTTTCCGGACTCAGCACCGGTTTCACCATCTCGCGCGGCCGCGCCGTGGTGGCGAGCACGAAATTGAGATCGGCAATCGCCGCCTCGACGCTCGCGTAAACCGTGGCGCGTTCCACGACCGGGGCCGCAACGGCTGCGGCGACCTGGGCCTTGTCGTTCGGCCAGCCGTCGCGCGGCTCGACCAGGCGGAGGTCGGTCAATCCGAAATTCGCCATGGCGCGCGCGGCGAAGCCGATATTCTCGCCGAGTTGCGGCTTGACGAGCACGACCGCCGGCGCCGCGGCCGCGGCGCTTTCGTGCGCCTCGGCGGCAGACGGCGTAGCGCGCGGCCGCGCGGCTTTACCGCGCGCCGGCTTGACGTGGTCGGCTCTTGCCTTCATCAGGAAAGCACGATGCTATAGGGGCTCGGAACCCGCAATGGCCGGCCGACGAGGCCCGCGTCCGCCGCCGCCGAACCTTCCCCAGAACTCGGAGATTTGCCCGTGGAGAAGATCGAAGTGAAGAACCCGGTCGCCGAGCTGGACGGGGACGAGATGACGCGCGTCATCTGGCAGATGATCAAGGAGAAGCTGATCCTGCCGCATCTCGACCTGCCGATCCTCTATTTCGATCTCGGCATCGAGAACCGTGACGCCACCGACGATCAGGTCACCATCGACGCGGCGCACGCGATCAGGGAATGCGGCGTCGGCGTGAAATGCGCGACCATCACGCCGGACGAGGCGCGCGTGAAGGAGTTCGGCCTCAAGAAGATGTGGAAGTCGCCGAACGGCACGATCCGCAACATTCTTGGCGGCGTCATCTTCCGCGAGCCGATCATCTGCAAGAACGTGCCGCGGCTCGTGCCCGGCTGGACCAAGCCCATCGTCATTGGGCGCCATGCCTTCGGCGACGTTTATCGCGCCACCGATTTCCGGGTGCCTGGCAAGGGCAAGCTCACCGTGTCGTTCAAGGGCGACGACGGCACGCTGATCGAGCACGAGGTTTATGACTTTCCCGGCGGCGGCGTGGCGATCGCCATGTTCAATCTCGATGATTCGATCCGGGACTTCGCGCGCGCCGCGTTCAATTACGGCCTCGCCCGCAACATGCCGGTCTATCTCTCGACCAAGAACACGATCCTCAAGGCCTATGACGGCCGCTTCAAGGACCTGTTCGCCGAGGTGTTCGCGGCGGAGTTCAAGCCGGCGTTCGACGCGCGCGGGCTCACTTACGAGCACCGGCTGATCGACGACATGGTCGCGGCGGCACTGAAATGGTCGGGCGGCTATGTCTGGGCTTGCAAGAACTATGACGGCGACGTGCAGTCCGACACGGTGGCGCAAGGGTTCGGCTCGCTCGGGCTGATGACGAGCGTGCTGATGACGCCCGATGGGCGCACGGTGCTCGCTGAAGCCGCGCACGGCACGGTCACCCGTCACTACCGCCAGCACCAACAGGGGCGCGCGACGTCGACCAACTCGACGGCCTCGATCTTCGCCTGGTCGGGCGCGCTCAAGCATCGCGCCAAGCTCGACGACAACGCCGAATTGTTGCGCTTCGCCGAGACGCTCGAGAGCGTGGTGGTCGGCACGATCGAGGCCGGTTTCATGACCAAGGATCTGGCGCTCCTGGTGGGCGCGGACCAGGGCTGGCTCTCGACCGCCGGGTTCCTCGACAAGGTCGCGGAAAATCTGCGCGTGGCGCTCGCCGACCGCGAAGCGGCCTAAGCGCGGTCGTCTCAGCTACGCGGCCGCAGCGCTGCCCGATGCAATCTTGGCAGCAATGGCTTCGAGCGCCTGGTCGCCCTTATCGCCGTCAGGGCCGCCGGCCTGCGCCAGGTCCGGGCGGCCCCCGCCCCCTTTGCCGCCGAGCGCCTCTGCGCCGGCGCGGACCAGATCGACCGCGTTGAACCGCGCCGTCAAATCGTCCGTCACGCCGACCACGAGGCCACCTTTGCCGTCGGGCGCCGTGTTGGCGATTGCCACCACCCCCGACTTGACCTTGAGCTTGCCCTCGTCGGCCAGCGCCTTGAGATCGTTGTTCGGCAGACCGCTGACCCGGATCGGCAGGAAGGCGGTGCCGCCGATGTCGACGATGCTCGGCTCGGCACTTTGCGATCCTGCGCTTCCGCTCATCGCCAGCTTCTTGCGTGCGTCGGCAAGCTCGCGCTCGAGCTTCCGCCGCTCGTCGAGCACCGCGGCAAGCCGGGTGATAACGTCGTCGGGGCCGACCTTCAGAAGCTCGGCGGCTTCGCGCACCTTCTCGTCCTGGGCGCCGAGATAGTCGAGCGCGGCCTCGCCGGTCAGCGCCTCGACGCGGCGGACGCCGGCCGCGACCGCGCTCTCGCTCACGATCTTGAGCAGGCCGATATCGCCGGTGCGCCTGACATGCGTGCCGCCGCACAGCTCGATGGAATAAGCGTGGCCCGCCTTCGTGCTCTTCTCGTCGATCCCCATGCTGACCACGCGGACCTCGTCGCCGTATTTCTCGCCGAACAAAGCGAGCGCGCCCTTCTCGATCGCCGCATCGGGCGTCATGAGATGCGTCTCCACGGCTGAGTTCTGCAGGATCATCGCATTCGCCAGCGACTCAACCGCGCGGATCTCCTCATGCGTCATCGGCTTCTGATGCGAGAAGTCGAAGCGGAGCCGGCCGGGCTCGACCAGCGAGCCCTTCTGCGCGACATGTTCGCCGAGCACACGGCGGAGCGCCTCGTGCAGCAGGTGCGTCGCGGAATGATGCGCGCGGGTCGCGGTCCGGCGCGCGTGGTCGACCTCGAGCTCGACCTGATCGCCGACCTTGAGCGTGCCGGCCTCGACGGCGCCGACATGGAGATAGAGGCCGTGCAGCTTCTTCTGCGTGTCCTCGACCTTGAAGCGCCCGGCCTTGGCGGCAAGCGTGCCGCGGTCGCCAACCTGGCCGCCGGACTCGGCATAGAACGGGGTTTGGTTGACGACGACGATGCCGTTCTCGCCTTTGGCGAGGCGATCGACGCGGGCGCCGTCCTTGACGAGCGCGACGATCTCGCCGGAGGCAGCCTCCGACGCGTAGCCGAGGAA
Organism: uncultured Methyloceanibacter sp.; assembly: GCA_964634195.1. Classification (GTDB taxonomy): domain Bacteria; phylum Pseudomonadota; class Alphaproteobacteria; order Rhizobiales; family Methyloligellaceae; genus Methyloceanibacter. The sequence goes on along the minus strand of CAZWIO010000001.1, from coordinate 299,365 downwards.
CTCGGTCGCGCCGAGCTCTTCCTTCAGCTCGAACCAGAGCTTCTCGGTGGCCGCCTCGCCCGAGCCCGCCCAGGATTTGCGTGCCTCCTGGCGCTGCCGCTCCATCGAAGCGGCGAAGCCTTCCGCGTCAACGGCGATGTCCTTGGCTTTGAGTGCGTCCTCGGTGAGGTCGTAGGGGAAGCCGTAGGTGTCATAGAGCTTGAAAGCGACCTCGCCCGGCAGGATCGCGCCGGGCTTGAGGGTCTTCGTCGCATCGTCGAGCAGCTTGAGGCCGCGCTCGAGCGTCTCGCGGAAGCGGGTCTCCTCGAGCTTGAGCGTCTCCTCGATCAGGCTCGTGCCGCGCTCGAGCTCGGGATATGCATGGCCCATCTCGGCGACGAGGGTCGGCACGAGGCGGTAGAGCAGCGGCTCCTTGGCGCCGAGAATATGCGCGTGCCGCATGGCGCGGCGCATGATGCGCCGGAGCACGTAGCCCCTGCCCTCGTTCGACGGCAGAACGCCGTCGGCGATCAGGAAGGACGAGGCGCGCAGGTGGTCGGCGATGATGCGGTGGCTCGGCGCGTGGGTGCCCCGCGCGGGCACGCCGGTGAGATCGACAGAGGCCGCGATCAGCGCGCGGAACAGGTCAATCGCGTAATTGTCGTGGGTGCCTTGCAGCACGGCGGCGATGCGCTCGAGCCCCATGCCGGTATCGATCGAGGGATGCGGCAGGTCAACGCGCGTGCCGTCGGGCAGCTGCTCGTACTGCATGAACACGAGGTTCCAGATCTCGACGAAACGGTCGCCGTCTTCATCGGCGCTGCCGGGCGGGCCACCTGCGATCTCCGGGCCATGGTCGAAGAAAATCTCCGAGCACGGACCGCACGGGCCCGTATCGCCCATCGACCAGAAATTGTCGCTGCCGGCGATGCGCAGGATCTCGTTGTCGGGAATGCCGGCGATCTTGTGCCAAAGCTTCGCGGCCTCCTCGTCGTCGGCATAGACGGTGATGAGCAGGCGCTTCGGATCGAGCCCGAAGTCCTTGGTGAGCAGCTCCCAGGCGAGCAGGATCGCCCGCTCCTTGAAGTAGTCGCCGAAGGAGAAATTGCCGAGCATCTCGAAGAAGGTGTGGTGGCGCGCGGTGTAGCCGACATTATCGAGATCGTTGTGCTTGCCGCCGGCGCGCACGCATTTCTGCGAGGACGCGGCGCGCAACGCCTTCGGCTTCTCTTGTCCGGTGAACACGTTCTTGAACGGCACCATGCCGGCATTGGTGAACATCAGCGTGGGATCGTGGCGCGGCACGAGCGGCGCCGATGGGATCACCGCGTGGTCGTTCTTGGCGAAGAAATCGAGAAACGCGGTCCTGATGTCGTTGGTGCGGGTCGGCCGCGCGCCTTCATCCGCAATGCGCACGGGCTCGGCGCCGGCGCGCTTGGGCCCGGTGCGAGCAGAGTCTTTGAATTTCGCAGTCGAAATCTTGCCGGAGGCCATGGGCGGTTCGGGCTTAACGATCAGCGGAGCATCGCCAATACTATGGACGCCGCTCACCCTAGCCGATTCGGCTTGGGGGTTAGCGGCCTCCACGCGGCTCCGCAAAGATCAGGAGACGGCCAATTCGCCCGACACATAAGGTGCAAGCCCAGCGCTGGCAAGCGGCCAGCGCAGGCTAACACCCACGGAAATCCTTAAGCTTTGGCCCGTCCCGGCCCGGGCAGATGCTAAGCGCCCCGGCGCCCGCGCCGGGCGTTGCCGGAGATCGGCGTGACACCTTCCTCGGCAAAGCCAGGCGTGGCTTCGCCACCGGAACCCTCGCTGCCCTCGGCGACGCTGTCACCCTCCAGGATCTGGCCGGCGATCAGCCCGGCATTCTGGCGGATGGCCCGCTCGATACGCTCGGCCGTGTCGGGATGCTCCTTGAGATAGGTCTTGGCATTCTCGCGGCCCTGGCCGATGCGCTCCGAATCGAAGGAGAACCAGGAGCCCGATTTCTCGACGATGCCGGCCTTCACCCCGAGATCGATCAGTTCACCCATCTTGGAGATGCCCTCGCCATACATGATGTCGAACTCGATCTGTCGGTGCGGCGGGGCAACCTTGTTCTTGACCACCTTCACGCGGGTCTGGTTGCCGATCACCTCCTCGCGCTCCTTGATCGCGCCGATGCGGCGGATGTCGAGGCGGACGGAAGCGTAGAATTTCAGCGCATTGCCGCCGCTCGTGGTCTCAGGCGAGCCATACATCACCCCGATCTTCATGCGGATCTGGTTGATGAAGATCACCATGCAGCGCGACTTGGAGATGGAGCCGGTGAGCTTGCGCAAAGCCTGGCTCATCAGCCGCGCCTGCCCGCCGGGCAAGAGGTCGCCCATCTCGCCTTCGAGCTCGGCCTTGGGTGTCAGCGCCGCGACCGAATCGACCACCAGCACATCGAGCGCGCCCGAGCGCACCAGCGTATCGGTGATCTCGAGTGCCTGCTCGCCGGTGTCGGGCTGGGAGATCAGGAGGTTCTCGAGATCGACGCCCAGCTTCCGCGCATAGACCGTGTCGAGCGCGTGCTCGGCGTCGATGAAGCCGCAAATGCCGCCCCGCTTCTGCGCTTCGGCGACGACATGCAGCGCGAGCGTGGTCTTGCCCGAAGACTCGGGACCGTAAATCTCGATGACGCGCCCGCGCGGCAGGCCGCCAATGCCGAGCGCGATGTCGAGCCCGAGCGAGCCGGTCGAGACCGCCTCGACCTCGACCGCCTTCTCGTTCTGGCCGAGCCGCATGATCGAGCCTTTGCCGAAGCCGCGCTCGATCTGGGAGATCGCCGCTTCCAGCGCCTTTTCCTTATCCATCCCGATTCCTTCGACGAGGCGCAAAGCGGCATTCGACATGAGGATTCTCCCTTTTGACAAGTCCGCTTCTGCCGGCGACGGCGCGGCGCTCACGGTCCATCCCAATCAGGAGATCAATGTACCTGGTTTGTTCTCTGTTCGCAAGATGTTCTTCTGGGTCGCTCCGAATTCTGGGGAAATCAAGAAGGCTGGCGTTCGGGCGCGGCCGCCTTCGCCGCGGCACCCGGCGCCTGCGCGGCGGCTTCGACCGCCTCGCGATAGCCGTAGCGGTCGATGAACGGGCCCATGCGCTCCGCGACCTTGCGCCGGAGCGGCTCGGGCAGGCGGTATTTCGAGACGCTGTGCTCGGCCCTGTCGGCGAGGAAGGCGCGCATCTTCGGCTCGGCCTGCTCGAAGCCCGGAATGCCGAGCTTCGTATAGATCGCGCGCATCGAGCCGATCGGGTCCTTGATGAAATCCTCGAAGCGGATCTCGACGCGGCGGTCCTCCGGGATCAGGTGGCGATCCTCCTCATAGGCGTCGGTCATCATCTTGAGCGTATCGAGCACGTAGTCGTCGAGCCAGGGATCGAGCTGCGGCGGATTGTGCAGGCCTTGCGTCGAATAGAGCGCGCGCCAGAGCTTCACCGTGGAGGAGAACACGTTGAGCGGGTTGCGCACGAGATAGACATAGCGCGCATCCGGGAACATCTCGGCGAGCAGCTTGATGCGCGAGGTGTTGGGCGGCGATTTCATCACGAGCTGCTTGCCGCCGTGCTTCAGCACGAGCCGGCGATAGAACCACATGAAGCCGTCGATCCAGGACTTGCGCGCGGCCTCCGGCACGCCCTTGAAGTCAAAATATTCGCTGTCGGCGGGGCCGAAACGCGGCCAGGCCATGGTCAGATAGGGCGACGGCAGCCCCAGCATCATCAGCGCGAATTCCTCTTCCTGCGGGCGGTCGAAGCCGACCGGCACGTCGTCCTGCGGGCGGCGCTTCGGCAGGAGGATCCTGAAAATCTTGTCGAGCCTCCCCTCGCTCACCAGAAAATGATGCGGGAAGAAGCATTCATAGGTGGTGGGGAAGGCGAGGCTCTCATCCTCGGCGAACAGGTCGTGCAGCAGCGTAGTGCCGGTGCGCCAATGGCCGAGGATGAAGACCGGCGGCGTGTCGAGCTTAACGGCCTCCGCGGCCTTCGCGTATTTCGCCTCGGCGATCCAGCGCAGAAGCGAGTTCCACGGCACCCAGAACCAGAGCGCGATCGCGTCGGGGATGCAGTTCAGCGTGAAATTATAGCGGCCGCGCTTGAACAGCTTGAGCAGGTCGCCAGGGCGCATGCCGAACCAGAAATAGATGAGGCGGCCGCCATAGCGCTCGATCGTAAGCGCGGGCATGCGCGGCTTGGGGCGCTTGCGGCGCGCGACCTTGCCGGCTTCCTCTTCCGGGACGACCTCGTAATCCGGCACTTAGACCACTCCGCGTTCGATGCTGAGGCTTTGCCGATTGTGGGCCAGGAGCGCGCGGGCGCCGGGCCATGCCCCCGCGTCCTAGACGCGAAAGACGGCAAATGGAAGCCCTGATACGCCGGGTGAATTTGGCCTCAAGCCTCTAGCGCGGCTTTGACCGTGGCGGCCAGCTCCTTGAGATCGAAGGGCTTCTGCAGGAACATGAAGTCCTCGTTCTCGGCCAGGTGCTTGCGGAAGGCGTCCTCGGCATAGCCTGAGATGAAGATCACCTTCAGGTCGGGACGCCGGGCGCGGAGGTTCTCGAACAGCGTCGGGCCGTCCATCTCCGGCATCACCACGTCGCTCACCACGAGGTCGACCTCGCCGCCGTGGCTGTCGAACACTTCGAGCGCCTCGGTGCCGGTGGTCGCGACCAGCACGTGGTAGCCGCGCTGGCCGAGAGCGCGCGCGGCGAAGCTGCGCACGGCGTCCTCGTCCTCGACCAAGAGCACAGTGCCCCGCCCGGTCAGGTCCTTCGGCTTCTCGACGGGCTTCCGCTCGGCGCGCGCCTCGGCCTCGCTCGCCGTCTCGATGAAGCGCGGCAGGTAGACGCGCATCACCGTGCCCTCGCCTTCCACGCTGTCGGCGAAGATCGCGCCGCCCGTCTGCTTGACGATGCCGTAGACGGTCGAGAGGCCGAGCCCCGTGCCGCGGCCGACCTCCTTGGTGGAGAAGAACGGCTCGAAGATCTTGCGCTTCACCTCCTCGCTCATGCCGGTGCCGGTATCGCGCACCTCGACCAGCACATAGTCGGCAGGCTGAAGCTCTGGGATGGCAAGCGCGCGCGACTCCGCCTCGTCGACATTGGCGGTGCGGATAAAGAGCTTGCCGCCATTCGGCATGGCGTCGCGCGCGTTGACGGCGAGATTGACGATGACCTGCTCGAATTGGTGCAGGTCGGCCTTCACCGGCCAGAGGTCGCGGCCCTGCTCCACGGTCAGGTCGATATTCTCGCCGAGCAGTCGGCTGAGCAGGATCGAGAGGTCTGACAGCATCTCGTCGAGCTGCAGCACCTGGGGGCGCAAGGTCTGCTGGCGCGAGAAGGCAAGTAGTTGGCGCACGAGCCCCGCAGCCCGGTTCGCGTTCTGCTTGATGTTCATGATGTCCTGGAAGGCCGGGTCGGTCGGCCGGTGGTTCATCAGCAAAAAGTCGGAGAAGCCGATGATCGCCGTCAGCATGTTGTTGAAGTCGTGGGCGATGCCGCCGGCGAGCTGGCCGACCGCCTGCATCTTCTGGCCTTGCGCGATCTGACGCTCGAGGGCGCGCTGCTCGGTGGTGTCGATGGCATAGGCGATGGCCGCCTCGCCCTCGCCGCCGGCCTGGTCGACCGCGCTGAGCCAGATGCGGCCGCTCCGCTCGCCGCTCGGGCCGGTCACGGCGATGTCCACCGGCTCGATCAGCGCCTGGCCGGCAAGGGCCGCGTCGAGCACGCGGCGAAGCAGCGGCCGGCTCTCGGGCTCGACCCGCGCTTCGAGGCTCGCGCCGCTCTCGTCGGCAGCCGCGCCGAACAGGCGCAGGAAGGCGGCATTGCTCGCCTTCACCGTGCCGCTCGCATCGAGCGTGGCGATGCCGATCGGGGCGGCATGGAACAGACGCGCGGAACGGAGCTCGGCGGCCCCGGCCTCCTCGGCCTCGCCGGGCGCGCGGTTCAGCACCAGCGCATGCGCCTGGCTCCCCCCGCGCGGCAGGCGGTAGAGGATGCGCACCGGCAGGCTCGTGCCGTCCGACTTGACGAGATCGATATCGAAGCGCTGCGCGCTGCCTTGCACAGCCGCGCGGCCCGCGCTCGCGATCAAGGTCGCGCTGTTCTCCGACATGACTTGCGACAGCTTGAGCGTGCGCCCGGCGACCTCGGAGAGGTCGAGGCCAAGCCATTGCGCCAGCGTCGCGTTGAGATAGCCGATATTGCCGTTGGCATCGGCAGTGAAGAAGCCAGCCGGCGCATTGTCGAGATAGGCGATCGCGTCCTGCACCTGTGCGAAGCTCGCTTCCTCGCGTGCGCGGTCTTGCGTGATCTCGTCGACCTGCCAGACGGTGAGCGCGCCCTTGCGGCCCGAGCGCGGGTCGGCCGGCATCGGCTGCACGGAGATGCGGAACCAGCGCGGTACGATACCCGTCTCGTCGCCCTCGCCCGCCGGCGGCAGACGAAACTCCTCGCGCAGGCCCCGGCCCTGCTGCGCGGCGCGCGACAAGCGGAAGATCGCCTCGGAGAGATGCGGGTTGCCGCCGAAGGCACGGTCGGGCGCCGGCACGGCAGCTTCCGGATCGAGCCCGAGCAGATCGCGATAGGCTTCGTTGGCGTAGAGCACGCGGCCGGAACCGTCGGCGATCAGCGCGCCTTGCGGCAGGTTGTCGACGAAGGCCTTGGTCACGTCATTCCGCGCATGGCGCTGGCCGAAATGCAGGATGCCGACCGCGCCCGCGAATAGGCAGAACACGCCGACCACCGCGAGACCCGCAAGGATCGCCAGCACGAAAGGCTCGGCCATCTCGCGCGACACCATGGCAAGCCCTACGGCGGCCATGGCAAGCGCCAGCGCAAGCAGCACCACGAGGCCGACGCTCCCGTCGCGTTCGGTGCGGTCTGCGGCGGGTTCGATGTAGCGCATCGGTGCGTCGATATCCGTCATGGCGGCAAAATACCCGATTCGTGTTGGCCAGAGATTGTCATTGCAGCGATTTCGCTTAATGCTGCGCGAACGCGAGGCTAATGAGCTGTTAATGCGGGAAGCCTAGGGAAGCGTTCCATGCCCGACCCCAACCTCATCATTCTGTTCGCCGCGGCGGCGCTGTTCGTGGTGGCGCTGGTCGCGCTGCTCGTCTGGGCCTTCAAGACCTTCTTCGGGCGCCCCAGCGCCTCGAGCTTCATGCGGGCGCGCGACAAGCGGCTCGGCGTGGTCGAAACCTCCGCGGTGGATAGCCACCGCAAGCTCGTGCTGATCAGGCGCGACGAGGTCGAGCACCTGCTGCTGGTTGGGGGCCCGGTCGATGTCGTGGTCGAGACCGGAATCAGGGGCCGGCCGCATCTCGCGCCGCCCCTCGAAGGCGACGTGATCATCGCCAAGGCCGAGGCCCGCCCGGCCCCGGATTTCAGCAAGCCCGGCAGCTAGAATCCCGCGTTTTCGGTTGACTGTTGCCCGGAAGCCACAGGTGGTTTCACTTGTTAACGGGCGCCGATTGGGGTAAATATTCGTTCGTGCTTGCGGCAGCCCTGCGTTGTAGGGGCAGGCGGATGAGGCGACGCCGGTAATCTCCTCCGTCACTGTCGTAAGAGCGCCGGCAGTTCCCTGCTAATGGTCCGACACCGACTGGCTTCGGCCAGTCCTGTCAGTCCCCCAAACCTCTCCACTCCCCGCCCTCCAGCGGGGAGTTTTTTTATGGTTGGCGGCGTTGCAGCCCCCTCACCGGCGCGCCGAACGACTCGGCTTCGCCGAGATCGGGCGCGCCGCCTCTCCCCACTGGGGAGAGGCGAACCAAGCGGCGACGCCCTGCGAATCTCCTCTCCCCTTCGGGGAAAGGGTGAGGGGGAATAGACTGCGCCAATGAGTGGCCGTTGCCTTCAAGCTTGTGCCGCCGTTGTCGTGGGCTGCGGTCTTTCTGGCGCCGCGTTCGCCGGCGAGATGCCGGAGGGGTTCGTCTATCTGCGCGACGTCGATCCGAGCATCGAGCAGGACATCCGCTATGCGGGACCGGCCAATTTCACCGGCGCGCCGGTGCCGGGCTATGGCGCCGGCGAATGCGTGCTGGCGCGTGATGCGGCCCAGGCGCTCAAGCGCGTGCAGGCGGCGGTTGCGGCGCGCGGGCTGACGCTGAAGGTCTATGATTGCTACCGCCCTGCCCGCGCGGTCTCGTCGTTCGTCGAGTGGGCGAAGGAGCCCGACGATCCGCGGGCGAAGGAGACCTATTACCCCGGTCTCGAAAAGCGCGCGCTGTTCCCGGACTATATCGCCACACGCTCGGGCCATTCGCGCGGCGCCACCGTCGACCTCACACTCACGCCGCGCGATGCGAAGTCCGTTGCGCAAGAGGAGCTCAGCGCCTGCACCGCGCCGCAGAAGGGCCATGCGCCCGACGGCAGCCTCGCCATGGGCACGAGCTTCGACTGCTTCGACGCGAAGGCGAATACGCAAGCCCCTGGCCTGAGTGCGGAGGAGCGCTCGAACCGCGCCGTGCTGGTCGAGGCGATGCGGACTGCGGGCTTCGAGAACTACCCGATGGAGTGGTGGCACTTCACCTTCAAGCCAGAGCCCTACCCCGACACTTATTTCGATTTCCCGATCGTGCCTCGCGCCGACAATCCCTGACGGTTGTCATGCCCGCGTAGGCGGGCACCCAGTAATCGATGCCCTGCGGAATTAGCGCCGGCCCTGATTACTGGGTCGCCCGGTCAAGCCGGGCGATGACACGACGGGAAAGTCACGTCCCTAACTACGAGCTTGGCGTCGTCGTCAGGCTCAAGCCCACCGCGCCGGTGATGATCATCGCGATGAACAAAACTTGCGCGGCGGTCGGCGACTCGCGGAAGGCCACCCAGCCGACCAGCGACACGAGCGCGATGCCCATTCCGGCCCAGATCGCGTAGGTCACGCCGACCGGGATACGCGTCAGCACATAGGAGAGCGCCCAGAAGCAGCCGGCGAAGATGAGGATCGAGAGGATGCCGTAGAGCGGCTCGGCGAAGCCGTTCGACCTTTTCAGGAGCGAGGTCGCGACAACCTCCGCGACGATGCACATCATCAATATCGCCCACACGCCCATGGCTTGTCCCCTTGCTGCTCGCGCCGCCAAATCGCAGGCGTCATACCATACAGGTGCACAGGCGATGAGGTTGTCATGCCCGCGCAGGCGGACACCCAGTCGTCAATGCCGTCGCCAATTGTCATGGGGCGGCGCTTACTAGGTCGCCCGGCCTTCGCCCGGCGAAGCCTGATGGTTAGAAGCTAGTGAAAGGCTTCGGCCGGCGCAGCCGGGTCAAGCCGGGCGATGACAACAGGATAGGGAGGCGGCCGCTACTCGTCGCGGTAGACGCGCTCGCGGCGCTCGTGGCGCTCCTGCGCCTCGACGCTAAGCGTGGCGATCGGGCGGGCGTCCAGCCGCTTGAGGCTGATCGGCTCGCCGGTCTCCTCGCAATAGCCGTAGGTGCCGTCGTCGATGCGCTCCAGCGCAGCGTCGATCTTGGCGATCAGCTTGCGCTGGCGGTCGCGGGCGCGCAGCTCGAGCGCGCGTTCGGTCTCCGAGGTGGCGCGGTCGGCGATGTCGGCATGCTGCGCGGAATCGTCCTGGAGATGCTGCAGCGTCTCCTTGGTCGAGCGCAGGATCTCGTCGCGCCAGGCGAGCAGCTTGCGGCGGAAATAGGCCCGCTGGCGCTCGCTCATGAAGGGCTCGTTTTCCGTAGGACGGTAGTCCTCGGCGATGATTTTTTTTCTGGCAGTCGCGGGCATGAGAGTCTTTTCCAGGCGCATCCGGTTTTCGACATCGGGCGTTTCCGCCCTGCTCTCCTTGTCCGGCACGCGAAGCATCGCGCGACCCCGCCGGCAGGCCCGTATTACGGAAGCGAGTCGTGAAGTCAAGACGGCAGTCGCGCTTGACAAACGCACGAAGCGGCGCCAGCCGCCTCATTGCAAATTTGTCATGTTCGCTGTGCCTAGTGGCGGCTCGCGTCGAGCTTGGCGAGGCCGCAATGTGCCCGCAATTGAATCTCGCCGAGCACATTTTTTAGGCTGGCCTCGGCGTCAGCGAGATCGTCGAGATCGACCGCTTGAATTGGCTCGCTCGTGCCGGCCGCGCGCATCGAGGCGTGCAGGTCGTCGAGCAGGCCGAGGATGGCCTTGCCGATCCGCAGCGCGCGGCGGCATTCGGCCAGCGGACTGGATGAGCCGCGCGGCGGAACGGCTTGCTCCTCGATGAGCAGCTCCGCTGTGGTGGCCATGGGCGCCCCTCCCCCGCAGTCCTTCCCCTACGCCCAAGCATCGCCCCGCGATGGCTAATGAAGGGTTAACCCTGCCGGTTTCTCGGCCTCATCCCTCCCCTTGATGGGGAGGGAGTCGCGCGCCTTGCGCGCGATGGGTGGGGTGAGGATTCCAGAGCCTCAAACGATGGAGGCGAGTCGGCCCCCCACCCCGACGCCACGCATGCGTGGCGTCGGACCTCCCCACGAGGGGGAGGTATGACGCCGTGCACCGTCATTCGCATTGTTACCCTTTCACGGCGATTTCCTTTATGAACCCCGCGTGGCGATGACGACCTACACCCAGGCCGCGGGGGATGCCTTCCGCAATCTCGGCGACTATGCCGCCGACCTCGTCACGCCGACGATCAGGCTCGGCGTGACCGGGCTCGCGCGCTCGGGCAAGACCGTGTTCATCACCGCGCTGGTGCATAACCTGATCGCGGCCGCGCGGATGCCGTTCTTCGAGGCGGCGGCGCAAGGCAGGCTCGCGCGCGCTTATCTCGAGCCGCAGCCTGACGATGCGGTCGCGCGCTTCGAATATGAGAGGCATCTCGCCGACCTCACCGGCGAGCCGCCGCGCTGGCCCGACAGCACGCGGCGCATCAGCCAGCTCAGGCTCACGCTCGAATATGCCTCGACGCGCTTCTGGAAGCGGCAGCTCGGGCGCGAGAAGCTGCATATCGATATCGTCGACTATCCCGGTGAGTGGCTGCTCGACCTGCCGCTGCTGCAGCTCGACTATGCGGACTGGGCGCGTACCTCGCTCGAGCAGAGCCGCGCGCCGTCACGCAAGAAGGCCGCCAAGGACTGGCTCGCGGCGGTCTCGGCGATCGATCCCGCGGCGCCCGCCGACGAAGCGCTCGCCGAGAAGCTCGCCGACCTGTTCAAGGCTTATTTGCGCGAGGCGCGCGCGGACACCTATGCGCTCTCGACGCTGCCGCCCGGGCGCTTCCTCATGCCTGGCGATCTCGAAGGCTCGCCCGCGCTCACCTTCGCGCCGCTCGATGCCGGCGAGGACGCCGAGTTCGCGCGCGGCTCGATGGGCGCGATGATGGCGCGGCGCTACGAGGCTTATAAGTCGCATGTGGTGCGGCCGTTCTTCCGCGATCATTTCGCCCGGCTCGACCGGCAGATCGTCCTGGTCGACGTGCTGACCGCGCTCAACGGCGGACAGGAGGCCGTCGAAGATCTCGAGCGCGCCATGACCGAGATCCTCGAATGCTTCCGCACCGGCGCCAACACGCTCTGGTCGAGCCTGTTCGCCCCGCGTATCGACCGCATCGTGATGGCCGCGACCAAGGCCGACCATCTGCATCACGAGAGTCACGATCGCCTCGAAGCGATCCTGGCGCGGCTCACGGGGCGGGCGATGGCGCGCGCGCAATATGCCGGCGCCGAGGTGAAGGCGCTGGCGCTCGCCGCGATCCGCGCGACGCGCGAGGGCGAAGCGCGGCGCGGCGGGGAGAAGCTTCCCTGCATCATCGGCTATCCGCTGGCCGGCGAGAAGATCGGCAATCGCACCTTCGACGGCAACGAGGAGTTCGCCATCTTCCCCGGCGACCTGCCCAAGGACCCCGACAAGGCGCTCAAGGGCTGGCACACCGAGGAGGGCGACATGCGCTTCGTGCGCTTCCGCCCGCCAAATCCGAAGCCGCTCCCTAGCGGCGGGTTCGCGCCGTTCCCAAATATCCGGCTCGACCGCGCGGTCGAGATCTTGATCGGAGATCGGCTCGCATGAGCAAGCGACAGCACCAGCAGCGCAAGCCCGGAGCCTTCCGCGTCGAGGACGTGGAGGTGCTCACGCCGGAGACGCGCTCGCCCGAAGCGCCGCCGCTTGCCGGCGAGGTCGTGCCGGTGCCGCGCGTCCGCGCCATGCCGGACCTGGAGCGCGGGCTTCGCTGGGGCAGCATCTTCCTCGGGGCGCTCGGCACGCTGATCAGCCTGGTCGCCTCGATCTGGCTCTACGACTGGGTCGTCTCGCTGATCGCGCGCGACGACTGGATCGGCTGGTTCGCGGCGGGCCTTCTCGGTCTCGTGGTGCTCGCATTGCTCATGCTGATCGCGCGCGAGGTCGGCGGGCTCATGCGGCTCGGCCGTCTCGGCAAGATCAGGCTCGAAGCCGACGAGGCCGCGCGGCAGAACGACAAGGCGCTCGCCGTCGACGTCGCCGACCGGCTGAAGCGGCTCTATGGCGGGCGCAGAGACCTCGCTTACGGGCTCGAGCGGCTCGCCGAGCACGAGCACGACATCATGAATGCGGAGGAACTGTTGCGGCTCGCCGAGCGCACGCTGATCGCCCCGCTCGATCCGCAGGCGCGCGCCATCGTCGCGTCGTCTGCGAAGCGCGTGTCGGTCGTGACCGCCGTCAGTCCGGGCGCGCTGATCGACATGCTGTTCGTCGGCGCGGAGAATTTGCGCATGCTGCGCCGGCTCGCCACGCTCTATGGCGCGCGGCCCGGCACGCTCTCGCTGTTCAAGCTCGCCCGCATGGTAGTGACGCATATCGTCTTGACCGGCGGCATCGCCATCGGCGACGACGTGATCCATCAGGTGATCGGGCACGGACTTACGGCGCGGCTCTCGGCGCGGCTCGGCGAAGGCATGTTCAACGGCGCACTGACCACGCGCGTCGGCATCGCCGCGATCGATGTGTGCCGGCCGCTGCCTTACATCGAGCAGCAGCGCCCGCGCTTCCGCGAGCTGGTGGCGGAGATCGCCGGGGTCCGCTAGGCGTCACTCAGCCGAGCAGCCGGCAACCGTCGAGCGCCACTTCCTGGGATTGCCCGTCTTTGAACTTGAGCGTCAGGATGACCTTCTCGGCACAGGTCAGGCCACCGAAGGCGACGCGGAAGCCGGTCTTCTCTTCGGTCGAGACTTGCGCCTGCGGCAGGATGGCCGGCGTCTCGAAGGCATAGGCCACCGCGGCCAGCCGCTCCTTCACGTTCGCCGGCGGCTCGAGCCACAGCTCGAAATGGAACAGACGCCCGCGCGCCTTCTCCTCGCTGTTGAACTGGGTCGCCTTGCCCTTCAGCCAGCGCTCGATCTCGCGCTCGTCCGGCAGCGCGGCGGCAGGCGAAGCTGTCAGCGCCGCGTACGGCCCGGCGGCCGCGTGCTGCGTTGCCGCGTCGCCCGCCGACGCGGCGTCAGGCAAAGGCTCCGACGCGGCAGAAGACCCTTCCGGCACGAACGGCTCGACGGCGTCCCACGGCAGCACGTCGGCCTGCGCGAGCGAGCTCTCGGCGAAGGCCTTGACCCTAGGCGCCGGCGCGCCGGCCTCCGCGCCTTCTTGCTCTTGCTCGGGCCGCTCCCAGGGGATCTTGTCGGCAAGTCCGACCAGAAGCTGCTCACCCGCAGGCTCATGCGCAAGCGGGACAGGCTGCGGTGTCAGGGCGCGTGCGGCCTCGGCGAGCTTCGGCACCACCGTCTCGCCGCCTGGCACCGTCTGCGCGGCATCGCGCTCGGCCTCGCCGGAGAGCTTGAGCACGAGAACGCCCGGGATCCCGAACGCGCCGGTGCTCGCCACGAGCGCTACCTCGGACACCACGATCGCAGCCGCGAGCACGATACCGATCGTCCGGCCGCGGCGGCCACTCCCCGCCTCACGCATAGTCACTTCCCCGCAACATCCAAAGACGCTTTGCGCAGACTTTCCGGCCCTTAGCATAGCGCGCCTGCCCGGCAGGAAAAGAAAGCACTGCACTGCAACACGCATTTGGGCTGACGGTGTTGCCTTTCGGCACCCGGTGGAAAGCGGGGATAAGGCGCGCATGCGCCGTGCACGCCGCCCGCCTTGTTATATGCTCAAGGTGTGAGACGCCCGGTTGTGGAAGGCGCCAGCGGAGAAATCCGAAGGTTCCGGGAAACAGGCGGAAGCCTCACGAGGGCAGGCAAGCCCGAGGTTGCCCATTGCCATGGGCGGCTGAAGGCGAAGGGGTAAGCAAGCGGAGGTGTCACGGTCTGGCGGCTTTGCCGGAATACCGTGAGGCAGAGTCGACAGGGTACCTCGCGCAGCAAATCCCATCGCCGATTGGCTTCCAACCGGCCAAGGCGGAAGCCACGTCGTAGCGAACGCGACGGAAAATAAGGACCGTGGTCGGTCGTCGCGCGGCTTCGCGGGAAACCGCGGGGCCTGCCGCGAGACCTAGAGAGGCCGAAAGGTCTCTCGCGATGAGACTGAACGTCCCGAACGGGCGTGAGGCCGAAATCGCACAGGGAGGCGGGGCCCCAAAGCTCCGCCTTTCCTTGTTTTGGGGCTCCTCTCCACGCTACGGACTTCAAACCTCCCCCTTGTGGGGAGGTCCGACGCCGCTCTTGCGGGCGTCGGGGTGGGGGCAATCGCTGTATCGTCGTCTCGTCATGCCCGCGTAGGCGGGCACCCAGTAATCGAGGGCTTTCGTCGCTTTGCGCGCGTCGCTGACCACTGGATTCCCGCCTTCGCGGGAATGACGCCGGGGCAGTTCGGTAGGCATTCCAAATCCCCCCACCCCGAGTTCGCCGCAGGCGAACTCGGACCTCCCACAAGGGGGAGGTTTGCGCCGAGCGCGTTGTGAGGCCTTTAGGCTGCCGCGGTGCATCGCTAAGATCGCGCCGCTATGAGAGACCCGCGTGCCATCCTTACTCTCGGCGCCGTTTGCGGCGCGCTTGCCCTTACCGTGCTTGCCGGCTGCGGCACGGTCGGCAGCTCGCCCGGTGCGTCGAGCGACGTGGAGGCGCGCTACGTGAAGCCGTCCGATCCGAAGGCCCGACCCGTGCAGGTCGCGTGGACCTCGGCACGCGCAAGCCATTGCGGCTTCATCTTCAGCCCGGAGCAACTGAGGTCCAACTACCTCGCCGCGGAGGCCGCGACCGGGCTCTCGGAGCTGGAGATGCAGAAGATCGCCGAGGCCTACGACTACACGCGCCAATCGACGCTCGAGACGATCCAGGACAATGCCGGCTATTGCAACAAGGAGAGGACGGCGGCGATCAGGCAGGACCTCAACCGCTATCTCGCCGGCAACTACGCGCCGGCGGCGAAGCTCGCGCGATAGGCCGCGCGGCTAGCGCGACGCGTTGGACGCCGTCACCTGGTGACGCACGGCCTGCACGAGTTGCATCAGCCGCACTTTGTCCTCTTCCCCGGCAATCAGATAGGAGACGCCCTTCTCGGACCAGGCGACGCTGCCGATCGGCCCGTAGCGCTTGAAGACCGGCGCCGCGCCGATCGCCCCGCGCTTCACGTAAAGCGCAAGCGGCGCGCCGGCAGGTCCGAGATAGAGAAGCTGCGCGAGCGGCTCGTCGCCCGCGCGCAAGAGCTGCGCGCGCACGAAGCGAAAACCATGCTCGTCGAGATCGGCAATCGTCACGGAGCGGCCGATAGCCTGGCCGAGCTGGAAGGCGACGAGATCGCGATTGCCTTGGCTCTCAAGTCCCACCTCAAGGCCTTCGCGGCTCAGCATGCCTTGCGCGCGCGCCGCCTGCTCTTCCCAGGTTTGCGCCACGCTTCCGGTATGTTCAGGCGAAGCGGCGGACGCCTGGTGCGCCGGCTCCGGCGCCGCGCGCGGCAGCCCGAACACCGCGAGCAGGAAAATCGAGGCGGCGACAATGCCGGTGGCGCCGAGCGCCGCTTTCACCGCGATGCTCCACGGCACGAAAAATCCGGGGCGCTGCGGCTCAGGCTCTGCGGCGACCTCGAGCTCCTCGCCGGCGAGGATCGCCTCGAAGGCCGCTTCGAGCCTGCCATGCGCGTCCTGCAAGGCATGGACCCGGCGCGCCAGGACATCGTCCTGCTCGAGCACCTTGGCGACGGCTTGCGTCTGCTTGTCGGCAAGCTGGCCGTCGACATAGGCGACCAGCAGATCGTCGCTGAGCTCGGTCATGCCACCCTCTCGGACAGGTCGGCGCGTAGCGCGTGGGCCTCCGCTTGCGTGCGCGCCACTTCTTGCGCGTGCGCCTCTTCGGCGAGGCGGCCGGCGAGATCGGCGGTGATCTTGACCAGACGTCCCGCGACGGTCTCCGGCGATGCGTCGAGCACATAGGCCGCGTGGTCGTAATCGAAGCCCTCGCCGTAGACGAGCAGCAAGGTCAGCCGGTGCTGGGGTGGCAGGCCCCGCAGGTAGTCCACGGTGATAGGATCGCCGCCGCCACCCGCCGCGAACAGATAATCGAAGCTCTCAGCCTCCGCGTCGATCTCCCCGCGCGGGCCCGCATGCTCGCGCAGCTCCATCAGCCAGTGCCGATAGATCTCGCCGAAGGCCCAGGTGTCGAGCGCCGTGCCCCGCTGGTAGCGGTGCTGCTCGGCCAGCATGCGGTTGAGCGCGCGCCCGAGCAGCGCCCTGCCCTCGGCCTCGCTGCCGGCGAGCAGGTCGGCAAAGCGCTTGAGCCGCGGCAGCATGGCGACCAGCCCCGGCCTGACCTGGTCGTGATAATCCTCCGCCTGCACGGATAATCCCCCGCCGAATGGGTGAGCCAAGGCGCAAGGCCCGAGCAAACATCCCACCCGAATCAAGAGGATAGCACAGATCGCGCGGGCCCCGCGCTGCGCTGCGGAACAAAAAGCGCTTGCGTCTCCCGGCTAGCTGCCCAATCCTTGGGCGTTAGCGGGGACGAGTAGCAATGACGGCTGTACCCCAACGTTCCGAGCCGCCGGAGGCGCCGGGGGGTACCCAGCGCCAGAGCGTGACCCCTGCGGCCTCGGACACCCCTTCGGCACCGACCAACGACACGGCGGCGAGCGCGGTCGCGGCAAGCCGCGAAGCTTGGGCGCGCGCCGTGGCGCTGAAGCAGGGCATCGCTCACGGCAAGCTCGCCGACCGGCTCACGCGGCTTGCCGATCAGACGAGCGGCGAGGCCAAGGCCGCGGCATCGAGCGCGGTCGCGGCCGGCAAAGCCGGGCTCGCGCGTGCCGCCGAGATCGGGCGCGAGACGGTGCTTCCCGAGCTCGAGCGCGTCAACGCGAAGCTGACGGAGCGCACGCGGCCCGAGCGGCTGAAACAGGATTATCAGACCTATCTCCATCGGCTGCACGAGAAGGTGCTCGACAAGCCGACAGAGCAGCTCTTCTTCATTCCGACCGCGGGGTCCGTCGCGCTCGAAGGTCTCACCATTCATGGGCCGCATGCGGCGCAAGGCCACGACTACCGGCCGACGCCGTGCGCGCTGTTCCAATGGTCGCTCGCCGGCATCGACTACGATCTGTCGCGGCTCACCTTCGTCGATTACGGCGCGGGCAAGGGCCGCGTGCTGCTGCTCGCCGCGTGCCATCCCTTCGCGGCGGTCGGCGGCATCGAGTTCGCCGCGGAGCTGCAGGACAATGCGCTGATGAACATCCAGCAGTTCCCGCGCTCGCGCATGAAATGCCGCGACGTGGAGTGCGTGCTGGAGGACGCCGCCGAGGTCGGTCCGCCCGAGGGCGAGGCGGTGCATTATTTCTTCAACCCGTTTGAGCGTGAGGTGTTCGCGCAGGTGCTGCACAACATCGTCGTGTCGTACCGCAGGCGCCCCCGCCGGCTCTATCTCATTCTGATCGATCCGGTGGCGACGGACCTCGTCGACGACAGCGGCGTGTTCCAGCGCATCGCGCTGCCGCTGCACGAGCGGCTCAAGACGCGGCTGCTCAGCCCCTACGAGATCGCGATCTATCGCTCGCTGGCTTAGCCGCCAGTTCCCTC
This sequence comes from uncultured Methyloceanibacter sp., assembly GCA_964634195.1. Taxonomy (GTDB): domain Bacteria; phylum Pseudomonadota; class Alphaproteobacteria; order Rhizobiales; family Methyloligellaceae; genus Methyloceanibacter. The sequence continues at coordinate 281,463 of CAZWIO010000001.1, read as the reverse complement.
CACCTCTCCGCGTGTCATTCCCGCGAAAGCGGGAACCCAGTATGCGTTGCCTTCGCAGCTCCGGAGAGGACGTTGATTACTGGGTTGCCCGGTCAAGCCGGGCAATGACAATCGTGGATAGAATTGGGGCCGAAACCTATTTCACGCCGAGCTTCTTCTGCAGCGAGGACGACGAGGTCGTGTACTGGAAGACCAGCTTCTTGTCGGGATGCACATGCTTATGCGCTTGCTGCGCCATCAGCGCGGCCTCGTGGAAGCCGGAGAGGATCAGCTTCAGCTTGCCCTCATAGGTGTTGATGTCGCCGATGGCGAAGATGCCCTCTTCGCTCGTCTCGAATTTCGCGGTGTCGACGGGAATCAGATTCTCGTCGAGATTGAGTCCCCAATCGGCGACCGGCCCGAGCTTCATGGTGAGTCCGAAGAACGGCAGCATGACCTCGACCGGCTGCTCGAAGGTGGTACCGTCGGGCGCCTTGACCGTCACCGCGCTGAGCTGACCGTCCGCGCCGTGCAGTTCGGTCACCTGGCCGAGCTTGAAGGTGACGTCGCCCTTCTCGACCAGCTCGAACATCTTGCGCACGGAATCGGGCGCGGCGCGAAACTCGCCACGGCGATGCAGCAGCGTGAGGGACTTCGCGACCGGCGCCAGGTTCAGCGTCCAGTCGAGCGCGGAATCGCCGCCGCCGACGATCAGCACGTCCTTGTCCTTGAAGTGCTCCATCTTGCGCACCGAATAGAACACCGACTTGCCTTCGTAGCCCTCGATGCCGGGAAGCGGCGGCCGCTTCGGCGTGAAGGATCCGCCGCCCGCCGCGATCACCACCACCTTGCATTCGAACACCGTGCCGATATCGGTGGTGAGCCTGAAGCCGCCGTCGATCCGCTCGAGCGCATCGACGCGCTGGCCGAAATGGAAGGTCGCGCCGAACGGCTTGATCTGCTCCATCAGCTTGTCGGTCAGCTCCTGGCCGGTGACGACCGGCAGGCCCGGAATGTCGTAGATCGGCTTCTCGGGGTAGAGCTCGGCGCATTGCCCGCCGGCCCGGTCGAGGATGTCGATCACATGCGCCTTCACGTCGACGAGGCCGAGCTCGAACACCGCGAACAGGCCCACGGGGCCAGCGCCAATGATCACCGCGTCGGTCTTGATCACGTCATCGGTCATGAGAGGAGAGCTCGCTCAGAATTGCTTTTCGGGAACGCGCACGACGAGCCCGTCAAGCTCGTCGGTCACCTTGATCTGGCAGGCGAGCCGGCTCGAAGGCTGCACGTCAAAGGCGAAGTCGAGCATGTCCTCCTCCATCTGCTCAGGCTCGCCCGTCGCCTCGCGCCAAGCGTCGTCGACATAGACATGACATGTCGCGCAGGCGCATGCACCGCCACATTCCGCCGCAATGCCGGGGATGGAGTTCCTGACCGCGGCTTCCATCACCGTCATGCCGGGCTCGGCCTCGACGACGCGCTCCGTGCCGTCCTTGAGGATAAAGGTGATCCTGGCCATGACAATGGGGGTCGGCGGCTTGGTCCGAACGCGGGAGCCGGGCAGCAGGACCCGCGGCGCCCAATAGATTGAGCGCGAGCCGGGCCCTCCCCGCTCGCGGACCGTGCTCTATAGGGCAATTGACCGCGCCGTGCCAGGGGCTTCACGCGCGTTGTAAGCCCGCTGTAAGGCCCGCGCAAAGTTTGTAAGCGCGCTGTAAGGTTGGCGCGGCTCAGCGGTCCTTGAGCAGCTTCTTGATATAGAGTTCCGCCTCGCGCACCGCCGCCTCGACCCCGCGGAGATGCAGCGCGCGGAGCTGGACCAGCACACCGCCGGCAAGCGCCTCGGCCTGCCGCGCGGCTTCGGCGGCGCGCCACGCGCCGATCGCCTGCGCCGAGCCCTTCAGCGAATGCGCCGCCTCTTTCCACGCGCGGTCCGTCTCTGCCTGGTTGAGCCGCTCGATATAGACCGCCGACTGCGTGCAGAAGAGCTCGAGCACCTCGCGCTCGAGGTCGCGGTCGCCGAGCGTGTAGCGCGACAGGTGAACGAGATCGACGGGCCGCGACTGAGGCCGTGGCCCCGGCGACGGCTCCGCCTCAACCCATGAAACCGCTTCGCTCCCCATGACCATCACACCATCCCTCGCTTTGACCCCGAGACCCGCTTCCCGGATGCAAGTCATGACGGCCGAATTCGACGCCATTTTGTTGCAGTGCGGGAAGGCTTGCGGCCCTTATGTGTCCCCATCCTGCCGCGGAACTGTTACTTTCCTGCAACCACGGGCCTCGTGGAGGGCCGAATCGCGCCCGCGGTGGAGCCCGATTTTCGCTTTGATCGCTTATGGTTAAGGCGCGTAAACCATGCTGACCGATTAAACTTTTTTTAGCCCTAAAAATTCGTTAACGATGTCAGAGAGGGGGAAATGCGTCGGCGGCTCTTCCGGGCCAAGATCGCGAGCGGGAAGATTTTGGCCGTCCTGCTTCCGACGCTTTCGCGCCGTTTGGGCGGGTTCAGCGTGCGACGCGCGCAAATTCTCTCATGAGTTCAAGTCGGTTGCGAGGAACGCGTGATGGCGCAAGAGCATGCCAAGTCGCCGCCAGGAACGGAGGCCGGCGCGCCCGAAGCGAAGGACGGAAATCCGTCGGTTGAGGGAAAGTCCAGTCTCGAAGCGCGTCTGGCCGAGGCGCGGGGACCCGAAGCGCCCCAGAGCGAGCGCAAGGAACTGCCGAAGCGCATAAGCCTCGCCGAGCGCCTCAAGGCCGAGCAGCGGAAGCGCGAAGACGCCAAACGCGGCGAGGAGCCCGCCCCTCCCCCGAAACAGTCCGCGGCGTCTCCCAAGCCGGAGGAGCCGAAGCAGCAGCCGCAGGCCCCGCTCGATTTCAACGAAGCGCAGAGCGCGCAGCCTCAGCAGCGCCAGCAATTCACCCGCACCCGCCGCCCCGCCGGCCCGCCGCCGAAACGGCTCGGCATGCCCGCGAACGACGACATCCCCTCGATCGGCGGCCTGATCTTCGCGCTGCAGCAGCGGCCGTCGAAGACACCCTTCCTCATCGCGCTCGTCGCCTCGATCGTCTGGTTCATCGTCGGCGGCTTCTTCGCCTACGGCCTGATCTCGACCCAGCTTGCCGACGGCGTGGGCGCATTTCTCGGCAGCGCCTCGGCGCTGACCGCGGCGATCGCCATCCTGGTGCCGATCGCGATCTTCTGGTTCCTGGCGCTGCTCGTCTGGCGGGCGCAGGAGCTTCGCCTGATGGCCTCGGCGATGACCGAGGTCGCGGTGCGCCTCGCCGAGCCCGACCGGCTCGCCGAGCAGTCGGTCGCCTCGGTCGGACAGACCATCCGCCGCCAGGTCGCGGCGATGAACGACGCCATCTCGCGGGCCATCGGCCGGGCGAGCGAGCTCGAAGCCATGGTGCATAGCGAGGTCGCAGCCCTCGAGCGCTCCTATGGCGAGAACGAGCTCAGGGTCAGGGGCCTGATCAGCGAGCTCGCCACCGAGCGCGAGGCGCTTGCCAATAACAGCGCGCGGGTCAGTGAGTCGCTGAAGGGCGTCGGCGCCCAGATCGCCCGCGATCTCGCCAACGCATCGAGCACGATCGACAAGAAGCTCGCCGAGCGCGGGCTGCAGCTCACCGAGCTCCTCGTCGCGCGGTCGAGCGAGGCGGCCGAGCAGGTCCACAAGGCGCAAGCCAGGGTCATCGAGGCCGTACCTTCGCTGATCGACCGGCTGAGCGCCGAGCAGGGCCGGCTCACCGAGGTGATCGAAGGTGCGACCGGAAATCTCGCCGCGCTCGAAACCACCATCAGCGAGCGCACCACCGCGCTCGACCAGACGATGCGCGAGCGTACCGAGGCGCTGCATGCCTCGCTCGGCGAGCGCATCAGCGCGCTGGAAGGCACCGTATCGCAGGGCGCGCTCCTGCTCGACCAGACCTTGCAGGGGCGTACCGAGGTCTTCGCCGCCTCGATCGCGCAAGGTGCGGAGTTCCTCAACACCGCGCTTACCGACCGCAACGAGGCGCTGCTCGCCTCGGTGGCGCAGAGCGCCGTCACGCTCGACACCACGCTGCGCGAGCGCACCGAGGGCCTGACCGGCTTGCTGTCGCAGGGCGCCGTGGTGATCGACAGCGCGCTCAGGCAGCGCGTCGAGGAGCTCAACGCGACGATTGCCGAGCAGGGCGGCGCGCTCGACGCGGCGCTGCACAACCGGATCGAGACCTTCGCCGGGCTCGTGTCGGAAGGCACCGCCTCGATGGACAATATGCTGTCGGCCCGCACCGACGCGCTGACCGGGCTCGTGTCCCAAGGCGCGGTGCTGCTGGAGAGCACGCTCCAGGCCCGCACCGAGGCGCTGGCGGGGGCCGTCGCGGAAAGTGCTGCGACCCTCGACAACACACTCAAGGACCGCACGGAGGCCTTGACCGGGCTCGTCGCCGAGAGCGTCTCGACGCTGGAGAATACCCTCCAAGCCCGCACAGATGCGCTGACCGGGTTCGTCGCGGAGGCCGCGGCGACGATGGACAACACGCTCCAGGCGCGCACCGAGGCGCTGACGGGCCTGATCTCCCAAGGCACCGTCACCCTCGACGACACGCTCAAGGGCCGCACCGAGGCCTTGACCGGCTTGATTTCGCAAGGCGCCGTCGCGCTCGACAATACGCTCAAGGATCGCACCGAGGCGCTCACCCAATCCATCGCCCAAGGCGCCGTCGTGCTCGAGAAGACCTTCGGCGACCATACCGGCACGTTCGCTTCGGCGGTCGACCAGCGCGCCGAGGCGCTCGACAAGGCGCTCTACGAGCGCACCGCGCAGTTCACCACGGCGGTCAATCAGGGGGCGATCGCGCTCGACCGCACGCTTGCCGACCGCGCCGAGGCTTTCACCAACGCGCTGTTCCACCGCGTGCGCGCCGTCGAGACGGCGATCACGCAGCAGACCGCGGCGCTCGACCAGACGATGAACGAGCGCACGCAGCACGTGCTTGCGGCCTTGTCAGACCGGCTGCACGCGATCGACGTGACGTTCGGGCAGCGCACCACCGAGGCGGAGCGCATGCTCGGCGAGCATACGCGCACTGTGTCGGAGGCGTTCGGCAAGCAAACCGCGCAGCTCAATCAGGTGCTCGCCAACAATCATCAATTGATGCAGCACACCGCCGATCAGGTCGGCGCGCAGTCGAAGGAAGCCGTAAACGTCCTGACCTCGCAGACACAGACCTTGCGCGACGTGTCGCGCGGGCTGCTCGAGCAGATCCACGGGCTCACCCAGCGCTTCCAGGATCAGGGCCAGGCCATTCTCACCGCGGCGCAGGCGCTCGATTCATCGAACACCAAGATCGACTCGATCCTGGAGAGCCGGCATCAGTCGATCATCTCGGTGCTCGGCACCGTGAACGGCAAGGCGCAGGAACTCGACAATATGATGCGCTCCTATGTCGGCATGATCGAAGGCGCGCTGGCGCAGGCCGAGACGCGGGTGAAGCAGGTGAGCTCGACGCTCGCGCGCGACGCCTCGGGCGGCGCGCAGCAGGCGCTGGCGCAGATCGAGCGGCTCCGCGAGGAGGCGCAGGCGCATACCGCGCGCGCGGTCAGCGATCTCAAAGGCAGCTTCGAGCAGGTCATCACCCAGATCGGCCGGCAACTCGAGCAGGTGCGCGGGCAGTTCGACCAGACCTCGCACACGATGCGCGAGTCCGCGCGGCAGACCGCGACCAATCTCGATAGCCTGCGCCAGGAGATGCAGTCGCGCATGGAGGCCCTGCCCGAGCATACCGCGCAGGCGACCGCCGCGGTGCGCAAGGCGCTGACCGAGCAGATCAAGGAAATCGAGGCGATGAAGCCGCAGATCGCGCATGCCGCGGTGCAGACGGTCGTCCCGCCCGCGCCGCCGCCCGTCGCGCCGCTGCATGCTTCCGGCTATGAAGCGCCGCCGCCGATGCGGCCCGCGAGCTTCGACGTGCCACCGCCGCCGATGCCGCGCTTCGATGCGCGCGGACGGCAGGTCGGGGGCGATCTCGATCAGGTCACGAGCAGCCTCGCCGACGAGCTTGCGGGCGCAGGCCAGAGCGGCCACTGGCCGGTAGCGTCAGCGCCGCAGCCCGAGCCGCCCGTCTATACGAGCGCAGGCCAAGGCTACGGCGCGCGTGGTGCCGCTGCGGCCGCGCCGGCGCAAGGCACTGGCGGCGGCTGGTTCCGCATCGACGAGGTCGCGCGTGCCATCGATCAGCGCACCGCAGCCGATGTCTGGCAGCGTTTCAGGACGGGCGAGCCCGGCGTGCTCGGCCGCCATATTTACACGCCGGACGGCCAGACCACGTTCGACGAGATCGCCTATCGCTATACGAGCGAGAGCGATTTCCGCATGTCGGTCGACCGCTACATCAACGACTTCGAGCGCCTGCTCGGCGAGGCCGATCAATCGGACCCGAGCGGCCGCACCGTGCAGAACTATCTCACCTCGGACCAGGGCCGCGTCTATCTGCTGCTCGCGCATGCGAGCGGGCGGCTGCAATAGTCCCCGCGATTTGGCCTGTATCAGGCTCCCCCAGCTGGCCCCCTCCATCTGCGCGATGCGAGGGGGCTAAGCATTTTTGGAGACAGGCTCCAACCCCTCCATTGTCATGCCCGCGAAGGCGGGCACCCAGTAATCACCGCCCTCGATGATCTGCGAGGGCCTCGACGACTGGGTTGCCCGGCTTTCGCCCGGCGAAGCGTTGCGTTCACAACAACGCCGCCCAGGCCGCTTCGGCCGGCGCAGCCGGGCCAAGCCGGGCAATGACACTCAACTTAGGCAGAGAAACTAGCTGCGGCGGGTGATCCAGGTGGTGATGTCCTGCACCACTTGGGTGAAGGCCTGGTTGAGCGCGGCGATGGCGTCCTCCGACCCGTCGGTCCGCGCCGGCACGCGCGCGTTGAAGCCCTTGGTGGCGATCACCTTGCCCGTCTTCAGGTGGATCAGCTTGGCGAAAATATCCACCTCGGCGGTCGCGTGTCCGCTCGTCACGTCGATCTGGAAGGCGCGGAGCTCGGAGGCCAGCGCATATTGGCCGTAGGTGTCGCTCACCGCCTTGACCGCGCCGGAGTTCTGGAAGCTCTCGATCATGCGCGCCTGCACGAGGCGCGGCAGCCGGTCGCTCCAGGCGATACCCTTGTAATAGGAGACCTGGTCTGGCTGCGGCCGGACCATCAGCCGGTTGGTCTCGAGATTGTGCACGGCGACCGGCTCGTAGACCACGAGCTGCCAGGGTGCGCGCTTGACGCTGCCGGCAAAGCCGCGCGGGGCGATCAGGTCGTAGGTCGCAGGCGCCTTGCCGGCGCCGCCGGCCATGGCGCAACCCATCAGCCCCAGGCACATCAAGCCCGCAGCAAGCAGTGGCGCCGAGCGCGGCATTGTGGGACCCGCCCCCTGTTAAAGACGTGCCTCAACGGCCCTTGGATAGGGCTCTACCGTCCACGCGGAGTGTATTCCGGGACCTGGCTGCCACCAAGCAAAAAACCCCGCGGGTTGGCTTCCAGCTTTTCGAGGATGCGGTTGAGCGTCGAGGCCACCTTCTTGCCCTCGCGCATGAAGGCCGAGAATTCCTGGATGCCGTCCTCGGCCTGCTTGGTGAGCCCTTGCATGTTCTCGCCGAGCGAGACCTCGAGCTTGCTCGCCAGCGACTTGAAGGATTGCGCCCCCTCGGACACGTCGCTCACCGCCTGGCCGATCGCATCCCGCCGATCGTTCAGCATGGTCGAGAACTGCTGGAGATTGGCCAGCGTGGTCCGGATCGATTCCTGGTTCTCGGCGACGACCTCGTCGAGCCGCTCGAGCAGCACGTTGGCGTTGCTCATTACCTCGGGTGCCGCGTCGAACAGCCCCTGCCCGCTGCCGCGGTCGGCCTTGATGGTCGGCACCGGATCTTCGGCGGTCGCCACCAGGAACGGCTGGTCGGGCGAGCCGGCCGAGATCTGGATGCCGCTACCGCCGGTCAGCCCCATCGAGTGGATCGACGCGCGCGAGTTCTCGCGCACCGGCGTGTCGTCGCGCACGCCGATGATCACCTGCACCTTGCGCGCATCCTCGGGGTCGAGCGCGAAGGACTGCACCTCGCCGACCTTGATGCCGTTGAAGCCGACGCTGGACCCCGTGGTGAGCCCGGCCACCGAGCCCTCGAACACGATCTTGTAGCGCTTGCCGCCGGAGCCGAAATTGCTCATCCAGAACACGAAGATGAAGGCGAGCGCCAAGACGCCGAGCACGAAGCCGCCGATCATCAAATAGTTGGCCTTGGTTTCCATCGAGCCGGTTTCCTTACACGACACGCATCAGGCGGGGATCCGCGGCCGCATGCCAGGGCTCGCTGCCCGCGCCCGCTCGCCGCAGAAATATTCCTTGATCCAGGGATGATTGGGATGGTGCTGCAACTCGGTTGGAGAGCCCGTCCGCACGATCTTCTTGTCCGCCAGCACCGCCACCCTGTCGCATACCGTGAAGATCGTATCAAGGTCGTGCGTAACCATATAGACCGTTAGGCCAAGTGTCTGTTGCAGCTTGCGAATCAGGTGATCGAAGTCGGTGGCGCCGATCGGGTCCAGCCCCGCGGTCGGCTCGTCGAGGAACACGATCTCCGGATCGAGCGAGAGCGCGCGCGCCAAGCCAGCGCGCTTCCGCATGCCGCCGGACAGCTCCGACGGGAATTTGTGCGCGGCATTCGGCGGCAGCCCGACCATGGTCAGCTTCAGGAAGGCGAGGTCGTCCATCATCGACTGCGGCAGGTCGAGATGCTCGCGCATCGGCACCTGGATGTTCTGCAGCACCGTGAGCGAAGAGAACAGCGCGCCGTCCTGAAAGAGAATGCCCCAGCGCTTCTCGATGTCGAGCCGATCCTGCGGGCTCAAGGTCTTCGCGTTCTGGCCGAACAGAGCGACCTCGCCTGTATCCGGCGTCACGAGCCCGGTGATGACGCGCATCAAGACCGACTTGCCCTGACCCGAGCCGCCGACGATGGCGAGGATCTCGCCGCGATAGACGTCTAGGCTCAGCCCGTCCCAGATCTGATGGCTGCCGAAGCTCTTGGCGAGCCCGCGCACCCGGATCACGACCTCTCGTCCGTTCTCGACGATCACACCCCGATCCCCGACAGGAACATGGCGAACACGCCATCCAGAATGATCACCAGGAAGATCGCCTTGACCACGGCGCTCGTGACATGCGTGCCGAGCGACTCGGCGCTGCCTTCAACTTTCAGCCCTTCGAGGCAGCCGACCAGCGCGATGATGATGGCGGCGAACGGCGCCTTGATCATGCCGGCCATGAAATGCTTGAAGGTGACCGCCTCGCGCAATTTGTCCATATAGGCCGAGGTGTCGAGCCCGAGCGTGAAATAGGCCATCACGCCGCCGCCGACGAGCCCCATGATGTCGCCGAGAAAAGTGAGCAGCGGCAGCGCCACGACGAGCGCCAGCACCCGCGGCAGCACCAGCGTGTCCATCGGATCGATGCCGAGCGTGCGCATGGCGTCGATCTCCTCGCGCATCTTCATCGAGCCGATCTCGGCGGTGAAGGCCGAGCCCGAGCGGCCGGCCACCATGATCGCGGTGAGCAGGATGCCGACCTCGCGGAGCGCAAGGATCGCCACCATGTTGACCGCGAAAGGCTCGGCGCCGAAGGGCCTCAGCTGCACCACGCCCTGCTGCATGACCACCGCGCCGATCAGGAAGCAGATCAGCGCGATGATCGGCACGGCGCGCAAGCCCGCATGGTCGAGATGGTGCGCGAAAGAGGTGGCGCGGAAGCGCCAGGGCTGGCGCAGCATGCGCCAGAACGCGGCGGTCACCTCGCCGAGAAAGGCGGTGAGCTCGACGGCGTCGCGCCACACGCCGGTCGAGGCGCGCGTGACGTCCTCGCGCACCTGCTCCAGCATGCCACGCGTCTCGACCTCGGGCCGTTCGGCGCGGCCGCGGCTCTGCACCTCCTCGATCAGGATGCGGAAGCCTTCCGTCGCGCCGGCATAATGGGTGCGGAGCCCCCCGGCCTGCCAGGCGGTAGCCGTGCGGTGCAGCAGCCAGGCGCCGGCCGTGTCGATCTCGGCGATGCCGGCGATATCCATCTCGCCGGTGAAGTCGGGCGTCGGCGGGATCGGCACGCGCAGCCGCTTCAGCGCCGCGTCGAGCCGCGTGGCCTCGGCGACGGTCCAGGCGCCGCTCGCCACCAGCCGGAAGGTCGTGCCGCGAAGCTCCACCTTGAAGCCCGGCGCGCGGGCCTGCGTCGGCAGGACAAGCTGATGGTCGCGCTTGAGCATGAATTCCTGGCTTGGACGGGTTGACGGGGGCCGACCGGAAGTCTCTGTTTTTGGACGAAATTGCGGCAGAAAGAAAGGCGCTATGGGAGACGCTCAGACAGGGGGTGAAAGACCGGGCGCAAGCCTGCGCCTCACCGTGCGCGTCGAGCGCTTCCCCATAGCCGGCGGCTTCACCATCGCGCGCGGCTCGAAGCGCGAGGCGGTGGTGGTGGTGGCCGAGCTTTCCGACGGCACGCATATGGGGCACGGCGAATGCGTGCCCTATGCGCGCTATGGCGAGAGCGTCGAGGGTGTTGTTGCCGCCATCGAAGGCTGCGCGCCGGCCCTCGCGCGCGGCCTTGCCCGCGCCGAACTCGCGGCGCTGCTGCCAGCCGGCGCCGCGCGCAACGCGCTCGACTGCGCGCTGTGGGACCTGGAGGCGAAACGCTCAGGCCGGAGCGCGGCGGCGATCGCTGGCCTTGCTCCGCTGCACCCGGTCGAGACGGCTTTCACCATCTCGCTCGACACGCCCGAGGCGATGGCGGCACGCGCGCGCGAGGCTGCGGCCTATCCGCTGCTGAAACTAAAGCTCGGCGGCGCGGGCGATGCCGAACGTCTCGTGGCAATCCGCGAAGCGCTGCCGCACGCGCGCCTGATCGCCGATGCGAACGAAGCCTGGCAAGTGCATGAAACCGAGTCGCTTCTGGAAGCGGCGGCGTGCGCCGGCGTCGAGCTGGTCGAGCAGCCACTCCCCGCCGGACAGGACGAGATGCTGGCGCAGATCGTCCGGCCCGTGCCGGTCTGCGCCGACGAGTCGGTGCACGATCGCGCCTCGCTCGCCGGCCTCGCCGGACGCTACGACGCGGTGAACGTCAAGCTCGACAAGACCGGCGGCCTGACCGAGGCGCTTGCCACCACGGGCCAAGCCCGTGCGCTTGGGCTCAAGGTCATGGTCGGCTGCATGGTTGCGACGTCGCTCGCCATGGCCCCTGCGCTCCTCGTCGCGAAAGACGCCGACTGGGTCGATCTCGACGGGCCACTCTTGCTCGCGCGCGACCGCGCGCCGGGGCTTGTGTACGAAGGCGGCACCGTGCTCCCGCCGCCACGCGAATTGTGGGGATAGCGCCCGTAGGGTGGGCAACGGCGTGCCGTTGCCCACGAAGAGCCCCGAAATTGTCATTCCCGCGAAGGCGGGAACCCAGTAAGCGCCGATCTTTAGGATTCTCGGAGACCTCGAGTACTGGGTTGCCCGGCCAAGCCGGGCAATGACAATCGGTGAGGCGGGGGCGACCGGAAAAATCCGATGTGGCCTCTCTTCATGGTGGGCACGCTTCGCTTTGCCCACCCTACAACTTTTCGACCACGGCTTTCAGCTTGGAGCGCACCTCTTGCGCGATCTCGGCGAGGCCCGGGTTGTCGATGGCTTGCATCGAGGCCACGGGATCGACGGCGGAGACCTCGACCGCGCCGCCTTGATGCTCCTGCACGATCACGTTGCAGGGAAGCATGGTGCCGATCTTGTCCTCGGCCTTGAGCGCCCGGAACGCGAGCGCCGGATTGCAGGCGCCAAGGATGCGGTAGCGGCGGAAGTCCTCGCCGAGCTTCGCCTTCAAGGTCGCGCCGACGTCGATGTCGGTGAGCACGCCGAAGCCTTCCTGCTTCAGGGCTTCGATTGTGCGCGAAACGGCCTCATCGAACGGCGCTTCGAGCGTCTTGGAGAAATGATAGGTCACGGCGACGGCACTCCTTCCGTGATTGCTGGCTTGTTGCGCGAGGACTAGCCGCTGCAGCGCGGCGCGTATTTGAGGCGGATCAAATCGGGAGAAGCCCGGCTCGCCCTCTGCGCGCGCGGGCGAATCGCGTTAGCCTCGCGCGCATGGCCGAACGCGCTTCCGACGACGCGAGCACTTCGCCCGACGACACGCCGGGTGCCGGCCTCGCCGAGCACTACGACGCGCTCGAGACGGCGCTCAGCACCACCGCGCGCGGGCGCTGGTTCCTCGCCGAATATGCGCGGCGGCATCGCACCGCCGAGACCGACATGCTGCTTGAAGCCATCACCCGACTCGAGGTCGCTGTGCTCAGGTCGCAGCGGCCGGCGGCGCCGGCCGGCATTCTCGCCGAGCTCAAGGCGCTCTCCGAGGCGATCGCCCATACCCGCCGGGAGATCGCGCGCATCAAGCCGCCGCTCCATCTCGACGCGGCGCTGATCGGCGCGACGGAGGAGCTGGACAGCATCGTCGCCGCGACCGAGCGGGCGACCTCCGAGATCCTCGAAGCCGCCGAGGACGTCCAGGAGGTCGCCTGGACCATGCGCGAGAAGGCCATCGAGCCCGCGCTCTGCGACACGATCGACCGGCGCGCGACCGACATCTATACCGCCTGCTCGTTTCAGGACATCACCGGGCAACGCACGGCGCGCGTGGTGCGGACGCTGCGTTTCGTCGAGGAGCGCATCAACGCGATGATCGCGTCGTGGGGCGCCGAGCGCATCGAAGGCGCGGTCGAGAACCTCGCGGCGCAGATGCAAGAGCTGGCCGAGGGCGCCGCGGCCGGCGAGACCGTCCGCCAGGGCGGACCGGCAGGGTTCGGCGAAGGGTTGAAGCAGGACGAGGTCGACCGCATGCTGACCGGATGCGCGATGCCCGCTCCGGAGATGTCCGCGGCGCCGCTTTTCGCGGCTGAATCGCCTGTGCCCACCGACGCGCCCGCTCAATCTACCGACGCGCCGGCAGAACCCGCTTCGCGCAGCGATGACGCAGCCAAAACCGGCTTCGCGCAGACAAAACCGCTCATTTTCGCCGAGCTCGACGCCGTCAAGCGGGCGATTTTGTTCGGTTAGCGGCTTTCCGCAAGGCTCCGCGGGCCTGCCTTAAGGCGCCCCGTTAATTTTTTTCGTGTGCCTTGCCAATGACTTAGCATCGGTCTTCGAAGATTTTCTGACCGGCTCTTGAAAATCGATGGGCCGGTCTCCATCTCTGGGAAGACGCGAGTTCCCCCAAAGCGTCCCCCAAACTGACGCATGAGAATGAAGCGGCCCGGTCCCCCCCACCGGGCCGTTTCTTTTTGGCCAGTGGCATCGGACCGGCTCGGCGTCTTTGTACCGTAACATGCTGAGATATAAGGATATTTTCCTTGAACTGGCGCGCGGCATGCTCCCAGCTGAAGCTCGCGGCGAACGCCCGCGCAGCGCGCGGATCGAGCGTAAGGGCTTGAAGTGCCGCCTCTTTTAGGTCTCCCGACAGCACGCCCGCTTTGGGATCGGTCAGCACGTCCTTAGGCCCGCTGACCGGAAAGGCCGCGACCGGAAGCCCTGAGGCCAGCGCCTCGATCAGCACCAGCCCGAACGTGTCGGTCAGGCTCGGGAACACGAAAACGTCAGCCGAGGCATAGGCTTGGGCGAGGTCTTCGGCCTTTTTCGCGCCGGTGAACAAGGCATCCGGATAGGCCCGTTCGAGTTCGGTCTTTTGCGGTCCATCGCCGACCAGCACCTTGCGACCGGGCAGGTCGAGATCGAGGAAAGCCTTGATATTCTTCTCGATTGCGATCCGCCCGACATAGAGAAACACGAGGCCGCCGCCGAACAGCCGCACGTTCCGCGGCCGAAACAGATCGAGGTCGACGCCGCGCGACCAGAGCAGCAGCCGCTCGAACCCGCGCCGTTCGAGCTCGGCCTTGACCGAGGGCGTCGGCACGAAGGTGGCCGCCGCGGCGTCATGGAAGCGCCTCTGCGCCGCGTAGCACCATGCCTCCGGGATGATCGGCAGGCGCGCCGCCACAGCCTCGGGAAAGCGCGTGTGGTAGCTCGTGGTGAACGGCAGACGCCGCTTGCGGCAATAGCGCCTCGTCATCAGTCCCAACGGCCCCTCCGTGGCGATATGGATGAAATCCGGGCGCGCCGCCTCGATGTGGCGCGCGACGGCGCGCGGGCCGGCGAGCGCCAGCCTGATCTCGGGATAGGTCGGGCAAGGCAGCGAGCGAAAGGGCAGCGGCGTGAGGAAGCTCAATTCGAAACCGAGCTTCGGCGCTTCCAGCGCGATCCGCTCATAGGTGCGCACCACCCCGTTCACTTGCGGGTGCCAAGCGTCGGTCGCGACGAGCACCCGCATCAGGCGGCCGCCTCGAGCTCCTCGACGCGGGCTTCGGGCACACTCAGATCGTGGGACGGGCTGGTCCAGCGGATGATCTCGAAGACACCGTCTTCGGTCTCCGCCACAGCCGTGCAGCTCTCCACCCAATCGCCGGTGTTGATGTAGACGATATCGCCGACGGGCCGCATCGCCGCATGGTGGATGTGGCCGCAGATCACGCCTTGCGCGCCGTGCCGGATCGCCTCCTGCGCAAGCACCGCCTCGAACTCGCCGATATAGTTCACGGCGCGCTTGACCCTCTGCTTGAGATAGGCCGCGAGCGACCAATAGGGCATGCCGAGCCAGCGGCGCGCGACGTTGAAATGCATGTTGACCCAAAGCGCGAGTGTGTAGCTCCAGTCGCCGAGCAGCGCGAGCCACTTGGCGCAGCGGACGACCACGTCGAACTCGTCGCCATGCATGATGAGGTAGCGCCGGCCGTCAGCGCCGACATGGATCGCGGTGCGCTCGATAGCGATGCCGCCGAAGCGCATGCCGCAATAGTCGCGCATGACCTCATCGTGGTTGCCGGGGATCAGCACGAGGTCGGTGCCCTTGCGGGCCTTGCGCAGGAGCTTCTGCAGCACATCGTTGTGCGACTGCGGCCAGTAGATGCCGCGCCTTATGCGCCAGAAATCGACGATATCGCCGATCAGATAGATGCGGGAGGCTTCGTGGCAGCGCAGGAAATCGAGGAAGGATTCGGCCTGGCAGGCCTTGGTGCCGAGATGCAGATCCGAAACGAACAGAGCGCGATAACGCGTCACGCCGGTCTTGGCCTGCACCTTATTGTTTCCCCGCGTTTTCAACACGATGCGTGGCGACTTAAGCTGTTTCTGTTTCAGGCTTGTGACATCTGGAGAGGTCTTGCGTGACATGAGCGGCGATCTTTCTGCACAGATCGAGACGGTGCTCGGTGAGCGCATCGTACGATCGTGCGCGTTGCCGGTCGGCTTCGGTCTAGAAGGTCTCGAAGTGCGGCTCGCTGACGGACGCCAGCTAGCTGTCAAGGCGTGGGCGGCGGGTGCAGGGCCGAGCCTCGAACTCGAGGGCTATATGCTCGGCGAGCTTGCGCGTCTTTCCGCGCTACCGGTGCCGCGCGTGCACTATGCCGACGCCGATCTGCTGGTCATGGATTTCATCGAGGCGGACGGCGGCTCACCGAAAGCGTGGAGCGTCACGCGGGCGAGCTGATCGCGCAACTGCACGCAACACCTCGCGAGCATTTCGGCTACACCCGCGACACGCTGATCGGACCCCTGCCCCAGCCGAACCTGCGGAGCGACCGCTGGGTGCCGTTCTTCCGCGACCATCGTCTGCTGCATATGGCGGAGCGCGCCTGCGCGGAAGGCAGTCTGCCGGTAGGGCTGATGCAGCGCATCGAGCGGCTTGCCGCGCGCATCGACGACTACCTGATCGAGCCGGCCTTCCCGAGCCTGCTGCATGGCGATCTCTGGACCGGCAATGTGCTGGTGCGGAGCGGGCGCATCGCGGGGTTCGTGGACCCCGCAATCTACTACGGCAGCCCGGAGATCGAGCTTGCCTTCACCACCATGTTCGGGACGTTCGGGCGGCCCTTCTTCGAGGCCTATCAAGGCCTGATGCCGATCGCGCCCGGCTTCCACGAGACCCGTTGCGGGATTTACAACCTCTACCCGACGCTCGTGCATGTCAGGCTGTTCGGGTCGGGCTATCTCGCCCGCATCGACCGGACGCTTACAGGCCTCGGGCTATAGCCAAAAAAGAACCGGCCCGGATGAACCGGGCCGGTCTTCCCTGCGAAACGAGCCTAGCTTCAAAAAGGCATAGCCTTGATTTGCGGGCTTGGCTCGCCCCCCATCTTGTTCCTGAGCCGTACGTCCCTGCGTCAGGTCCCTCTTTTCGCCGTCAGCCTGGCGACTGGCCCCCCAGCCCCGTCCCCCGTCTGTGACGCAAAGCTAACGCAGCCCGGCTCGGCGCTTCAACATTGTGCAGGGGCGCGGATGCAAATCGGACGGCGACTGTTGCGGAAATGCAAAAATCGGTCGTCTGAGCGTTCGAGACCCACTCGCACGAACCGCTATTCACGTTATTAAACAAAAGCTTAACGGGGAATAACGGGCGGTTGTAGGGGGCTTGCGACACGCGCCCAATGACACGTCACAGCGCTGGGCGGGAGCAATTGCGGCGAAAACTTTGCAGCGCCTTGTTGCAGTTGCGCAACGGTGCGCTTTCCGAGCCGATAGGGGTGTCCAACTGCTTCGTCCGCAAGCCGAATCGCTCGCGTCACAGCAGCAACGGAAGGCTTGCCACGCATCGGGTCATCATGCAGAAACCCGCGAAAGGGGGGCCAGTCATGAAGCTTCTGCGCGTAGGCGATCTCGGGCGTGAAAAGCCGGCTTTGCTCGATCGAGACGGGCGTATCCGCGATCTTAGCGGCATCATCGACGATCTTGCCGGCGCGTCTTTGGGCCGCGACAGCCTCGCGCGCATCAAGGCGCTCGACCCCGCCAGCCTGCCGCTGGTCGAGGGCAATCCCCGCATCGGCGCGCCGGTCGGCATCGTTCCGAAGTTCCTCGGCATCGGCCTGAACTATCGCGACCACGCGGAGGAGACCGGACAGCCGATCCCGGAAACGCCGATCGTGTTCGCCAAGGCGAGCACCTGCGTGTCGGGTCCCTATGACGACGTGGTCGCGCCCGAGGGCTGGACCCGCATGGACTACGAGGTCGAGCTCGCCGCAGTGATCGGCACGCGCGCGAAGAACGTCGCCGCGGCCGAAGCGCTCGACCACGTGGCGGGTTACGCGATCTGCAACGACGTGTCGGAGCGCGGCTTCCAGAAGGGCGGGCCCGGCGAATGGTTCAAGGCGAAGAGCCACGACACCTTCGGCCCGCTCGGGCCGTGGCTCGTGACGACCGACGAGATCGCCGATCCGCAGAAGCTCGAGCTCGCGCTCGACCTGAACGGTGCGCGCATGCAGACCGGCTCGACCGCAACCATGATCTTCAGCGTGGCGGAGCTGGTCGCCTATATCAGCAAGTTCATGACGCTGGTGCCCGGCGACGTGATCACCACCGGCACGCCGCCCGGCGTCGGCATGGCGCGCAATCCGCGCGTGTTTCTGACGCCGGGCGACGAGGTGCAGGCGACCATCGCCGGCCTCGGCGCGCAGCGCTGGAAGATCGTCGCGGAAGGGTAACGCGCAGGCAGACTCTCGATCGAAGCAACTGGCTCCCCGCTCTCCCCTTGGGGGAGAGCACGCGTTCGCATCGCGAACGCGGTGAGGGGGAAGCCGCGTAGCGGCGTCGAGCTCCTGACCCCCCTCACCCTTTCCGCCACGCGACTTGCAGGCGAGCTGCGCTCGCGCAAGATCGCGGCGGAAAGCCCTCTCCCCGACGGGGAGAGGAGAAACGGTGCGGTTCACTTCGAGCGAGACCACCAATCGTGGAAATGGTGGACGGGGCCCCTGCCCTTGCCGATCCCGAGCTCGTCGGCGCGCTTGAGCGCCGCGGTGATGAAGGCCTTGGCGGCGGTAACAGCCTCGCGCAGCGAAGCACCCTTGGCGAGGCCCGCAGCGACGGCTGACGACAGCGTGCAACCCGTGCCGTGGGTGTTGCGCGTCCTGACGCGCGGCGCCGCGAAGCGCTCGATGCCCTCGGCGGTCACTAGAAGATCGACGGCCTGCGCGCCGCGGAGGTGGCCGCCCTTGATCAAGACGGCGCGCGCGCCGCGGGCGAGAAGTTCGGTCCCCTGCTTCTCCATCTCCTCTTCGTTGCGTGCCTCGTCCGCGCCCAGCAAGACTGCGGCTTCCGCGATATTGGGCGTGATCAGCGCCGCGAGCGGCATGAAGCGCGCGCGCAACGTCTCGACCGCGTCCGCATCGAGCAGCTTGTCGCCGCTCGCCGCCACCATCACCGGATCGAGCACCACCGGCACGCCGGGAAAATCGGCAAGGCCGTCGGCGACGGCCGCAACGACCGGCGCCGTCGCCAGCATGCCGATCTTGATGGCGCCGACCTTGAGATCGCGTGCGACGGCCCAGATCTGCGCGCGCACGAAATCCGGCGGCACGGGAAGCACAGCCTCCACGCCGAGCGTGTTCTGCGCAGTGAGCGCGGTGATGGCGCTCGCGCCATAGACGCCGAGCGCGGCGAAGGTCTTAAGGTCGGCCTGTATGCCGGCGCCGCCGCCCGAATCGGAGCCGGCAATGGTGAGCGCGATCGCTGTCATGGCGGGCACACTATCGGCGCGGCGCGCGCCCGCAAAGACGCATTCAGCCGATCTTGGCGAGCCCCGGGAAGGTCTCGAGGATCCAGGCCGCGATCAGGGTCATAGAGTTGGTGAGGAACAGAACGCCGGTCAGCACCAGGAAGGCGCCGAGCAGCTTCTCGACGATGGCGAGCTTGTTGCGGTGGCGCGCCATGCTGCGCATGAAGGGCTTCAGCGCGAAGGCCGCGGCAATGAACGGAATGCCGAGCCCGAGCGAATAGACGAACAGCAGCGAGACGCCCTGGCTCACCGAGCCTTGTCCCGCAGCTACGGCGAGGATCGCTGCCAGCACCGGCCCGATGCAGGGCGTCCAGCCGAAGGCGAAAGCGAGCCCGATCACATAGGCACCGAGCAGGCCGGCGGGGCGCGCGTCGGCATGATAGCGCGCCTCGCGGTGCAGGATTGGCAGGTGGATGACGCCAAGGAAATGTAGGCCGGCAAGGATGATGATGACGCCGGCGATCTTGCTGAGCAGCGGCAGGTTGGCGGCGAGCAATTGCCCTGCCGCGGTCGCCGTGGCGCCGAGCATGACGAACACGGTGGTGA
The DNA here is from genome assembly GCA_964634195.1 of uncultured Methyloceanibacter sp. Taxonomy (GTDB): domain Bacteria; phylum Pseudomonadota; class Alphaproteobacteria; order Rhizobiales; family Methyloligellaceae; genus Methyloceanibacter. The sequence goes on along the minus strand of CAZWIO010000001.1, from coordinate 262,294 downwards.
AGCCGAGCACGAAGGCGACCGACGACAGCACCACCGTCCGATGGACGTGGCGTGGCGTCTCCTCCTCGCCGGTGAGTTGGTCGAAGGTCGTCCCGCCGATGAAGGCGAGATAAGGCGGCACGAGCGGCAGCACGCACGGGCTCAAGAAGCTCAGCACGCCCGCGATCAGCGCGCCGATATAGGTGACCTCCAAGCCGCTCTCCTCGCCATGCCTTTGCCGTGGGGATAGTGGATTGCCGATCGAGCCGGCAATGACAAGTCACGTTAGCGTTAGGGATGCTGCCATGCACATAGCACGTCATCGCCGGGCTTGACCCGGCGATCCAGGGGCCGCTGGCTCCGTGCCTGTCGCCCCTGGATGCCCGGCTCAAGGCCGGGCATGACGAGTTCATTTGGGACAGGTTTGTCCTAAGCGGCGGCGGCGCGGGCGCGCTTGGCGGCGGTCCTGATGGCGTCGATGTTCTTTGCGTAAGCGCCACCCTTGAAGACAGCCGAGCCCGCCACGATGGCGTTGGCGCCGGCCTCGGCCACGAGCTTCGCCGTGTCGGGGTTGATGCCGCCATCGACCTCGAGATGGATCGGCCGCGCGCCGATCATCTTGCGGATCGCGCGAATCTTGCCGAGCTGCGACGGCAGGAACGCCTGGCCGCCGAAGCCGGGGTTCACCGTCATCACCAGCACGAGGTCGACCTTGTCGAGCACATATTCGATCGCGGCTTCCGAGGTGGATGGCGTGATGCTGACACCCGCCTTCTTGCCGAAGCTCTTGATGAGCTGCAGCGAGCGATCGAGATGCGGCCCCGCTTCCGCATGCACGGTGATGATGTCGGAGCCCGCCTTGGCGAAGGCCTCGATGAACGGATCGCACGGCGCGATCATCAGATGGACGTCGAAGGTTTTCTTCGAGTGCGGGCGGAGCGCGGCTACCACGTCGGGACCGATGGTGATGTTCGGCACGAAATGCCCGTCCATCACGTCGACATGGATCCAGTCGGCGCCGGCCTGATCGACCGCGCGCACCTCCTCGCCGAGCCGCGCGAAGTCGGCCGACAGGATCGACGGGGCGATGACGATGTCTCTGGCCATGACCTATCCAGGTGTCATTGCCCGCCTTGAGCGGGGCAACCCAGTAATCCCTGCGTTCGCAGGCGACCTCAACCGATGCTTACTGGATTCCCGCCTTCGCGGGAATGACAAGTGTTGAGAACGTCAACAACAACACGTCATCGCCGGGCTTGACCCGGCGATCCAGGGGCCGCTGGCTCCGTGCCGGTTGCCTCTGGATGCCCGGGTCAAGCCCGGGCATGACGAGCGGTGGTTAGTGACGGGATTCGGCCCTAACCGCGCGCGAGCGCCACGACGCCGGGCAGCGCTGCGCCGCCGAGCCACTCCAGGAAGGCGCCGCCCGCGGTCGAGACATAGGTGAAGTCGTCGGCAGCCCCGGCCTCGTTGAGCGCCCGCACCGTGTCGCCGCCGCCAGCCACGCTGACGAGCTTGCCCGCCTTGGTCAGCTTCGCCACCTCGCGGGCGAGCGCGGAGGTCGCCTCGTCGAAGGGCTTGATCTCAAACGCGCCGAGCGGGCCGTTCCACAGCACGGTCTTGATCCCGCCGAGCCGCCGCGTGAGGTCGGCCGTGCTGTCGGGCCCGTAATCGAGGATCATCGCGTCGGAAGGCACCTTGCCGACCGGGCAGACGCGCACATCGGCGCCTTCCTTCAGCGCATCGGCCACCACGACGTCGGTCGGCAGCACGATCTCGCAGCCGGACTTGGCGGCGCGCGCGACGATCTCCTGCACGGTCGGCACGAGGTCACGCTCGCAGAAGGAGCGGCCGATCTCGACGCCAAGCGCCAAGAGGAAGGTATTGGCCATGCCGCCGCCGACCACGAGCTGGTCCATGCGGTCGACGAGATGGTTCAGCACCTCGATCTTGGTCGAGACCTTGGCGCCGCCGACGATGGCCATGACGGGCCGTGCCGGGGCATCGAGCGCGCGGGTGAGCGCGTCGATCTCGGCCATCATCAGGAGGCCGGCATAAGACGGGAGCAGCTTGGTGATCGCATCGACCGAGGCGTTGGCGCGATGCGCCGAGGAGAAGGCGTCGTCCACATAGAGGTCGCCATGCGCGGCGAGCGCCTTGGCGAAGACGGGGTCGTTCTTCTCCTCGCCCGGATAGAAGCGCACGTTCTCCAGCACGGCCACGTCGCCCGGCTTGAGCTGGGCGAGCCCACGCTTCACCTCCTCGCCGATGCAGTCGCCGATGAAATGCACGTTCGTGCGGGGCATCAGCTCCTTCATCTTCTCGGCGACGGGACGGAGCGAAGTCTCGGGGTTGATCACGCCCTTGGGCCGGCCGAGATGCGACAGCACCACGACCTTGGCGCCTTGGCGGGCGAGCGCGGCGATGGTCGGCAGCACACGCTCGATGCGGGTCGCGTCGCGCACCACGCCCCCCTCGATCGGCACGTTGAAATCGACGCGGACCAGCACACGCTTGCCGGCGACATCGGCGCCCTCGATAGTCTTGATCTTCGAGAGGTCGAGGCCGGCGGGCTGACTATCGGGCGTGTCGCCAGCGCTTACGCCACCGGCGCTGCCGCTCATATCAGCCGCCCCATGGCGACCGCGGTGTCGGACATGCGGTTGGAGAAGCCCCATTCATTGTCGTACCAGGACACGACGCGGCAGAACGTGCCGTCAACCACCTGCGTGCCGCTCAGATCGAAGATCGAGCTGCGCGGATCGTGGTTGAAGTCGGTCGAGACGAGCGGCTTGTCGTTGACGCCGAGAATGCCCTTGAGCGTACCGCCCGCCGCAGCGGTGATGGCGGCGTTGATCTCCTCGGCGGTGGTCGGCCGCTTCGACTGGAAGGTCAGGTCAACCAGGCTCACATTCGGCACCGGCACGCGGATCGCGGCGCCGTCGAGCTTGCCCTTGAGGTCGGGCAGCACGAGGCCGACGGCCTTGGCGGCGCCGGTCGAGGTCGGGATCAGGTTCACGGCGCTCGCGCGGGCGCGATACGGGTCCTTGTGCAGCGTGTCGACCGTGCGCTGGTCGCCCGTATAGGCGTGCACCGTGGTCATGTAGCCATGCTTGATGCCGATGGCGTCGTTGATCACCTGCGCCACCGGCGCGAGGCAATTGGTGGTGCAGGAGGCATTCGACACGACGTGATGCTCCTGGGTGAGCTTGTCGTGGTTGACGCCGTAGACCACGGTCAGATCCGCGTTCGAGCACGGTGCCGAGACCAGCACGCGCTTCGCGCCCGCGTCGAGATGCTTCGCCGCCCCGTCGCGGTCGGTGAAGCGGCCGGTGCATTCCATCACGATATCGACGCCGAGATCGCGCCAGGGCAGCTTCTCGGGCGTCGCCTCGGCGAGCACGGCGACGTCCTGGCCGTCGGCTTTGAGCTTGTTGCCTTCGACCGCGAGCTTGCCGGGAAAGCGCCCATGCACGCTGTCGAACTCGAGCAGATGGGCGTTCATGTCGGCCGAGCCGAGATCGTTGATCGCGACGAAGTCGAGATCCTTGCGGCCCGATTCGAGGAATGCCCGGAAAGTCAGCCTGCCGATCCGGCCGAAGCCGTTGATGGCGACGCGCTTGTTAGCCATGTCAGTTCTTACCCTTACCCTTCTTAGCCTTAGCCTTCTTGCCCTTGTCCTTTTTCGGACCGACGAGCCCGCGCGCGGCCGCGGCCACCGCGTCCGGCGTGATGCCGAAATGCTTATATAGGTCTTGCGCGGGCGCGGAGGCGCCGAATCCGCGCATGCCGATGAACACCCCGTCCGGCCCCACCCATTTGTCCCAGCCGAATGCCGCAGCGGCCTCGACCGCCACGCGCGGGGCGGAGCCGAGCACCGCGTCGCGATAAGCCTGATCCTGCGCCTCGAACACCTCCCAACAGGGCATGGACACGACGGCCGCCTTGATGCCCTCCCTCTCGAGCTGCTTCGCGGCTTCGACGGCAAGCGGGACCTCGGATCCCGTGCCGATCAGGGTCACATCGCGTTTGCCCTTCGGCTCGATCAGCAGATAGGCGCCCCTGGCCGAGAGGTTCTCGTCCGTGGGCTCGGTCCTCAGCAGCGGCAGCCCCTGACGGGTAAGCGCCAGGATCGAGGGCGTGTCCTTGGCGGTGAGCGCGACCTCCCAGGCCTCGGCGCATTCGACAGAGTCGGCCGGGCGGAACACATAGAGGTTCGGCATGGCGCGGAGCGAGGCGAGATGCTCGACAGGCTGATGCGTCGGCCCGTCCTCGCCGAGCCCGATGGAGTCATGCGTCATGACATAGATCACGCGCTGGCCCATCAGCGCCGACAGCCTGATCGACGGCCGGCAATAATCCGAGAACACGAGGAAGGTGCCGCCATAGGGCACGATGCCGCCATGCAGCGCCATGCCGTTCATGGCGGCGGCCATGCCATGCTCACGCACGCCGTAATGCAGATAGTTGCCGGCGAAGTCGCCCGCCTTGACGATGGTATGCAGTTTGGTCAGCGTGCCGTTCGAGCCGGTGAGGTCGGCGGAGCCGCCGATCAGGCCGGGCACCACCGGCACAAGCCGCTCCAGCACCTTCTGCGAGGACTGGCGCGTGGCGAGCTTGGCGCCCTCGCGCGCGAAATCCTGTTTCACCGCGCCAACCGCCTGCTTGATCGCCTTCGCCACCTTCGCATCGACCGGATCGGCGAGATGCGCGCGCGCCTCCGGGTCGAGCCGCGCCGCAGCCTTGCTCCAGGTCTCGTGCGCCGCGCGGTGCCGCGTGCCGGCCGCACGCCAGGCGGCAAGCACAGGCTTCGGCACGTCGAACGGCGCATGACGCCAGCCAAGCTTCTCGCGGGCACCGGCAATCTCCTCGGCCCCGAGCGGCGAGCCGTGGGTGGCGGCGGTCCCCGCCTTGCTCGGCGCGCCATAGCCGATCACCGTCCGGCAGGCGATCAGCGACGGCCTGTCGGTCACGCCCCGCGCATTCTCGATGGCAAGCGCGACCGCCTCAGGATCATGCCCATCGACGCGCGCCGTATGCCAGCCGCTCGCCTTGAAGCGCTCGATCTGGTCGTCGGAGACGGAAAGGTCGGTCGGCCCGTCGATCGAGATCTGGTTGTCGTCGAACAGCACGATCAGCCGACCGAGCCTGAGATGTCCGGCAAGCGAGATCGCCTCCTGGCTGATGCCCTCCATCAGGCAGCCGTCGCCGGCGAGGCAATAAGTGAAGTGGCTGACCGCGTCGTCGCCATAACGCGCGTTCAGGAGCCGCTCGGCGAGCGCCATGCCGACCGCATTGCCGAGCCCCTGCCCGAGCGGCCCGGTCGTGGTCTCGATCCCCGGCGCATGGCCATATTCCGGGTGGCCCGCGGTCTTCGAGCCGAGCTGCCGGAAGCGCTCGATCTCCGCGATGGTCATGCCCGGATAGCCGGTGAGATAGAGCAGCGCATAAAGCAGCATCGAGCCGTGGCCCGCCGACAGCACGAATCGGTCTCGGTCCGGCCATTCGGGGTCGCTCGCGTCGAATTTGAGGAACCGCGTGAACAGCACGGTGGCCACGTCGGCCATGCCCATAGGCATGCCGGGATGGCCGGAATCGGCCTTTTGCACGGCATCCATGGCGAGAGCGCGGATCGCGTTCGCCATATCGGCGTGGGTAGCTTCGGGCAACGCCCGATCCTGCGTCAGGGCTTCGGCCATGGTCTTCCCCCAAAGACGCGTGAATAAGCGCTAACGCGGAATATTGCTAGTAGGCGCGGACACCCATCGCCGCCTTGACGGCGTGGTAACTCACAAGAAGCTGGGTCAGCGCCAGGGGATGGCTCTTGCCCGCGCCATTGTCCTCGATGCGGCCGATCTGGTCGCGCAAATGCCCGGCCTCGGGGATCAGGTTCCACAACAGGTCCTCGATCCGCTCCGCCCGCTCGTCCGAGATATTGCCGCTGATCTCCAGCACATCGACCGGCTTGCCGTCGCGGTCGCGGGCAAGCTCCATATGCATGCCGGCATTGCTCGTTCCGTCGAACAGCGGCGTGAAGTCCGGATGCGGCAGGGTCGGCCGCAGGATGTGCCGGGCATCGAAATGGGCGTCGAACCCGTTCGCGCCGCGGGCCCGCTGGAAGCGGATGACGATGTCGGCGAAGGTCCGTTGCGGGTGGATGAAGTTTGGGCTGTCGGTCTTGCGGCGCTCCAGCTCCTCAAGCACCTCGTCGCGCGTATAGCTGCGCCGCGTCGTATCCCGGTGGATCTTCCAGCTCAATCTGAGGTCTTCGTCAGGGTCGAGATAGATCTTCACGTCGTAGCAGTCGCGCATGGCGCGCGTCGTGTAGCCGAGCAGGCCCTCGGCGATGACGAACGATTTCGGTTTGACGTACTCGGGCTCTTCCAGCGTTCCGTGCTTGTGATTGTAGATGGGCTTCAGGATCGGCTCGCCCGCCCGCAGCAATTTCAGATGCTGCTCGAGGATGTCGATATAGTTGGCGCGCGGATCGAGCGCGGAGATGCCTGCCGCCGCGCGCGTCTTGCGGTCGTAGCGGTGATAGTCGTCGGTGCAGAACACGGTGCAGTGCTCTTCGCCAAGAATGGCGGCGACGCCGCTCGACAGCGTCGTCTTGCCCGTCGCTGAATCGCCGACGATCCCCAGGATGATCGGATGATCAACCCGCTCCGACATTGCCTACTCCAGGCCGTTCCTGCCTAAACGTCTTAACGTGTTGTTGTTACTTGAGATTACGCTGTCACTCGAGATTACGCCACATCACGCGCCGCGACGCTCACGAGGCGCTCGTTCGGAATGTAGCTGGTGATGATCTGCCGCTCGCCGGTGGCGCCGGTGATCATCAAAGTCTGAATCTTGTAGTGGGTCTTGCTGCGGTCAACGCCCTCGAGCAGCAGCCCGGTGGTGATGCCGGTCGCGCAGAAGAAGACATCGTCCGACTTGATGATCTCGTCGCGGTCGTACCATTTCGAGGTGTCGATGCCGGCGTCCTTCACGGCCTTTGCCTCGGTCTGCAATTGCGGGTCGAGGCGGGCGAGGAATTCGCCGCCGATCCCCCTGATGGCGCATGCCGACATAACGCCTTCGGGCGTGCCGCCGGTTCCCATCAGCGCGTCGATTCCCGAGCCGGGAATGGCGGCCATCAGCGCGCCGGCCACGTCGCCCGCGGGATAAAGCGCGACGCGGGCGCCCGCCGCGAGGATCGCGCTGACCAGCTCGCGGTGGCGCGGCTTCTCGAGCACGAACACGTTCAGGTCCGAGATGTCCTTGCCGAGCGCCTCGGCGAGCGCGGCAAGCTTCTTGTCGGTCGGCCAGCTCGGGTCGATCTTGCCGCGCGCCGGCGCGCTCGCCACGAATTTCTCCATGTAGAAGGCGGGGCCGGGGTTCATCATGGCGCCGCGCGGGGCGACGGCGAGCACGGCGAGCGCATTGGTCAGGCCGCGCACGAGATAGCTCGTGCCTTCGACCGGATCGACGGCGATATCGGCCTTGAACGCTGCGCCCGGACGGCCGAGCCGCTCGCCGCGCTGGGGCTGCGGAGCCTCGCCGCGCGTCGCCTCGCCGATCACCACCAGCGCGTCGATGTCGATCTCGGCCAGCGCATTGCGCATGGCGTCGAGCGCCGCGCGGCCGCCATCCTCGGCGTCGCCGCGGCCGATCCAGCTGAAGGCGGCGCAGGCAGCGCGTTCCGTCACTCTGCGGAGCGAAAACACGAGCTCCGGACTGGTTTCCATAGGCATTTCCTCACCGCTTTCGGCCGTTCCCCGGCCGGCCACCAGCCACTATGGGTCGGGGCGGTCCCCTAGTGCAAGGCCCGCGAGCCCGGTCAGGCGCGGACCGAGACCTTGCGGCGCGGGTCGAGACGGTCGCGCAGCCCGTCGCCCAGCACATTGACCGAAATCAGAAGCAGGACCAGCACCAGGCCGGGCAGGACCGTGACCCACCAGGCGCCGGCGAACATGAGGTCATAGCCGGAGCGGATCAAAGTGCCGAGCGAAGGCTTGGTTACCGGCATGCCGAGGCCGAGGAAGGAGAGCGCGGCCTCGGCCATGATGGCGCCGGCGACCTGGGTGGCGGCGACCACGATCAGGGGCGAGGCGATGTTCGGCAGAATGTGGCGCCGCACGATGGTGAGGTCGCTGGCGCCGAGGGCGCGGGCCGCCCTGACATAGTCCTTCCCCGCCTCCCCTAACGTCGCGGCGCGTGCGGTGCGGGCGAGATACGGCCATTCGGCGATGCCGATGACGAGCACGAGCAGCGGTACGGCGAAGCGGCCGAGCGCCTCGCCGCCGAGCGCCGTGCGGAACAGTGCGAGCGCGATGATCGCCATCATCAGGGTCGAAAGCGAGAGCTGGATGTCGGCGGCGCGGGTGATGATGGTGTCCGCCCTGCCGCCGCGATAGCCGGCGATGAGGCCGAGGGGCACGCCGATGACGGCCTGGATGGCCACCGCGAGCACGCCGACCATCAGCGAGATGCGCATGCCATAGAGAATGGCGCTCAGCATGTCGCGGCCTTGCGCGTCGGTGCCGAGCAGGAAGCGCGGATCGCTCCCCTCCTGCCAAATCGGCGGGAGGCCTGCGTCGAGCAGGTCGAAGCTTGCAAGGTCGAACGGGTTCTGTGGCGCGATCAGCGGACTCAGCAGCGCAGCGATTGCGGCGATCGCCAACAGGATCGCGGCGATGGCCGCGCCGGGCCGCTCGGCGGCGAAATCGCGGAACGGCGCGGTGGCGGCGCGTGCGGCGGTCTCGCTCATCGCGAGCCCTCCAGGCTGACCCGCGGGTCGAGCATCAAGCTGACGATGTCGACGATTGTATTGGTGACGACGAAGATCAGCCCGACAAAGACGAGATAGGTGGTGATCAGCGGCACGTCGGCGCGGGTGACGGCTTCGAGAAACAGGAAGCCCATGCCAGGCCATTGGAACACCGTCTCGGTGAGGAGCGTGTAGGCGACCAGCGTGCCGATCTGCAGGCCGCCCACGGCGACGAGTGGGAGCAGCGCGTTGCGGAGCGCATGCCGCAGCCAGACGCGCATCGGCGGCGCGCCCTTGGCGCGGGCGGTGCGCACATAGTCGTGGCCGAGTTCGTCGAGCATCGCCCCACGCACCAGGCGGATGAACAGCGGCAGCATGATCGAGGACAGCGCGATCGCCGGCAGGATGATATGCGCGAGGCCGTCGCGGGTGAGCAGCCCCGTCTCCCAGATGCCGAGATCGACCGTGTCTCCGCGCCCGAAGGCCGGCAGCCAGCCGAGCCACACCGAGAAGATGGTTATGAGGAAGATGCCGGTGAGGAACACAGGGATGGAAATGCCGAGCACGCTGAACCCGAGGATCAGCTTGGCGCCGAGCGCCTGTGGCCGCACGGCACAATAGACGCCTGCCGGCACCGAGAGCAGCAGCACGATCAGGCTCGCGGCGAGCACCAGCTCGAAGCTCGCCGGGAACTTGGCGAGGATGACGTCGAGCGTCGGACGCTTATAGATGGTCGAGGTGCCGAGATCGCCTTTGACCGCGCCGCCGAGATAGCGCGCGAGCTGCGTGGGCCACGGGTCGTTCAGGCCGAGCTCTTCGCGCAGCTGCTCGCGCTCGGCCTCGGGCACCGCCTCGCCCATGATCTCGCGCAGCGGATCGCCGAGCGCGGAGCGCACCGCGAAGGCGATCACCAGGATCGCCAGCATGACGAGCGCGGCCTGCCCAAGCCGCCGCGCGAAGAAGGAAAGCCCCGCCGCGAATGCACCCATCGGTCAGCGACGCCGGCCGGCGTTCAAGGCTGCTGCGCCGTCAGGCCGTAGGCGATGGACGCGGCGACGGCGGCCTGCCAGGGCACGTACATCGCCGCCACGGTATCGAACCAGGAGGCGGGATAGATCATCAGGCCGAAGGCGGCGCCGACCAGGACCACCAGCCCCCAGGCCGCAGGCCGCCTGATGGCAGGCGCGGCGATCCCTGCTCCGAAGGCCGTGAGCCCGGCCCCGACCGCGCCGGCAACGGGCAGACCCAGCAGCAGCCCAAGCGTCTGCCGGGCCTCCTTGGCGCCCTCCTCCGTGCCGAACAGCTCCGAGGTCGCGATGAAGCTCATGACATCGTGCGCGGTGTTTACCGCGGCGATCCAGCCCAACACGGTCAGCCCCATGGCGAGCAGGCATTTGCCGAGATCGCGGCTCGCCCACAGCCACAGGATGAGCGCAACGCCCGCGCCGAAGGCGATCCCGGCATGGAGCGGGGTCCGTTCGGTGTTGAGCACGATCTCTGAATCGCCCAACCGCAGCTCCGGCAGCGGCGACGACAGGCTCGAAGCGAGGCCCGTCAGTACGCCGATGCCGGCGGCGATCAGGAGCGCGCGCGCCCTCGGCGGCAGCGTCGGCACCACATCGATCCTGAGGACGTCCCACGTCATGGCGTTTAACGGGCAATTCCGAACGCGCCTCCGCCCCCCTCGTGGACACGGACGCGATTATACTTGACGCGCGCCCGTCCCACCATGCCGAAGCTGGCGCGGAGCCCGTGCGCACCGGGCTAAACTTGTATCGGCCTCAGGAGTTCGGACGAGCATGCGGTACGTTCTGCTAGGTCTGGCCGTTCTAGCGGCGTTCGGCCTCGCCTCAGCGCGCGCGGAAGGCGAGCGCTGCGGCAGTGCGACAGGACTCGCATGCAAAGCTGCCGAATGGTGCGACCCGAAGCCCAGGCGTTGCAGCCAGCCCGCCGCGGCCGGCACCTGCACAAAAGTGCCGCTGGCCTGCACGCGCATCTACCGCCCGGTCTGCGGCTGCGACGGCAAGACCTACGGCAATGACTGCGAGCGCAAGGCCGCGCGCGTGGCGAAACGCCACGACGGCGCCTGCCGTTAGGCCACCGGCTTGCTCAGTTGAACTTGATGCTGCCGAACAGCCGTACATTGGCGCCCGGGAGCAGCACGTCCTCGCGCCGCTTGAACGAGGCCGAGTTCAGCACCTCGTCGTCGAGCAGGTTCTCGCCCTTCAGCCCGATGGTCATGACCGGCACGGTCCCCCACGGCCCCTCGGTCCGCACGACATAGCTCAGCTCGGCCGAGAGCAGCGTGTAGCCCGGCGTGGTGGGCTCGTCCGGCGCGACCTCGTCCTGGTCGAAAGCATGCAGCACGCCGACGCGGCCGAACCAGTTCAGGTCGCGGTAATAGACGCCGCCGCCAAGCCGGTGCGGCGGTATGCGCGGGACGTTCTCGCCATTGGTGAAGCGCGCACGCACGAAATCGTACTGCCCGTCGATGCCCCAGGTGCCGCGCCAGAACGAGCCGACATCGTATTGCCCGAGCAGCTCAGCGCCGTAGAAGGTGGCGTTCCGCTGCTCGAACAGCACCTGGTCGAAGCTGTGGCCGCCCTCGTGCTCGTGCGCTTCATGCTCGTCGTGGTCGTCCTCGTGCTCGTGGTGGCAGGAGTCGAGATCGCCGCCGCAGGTGAGCCCGGTGAGCTGGCGATAGATGAAGCCGTCATAGCGCGTGTAATAGGCGTTGGCATCGTAGCGGAACCGCCCGGTGGCGCGCTTGAGCCCGGCCTCGATCGTGTTCGCCTTCTCCTTGTCGAGGAACGGGTTGCCGATCTCGAAGGTGCCGGTCGCCTCGTGGATGCCCTTCGAGAACAGCTCGGCGGCATCGGGCGCGCGTTCCACAGACTGGCCGTTGAGCCGGAACACGACGTCGTTGTTCAGCGCGTAGAGCAGGCCGAGCCCGCCGCTGACCGGCGTGAAAGAGCGCTCGCCCTGATACAGCACCGGCGCTTCAGGGTCGGCGATGCTCGCATAGCCCGTGCCATCGACATGGGTGCCTTCGACGCGCAGCGCGGCCTGAAAGCGGAGCCGTGCGCTCGCCTCCAGCTCCTCGAACCAGAAGCCGGCGAAGCTTCGCGTCTCGACTGGCTCGAGCAAGGATTCGCCCTCGAAGCTCTGGCCGCGCGTGTCGCGGTCGCTCCAATGCACGCCGAAGGCGCCGCTCAGCGGTCCGAAGCGGCTCGCGACGGGCAGATGCTGCAGCTCCATGCGGCCTTCCTGCTCCTTGTTGGTGAAGCGCGAGCCGAGCGTGAAGCCGCCGCCGCCATGCTCGTCGTGCTCATGCTCATGCGCGTGTTCCTCATGCTCATGCTCGTGCTCGGCTTCGTGGCCGTGCTCCTCCTCATGCGCTCCGTGGATGGCAAGCTCGTCATGGGCATAGTCCGACGCGCCGAACCACAGCCGCACCGCCTCGATGCCTGAGCGGTTCGGCCGCCATTCGCCTTTGACCATCACCTTGTCCTGCACGAGATCGATCTTCGGCAGCACGCCTTCCCGGGCTTCCTCGCCAGGAATGCCGTAGAGGCTCTCGAAACGCGCGAACGACACGCCAAGAAAGCCGTCCTTCCAGACATGCGAGACGCCGGCCGCTCCGCCTTTGCTCTTGACGAAGGTGTTCAGCTCCTCGCCGAGCGGTGTGTCGTAGTTGTTGGCGTCGCGTATGAAGCCGTCGGCATGCACGACCACGCCACCGGCGCCGCCGGTCGCCGAGAACGCGCCGTCGCCGCCTTCGTCGACCGTGGTCCCGCCGCCCTTGATCTCGCCGGCGAAGCCGCCCCGCGGCATCAATGTCGGCACGCGCTGGTTCTCGACCGAGACCACGCCGCCGATCGCCTGCGAGCCATAACGGAGCGTCGAGGGCCCGCGCACCACCTCGATGCGGTCGGCTTCCGACGGGTCGATCGGCACGGCATGGTCCTCGGAGATGGCCGACACGTCGTGCGTGCCGATACCGTTCTCCTGAATGCGCACGCGATAGCTGTCGAGCCCGCGGATGATCGGGCGGTTGGCGCCTGGTGCGAAGGTCGTGCCGCTGATGCCAGGCTTGGTCTGCAGCGTGTCGGTGATGGTCGCGCCGGGAGTGGCGAGGATCTCGCGCTCCGTCGCCACGGTCACGGGCACGAAGGTGTCATCGGCAACGATCGCCGTACCCGCCGGCAGGTCGAGGTCGAGCGTCTCGCGGAAGGCGGATGTAGGTGCAGGCGCGGCCGGCGACGGCGCTTGCGCGCGGGCTGGAGCGGGCCGCGCGCGGGATCCAGGCGCCGCCGCCGGTTTCGGCCTGGCGGCCGGCTTGGGTTTGACCACAGGGCTTGCGGTGATGACTTCGACGGCCGGGAGCTCGATCGCCCCGTCCTGGGCCAGGGCGCGCCCAAGGCCGTCGAAAACGACCCCCGCGCCCCCAAACAAGGCCAACGCAACCGCAATCCGGGGCCCCTCGCCCCTGCGCCATGCAGCAAACATCCCCGTCCCCCAACGTATGTTATGCTATAACATTAGTGACGTTATAACATAACTCCTGCGCCTGCCAAGGGGGACGCTGCTGGGGAAGCTCGCGGCCGGAGGGTCAACTCACCCTCTCCCCTTTGGGAGAGGGCTTTCTGCCGCGATCTTGCGCGCGAAGCGTAGCGCAGGTTGCGCGCAAGTAGCGAAGCGGTAGCGCGTGAAGAAATGCGCGCAAGTCGCATGGCAGAAAGGGTGAGGGGTTCGAGCCTCGGACGTGGCTAAGCCGCTTCCCCCTCACCGCGCGCCAAAAGGCGCGCGTGCTCTCCCCCAAGGGGAGAGCGGGAGCTAGCGGCAGGCGGTGCTACTCGATCACCAGGTCGCCGAGATAGGGCATGTCGATGACGTTGAGCACGGGCTCGATATCGACATTCTTGCGCGCAGCCCAGGAGAGGTGCTGCCAGTGCAGCGGCAGCACCGCCGCGTCCTCGTAGAGGATGCGCTCGATCTCCTTCAGCTTTGCAGCCCGCGCTTCCGGGTCGGTCATGGTCTGCGTCTCAAGCGTCAGCCGATCGACCTCGGGATTGGAATAGTTGCCGGCATTGTACTGGCCGTAGCCAGTCTCCTTGTCCGGCGTCATGACCAGGAACTCGTAGAAGTTCCCCGAGTCCTGCGTGTCGGACTGCCAGCCGATCATCATGATGTCCCCTGCCCGCTCGTCGAAGCGCTGCCAATATTGCGCCTTGGGCATGGTCTGCAGATCGACCTTGATGTTGATCCGCGCGAGCATGGCAGCGACCGCCTCCGCGACCCGCGCATCTTCGACATAGCGGTTGTTAGGCGCCAGCATCGTCACGGAGAAGCCGTCCTCGTAGCCGGCCTCCTTCATCAGCGCCTTCGCCTTTTCGAGGTCGTAGCGCGGCTTGAGCGCGGGGTCATGGCCGGCATAGACTGACGGGCTGAGCTGGCCCGCAGGCGTCGCAAGCCCGCGCATGATCTTGTCCGAGATGCCCTCGGTATTGAGCGCATGCGCCATGGCGAGCCGCACGCGGGGGTCCTTGAAGGCCGGCACGCGCTCCTGGTTGAGCTGGAACATGACAATGCGCGGGCTTTCCATGGTGACGAGCGTGCAGCAGGGCGCTGCCTTCAGCCGCGCGAGGTCGGTCGGCGGCACCGGCGCGATAAAATCGACGTCGCCCGCCAGCAGTGCCGCGACGCGGGTCGCCGGCTCCTTGATCGGCGTGAGCACGATGCGGCTCACATTGCCGGGCGAGTCCTTGTCCCAGTAATCGGCGAAACGCTCGAGCTCCAACCGCACGCCCTGCTCGCGCGCTTTCACGGTGAACGGGCCGGTCCCGCTTGCACTGGTCGAGGCGAAGGCGGCGCCGTGCTTGACGATCGTGTCCTTGGGCCGCCCGCGCTCGTCCTCGCCCGCATAGAACTCGCGATCCATGGGGAAGATGTAGGTCGCGAGCGCGAGCACCAGCGGGTACGGCTTCTTGGTGATGAGATCGACGGTCTGGTCGTCGATGACGCGCGCGCCCTCGAACGGCTCGAACAGCGCCTTGAAGTCGGGGCTGCGCTTCAGGCGGTTGACGGTCCAGACCACGTCGTCGGCCGTCAGCGTGCGGCCCGAATGGAACTTCACGCCTGAGCGCAAATGGAAGCGCGTGGTGCGGTCGTCGATCCGCTCCCAGCTTTCGGCGAGCCGCGGCTCAAGGGTGAGGTCTTTGCGGAAGCGCACCAGCGGATCGAACAGCAGATGCGAGAGTTGCAGCGTGGCGCCGGAGAGCTGCTCGTGCGGATCGAGCGAGGTCGGGTCGGCGTCATAGGCCATGCGCAGCGTCTTGGCGTCGGCCGCCGCGGCGGCGAGCGCCAAGGCAAGACAAGCGAACAGACCGAGGACGATCCGGCGGTGCATGCGTAACCTCTCAAAGCGCGGCAACCACGTGCCCGCCAAACATGGCGTCAGTTCGGCTTGTTCAGCTGGTCCAGCACTTCGGGCGGGAGGCTCGCCTTCTGCTCGTCGGCGAGGAAGAACATCAGCACGGCGCCGACGGCGATGATGAGAGGAACCGCGATGAAAAAGATCCCGGTCCAGATCTGGCCGCCGCCGGCCGACTGCGTTTCGAGCGTCGCGCGGGTCGGATCCTGCGGGTCGTAGCGCACCGCGACGACCGAGCCCTCGGGATAGTTCGCGATGATCGCCTCAGCCCCGTGGATGGTTCCCTGCTCGACATCGCCGAACCGGATCACCTCGCCCTCATAATCGGCGCCGGCCACGCTGTAAGCGTAGCGCACGCGAGGCATGTAGAAGTACGTCGTCGTGTTGCGCTTATGGTCGCGGTAGCTGCGCGTGGTGATCTCGGTCGCCAGCACCTTCCCGCCCGCCGTGGGCCAAAGCTCGCTCGCCTTGGCGAGATTGCGGTTCTTCACCCCCGAATAGATCAGATAGCCGCCGACCGCGCTCATGATGACAACAAGCGCTCCCACAATGAGGAGCACCGTCTGTCCGTCGGTCAGTCCCGGAATCGGAGCGGCCGCCGCGGGGCCGGCGGTGAGCAGCGTGACGGCGGTGGCAAGGCCAAAGGATCGCAGTGCGGTCGGGAGCGTTGTCATGGTTGAGGTCTCGTGGTGATGGCGTGAATTTGTCGCCTGAAATGCACATCCGCGTCCACTCCCTTTGCCTTCCGCGCCGGCCTCGCTAATGTCGGGCCGGGCTTTGCGGGGTTGAGCGGAAACGTGCCGAGGGGGCAAGGACCGATCGTGGAAGGATTTTTCGTCACAGGCACCGACACCGATGTCGGCAAGACCGTCGTTTCGGCCTGGCTGCTCGCCCATCTCGACGCCGCCTGCTACTGGAAGCCGGTGCAGGCGGGCACCGCGCCCGAGACCGATTCGGCGACCGTGCGCCGGCTATCAGGGGTCGACGGCGCGCGCATCCTGCCCGAGGCCTATGTGCTGCCGGAGCCGATCGCGCCGCACGAGGCCGCGCGCCGCGCCGGGATCGCTATCGACATGGCGAAGCTGCTCGCGCCGCCCTGTGACGGTGGCCTGCTGGTCGTCGAGGGCGCAGGCGGTGCCATGGTGCCGCTCAACGACGAGGCGCTCGTCATCGACCTCGCCGAAGAGCTTTGGCTGCCGGTGATTCTCGTGGCGCGCTCGACGCTCGGCACCATCAACCACACCCTGCTTTCGCTCGAGGCCATCCGCCGGCGCGGGCTGCCGCTTGCGGGCGTCGTGATCAACGGGCCCGAGACGCCGCATAACCGCGCGGCCATCGAGCGCTACGGCCAGGTCGAGGTGATCGCCGAGATTCCGTGGCTCGACACGATTGACCGGGCGGCGCTGCGGGCGATCGAGCCGGAGATCGATCTCGGGAAGCTCGCACGGGAAGCGGCGTGAACGACGATCAGAAGAACGCGGCGCGCGACCTGCTCGCACGCGACGTGCTCGCACGGGACCGGCGCCATGTCTGGCATCCTTTCACCCAGCACGGGCTGGGTGAGGCGCCGACCGTCATCGCCCGGGCGAAGGACGCGTCTTTGTTCGACGCGGAGGGGCGCGAGATCCTCGACCTGATCTCGTCCTGGTGGACCTGCACGCACGGCCATGCGCACCCGAAGCTCAATGCGGCGCTCGCCGAGCAGGCCGCGCGGTTCGAGCATGTGATGTTCGCGGGCTTCACCCACGAGCCTGCCGTCTCGCTCGCCGAACGCGTTGCCGCGCTGCTGCCCGCGGACCTTTCCCGCGTGTTCTATTCCGACGACGGCTCCACCTCGGTCGAGGTCGCGCTCAAGATCGCCTACCAGTACTGGGTCAATCTCGGCGAGACGCAGCGGCGCGTGCTGGTCGCTTTCGATGGCGGCTATCACGGCGACACGCTCGGCGCCATGTCGCTCGGACGGGGCTCGGAGATGTTCGGCGCCTTCAACGAGCTGATGTTCAAGGTCTGCGTGCTGCCCTACCCGGCGACCTTCGCGGGCGACGAGGCGGTCGAGGCGCGCGAGGCCGAGGCGCTCTCGGCCTTCGAGGTGCTGCTGCAGGCGCATCCGCGGGAGATCGCCGCGCTGATCGTCGAGCCGCTGCTGCAAGGCGCAGGCGGCATGCGCATGTGCCGGCCGGAATTCTTGCGCCGCCTCGCCGAGACAGCGCGCGAGGCCGGCGTGCTTGTGATCCTCGACGAGGTGGCGACCGGCTTCGGCCGCACCGGCACGTTGTTCGCGCATGAGCAGGCGGGCATCGTCCCCGACCTGATCTGCCTCTCCAAGGGACTGACCGCCGGCTATATGCCGCTCGCGTTGACGGTCGCGCGCGAGGCGCTGTTCGAGGCCTTCTTAAGCGACAGCTTCGACCGCGCACTGCCGCACGGTCATTCCTTCACGGCCAATCCATTGGCTTGCGCGGTGGCCCTCGCCTCACTCGACCTGTTTGAGACGGAGCAAACCATGGCGCGGATTGCGGGGATCGCTGCGCGGCACCGCGACATGCTGGCCGTGCTTGCCGCACGCGGCGACGTCGCGCAGCCACGCGTGCTGGGCACGGTGCTTGCGTTCGAGGCCAAGGGGCTCGGGGCTTATCAGTCCGCCGAAAGCCGGCGTTTGCGCGACTGGTATCTCGCGCATGGCCTGAACATCAGGCCGCTCGGCGAGACGCTCTACCTGATGCCGCCTTACTGCATCACCGACGACGAGCTGACCCGCGCCTATGCGGGGCTGGTCGAAGGGCTGGAGACCATCCGACCATAGACGATGTGCCAGGTGATGCGGCCACCGTGCTCCGCATCGGCGGCGCGGATGGCGCGTCGCAGCGCTCCGGGCGGGAGCGGACGGTAGCCGTCGCGCGGCGTGAGTCCGCCGACAGCCTTGATGCGCTTCAGGAACGCGAACGCATCTTTGTCGGGGGTCAGGTGTTCTTCCGCGATGACCCCGGGTAGCGGTGGCAGGTCGGCTAGCCCACTCGGCAAGTCGAGCGCGCCGAGCACCGCGCGCCATTCCGCGAAGCTGTCAGGCCCGAGCGCCGAGTAGAGCAGCACGCCTCCGGGCACGAGCAATGCGCGCAAGCGCTCGAGGCTCGCCGCAGGCTCGCTCAACCAATGCAGCGCCATGCTCGAAGCGATCAGGTCAAATGGCCCCTCCCCGCCGGGCCGGCTCGCATCCATCACCTCGAAGCCGATGTCGCTACAGAGCGCGGGCGCGAGGTTGTGACGGCATTCGGCGAGCATCGCGGGCGCCGCATCGGTCAGCACGAAGCGCCCGTCCGGATAGCGCGCGACGAGATGACGGCTGAACAGCCCCGTGCCGCAGCCAAGCTCGAGCACGCGCGGACGCGCAAGTTCCGGCAAATGCGCCGCAAGGCGTGCCGCGACCTCGCGCTGCAGCCCGGCATGCGCCTCGTAGCTCGTTGCGCGCGCACCGAAGGCGTCGGCGACCGCGGCGCTGCGCCTAGAGAGAAGCGGCGAAGTCAAGGACATGGCGCGCGCACCATCTGGGATGCCTCATCGGGAGCACGTGGCCGCCGTCCGGCGACCAGTCGATGTCCGTCTCCTGCCATATCGCTTCGGTCATGGATACCGGCACGATGGCGTCGTCGCGCGAGGCGAGCGCACGCATCGGGCCGGCAAGCCCCGCGCGCTTGGCCCGCGCGTCCCACTGCATCAGCCAGTCGAGGCCCTCAGCAAGGCGCGCGACGTTCAGCGCCTCGGGCAGCGCGAAACCGGCGGCGCCGCAGCTCCGCCAGAACGCCTGAAGCGTGCCGGCCGGCTCGCGCTCGAGCCCGCGCTGCAGCGCCTTCACGCGCGACGGGGCGATATGGCAGCAGAAGCAGTCGAAGCCCTGGATGCTGACCAGCGCCTTGAAGCGCCCCGCCCCGCGTTCGAGCAGCCAGAGCAGCCCCAGCGAATGGCCGACGGCGATCGCGTCGTCCGGCCAGTCGGTCTCCCCGTCGGGCCCACCGGCGACGAAACCGAGATCGACCAGGGTGACGGAGGCGCCGTCGAGATGCGCGGCGAAATCCGACCAGATGCCGGCGTGGAAGCCCCAGCCATGGACAAGCACGAAATGCATGGCTCAGAGACAGACCTTCTCGGGCGGCGGACCAGCCTTCTCTTTGAGCAGATCGGCCAGGCGCGTTACATCGCCGTCATTAAGCGCGGCGGTGAAGGCGAGCCGCACGCGCGCGGTGCCAGCGGGCACGGTAGGCGGCCTGATCGCCGTCGCCCAGAACCCCGCGTCGCGTAGCGTCTCGCTGAGCGCGAGCGCCGCCTCCGCGCTGCGAACGATCAGCGGCACGATCTGCGTGCTGGCGTTGCCCGTGTCGTAACCGGCCGCGCGCGCGGCCTCGCGAAACCGCGCGGCAAGGTGGGCGACATGTGCGCGCTCTTCGTCGAGCGTGGGCAGACGATCGAGCGCCGCGTCGATCGCGCCGAGCACGGGCGGCGGCAGCGCGGTCGCATAGATCAGCCCGGCGCAGCGGTTGACCAGATAGTCGCGCACGGTCTCCGAGCAGGCGACATAGGCGCCGAAGCTCCCGAGTGCCTTTGAGAACGTGCCGATGGCGATATCGGCTTCATCCGAGAGGCCGCGCCCAGCCTCGCCCAGGATGCCGGTAGCATGCGCATCGTCGACGATCAGCGTCGCGTCGTGCGCGCGGACAAGCGCGGAGATCTCGGCGAGCGGCGCCACATCGCCGTCCATCGAGAACACGCTCTCAGTTAGAATGAACTTCGGCCGGCTATCGCCTTGACACCGAGTCAAAAGCTCGGCGAGGTGGGAGGAGTCGCAATGGCGATAGCGCAGCTCACGCACGCCGGCGGCCTTGCAGCCGAAATGCATGCTCGCGTGGTTGAGCCGGTCGGCGAAGACGAGCGGCTCGGCGCCGAGCGCGGTGCGGTCGAGCAGCGCCGCGAGCACGCTCGCGTTCGCCTGGAACCCCGACGCCATCACCAGCGCAGCCGGCTTCCGCTTCAGCCGTGCCACCTTCGCTTCGATGCGCCCGAACAGATCGAGATTGCCGGTCACGAGCCGCGAGGCGCCGGCACCCACGCCGTAGCGTGCGGCCCAGTCGCGCGCGCGCTCGATGAGCTCCGGGCGGAAGCGGAGCGCGAGATAATCGTTGCTGGCGAGGTTGACATAGTCGCGCCCCTGCACGTGGAGGGTGCGCGCATCGCGGGGCGCGGCCTCGGTCAGGCTGCGGCGCAGGCCCTCGCTGCCCGCCGCGTCGAGAAAGGCCTGGTACCTGCTTTCGCTTCCGCCCATGATCCTGTATTAGGCCAGACGGGCACTAAGCAGCAATCGCAACACTCTAGACGTGTCAGACATCCTGGAAACCGCGAATCCTATCAACGGCAAAGCCCGCTCGGCGCGGACGAAGCGCGAGCGCGCAGAGGCGCTTGAAAGCCGCCGCGACTGGACCACCTACGAGATCCTGGCGCTCCTCACGGCGCCCCTGCTCGACCTGGTCGATCAGGCGCGCGAGATGCATCGGCGCTATCACGCCGACGGCGCGGTGCAGCTTGCGAGCCTGCTCTCGATCAAGACCGGCGCCTGCCCTGAAGACTGCAAATATTGTCCGCAGTCGGCGCATTACGCCAAGCAGACCGGGCTTGCCCGCGAGGCCCTGCTCGACGTCGACGACGTGCTGGCCAAAGCGCGACTCGCGCGCGAGGCGGGCGCCACGCGCTTCTGCATGGGCGCCGCCTGGCGCGAGGTGAAGGACGGCCCGGCTTTCGACAGCGTGCTC
This sequence comes from uncultured Methyloceanibacter sp., assembly GCA_964634195.1. Taxonomy (GTDB): domain Bacteria; phylum Pseudomonadota; class Alphaproteobacteria; order Rhizobiales; family Methyloligellaceae; genus Methyloceanibacter. Next base: position 241,335 of record CAZWIO010000001.1, on the reverse strand, counting down.
GACATGGTGCGCGGCGTGCGCGGGCTCGGCATGGAAGCCTGCGTCACGCTCGGCATGCTGAGCCAGCATCAAGCCGAGCGGCTCGCCGAGGCGGGGCTGACCGCCTACAACCACAATCTCGACACCTCGCCAGAGTTCTACGGCGAGATCATCACCACCCGCACCTATCAGGACCGGCTCGACACCATCGCTTGCGTGCGCGATGCCGGGATCGAGGTCTGCTGCGGCGGCATCATCGGCATGGGCGAGAGCGTCGAGGACCGCGCGCGGCTGCTCGAGACGCTCGCCACGCTCGACCCGCATCCTGAAAGCGTGCCGATCAATGCGCTGGAGCCGGTGGCGGGTACGCCGCTCGGCGCCCTGCCCCGCGTCGATCCGCTGGATCTCGTGCGCATGGTGGCGACGGCGCGCATTGTCATGCCCACGTCGCGCGTGCGGCTGTCGGCAGGCCGGCGCGCGCTCACCCGCGAGGCGCAGGTGCTCTGCTTCCTCGCGGGCGCGAACTCGATCTTCTATGGCGACAAGCTGCTCACCACCGCCAATAACGACACGTGCGACGACCTCGCTCTGATCGAGCAGGCCGGCCTCACGGTGCAGGACGCACCGGCGCCGCGCTAGCGGTGGTGCTTCGAGACGAGCGTCGGCGCCTTGCCCGGATGGGTGTGGTAGGTGACCATCAGCATCACGAGCAGGATCGAGGCGAACAGGCCCGCGAGCGTGCCGATCCAGACCGGTCCGTCGGCCTCGAGGCCGCTGCGGCGCGCCAGCTCGAGCGCCAGGCTGCCCGCGCCGAGCGAGGAGATCGCGGCGTAGATCAGCACGAGCATCGGCGTCTTCGAGTCGTCGGGGCCAAGACCCGCACCCCTGGCCAACAGCATGTTGCGGATGACGACACCGATGGTCGAAGCGAGAAAGCCCGCAAGCAGGGCGATATACCAGTTCTCCATCGTACCATCGAGCAGCAGCCCGACCAGCGCGCCGACCGCCACGCCGACCAACAACACAATCAATACGCTCGCTGATGTCATTTCTTGTCCCCCCTTGCGCCCAACTGCGTGGGCCCAGCCTTGTCGTCCAGGCCGCCGAGTATGCCCCAAGCGCCTCGCCGAGAAAAGCGACCCTGGGCCACGCGCCCACATGTCTTGCGCGAGGCTCTGGGCGGCGCTAGGCAAGGCGTCTCCGCCGCTTGCTGCGCTCGGTTCATGTCCCGCATCGTCTATCTCAACGGCGCCTACCTTCCCGAGGCAGAGGCCAAGGTCTCGGTCTTCGACCGTGCCTTCCTGTTCGGCGACGCCGTCTACGAGGTGACGGCGGTGGTCGGCGGGCACCTGGTCGATTTCGCGGGCCATCTGGAGCGGCTTGATCGCTCGCTCTCAGAGATCGGGCTCGCTCCTCCGCTCAGCCATGCGGACCTGCGCGCGCTGCACGAAGAGCTCGTGGCGCGGAACGGTGTCGCGGAAGGCGGGGTCTACCTGCAGATCACCCGCGGCGTAGCGGACCGCGACTTCCCTTATCCGGAAAGCGCGACGCCGACCGTGGTCGCCTTCACCCAGAGCCGCCCGGTGCTCGACCACCCTTATGCCGAGACGGGCATCAAGGTCGTAACCATCCCCGACCTCCGCTGGAAGCGGCGCGACATCAAGTCGACCTCGATGCTCGCGCAGGTGATGGGCAAGCAGGCCGCCAAGCTGAAAGGCGCCTACGAAGCCTGGATGGTCGAGGACGGTGTCGTGACCGAGGGCACCTCCTCGACCGCCTTCATTGTCGACCAAGACGGCGTGGTGCGCACGCAGCCGCTCGGGCCGCATCTCCTCACCGGCGTTACGCGGCGCGCGGTGCTTCGGCTCGCGGCGACGCAAGGCGTGCGCAGCGAGGAACGGCCGTTCAGCGTCGCCGAAGCGCTCGCCGCCCGCGAAGCTTTCATCACCGCCGCGACCGCCTTTGTGCTGCCGGTGGTGGAGATCGACCGGGTGCCGATCGGCGACGGCCGCCCAGGTCCGGTCGCGCGCGCCTTCCGTGCGCTCTACATCGAGGAAGCGTTGAAATCCTGAGCCGGGCGTCTTGAGCGGGACGAGAATCGGCTATGCTCCGCCGCATGTCGACTCCTCCAGACGGTTTCGGCGTCAGGCGCAAGCTCGTAGGCTTGCGGCCCGGCCTGCTGCACGCGCTCGAGCTGTTGTCGCGCGATAGCGGCATCAGTCTCGACGCGCTCGCCGAGGAGGCCTTCACCGACCTCTTGCGCAAATATCGCCGCCCGCTGTCGCTGAAGGAAGCGCTCAAGGAGAGCGCGCGGCTCACCCCCGCCAACGACGACGCGCCACCCAAGCGCCACGGCACTTGACGATCGCGCGCATCTTGCGCCAGTTCGGGCGATGATCGATTGGCTTGCAGACGGTGCGAGCATGATCGCCGCGGCCGGCGATCTCGACGGCAGGCGGCTCGGCCTGCTCTGGGGCCTCCCCTTCGCGGGGCTGCTGCTTTCCATCGCCTTCCTGCCGCTGCTCACGCCGCATTTCTGGGAGCATCATTTCGGCAAGGTCGCGGCGTTCTGGATCGTGGCGCTGCTCGTGCCGTGCGCCTACGCCTTCGGTGCGGCGCCGTCGATCCACGCGCTGCTGCACGCGATCCTGCACGAATACCTGCCCTTCATCCTCTTGCTGTTCGCGCTGTTCGTGGTGGCGGGCGGCATCAGGCTGAGCGGCAACCTCGTCGGCACGCCGGCGACGAACACCGGCATGCTCGCAGCCGGCACGCTGTCGGCGAGTTTCCTCGGCACGACCGGCGCCTCCATGGTGCTGATCCGCCCCATGATCCGGGCGAACGAGGACCGGCGGCACAAGACCCACGTGTTCGTGTTCTTTATTTTCCTCGTCTCGAATATCGGCGGCGCGCTGACGCCACTCGGCGATCCACCGCTCTTCCTCGGCTTCCTCAAGGGCGTCGATTTCCTCTGGACGTTCGAGGCGATGTTCCTGCCCATGCTGTTCATGAGCGTGCCTTTGCTCGCGCTGTTCTACGTGATGGACAAGCTCGCCTGGAGCTATGAGCCGCCGGAAGTGCGCGAGCAGAGCCGCGTGCCGCGCCGGCTCAGCATCGAAGGCATGCACAACATCCTCTTCCTCATGGCGATCGCGTTGACGGTGCTCGCAAGCGGCATGTGGTTCCGTGGCGTCATGGTGCCGGTGGGACTCGGCCTCGAAATGCCGCTCAGCGGCCTGTTGCGCGACATCGCGCTGGTTGCCATCGCCCTGTTTTCCTGGCGGAGCACGCGCCAGTCGATCCGCGTGGAGAACGCCTTCACCTGGGCGCCGATGCAAGAGGTGGCGATCCTGTTCCTCGCCATCTTCATCACCATGATCCCGATGCTGGCGATGCTGAAGGCGGGCGCCGAGGGACCGTTCGCGCCGCTGCTTGCGCTCGTCTCGACGCCTGACGGCAAGCCGATCGACGTCGCCTATTTCTGGCTGACCGGCACCCTATCCAGCTTCCTCGATAACGCGCCGACCTATCTCGTGTTCTTCAATCTTGCCGGCGGCGACGCGCAGGAGCTGATGGGGCCGCTCGCCTCGACCCTGCTCGCGATCTCTGCGGGTGCCGTCTTCATGGGCGCCATGACCTATATCGGCAACGCGCCGAACTTCATGGTGCGCTCGATCTGCGAGGAACGCGGCATCAAGATGCCGAGCTTTCTCGGCTACATGCTGTGGTCGTGCACGATCCTGCTGCCGCTCTTCGCGGTGTTCAGCTGGCTCTGGTTCCTATAGGCCATAGCCAGGCGCGTGCGCCTGGCTATGCTCGCGCGGACCTGCGCGTTACTGCGACAACGGCTCGGCGGGCGCCGGCGCAGGCGTATCGGTCGCCGCCGGCGTCTGGATTGTCGCGCTCCGTCCGAGCACGCAATCGAACCAGCCCGCATCACCGAACGTGCAATTGTGCCGATGGCTCTGCACCAAGGCGAACGCCGCGGCCAGGATCAGCAGGATGAGAAGAATACGCATTGTGGCACCCTCCCTTATCGTTCCCCGCGCGTAACCTATACGAACGCAAGGCAAACCAAAAGGGCCGGCGCTCGGGCCGACCCTGATGGTTCGGTCTCGACAAGGGACCTAGCTACTCTTTCGGGACTTCGGGGCTGCCCTGACCGGTGGGCGTCTGCTTGCCTTCGGCCGAAGCCACCTGGACGAGGCCCGCCTTGCAGCCTTGCTTGAACTCGTCCTGCGAGATTTTGCCGTCGCCATCGGCGTCGACCATCTTGAAGTTAACGACGAAGGGCGCGGCCTTGTCTTCGGACAGCACGTCGCCTTCGCGCTCGGTCATGCTCCAGACGCTCTGGCACTTGGCGTCGTCGAGCACGGCCGCGGGACGCCCGGAGGGATCGCTGCCTTCCGGTTGAGGCGGCACGGGAGCGCCGCCCCCGGCGAGCGCATAGCTCGCGCTGAACATCAAAGCTAGAGCGGTAAGAGTTGGGCGTTTCATTTCGTGTCTCCTTCTCCAGGCAATGGACGGCCTTGCCCGAGCGCAGGCTCGCGGCTTGGGAGGCTGGCGATAGTTGGATTTTGGGTGCGGCTCGAGCGGATCGACGCTCGCATCCAGCCAACAAAATCAACGCGGTGCGCCGGGAAAAAGTTCCCGCTCATGCGACGCGCCGCAGGCGCGCGCACCGCGCTCTCTGCCCTTTCGTCTACTTTATGGGTTGCGCCACTGGCGGCAGCGGCTCGGCGACTGCCGTCTGACCGTGATGGAAGCACCCTCCCAGCATCATGCCGGCGGCAACCAGAACCAGAATACGAACGACGTTCATCTCAAACTCCCTCTTACGTTCGGAATCATCTCTGACTCAGAAAAACGGATTTTCAGTGCCCCGAAAAAGCAAGCGCTCCCGCCCCATGGCCTCAATCGTGGGGCGGGAGAGTGCTTGTCCTAAAATGTGTTAGCGGTAGTAGCGGCGGTCCCAACGGCGGTCGCCGTAGCGTGGGCCATCGCGCCAGTCGCGGCGGTCGCGCCAATAGCGACGATCGCCCCAGCTGTAATCACGATCGCGATAATACCGCTTGCCATATTTGTACCGCGGCCCAATTTCGATGCCGACGCCAGGGGTGTAGATGCCGATACCCCTATCGCGCTTCGCCTGCGCGGCATCAGGGGTGAACGTCGCCAAGCTCAACGCCGCGGCCGCGGCAATGCCTGTGAGTATATATTTCATGCTATCTCTCTCCTTGGTCGGATTGGATTTTGCGTCTGGCACGACGCGCTCAAGTTCGGGAACGCGTGCTCACCGCCACCGTTCCGGCCGTCACAACATGACCGCATGCATGGCGATTCCGGGTGCAGCCGGAGTCGTCCAGTCAGTTCTGCAACTGCCCAAGTTATCGCGTAGCTTTGAATAAAAGCTACCTACTAGTCGGTAGACAACCTATGAAATCCGGTCTAGGATTTCTCCAGAGAAGGACGCTCCACGCGGAGTGCCATGAGCGGAATGTGTGAAACGCTTCTCATCTCGCGCAAGGAGCTGTTGCGCGCCGGACTGGCGCTCGCCGCCTTGCCGCTCCTGCGGGCCGTCCCCGCCTATGCCGAGGACTTCAGCGGCGGCGTGAAGGAGATCGCGCCGGGCGTATTCGTGCATCAGGGCCGATACGAGGTGCAGTCGCCCGAGAACCGCGGCGATATGGCGAACGCGGCCTTCATCGTCGGCAGCAACGCCGTCGCCGTGATCGACACGCTGGGAAGCGTGGTTGTGGCGCGCGAGCTGCGCGAGGCGATCCGCGCCGCAACCGACAAGCCGATCCGCTACGTGATCAACACCCACATGCATCCTGACCACACGCTCGGCAATGCGGCCTTCAAGGAGGACGCGCCGGAGTTCGTCGGCCACTATAAGATGCCCCGCGCGCTTGCCACGCGCGCCGAGGCCTATCTCGAAGGCAACAAGCGCATGCTGGGCGCGGAGGCGTTCGAAGGCATCGAAATCATCCCGCCCACCAAGACCGTCGAGGAGAGCGTGATCGTCGAGCTCGGCGGGCGAGACCTGCTGCTCGAAGCGCAGCCCACCGCGCATACCGACAACGACCTGATCGTCACCGACAGCGCCACCAAGACGCTGTTCCTCGGCGACCTCCTGTTCTCGAGACATATCCCGACGCTGGACGGGTCGATCAAAGGCTGGCTCGCCCTGATCGACACGCTGAAGACGCGGGAGGCGGCGCGCGTGGTGCCGGGACACGGCCCGCATGCCATGACCTTGCCCGACGCGCTCGAGCCCGAGCAGCGCTACCTCTCAACCATCGTGACGGACGTGAAGCGCCTGATGGCTGAGGGCAAGACCATGGAGGAGGCGACCAAAATCGCCGGTTTCTCGGAGCAGGATGCCTGGAAACTGTTCGATCAATTTCACGCGCGCAACGTCAGTGCGGCCTTCGCGGAACTGGAGTGGGAGTGATATAATGGCGCAAATCAGACCAAGGAGCAGGCGATATGTCTTTTCCGCTCAATAGCTTAGTTAAGACGTCAGGCGCCGCCGCCCTTGCGCTGGCGCTCTCCCTGTCGGTCCTTCCCGCAAGCGCCGAGCCTGAGCTCTGGCCGCATCTGAAGCAGATGACCTTCGGCGACCGCGAGATCGTGGAAGGCGACGGCATGGTCGTGCTTGAAGCGCCCGAGACGGCCGAGGACGCTGCGCTCGTGCCGCTCACCGTGCGCGTGCCGCCCGAGGTCAAGCAGAACCTCAAATCGCTGACGCTCGTCATCGACAAGAACCCCGACCCCGTGATCGCTAAGCTGAGCTATGGGCCGGCGGCAGGCAATGGCGGCGAGCGCAATTTCTCCACGCGCGTTCGGGTCGAGAGTTTCTCGCATGTGCGCGCGATCCTCGAGACCGAGGACGGCAATCTTCACATGGCCACCAGGTACGTGAAAGCGGCCGGTGGCTGCGCGGCCATGGCGGCGAAGGACGTCGACAAGGAGAATGACGGCCTCGGCCAGATGATCGTCAAGTCGACGCCGCCTGCGCTCGATTCCAACCCGATCTTCGCGGGCCAGGTGATGCTCAAGCATCCGAACAACAACGGCATGCAGCGCGACATCGATACGTTCGGCTACGTCCCCGCGCGCTACGTGAAAGAGATGACGGTGAAGCGCGACGGCGAGCTCGTGTTCAAGCTCGACAGCACGTTCTCGATCTCCACCAACCCGAACTTCCGCTTCACCTTTGCGCGCGGCGGTGACAACGATCTCGACGTGGTCATTACCGACACCGACGGCACGGTGTTCACCGGTCAGACCAAGCCCACGGGGTCTTAGATTTTCGAGCGAATCCCGGCTCGTCATGCCCGGACTTGATCCGGGCATCCACGATTTGCAGGCGGCACGGCAAAGACGTGGATGGCCGGGACAAGCCCGGCCATGACGGTGGTTGGCTGGGAGCTGTTTCGCTGCCGGGCTACTGCTTCTGCTGGCTGGCGTAGAAGGCCTCGGCGCGCTCGATGACGCCGTCGGGGTTCTTCAGGAACAGTTCCTTCGACGACTCGGCGCCGAAGCAATAGGTCTTGCCGTTATAGACGGTGTTGACCGAGCAGTCGGTCTTGTAGACCTTCTCGAGCGCCAGGCTCGTCGCGCAGGCATTGTCGAACTCGCCTTGCGTCTCGGCGCGCGCGGCGCCTGAACCGACCAGCAGGATCGCGCCGGCTACGGCGCCTAGAAGCGAGATCCGCATCACTCGATCGCCTCCTCGATAGAATTGGTGGGCGCACGAGGGCTCGAACCTCGGACCCGCTGATTAAGAGTCAGCTGCTCTACCACCTGAGCTATGCGCCCTAGACTGCCGCCTTCCCCGTGGCAAGGCGCACCCGTTTAGGGTGCTCCCCTTAGCACCGGTCCGCTTGCCCTGTCCAGTTCGGCCGGACCTCACCAGAGCGGGCCCAATTCCTCGCGCCGGATCGGCACCTTGCGGTTGATATGGGCATTCAGAATGAAGCCGATACCCACCATCATGGTCAGCATCGAGGTGCCGCCATACGACACTAGCGGGAGCGGCAGGCCGACCACCGGAACGAGGCCCGTCACCATGGCTACGTTGATGAACACATAGGTGAAGAGGCAGAGCCCCATGCCGGCGGCGACGAGCCGCGCGAAGGTGCTGCGGCATCTCATGGCCATATAGGCAATGAACAGCAGCGCGAGAAGATAGAGCGCGAGCAAAATCACCGCGCCAACGAAACCCACCTCCTCGGCGTACATGGTGAAGATGAAGTCGGTGTGCTTCTCGGGCAGGAAATTGAGCTGGGCCTGAGTCCCCTGCATGTAGCCCTTGCCAGTGAACCCGCCGGAGCCGATGGCAATCTTCGACTGCAGGATGTGGTAGCCGGAGCCGAGCGGGTCGCGTTCGGGGTCGAAGAAGGTCAGCACCCGCTCCTGCTGGTAGTCGTGCAGCTTCTCCCAGATATGCGGCAGCACGACGATGACCGCGGTGATGGCGCCGATGAAATAGATCCAGCTCACGCCGGCAAGGAACAGAAGCCCGCCGCCAATGGCCATGAACAGGAGCGCGGTGCCGAGATCGGGCTGCTCCAGCGCAAGCACCACCGGGAGCCCGATCATGATGAGCGGCACCAGCACGGCGTCAGGGCGCGACACGAGCTTCGGCGGCAGCCATTGGTAGTAACGGGCGAGCGCGAGCACGAGCGCGATCTTCATCAGCTCGGACGGCTGGAAGCTCGCCTCGCCCGCGCCGAGCCAGCGCCGCGCGCCGCCTGCCTCGACGCCGATGATCAGCACGAGAGCAAGCATGATGAGCGCCACGAAATAGAGCGGGTAGGCCGCGCGCAGCCACCATTTGAGGTCCACGAGCGCGATGGCGAAGGCGAGCGCGAGCCCGGCGCAGAAGCGCAAGATGTGCCGGTTGGCCCAGGGCTCCAGCGACCCGCCCGCCACCGAATAGAGCGAAGCCACCCCGAACAGCGTGATCACCATGATCAGCACCAGGAACGGCCAATTCAGCAGCGCAAGCTTCTTGCGGATCTCGAGCCGTGGCAGGTCGAATTCTCCGGCGAGGAAGAGCGGCTTCATGGCGTCTCTCCTGTCCCGCCTTCGCTCGCGGCGGCGGCGTGGATGGTGGGAGGCTCGCTTTGCGTGTTCGCGGCGAACACGGGGCGCGCGGCCGGATTGCGCAGCAGCACCTCGGTCATGACGTCCTTCACCACGGGCGCGGCTGCCTTCGAGCCGCCGCCGCCATGCTCCACCACGCAGGCCGCGGCGTAGCGGGGCGCGTGCGCCGGCGCAAAGGCGATGAACAGCGCGTGGTGCTCGGATTCCCAGGTGCCGAGCTTGGCCTTGTTGGCGAGACTGACAACCTGCGAGGTGCCGGTCTTGCCCGCCATCTTGATGTCCGGCAGCTCAAGCGCCGAGCGCACCGCGGTGCCCCCCTTCTCGTTCACCGCGCCGAGCATGCCTCCCCGCACATATTCGAGAAACACCGGGTTGATGTCGAGCAGGGGCGCGGGCTCGGGCGGCGGCTCGTCCTTGTCGGGCACGACCAGGCGCGGCACCACCGCCCTGCCCGTCGCGACGCGCGCAGCCATGACCGCGAGTTGCAGCGGCGTCGATTGCATGAAGCCCTGGCCAATCCCGGCGATCACCGTCTCGCCGCCATACCAGGGCTCGCCGAGCGCCCGCCGCTTCCACACCGTGTCGGGCACGATGCCCTGCTTCTGGCCGGCGAGGCCGCAATCGTGGATCTGCCCGAGCCCCAGTGTGCGCGCCATGACGGCGAGCGTGTCGATGCCCATGCGCTTCGCCGTCTCGTAGAAATAAGTATCGCAGGACTGCTTGATGGCCTCGTGCACGTTGATGCCGCCGCCATGCGCGCGCCAGCAGCGGAAGCGCTTGCGGCCGACCGAGTAGCCGCCGGGGCAGCGCATGGTCTCGGTCGGCGTGATGACGCCGGCGTGGAGGCCCGCGAGCGCCGTGCAGACCTTGAAGGTCGAGCCTGGCGGATAGAGGCCGCGGATCGCGCGGTTCTCGAACGGATTGTCGCGCGTTCGCGCAAGCGACCGCCATTTGCTGGCATCGGGCCTGAACGCAACGTCGTTCGGATCGAAGGTCGGTGTCGACGCCATGACCAGGATCTCGCCGGTGACGACGTCGAGGACGACGATCGAAGCCACGCGATGCTCCGACAGCCGGTCGAGCGCGATATCCTGCAGCTCGTGGTCGACCGTCAGGACGAGGTCCCTGCCCCGCGTGCTCGGCGCCGAGCCAAGCTCGCGCATGATGCGGCCATGCGCATCGACCTCGAAGGTCGTGCTACCCGGCTTGCCCCTGAGCGGTGCATCGAAGCCCTTCTCGATGCCGGTCTTGCCGGTGCGGAAGCCGGGCAGGCGCATGACCGGATCTTCGTCGATCTCCTCCTTGTCGGCCATGCCGACATAGCCCACGACATGGGCGAGCCCGCGCGCGTGTTGGTAGTGCCGCGCGGCGCCGCGATCGGTGCGCACGCCCGGAAGCTGCGGCGCGAGCACGTTGAGCAGCGCGAATTGCCGCCAGGTGAGGCCTTCGGTGACCAGCACGGGGAAATAGCCACTCTGCCGCCGCGCGGCGCGCCGCACGCGATCGCGCTCGCCGGCCGAGACCGGGACGACGCTGCCGATTGCGTCGAGCGTGCGGGTGAGGTCCTTGCAGAACACCGGGATCACCAGCACGCGCAGGTTCTCGCGGTCCTGGGCGATGGCCGCGCCGAAGCGGTCGAAGATCGCGCCGCGCGACGGTGCCACGAGCTGGAAGGTCAGGCGGTTCTCGTCGGAGAGCAGCCTGTAATCGGAGGATTCAAGAATCTGAAGCTGATGCAGGCGCCAGCCGAGGAGGCCGAACAACCCGACCTGCGCGCCGCCGAACAGGAGCATGCGGCGCGAGAAGCGATGACGCAGGCGCCGGTCGTCGCGGGTCGGGCCTTCGTCGTCCGTGATCATGCCCGGCCCCGGAAGATCAAGGCGCGGAACTGGTTGCCGTGCCGGATCCAGTCGACCCCGCGCAGCACCACGGGAAAGAGCAGGATCGAGGCGAAGGCGCCGAACACGATCGGCTTCGGATCGATCCAGCGCACATAGAAGAGCGAGGCGAGCAGCCAGCCGAACAGGGCCAGCGCGGCGACGAACGCCATCCAGAACAGCCAAAGCGGGCGCACACGCCTGCCCTCGCCGAGACCCCGCACACGCTCGCCGACGATGGCTGCGATCAGCGCGAGCAGGCCGAAGAAGCCGAGCGGCCCGCCGCTCATCACGTCGGTGAGGAGCCCGAGCAGCATGGCGGTGGCAGGGTGCAGCACCGCATCCGGGATGGTGCGCCAGCAGAACACCATCATGACCACGATGAGCGGCAGGATGAAGGTCGCATCCGGCGGCAGGCCCCACGGCACGGCGGTCGCGAGCACCGCGAACAGGATGGACAGGGCCGGAAGGGCGCCGCTCATTGCTCGGTCTGCCCGCCTCCCGCCGGCTGCGGTCCCGCGATCGCGCCCGCCTGCCGCACGGTGGCGGCCGACAGCGCCGAGTCGGGCCCGGTCCCGGTGCCCGCCTTGCCGCCTGCTTCAGGTGCCGGCGACAGCGGACGGGCGGCCGCAGCGTCAGCGGGCGGGTCGGTCGCGGCGAGCGCCGGCGTGTCAAAGAACAGCACGCTCACCGCATCGAGCGCGCTCAAATTCGCGTAGGGCCGCACCTTGTAGGCGCCCGGGGTGCCGGCGACCACGCCAACGCGCAAGCCGCGCGGCAGAACGCCGTCGCTGCCCGAGGTATAGACTTCGTCGCCCGCTTGCAGCACGGCGCCGTCCGGCACGAGGTCGAGCTGCAGCACGGCGCTGTTGTCGCCGACCGCCAGCGCCCGGATGCCCGCGGGCCCGACCAGCACCGGAATGCGGCTGTTGAGATCGTTGAGCAACAGCACGCGCGCGACCGAGCCACCGGCATCGACAGTGCGTCCGATCAGGCCGTCGCCGTTGATGACCGCGTAGCCCACGCGCAAACCATGGTCGCGGCCGAGATTGATCAGGGCGCTGCGCATGAACGGCCCGCGCGCGTCGGCGATCACGCTACCGGTGACGTAGTGCAGCGCGGGCTCATCGACCGCGTTCAGAAGCGCGCGCAACTGGGTAAGCTTGCGCTCCGCGGTCTGGGCCCGCCACTCATATTGCTTGAGCTCGGCATTCTCGGCCCTCAGGCGGTCGATCTCGCCAAACAGGCCGGCATAGGCCTTGGCACGCTCCATGGTGTGGCGTGCCTTGATAGCCGGGACCGATGCCGCCTCGAGCACAGGCGCCGTCAGGTCGACGAACCAGTCGCGCGCGTCGATGACGATCCCGTGGCTGATGCGGCTCATCACCAGCAGCACGGCGCAGACGAAGAAGAGGCCGAAATTCAAGAGCTCGCCCGGCGCCCGCCAGGAGCGGCGGGGCCTGAGATAAGACGGTGCGCGCGGCCTCCACATGCCTCTCACCTCGAGGTGGCTGCCGAGCGGCGCACCGCCTCATCCGGTCTTCGGGCCCGCGCAAGCCTCGCGAGCCCCGCGAAACTCTACGGCACGCTCATGGCTTGATCAGAAGATCAGCCATGGCGTCGACCTGCTCAAGCACCTTGCCGGTTCCCCGCACTACGCAGCGGAGGGGATCGTCGGCAATCCTGAACTTCACGCCAGTCTCATTGAACAGCCTGACATCGATCCGTTCGAGCAGCGCACCGCCGCCCGTCAGATAAATGCCGGTCTCGTAGATGTCGGCCACGATCTCGGGCGGCACGTCCGCAAGCGCCTGGCGGATGCCGCCGACGATCTGCTGGATCGGGAGCGTGAGCGCCTCGGCGATATCTTCCGGCTCGAGCGTGATCTCGGAGGGGAAGCCGCGCTGTAGGTCGCGGCCCTTGAGATGGATGGAGACGCGCTCGCCGTTCGATTTCGGCACCGCGGAGCCAGCCTCGCGCTTGATGACCTCGGCGCTCGAAGCCCCGATCAGGAGATGGTGCTTGAAGCGGACATAATTGACGATAGCCTCATCCATGGCGTTGCCCGCAGTGCGGACCGAGCGCGCATACATCACCGAGCCCATGGAGAGCACGGCGATGTCGGTCGTGCCGCCGCCGATATCGAGCAGCATCGAGCCGCGCGTCTCGGAGATCGGCAGGTTGGCGCCGATCGCCGCCGCCACCGGCTCCTCGATGAGATAGACCTTGCGTGCGCCGGCCGCGAGCCCCGCCTCGTGCACGGCGCGGCGCTCGACCGGGGTGGCTGAAGCCGGCACGCAGATCATGATGCGCGGATTGCTGAAGACCCGGCGCTTATGCACGCGCCGGATGAAGAACTTGATCATCTCCTCGGCGGCGGCGAAGTCGGCGATCACGCCGTCGCGCAGAGGCTGGACCGTCTCGATCTTGTGTGGAGTGCGGCCAAGCATGGTCTTGGCCTCGTGACCGACGGCGATAACCCGGCGCTCGTCGCCGCGCTGCGCGATGGCAACGACCGATGGTTCCTCGAGGACGATGCCACGACCCGGCACGTACACGAGCGTGTTCGCCGTGCCTAGGTCGATGGCCATGTCCGACGAGACAAGGCCCAAGGCCCGCGTGAGCATACGCCGCCCCACTATGGCTCGCGGAAGCGAGCCCCGAACGCCACGGATGCGCGAAGAGACAGGATGCGGCTCCGCCTTGCCCGCCCGGGTGCCTAGCCGTCTTGTCGTGCGCTCAGCCATGTTGCTGCAATTCGCAGCGCTGAGCAATGCATCGCGAGGCCGAATTGAAAAAACAATTCGCTTGCAGGCGAGAGCGAGCCGCGCACACCGAACTCCGATATGCGCGGCAAGCCGGATGCCGGATGGCAACGCGCCGGTTAAAGGAGCCGATGAGCTCCCGCGCCCAAGCGACTCGCGCGGCGCCCGATTTGCGTGCCGCCCTCTAGGAGGCGAGCATGGTCTCGGGCTTCCGCCGTCCCTCGCGGGCGAGCAATTTATTCAGTGCGCTGACATAAGCGCGCGCCGAGGCGACCAGCGTGTCGGTGTCAGAGCCGCGGCCGGTCACGGTCTTGCCTTCGGCCTCTAGACGCACCGTGACCTCGGCCTGAGCGTCGGTCCCTTCAGTCACAGCGCTCACCTGGTAGAGCGGCAGCCGCGCCTCGTGCGGGACGATCGCCTTGATGGCACGGAAGGTCGCATCGACCGGGCCATCGCCCGTCGACTCGAAGGTCTGGTGCTTGCCGTTCACGTCCAACGTGATGGTCGCCTTCTGCGGCCCGCCGGTACCGGCGATCACCGTCAGGGCAACGACCTTGATGCGGTCGTGCGCGGAAGCGATCTCCTGATCGACCAGCGCCTCCAGATCCTCGTCGTAGACATGCTTCTTGCGGTCGGCGAGCGCCTTGAAGCGGACGAAGGCGTCCTCGAAGGCATTGTCGCCGAGCTCGTAGCCGAGCTCCTTCAGCTTCTCGCGGAAGGCATGGCGCCCGGAATGCTTGCCCATCACCAGCGAGGATTCCTTCAGGCCAACGCTCTCCGGCGTCATGATCTCGAAGGTCGAGGCATGTTTCAGCACGCCGTCCTGATGGATACCGCTCTCATGCGCGAAGGCGTTCCGGCCGACGATCGCCTTGTTGTATTGGACCGGGAAGGCGGTCACGCGCGAGACGAGCTTCGAGGCGCGGGTCAGCATGGTCGTGTCGATGCCGGTCCAGAACGGCATCGCGTCGCCGCGCGTCTTGATCGCCATGACAATCTCTTCCAGCGCCGCGTTGCCTGCGCGCTCGCCGAGCCCGTTCACCGCGCACTCGATCTGTCGCGCGCCGCCGACCACGCCAGCCAGCGAATTGGCGACCGCCAGCCCAAGATCGTTGTGGCAATGGGTCGAGAACACGATCGCGTCGGCGCCGGGTACGCGCTCGACCAGCATGCGGATCAGACTGGCGAACTCGTCGGGCGTCGCGTAGCCGACGGTGTCGGGAATGTTGACCGTGGTGGCGCCCGCCTTGATCGCCGCCTCGACGCAGCGAGCGAGAAAATCAGGCTCGGTGCGGGTTGCGTCCATCGCCGACCACTCGACGTCGTCAGTGTATGAGCGCGCGCGGGTGACCGACTGGGTGACGCGGTCGAGCACCTCGGCCTCGTCGATGCCCATCTGATATTTGCGGTGCAGCGGCGAGGTGCCGATGAAGGTGTGGATGCGCCCGCGCGCGGCCGGCTTGATGGCCTCGGCACAGGTGTCGATGTCCTTCATCTGCGCCCGCGCCAGCCCGCAGATCACGGACCTCTTGGCGCGGCGGGCGATCTCCTGCACGCTGTCGAAATCGCCCTGGCTCGCGATCGGGAAGCCGGCCTCGATGATATCGACGCCCATCTCGTCGAGCACTTCGGCCACTTCGAGCTTCTCGTCGAAGGTCATGGTGGCGCCGGGGCACTGCTCCCCGTCGCGCAAAGTGGTATCGAAGATGACCACGCGGTCCTTGTCCGCGCGGGCTTCACGGTTATCCGGGTTGGACCCCATCTCTCTCGTCCTTAAGGCTTGGCGGCCAGTCTAGCACGACCGGCCAGCGTCTTGAATCTTCGTGGATTTACTTTGCCATCCCCTGAACGCCTGGCCGCCCTCGCGGACCGGAGGAGCTCAGGGGCGTCTAAGGACGAGGCGCAGCGCGCAGACAGGCGCCGGCCGGCGCGGTGCCGCGCCGGGCTTCAGGCTGGTCTGCTGTCTCAACCGCTGCATGGGCCGGAAAATAGTGCGAAGCCCGCGCGAGGGCAAGCCGTCCCTCGTTATTTCGCGGCGAGCGCCGCGATGCCGATCTCCCAAGGGAGGCGGCGGCCGTGCTTCAGCCAGTTTACGGCCCTGACGACGGTCGTCGAGATCTTGCCGTCAGGGCCCTTGAGCATGGACTTGGCGAAGCCGTGCGCGCCATGCAGACGCGCGGCCAAGGTGGCCGTGGCACGAAGGCGCCAGCCGTCGGGCCCCACGAAGACCGTGCCCATCTCCTTGGAGCCGTTCCAGAGGCAGGCGACGACGTGGCCCTCTTCCGTGGTGGCGGCGTCCATGTCCTCGATCGAGCCGTCCTCGTAGAAGGCCTTGATGACGAAATATTCGAGCACGAGGCCGGGGCAGTAGCGCCGGAACGTCTCGTCATAGGCGGTCTTCGCCGTGTAGGCCGTATCGCGCGCCTGCAAATTGAAGCTGATGGCGAGCGGGTGGTCGTCGAGCAGCAGCGTGTCGGTGTTGATCAGGCTCAAGCCGTCCGGGCGCGGAGAGAAGGCGCTTCGGGCGAAGGCCGCATCCTCCCCGCGCGCCAAGAGCGAGGTGCCCGCCTGCCCTTTCCAGCCGGAATCCTCGAGTGCCAGGAACTGTTCCAGACGCTGGGCGACGAGAGCCGGATCGCGCGTGCGCTCGAAGCGCAGCGTGCCGAGCTTGCCAAGCCTGCGGATGTTGCGCTCGAGATCCCGCAGCCTGCGTTTCGGCAGCACATGCTCGATATGGGTATCGAGCCCGCCCTCGAGCCGTGTGAGATGCGGACGCTGATAGGCATTGACGGCGATGCGGCAGAAGCCGCGCTGCGCGACCGCATCGTCGATCAGCCGGACGAAGTTCGAACCAAGGTCGACATGCTTGAACCGCCAAAGGCGCGGCACGCCCGGCATGTGCGCGACGGCATCGAGCCAGGCGGATACCACCGTCCGCGCCTGCTCGCGGCGGATCAGCGGCATGCGGCACGGCTGATAGAGATTGCCGGCGCTGTCGGCCGTCTCGAAGGGAAGCCGCCGCAGCTCATAGGGGAAGAGCCCGAGCAGCTCGCGCTGTCCGCCGCGCACGATCAGCGCCTCGATGGGGGCATCGCTGTTGATCGTATCGAGCGCCGCGAGCACGACGCCGCGCGCGTAGAAGGGATTCTCGACCAGCGCGTTGGCCGAGAGCGCGTCCCATTCGGCCGCATCGAGCGCCTTGAGGCCCTCTGCATCGATGCGTTCGACGCTGAGCTTCGCGTCTATCCGCTCATGCTTCACGCGGCACCTCACGAGCATGCGGGGACACCATCAGCGATACGACCGCGGGCAGCACAAGCCCGAGCCTGGCCTTCGCGAAATAGGCGAGCAGCGCGCCGCGAAGGGCGAGTGCGCTGACCGTAGCGATCGCCGCACCCATGATCCCGAAAAGCGGGATCAGCGCGAAGTTGAGCGCGATATTGGCGATAAGGGCGACAGAGAAGCCGATCGAGCAGACCCGTTCCTCGCCGAGCATGTTCAGCACGTCCTCGCCGGGCCCGAAGGCGCAGGCGAGCAGGATGCCGAACGCCAAGAGGACGACCACCGGCGCGGCCAGGTCGAACCCCGCACCGAACAGCGAGAGGAGCGGCCCGGCGAACAGTGCCAACAGCAGCGCGCCGAACGCGGTCGCCGCAGTGGCGAGGGTCGCGGTCTTGCCGATCAAGCCCTGGAGCTCGCGCCGATCGGCAGGCGCGGCGAGCGCGGCATATTTCTGCGCGGTGGCGGCGGTCGCCCCGTAAGGCACGTAGGCCAGGATCTGCGCCAGCCGCGTGGCGGCGAAATAATAGGCGACGAGCTCCGGCTCGACGAACAGGCCGAGAATGAGAATGTCCGCATTCAACAGGAGCATCTCGGTCACGTCGGCGCCCGCCATGGGAAGCGCCGTCTTGAACCAGTGATAGAGGTCGTATTGCGCGGGCGCCTCCGACAGCATCCCGCGAAGGTGACGCTGCAGGAGCAGATATTGGATGATGACGCTGGCATAGAGGCCGGCGATGGTGAAGCTCATCACGGTGAGCGCGGTCGCGTTGCGCCCCATGGCCAGCAGGGCGAGGAGCCCGGCAATGATGGCGAGATGGCGGACGAGGAAGGCCGGACCGATGCCGAGCGTCGGCTTGTCGAGACCGCGCGCGATCGACTCCAGATAGTCCTGGAGCGCTACCAGCGGGATCGCCGACAGCGCGAGCACGCCGAGCAGGATGTAATTCTGGTCGAGGCCGAAGGGTCCGAAGCTGATCGTGACGATGGCGACCGCGGCAATGACAAGGGCGACACCGAGCACGGCGGCAAGCGCCGCGCGTAACAGGCCGCCCGCGCTCTTGCGATCTCCCGCCTTGGCGTATTGCGCGACAAAGCGGCAGATGAGGTGGCCGCTTCCCGCGGAGGCGAGATACCCCAGCACGAGCAGCCAGACGAACATGAGGGAGTAGCGGCCGAACTCCTCGGCGCCGAGCATGCGGGCGGCCAGCAACTGGGCGGCAAAGCCGAGCCCGGCGCCGCCAAGCCTGAAGGCGATGACCGAGAGACCCTGCCAGGCAGCACGGGAGAACAGGCTCCCTTCCGCCTCATCCTTGGTCTCTACAGCGTCCACGTCGAGCAATCCCGACTGCATACCGATCCCAAATTGCGCGCACGCCGAAGCGCGAGCCATGGAACCCAGGGCTCGCGGTCTGGCTGCCGTGCCCTGGCTCGGGCGCGGCATTGGGTCGGAGTCTAGAAGAACAACCTGGACAAACGGTGAAGTGTTAGTTGCCAGCGCGTTTTATGGTTAAGGGCCGTCAACCTCGGTCGCGCGTCACGATAAAGGTCGTCCGGTCGAGCCCGGTATTGCCGTTGCCCGGGTCGTGAGCGTAAACGATCACCTCGTAAAAGCCGGGCTCGGCAGCCTCGACCCTGCCCGCGAATTGGCTGGTTTCCCCCGCAAAGCTGAGCGGCACCTCCGAAACCCGCTGGCCATTCCGCCTGACGATCGCCTTCACCTCGAGCTTGTTGGCATCCCACAGGCCGCCGGGGTCGATGGGGCAGCCGCACATCATCACCACATTGGCGCGCAGGTCCACGCCGCCGGCTTCGACCGGAACGCGGATATGCGCGGGCGGAGCCAGCACGTCAACCACGAGGCCCGGCAGCTCCAGCACCCAGGCATCGCCGCCGGTAATGTGCTTGCCTGGGACGACCCATTGCTGGGTGAGCACACGGCTCGAAGCCTGAGGCTGGCCGAGTGGGCCGATGGCCTCCACCTCGATCAGGCGCGGCTCGTCGAGATCGAGCGTGGTGGTGAACCTGGCTGCACCCGCGTCGGAGATGATCGCCCGGCTGCCACGGTTCTCATGCATGATCAGGTCGGTATCGCCGGTGGTGCCCTGCGTCAGGCCGGTCGCCAGGGTTTCGCCGGTCTGCGCGTCGCGCAAGATGATGCGCATGCCGCCCATGCTGGTGCCGATAAACTTGGAGTCCTTGGCGAGCACGCGCACGGTGATCTCGGTGGGTTCGGCCAGGGCAACCGCCGGAACCACGCAGGCCGCAAGCGACAACGCGAAGATGAAGGCGCGCATTCCGATCTCCTCCCTGGAACGATACGGATGAGCGTCTATCCTACGCTATTCCTTGTTGCTCCGTTGACGTTTTGGCGCGGCCTGCTTCGCGGGCGCGGGTCCCGGCAAATCGCCGTCCTGCTGATTGACGAAGATCAGAACGGCGAGGACCGTCACGAGGATTCGGAACGCGGGTTCCTGGGCGTTCCAGGTTTCCGATTGCCACATGGCGAACCATTCACCGGCCACCACCATGAAGCCGAAGCCCCAGATGAGGAAGGCGAGCAGGCAGGCGCCGACCGTGAAGCCTTTTGCCTGGTTGAAGACGGGCCCGGGTGCGTGTCGCGCCTGCCAGAGGCGGATGCCGCCGAGCAGGAACAGGGCGCCGGCGACGGCTTCCGCGGCGATGATCACCGCATAGGCGAGCTGCCAGAGCGTAGGACTGGTGATCGCCCGGTACATGAGCCTGTTGCCGGGATAGGTCGTGTCCATGCTCAGCACATGCTGCACGAACGGATAGTTCGAGCCGTAGTCGGTGATGTTGTCGAAGGCGACGATCAGGCAGAACGCCGCGAGCACGAAGCTCATCGCGACCTTGGCGTAGCGCGTGACCAGCATGGATGAGGAAGCCCCCCTCACCCCGCAATTGTCATTGCCCGGCTTGACCGGGCAACCCAGTAATCCAAGTCTGCACAGAATTTACGTGAGCTGGACCGCAGCACGTAGGGTGGGTAAAGCGAAGCGTGCCCACCGATGCAGAGCACGTGGGCAACGGCGCTGCCGTTGCCCACCCTACACGCAGGCTAATTCTTGCTCTTGTCGACCATCCGCCGCTCGGCGATCCACGGCATCATCTCGCGCAGGCGCTTGCCCACCTCTTCCATCTGGTGGTTGTCGCACTTGGCACGCATCGCCTTGAAGCTGGTCTGGTTGACGCGGTTCTCGAGCATCCAATCCTTGACGAACTTGCCGGACTGGATGTCGGCCAGCACCTCTTTCATCGCCGCCTTGCTCTCGGGCCCCACAACGCGCGGGCCCGAGACATACTCGCCGTACTCGGCGGTGTTCGACACCGAGTAGTTCATGTTGGCGATGCCGCCCTCATAGATGAGGTCGACGATCAGCTTCACCTCGTGGACGCACTCGAAATAGGCCATCTCCGGCGCGTAGCCCGCCTCGATCAGCGTCTCGTAGCCGTTCCGCATCAGCTCGACCAGGCCGCCGCAAAGCACCGACTGCTCGCCGAACAGGTCGGTCTCGCATTCCTCGCGGAAGGTGGTCTCGATGATGCCCGCGCGGCCGCCGCCGATCGCCGCGGCATAGGACAGCGTGATGTCGTGCGCGTTGCCGGTGGCGTCCTGGGCAATGGCCATCAGGCAGGGCACGCCGGCGCCGCGCGAATATTCGGCGCGCACGGTGTGACCCGGGCCCTTCGGCGCCACCATGCAGACATCCATGTCGGCGCGCGGCTCGATCAGGTTGAAGTGGATGTTGAGGCCGTGCGCGAAGAAGAGCGCCGAGCCCTGCTTCATGTTCGGCTTGAGGTCCTTCTCGAAGATGTCGGCCTGGAGCTCGTCGGGCGTGAGCAGCATCACCACGTCGGCCCATTTGGCGGCTTCCGGGACGTCCATGACCTTGAGCCCGGCCTTCTCGGCCTTGGCGGCTGACTTGGAGCCGGGCCGCAAGCCCACGGCGACGTTCTTGACGCCGGACTCCTTCAGGTTCAGCGCATGCGCGTGCCCCTGGCTGCCATAGCCGATGATGGCGACCTTCTTGCCCTTGATCAGATTGAGATCGGCATCCCGATCGTAATAAACGCGCATCAAGAACTCCCCTGCCCTAGAAACTGCTCCAAATGTTGGCGGCGTTTGTGCCGCCCGAGACGCTCGTTTGCAAGCCTCTCAAGTCCGGTCGGCGCCGAGCGAGATGGCGGCGACGCCCGTGCGGCAGACCTCGACGAGGCCCAGCGGCTGCATCTGCGCGATGAACTGCTCGATCTTGGTCTGCTCACCGGTGATCTCGAACACAAAATGCTCGGTCGAGGAATCGATGACCTGGGCGCCGAGCGCCTCGGCCAGCCGCAGCGCCTCGATGCGCTTGTCGCCGAGCCCGGCGACTTTGACCATGGCCAGCTCATGCTCGATCAAGCGCCCCTTCACGGTGAGGTTGGTGACGGTATGCACCGGGACCAGCCGTTCGAGCTGATGCTGGATCTGCTCGATCACCATGGGCGTGCCGGAGGTGACGATGGTGATGCGCGACAGATGCGCCTCGTGCTCGGTCTCAGACACGGTGAGCGACTCGATATTGTAGCCGCGCCCCGAGAACAGGCCGATCACGCGCGCGAGCACGCCCGGCTCGTTGTCGACCAGCACGCTCATCGTGTGCTTCTCGAGCTTCTGCTCCGGCTTGCCGACCGGATAGGCCGATCCAGGTTGGGACATCAGTGCCCACCTCCGTGATCGGTGTCGTCGGAAACGCCGCCGTTGTCGCCGCCCGCGCCGTGGCCCTTGCCGCCGGCAAGCTCGATCATGCGAAGCGCAATCGCGATCATCAAGATGGATGCCGGCAGCACCAGCATCGACCATTCGAAGGTCTTGCCGGAATCGACCGTGCCCACAACGACGCGCGCGAAGATGACGATCAGCACGACGATGACGACTTCCGACAGGATGCCTTTGAGCTGGCTCACCCCCTCGATGCGCATCCAATTGGGCAGGGTACGGCCGTGGGTGCGCGGCAGGGTGAAGACGAAGCCGATGGCGATGCCGTAAGCGAAGATCACGAGCACGATGCCGAACAGGAAGGCGTCGACCGCTTCGAGCACAGGTACGGTCGCCGAACGCTCCGCGACATGCGTGCCCGGCTCCATCAATGTGTGCCAGGCCTCGAAGAGATAGAGGCCGCCTTGGTAGAACATCAGCAGCGCGCCGATCATGGCGCCGACTGAGCCGAACAGCATGACGGCCCTGAGGCCAAGGAGGAAGCTCACGAACATGCGGTTCGGCCCTTTAGTTCGACTCGTTCTCAGGATTTACACGTCATTGCCGGGCTTGACCCGGCAATCCAGGGGCTGCTCGCTCCGAGCCGGTTGCCCCTGGATGCCCGGCTCAAGGCCGGGCATGACGTGTCTGTGGGACGGGTTTCATCTACACCATCACCTTGCCTTCCTCGGTGATGGCATTTTCGAGGTCTTCGCCGGTGAGGTCGTCGCCCATCAGCATGTTGTTGTGCGCCTCCCCTGACGGGATCATCGGGAAGCAGTTCGCATGCTTGTCGACGCGGCAGTCGAAGATCACGGGCTTCTTCACCGCGATCATTTCGCGGATCGCGTCGTCGAGCTCGGACGGCTTCTCGGCCCTGATGCCGACCGCCTGATAGGCTTCCGCGAGCTTGACGAAATCGGGCAGCGCCTCGGTGTAGGAGTGCGAGTAGCGGCCGCCATGCAGCAGCTCCTGCCACTGCCGCACCATGCCCATATATTCGTTGTTCAAGATGAAGATCTTGATCGGCAGGTCGTATTGGGCCGCCGTCGACATCTCCTGCATGGTCATCAGCACCGAGGCCTCGCCGGCAATGTCGATGACGAGTGACTCCGGATGCGCCATCTGCACGCCGACCGCTGCGGGCAAGCCATAGCCCATCGTTCCGAGCCCACCTGACGTCATCCAGCGGTTCGGCTCCTCGAACTTGAAGAACTGCGCCGCCCACATCTGATGCTGGCCGACCTCGGTCGTGATGTAGACGTCGTGGCCGCGAGTCAGCGCGTAGAGCCGCTCGATCGCGTATTGCGGCATGATCACGTCGTCGCGCTTGCGGTAGCGCAGGCATTGCCGCGCCCGCCAACGGTCGATCTCGCCCCACCAGGCTTGCAGCGCCGCCTTGTCGAGCTTCGGCTTCTTCTTCTGCCAGGCGTCGATCATTTGCTGGAGGACCAGCGCGCAGTCGCCGACGATGGGCACGTCGACTTGCACGTTCTTGTTGATGGACGAGCGGTCGATATCGACGTGGATCTTCTTCGAGCCGGGCGCGAAGGCGTCGAGCCGGCCGGTGATGCGGTCGTCGAAGCGCGCGCCGATGCAGATCATCACGTCGCAATCGTGCATGGCGTTGTTGGCTTCGTAAGTTCCGTGCATGCCGAGCATGCCGAGCCATTGCGGGTCTGACGCGGGGAAAGCGCCGAGCCCCATCAAGGTCGAGGTGATGGGGAAGCCCGTCATATGCACGAGCTCGCGCAGACGCCGGCTCGCCTCGGGGCCTGAATTGACGATGCCGCCGCCGGTATAGAAGATCGGCCGCTTGGCAGTCGCCATCAGCTCTATCGCCGTGGCGACCGCCTGCTCGTCGCCGGTGGTCGCCGGGCGGTAGCTCTTATGCTGCGAGTTGGTGAGGCCGGTATATTCGCCCTTCTGGAACTGGATGTCCTTCGGGATGTCGACCACGACCGGGCCGGGGCGCCCGGTGCGCGCGACATAGAACGCCTCGTGCAGCACGCGCGAGAGCGCGTTCACGTCCTTCACGAGATAATTGTGCTTGGTGCAGGGGCGCGTGATGCCGACCGTGTCGCATTCCTGGAAGGCGTCGTTGCCGATCAGATGCGTCGGCACCTGGCCGGTGATGCAGACGATCGGGATCGAATCCATCAACGCGTCGGTCAGGCCGGTGACAGCATTGGTCGCGCCCGGACCGGAGGTGACGAGCACGACGCCCGGCTTGCCGGTCGAGCGCGCATAGCCTTCCGCCGCATGCACCGCGCCCTGCTCATGGCGGACGAGGACGTGCTTGATCCGGTCCTGCTTGAACAGTTCGTCATAGATCGGCAGCACGGCGCCGCCCGGATAGCCGAAAATATGCTCGACGCCCTGATCGGCGAGAGCCTCAAGCACCATTTCTGCGCCTGTCATCGTGCGCGACATGTCTCAACTCACTGGCACGAGTTTGGCCTTGCGGCTGGAAGGTCTGCCGCCGGCAAGCTCGAAGAATGGCGGAAAAGCCTGAATAAGGCGCGCACCCTAAGACCTGGTTTGCTAGGGGTCAACGAGAAACGCGAATGAATGGCAATATCTAGCCCCATTTCCTTTCTGAAAATTGCTTGCGTTGCATTGTGTATAGAACATTATTGCTTAGCCTGAAGACGGCCTGCGGCGGTCCGCCGCCAAGGGCGACCTGGACAAGCCCGCTCCATGCGCCTATGTCCTAGCCCGCTCATGGATCGCGCCGGCCGCTGGCGGCGTTTGGGCGACTTGAAGCGGCGCGAACCCTAATCTCACCCACCCCGAATGCCGCAGGCTCATCCAGACGCTCCTGCCACGAACGGCACCGATTCCGACGCCCCAGTGAGCGGCGCCTTCTGGGCGCTGACGCTCGGCTCGATCGGTGTCGTCTACGGCGATATCGGCACGAGCCCGCTTTATGCGCTGCGCATCGCGGTCGAAGCCGCGACCAGTGGCGCGCCCGCCACCGAGAGTGCAGTGCTCGGCGTGCTGTCGCTGATCTTCTGGTCGCTGATCGTCGTCGTCACGCTGAAATATGTGCTGATCCTGTTGCGCGCCGACAATAACGGCGAAGGCGGCACGTTGGCGCTCACCGCCCTCGCCTTCCGCGCGCTCGGCAAGCGCACGCCGCTCGTCATCGCGCTCGGCATCGTCGGAGCGTCGATGTTCTATGGCTCGACCCTGATCACGCCGGCGCTGTCGGTGCTGTCGGCAGTCGAAGGCCTGCACGTGGCGACCGCGGCGTTCGGGCCTTACGTGCTGCCGCTCACCGTGGCGATCCTCATCGCGCTGTTCGCGGTGCAGTCGCGCGGGACGGCGCGGGTCGCGACTCTCTTCGCGCCGATCATGATCCTCTGGTTCATCGTGATCGCGGTTGCAGGCGCTGTCGAGATCGTCGCCAACCCCGCGATCCTCGCCGCGCTGAACCCGCTGCACGGGGCGAGCTTCCTCGCCAGCAACGGCCTCGTCGGCCTCGCGACGCTCGCCGCCGTGTTCCTCGTCGTCACCGGCTCCGAGGCGCTCTATAACGACCTCGGTCATTTCGGCCGGAAGCCCATCCAGACCGCGTGGCTCTATTTCGTGCTACCGGCGCTGCTCCTCAATTATTTCGGCCAGGGCGCGCTGATCCTCGCCGAGCCGAGCACGCTCAGGAACCCGTTCTTCCTGCTGTTTCCCGAATGGGCGCTCTATCCCATGGTCGCGCTCGCCACCGCGGCCACCGCGATCGCCAGCCAGGCGGTGATCACCGGTGCCTATTCCATCACCCGCCAGGCCATGCAGCTCGGCTTCCTGCCGCGCATGGAGGTGCGCCATACGTCCGAGGCGTTGGCCGGCCAGATCTATATGCCGCGCGTGAACTGGATGCTGCTGACCGGCACGCTGCTGCTCGTCTTTATGTTCAGATCGTCGAGCGAGTTGGCGGCAGCCTATGTGCTCGCCGTCGCCACCACGGAATGGACGGCGGGCGTGCTCGGCTTCATCGTGATCTGGAAATTGTGGCGCTGGCCGCTTTGGGCTACCGCCGCGGTAATGCTGCCGCTGATGTTCGTCGATACGGCCTTCGTGCTCGCGAGCATGCTGGAGATTCTCGAAGGCGCGTGGATGCCGGTGCTGATCGGCGCGGCGTTGATCGTGATCATGTACACCTGGCGGCGGGGCTCGCGGCTGCTCGCGCAGAAGACGCGGCGCGTCGAGGTGCCATTCCAGCCGCTGATCGAGAGCCTCGAGGCAAAGCCGCCGCATTTCGTTCCGGGGACCGCCGTGTTCCTGACCGCCGATGCCGAGTTCGCGCCGACCGCGCTGTTGCACAACCTAAAGCACAACAAGGTGCTGCACGAGCACAACGTCATCCTGTCCATCATCAATGAGGACATCCCGCGCGTCAGCACCAAGGATCGCGTGCAGATCGAGCCGGTCAGCGACAGATTTATGCGTCTCGTTTTGCGCTTCGGCTTCATGGAGCGCCCGAACGTGCCGAAGGCGCTCGCCATCGCCCGCAAGCAGGGCTGGAATTTCGACATCATGTCGACGTCGTTCTTCTTGTCGAGGCGTTCGCTCAGGCCAGACCCGCGCTCGGGCATGCCGCCCTGGCAGGACAAGCTCTACATCTTCCTCGCACACAACGCCGACGACGCGTCGAGCTATTTCCAGCTCCCGACCGACCGCGTGGTGGAGATCGGCACCCAAGTGACCGTGTAGCCGAGCTGCCGCGTTGGGTGCTGTGTCACAGGCTTCGCCGCGTCATTCCCGCGAATGCGGGAACCCAGTAATCCGCGGCCAATCAAAGCTTGCGGATGCCTCGGTTACTAGGTTGCCCGGTCAAGCCGGGCAATGACATACGGATGGAGTGCGATCACTAGCTTGCCGGAACGGATTCGGCTGCCGTCTCCCCGTCGGGGAACCACTCCCAGTCCGTCATGAAGCGGCGGATCCAAGTCATCTGGCGTTTGGCGTAGCGCCGGGTCTCCGTTTTGGCCTTGGTCGCCGCGTCTTCAAGCGTTCGCTCGCCCGCGAGATGAGCGGCAAGCTCGCGCACGCCGTGTGCCCGCATGGCAGGCAGGCCGACATCAAGGCCGAGCGCCATCAGCGCGCGTACCTCCTCGACGGCGCCTGCCTCGATCATGCGGTCGAAGCGGGCATCGACCCGCGCATAGACCGTCTCGCGCTCCGGGGCGACCACAAGCTTCATCACCGCGTCGGACGCCAGGATCGGCGGCGCCGTGTGGCCCTGCCACTCGTAGAGCGAGACGCCCGTCGCGTCGATCACCTCGAGGGCGCGCGCAAGCCGCTGCGGATCGCCGGGAAGCCGCGCGGCGACGACCGGATCGCGCGCGGCGAGCTCGCGGCGCAGGCCTTCGACGCCGAGCTTCTCGGACTGGCCGCGCCAATGGTCGCGAATGTCCGGCGGGATGTCGGGCACGCGCGCGAGGCCTTCGAGCAGCGCCTTGAAATAGAGACCGGTGCCGCCGACCAGGATGGGCACCCGCCTCTCCGTCTGCGCGTCGTAGATCGCGGCTGCGGCGTCGGCCACCCAGCGGCCGACCGAATAGGCGTCGCGCGCGGGGACCGTGCCGTAGAGGCGATGCGGGGCGCGCGCCAGGTCGACCTCGGATGGCCGCGCGGTGAGGATCGCGAGCTCGCGATAGACCTGCATCGAATCGGCATTGATGACCGTGCCGCCAAGCCGCTCGGCAAGCGCAAGCGCCGCGGCGGATTTGCCGCTCGCTGTCGGCCCCGCGATCAGGATCGCCTTCACGTAGCCCCCAACGCTTGGTGACGCGTCACTTCGTGGCGAGCCAAGGACGGCTCCAGAGCCGGTAGACGGACCAATAGCTATTCTCGATGAAGAAGCCGAAGGCCAGCGATTCCTTGGCCCAGTCGCCGTCGCCGCCGAGCGTACCGCGCAGCTTGCCGCTGAAGGTATAGCCGTCGTTCCATTTGTCCTTCTGCTCGGTCACGAAGCGCTCGACATAGTCGCCGATGGTCAGCGGTTGGTCCGGCAAGGCGCCGGCTTCCTTCGCCTGGAAGAAATGCGACAGCGCGGCTTTCGAGATGATGCGGACCTGATCGAGATAGCGCTCCGCCACCGAGTCCTTGGATGCGGCGGCGAACAGCGCATAGTCCTGGCTCGACAGGCGCACGCCGATCACCGCGAGCGCGTTCCGCAGCTTGGCGAGGTCAACGCCGTCATCGAAATAAAGCAGCCCGCCCCCGGGTTCTTGCGTCGGCGCGGCGTGGAACGGGTCGCCGGACGGCCGGTCGAGGCCGTAGAAGCCCTGGTCCGGGCCTGCGCCATAGGGCGTGATGATCATGGGCACGCCAAGTCCCAAGCCCTGCGGCAGAAAGCGGGTGAGGTCGCCGGGCCGTTCGGCAGGCTCGCCTCCCGGCCAGTCGTTCGGAAGAATGGTGACGCCCGCCTCCGCCTTCGCCATGGGAGACCTCGGCCTTAGAGGATCAACTCGTCGGCACCGCGACGAATCTGAGCTCGCCTTTCGCGTCGGAGAGGAGCAGCAGCACGGAGCGGCGCCCCGCCTTGCGCACGGCGAGCAGGCGGGCACGCACGTCTTGCGGCTGCTTCACCTTCTCCTGGGTGACTTCGACGATCACGTCGCCTGGCTTGACGTTCTTCTGCGCCGCCGGGCTATCGGGCTTGACCTCCGTGATGATCACGCCCTCGATGCCCTGGCCGATGCCGTAGCGGTCGCGCAGCGCGTCGGAGAGCGGGGCCATGGAAAGGCCAAGCAGATCCTCGCGCTCGGGCTCCGGCTCGGGGAGCAACCGCTCTTCCGTTTCCTCCTCCTGCACCGCGTCCTCGGTGTCCTCGCCCTCTGGCAGGCGTCCGACCGTCACATTCAAGCCAACCGGCTCGCCTTTGCGCAGCAGCTCGACGGCGACGTTCTTGCCGACCGGGGTTGCGGCGACAGCGCGCGGCAGGCCGCGCATGTTCTGGATGGTTTGGCCGTCGAACTTGACGATCACGTCGGCTGGCTGGATCCCCGCGGCGGCCGCCGGGCTGTCGGGTGAGACCTTGGCGACCAGCGCACCGGTCGGTTCCTTGAGCCCGAGCCCGCCGGCGATCTCTTCGGTCACGTTCTGCACATGCACGCCAAGCCAGCCGCGCCGCATCTCGCCATATTGCTTGAGCTGATCGATGACCTGCAGCGCGCTGTTCGACGGCACGGCGAAGCCGATGCCGATCGAGCCGCCGGTCGGCGAGATGATGGCGGTGTTCACGCCGATCACCTGCCCGTCCATGTTGAACAGCGGGCCGCCGGAATTGCCGCGATTGATGGCGGCGTCGGTCTGCAGGAAATCGTCATAGGGCCCGGCGTTGATGTCGCGCTTGGTGGCGGAGATGACGCCGACCGTGACGCTGCCGCCAAGCCCGAACGGGTTGCCGATCGCCATCACCCAGTCGCCCACGCGCATCTTGGAGGAATCGCCAAAGGATACGGCCTTGAGCGGCTTCTTCGGCTCGACCTTGAGCAGGGCGAGGTCGGTCTTGGGGTCGTGACCGAGCACCTTGGTGACCTTCAGCTTACTGCCGTCGGTGAAGTTGAGGATGATCTCGTCGGCGCCCTCGATGACGTGGTTGTTGGTGACGACCAGGCCCGACGGATCGATGACGAAGCCGGAGCCGAGCGAGCTCACCTTGCGTGGCAACCCGTCAGGACCCTCGTCGTCGAAGAAATCGTCGAAGAACTCCTCGAACGGCGAGCCCTTGGGGCCGGAGCCGTCGGCCGTACCCGACTGGCCGCCTTTCAAGGTCTGGGTGGTCGAGATGTTGACGACCGTCTCCTGCAGGCCTTCGGCGACATCGGCGACCGACTCTGGCCCGCGGGCGAGCACCGGCGCACCGGCAAGTCCAAGTCCCGTTACGACCAGCGCGAACGCCATGAGGCAAATTGCAGGACGAGGCAGGCCGGCTCGGCGCTTGAACTCACGCATTGAAGATCGTCTCCGCATTCTTTGCCCTTAGAGGCGGCCGCATCTTAGCGGAAATCGGAACGTCGACGCATAGGCTTCCGTTCGGTCCGCCTTCAGCCTCTCGCCAACCAGACCACGAGCACGCCGGCCGCGACGGCGGCCGCGCCACCCAGGCGCAGGGACTGCTCGGGCACATCGGCGCTCGCTTCCAGGAGCTTGCGGCCGACACCCGGCGCAAGCGCCCATAGCAGCCCTTCGAGGACGAGAACCAGACCGATGGCGACGGCGAGGTCGCTCATATGAGCCCGTCGGCCTCCCGGCTAAGGCGTCCCTTCGGGACCGCCTTCGCCCGCCGCTGCCTCGCGGTCCGGCTGCGCCGGGCTGTCCGGTCCCGCGCCCTGCTGCATATCGCCGGGCGTTCCCTCGTCCGGAACGGGCTCGGGCGTGGACGGCGCGGGTTGCTCGGGCACCGGCACGACCGGTGTCGGCGCCGCACCCGCGGCGGCCGCGCCGGCAGGATCGTTGAAATATTGGAAGAACTCGGATTGCGGGCTGAGCAGCAGCCTGGTGTCGTTCGACTGCAGCGCACCTTCATAGGCCTGCATCGAGCGATAGAAGGCGAAGAAGTCAGGGTCCTTGGTGAAGGCCTCGGCGAAGATGCGGTTCTTCTCGCCATCGCCCTCGCCTCGGATGCGCGACGATTCGCCGGTCGCCTCGGCCTTGAGCACGGTGACCTGGCGGTCGGCCGTGGCGCGGATACGGCGCGAGGCCTCTTCACCTTGGGCGCGGATCTCGGACGCCTGCCTCTGGCGTTCGGTCTGCATGCGGCGATAGATCGCCTGGCTGTTGGCCTCGGGAAGGTCGGCACGCTTGATGCGCACGTCCACGACGGTGATGCCGAGCGCCTTGGCCTCGGTGTTGACCTGGCCGGTGATGTCCTTCATCAGCGCGTGCCGCTTGTCGCGCACCACCGCTTCGAAGCTCGCCGCACCGAGCACGCGCCGGAGCGAGGCTTCGAGGAAGGCACCCAATTGTGCACGCGCCACGCGCTCGTCACCCACCGCCTGATAGAACAGCAGCGGATCGGCGATGCGCCACCGCGCGAAGGCATCGACGACCAGACGCTTCTGGTCGGAGGCGATCACTTCCTGCGGCGAGGATTCGAGATCGAGCAGGCGCTTGTCGAAATATTCGACGTTCTGGATGAACGGGATCTTCCATTTCAGGCCCGGCTCGCTGACAAGCCGCTTCGGCTTGCCGAACTCCAGCACCAAAGCCTGCTGGGTCTGAAACACGGTGAACAAGGTCAGATAGGCGGCAAGCGCCAGGAGACCGAGGACGACAAGAAGGGATGTCAGGGCTGTGCGCCTCATTGTTGTACCCCTTCCTGTGCCGGCGCGGGTGTCGCGCGCCGTTGCAGCTCGTTCAACGGTAGATAGGGCACGACGCTGCTGCCGTTCTTCTCGTCGATGATGATCTTGTCGGTGTCGGAAAGCACCTGCTGCATGGTGTCGATGAAGATGCGCCGGCGGGTGACGTCGGGCGCTTTCACATATTCGTCGAGCACGTTCAGGAAGCGGTCGGCCTCACCCTTCGCCTCGGCGATCACCTGATCGCGGTAACCTTGGGCAGCCTGGAGGATGCGTTCCGCCTCGCCTCGCGCCTCTGGCACCACGCGATTGGCATAGGCTTGCGCTTCGTTCTGCAAGCGCTCCTGGTCGGCGCGGGCCGCCTGCACGTCGCGGAACGCGTCGATCACCTGATTGGGCGGATCGACCTTCTGGAGCTGGACCTGGACGATGCGAATGCCCGCGCCGTAGCTGTCCAGCACGCGTTGGATGAGCTGCTGCACCGAGGCTTCGGTCTTGGCGCGGGCCGCGGTCAGGATCGGCTCGATGTCGCTCTGGCCGACGATCTCGCGCATGGCGCTCTCGGCCACCGCCTTCACCGTGCCTTCGGGGTTCTGGATGTTGAACAGATATTCGGGCGCATTGCTGATCTGCCAGAGCACCACGAAGTCGATGTCGACGATGTTCTCGTCACCCGTGAGCATCAGGCTTTCCTCAGGCACGTCGCGCACCGCGGTAACAGCCTCGCGCCGGTCGGCGGAGCCGCGCATGCCGACCTCGATGCGGTTGATGCGGGTGACCTTCGGCAGCTCGACCTGCTCGATCGGATAGGGCCAGCGGAAATTCAGGCCTGGCGGAAGCTGGCGGACATACTCGCCGAAGCGGAGCACGATGCCGAGTTCGTCGGGGTTCACGCGCACGGTAAAGCCGAAAAAGCCGATCAGCACGATGAGCGCGAGGGCGAGCAGCGCCGAGAGAGGGCCGCCCATGCGGCCGCCGGGCATGGCCTGCCGCAATTTGTCCTGGCTGCGGCGCAGGATCTCTTCAAGGTCGGGCTGCTGGCCGGGGCCGCCGGGGCGCGGGCCCCAAGGCCCTCCGGAGCCGCCTTTCCAGCCGCCGCCTCCGCTCTGATTGCTCCAAGGCATGATGGACTTTGTTCCCGATGTGGTGATGGGGGTGGCGCGGAGTCGCCGAATGAAAGCAACTAGCCGGCGAGACTAGAAGCAGCAAAATGGCGATCCTGCGACATAGGTCGCAAGGTTATAGGCCAGTCATTCGGGCCGCGCAATGCGGGGGAGCCTGTCGCTCTCCAGCACGACGAAACTAAAGGCATGATCGTCCTTGGGACCGGGTTCATGCGCCTCGCGGAAGACTTCGTGCCAGGCACTACTGTCGAATTCCGGGAACCAGGTGTCGGCATCGGGGCGGGCGTGCACTTCTGTAAGGTAAATGCGCTGGGCCAGCGGCAACGACGCGCGGAACACGTCCTCGCCGCCGATCACCATGATCTCATCCACGCCTGCTTGCGTTGCGGCCGCGCGGCCGCGCTCGAGGGCCTCCTCGAAGCTGCGCGCAACGACCACGCCGGGCACATCGAAGTCAGGGTCGCGGGTCATCACGATATTGACGCGCTGGTCGAGCACGCGGCCGAGTGAGTCAAATGTGCGGCGGCCCATGACCACCGGCTTGCCAAGGGTGAGCTTGCGGAACTGTTTGAGGTCGCTCGATAGACGCCAGGGCAGGTCCCCGCCCCGCCCGATGGCCCCGTTCTCGGCGACCGCGACGACCAGCGCGATCGCGGGCTCGCGCCGTGCGTGGTTCGAGGCCCGGCCGTCATCCTGAGGTGCGAGCACGTAGTGCGAGCCGCGAAGGACGGCCGGGCACCTCACCATGACGAGATCAGATTCACACCGCGACCTCGGCGCGAATGGCCGGGTGCGGGTCGTAGCCTACGAGCTTGAAGTCCTCGTAGGCGAAATCGAACAGCGAGCGCACTTCCGGATTGATCTCCATGCGCGGCAGCGCGCGGGGCTTGCGGGAAAGCTGCTCGTCGGCCTGATCGAGATGGTTGAGATAGAGATGCACGTCGCCGAAGGTGTGCACGAAGGTGCCGGGCTTGAGCCCGACCACTTGCGCGACCATCAAGGTCAGCAGCGCGTAGGAGGCGATGTTGAACGGCACGCCGAGGAACATGTCGGCCGAGCGCTGATAGAGCTGACAGGAGAGCCGCCCGTCGCCGACGTAGAACTGGAACAGGCAGTGGCAAGGCGGCAGCGCCATCTTGTCGAGCATCCCGACATTCCAGGCGCTGACGATATGCCGGCGCGAGTCGGGATCGCGCTTCAGCCCATCGACCAGCCGCGTGATCTGATCGACGGTGCCGCCGTCAGGCGTCGGCCAGGAGCGCCATTGCCGTCCATAGACCGGGCCGAGCTCGCCGGTCTCGTCGGCCCACTCGTCCCAGATCGTCACGCCATGCTCGTTGAGATAGCGCACATTGGTCGAGCCCTGAAGGAACCAGAGCAGCTCATGGACAATCGACTTGACGTGCAGCTTCTTGGTGGTCAGCAGCGGGAAGCCGTCGCCCAAGTCGAAGCGCATCTGCTCGCCGAACAGCGAGAGCGCGCCCGTGCCGGTGCGGTCCCCTTTGCGGAGACCTTCCTCCCGGATGCGGGCGAGCAGATCGAGATATTGGCGCAAGCTGTGTTCTCAGCGAATTGTCAGGAGCCCTGACGTATATTGCCGACCGTCAGCACAGCACATCGCGGACTCATTTCCTGTTATAAAGTGGCGATCCCTGTTTCCAACCGTAAGGTGTCTCCCCATGCGCGTTATCCCCGCTCTCATCGCCCTCGGCTTCGGCCTCGCCCTGGCCACACCGGCCGCCGCCTACCGCGTCAGCATCGACCAGGTGCGCGACATGGCTTTCGACCGCGGCATCGTGAAGATCAAGGAGATCGAGCTCGATGACGGAATCTGGGAGGTCGAGGGCAAGGACGCGCGCGGCCGCAAGATCGAGATGGAAGTCGATGCCAGGAGCGGCGCCATCATCAAGATGAAGCGCGACTGACCGCTGCCGGCGTCATACCCGAAGCAAGTCCCGAATCGTTTTCACGGGTTGGGGTTACTCGGCGATCAATCCTTTTTTTTGCCGCCATACCGGCTTATATGAATCTCGTCGGCGCAAGCCGACTATGGCGATAAATGGCCTTCGTAATAAGCCTTTCGGACCCGGGGGCGGTACCCGGCGCCTCCACCCCAGGGGTCAGTAGTCAGATATCAGTCGTCAGGAGCTACGTTCTGATTTCTGATCACTGATTTCTGACCCCTGAGGCGGGGGCGAAATAGGATCGACGAGGGTGTAAAGGTCGCGCTTTCGCTCGGCATGGTACCGCCGTTATCGGGCCAAACCAAATAGTTGCCAACGACAACTATGCGGAGGCTCGTCTCGCTGCGTAGTCAGCGCGATAGCCTGAAAATCAAGTCCTAGTCTCTTCGCAGGGCCTAGGCGCGGTTTCGGAGGGCACCGGGCAACAGAAGCCCTCCACTTTATTGACGGGGGAATGAGTTGCCTCCACGTCGCGGGAGAAGAGACGGCGGCACTCAATGGCAGAAGACGAGATACGCTACGATCTCCTGACCCAGGATGCGCTGCGCGGCGTCGTGCGCGAAGTGCTGGTCCGCGTGCAGCGCGAAGGGCTCCCCGGCGAGCACCATCTCTACATCGCCTTCGATACCGGCGCCGACGGCGTTTCGGTGTCGCGCCGCCTCAAGGAGCAATATCCCGAGGAGATGACCATCGTCCTGCAATACCAGTTCTGGGATTTGCAGGTGTCGAACGACCGGTTCGAGGTGAAGCTCTCTTTCTCCAACGTGCCCGAGCGGCTGCTCGTCCCCTTCTCGGCGATCAAGGCGTTCTACGATCCTTCGGCGCAGTTCGGACTGCAGTTCGGCAAGCCGGGCGCGGCCAACGATTCTGCGCGCCAGCATATGGCTGCCGCCCTGCCCGACCTGGTGGGCGAACCGGAGGAGCAGCGCGGTACTGACCATGTCGAGGAGACCGGCGAGCCGCAAGCCGACGTGGTCATGTCGCGCCCGCCGGCCGAGGTCGTGCATCTCGACCGCTTCCGCAAGAAATAGCTGGAATAGGCTCAGACCGCGGCAGCGGCGCGGGCTTGCGGCCTGGCTCGCGGCTCCTTCGACGGCACGAGCGGCACATCCAGCTCGACATAGAGGCCGCTCGCCCTGAAATCGACCTTGGTCTCGCCGCCGAGATTGTGGCGGATGCCCTTGTCGATGAGCTGCATGCCGAAGCCGTTGTTGCGGCGTCCGGGAGCGTTGGTGGCGCCACGCTCCTCCCAGGTGAGCATCAGCCGGTTGCCGCCGCGCGCGGTCTTCCAGGTGATCCAGAGCTGGCCGTTGTTGTGCGAGAGCGCGCCGTATTTCACCGCGTTGGTGGCAAGCTCGTGCAGCGTCATGGCGAGGATCGAGGTGCAGGCCGGCGGCAGCAGCACGTCGTTGCCCTTGATGGTGATGGCGGGCCCGCCTTCGCGGCGATACGGGTCCATCTCGCGCTCGACCATCGCCTTGAGGCTCGCGCCCGACCATTGCGATTCGAGCAAGAGGTCGTGCGCGCGGTGCAGCGCCTGCAGGCGCTCGGCAAGCGTCTGCGCCATGGCCTGCGCGGGCTTCGAGGTCGCCTGGCGGAGGCTCGCCTGCACCAGCGACTGCACGATGGCGAGCGCGTTCTTGACGCGGTGATTGAGCTCGCCGACCAGCATCGACTGGCGCTGCGCCGTGCGGCGCCGCTCGGTGACGTCGCGGAAGATCAGCACGGCGCCGGCAAGCGAGCCGTCGAAGCCGACGATCGGCGCGCCCGAATGCTCGACCGGCAGCTCGCCGTCGTCGCGGGTCACGAGCAGCGCGCCGGATTCGAGCCGCGTCACCGCGCGCTCGCGCAGCGCTTTCAGCGCGGGGTCGTCGACCGGCTTGCGTGTCCCTTCATCGATCACGCGGAAGACTTCCCAGATCGGGCGACCGCGTGCCTCGGCGCCGTCCCAGCCGGTCAGCTCCTCGGCGATCTTGTTGAGCAGGAGCACGCTGCCGTTCGGATCGGTGGCGATCACGCCGTCGCCGATCGAGCCGAGCGTCGTCGACAGCCATTCGCGCTGGCCGCGCAACTCCATCAAGGCGGCGTTGCGGTCGCGGTCGGCGCGCCGCACCGCCCCGATCGTGGTCCAGGCGAACACGGCCAGCACGAGGATGCTCACCACGGCGAAGATCGCGAGCGTGCCGGGCGTATCGAAAAAGTCTCCGGCCTGGGCCTTGTGCGCGAACCAGCCGATGACGAGCGGCAGCACGACGATGCCCGGCAAGAGCCGGCGCAGCATCTCGCCCGCGGGCGACTGCTCGATGATGGCGGCGGCAATGCCGTATTCCGGCGAGGCCGCGAGCAGCCCGAGCGCGAGCAGGAACGCGGCGATCGCCGCATAGATCGGCATGGAGGTGAACGGGAACGGATAGGCCTCGGTCGCCACGCCATAGGCGTAGCCCGCCAGCACGATCAGCACCTGAGCGAGAAGGATGATGGCCAGGATCTGGCTGAAGGCCGCCAGCGCCCGGCGCCGCTTGGCGTAGAGCAGCGCAAGCCCGAACAGGACCAGCGAGCCGGTGATGCCCGGAGCAAGCCGCGCCGCCTGCTCGGCGGGCGTGGCGTCGGGCGGGATGAGGGCCTGCTCGATGCCGAGATCGAAGCCGAGCAGATCCTGGCTCACCAGGATGACGAGGCCGATCAGGACGAGCGCGAAGGCGATCAGGCGCGCGAGCAGGCGCAAGCCCCTGAAGCTGAACCAGAACAGCGCGACGCCGGCAGCGATGAGACCCACCGCGCCGGTGGGCGTGGTCTTCATCAGCTCCGGAAAGGTCTCGCCCAGTCCCAGCGCCGGGAACCGCCAGGCGGCGAGGATCAGCGCGCCGATGGCCACCACCAACATGGCGGCAAGCCGCGCCGCGAGCAGCGAAAGCCGCTCGCCGCGTGGCGCAGGCAGGGCCAGTTTCGCCAGTGCTTCAGCCAATCGCCTTCCTCACCCCACCATGGTCCCAGGCATAGCGCGACCGCGCCCTATAAGCGCAGCCTTCCGCCGCAGCGGCGTGTTGCTAAGCCCCTAAACCCCCGTTACCACTCGCCAAACGCTCAAAACCTGGAAGGGGCGCTTGACCGGAACGCGAACCACAAGGAAAACGTGAACATGCCCCTACCCGACGGCTCAGACTCCCCTGCCGCCTCAACGCGTACCGAAACCGATTCGTTCGGCCCAATCGAGGTGCCGAGCGACCGCTATTGGGGCGCCCAGACCGAACGCTCGCGCCGGAATTTCAAGATCGGCGACGAGAGAATGCCGAAGCCGCTGATCCGGGCCACGGCCATGGTCAAAAAGGCCGCGGCGCTGGCCAATTGCGAGCTCGGCCTGCTCGATCAGGCGCTTGCCTCGGCCATCGCGGACGCCGCGACCGAAGTGATCGACGGCAAGCTCGACGGCCATTTCCCCCTGGTCGTCTGGCAGACCGGTTCCGGCACCCAAACCAACATGAACCTGAACGAGGTCATCGCCAACCGCGCCAGCCAGATGCTCGGCGGCACGATCGGCGCCAAGCGCCCGGTCCACCCCAACGATCATGTCAATCTCGGACAATCCTCCAACGACACCTTCCCAACCGCCATGCATATCGCGGCCGCCGTCGAGATCGCCTATCGGCTCGATCCGGCCCTGGCCCGCCTCACCGAGGCCCTAAAGCACAAGGCGGAGGCCTTCCAGGATATCCTAAAGATCGGCCGCACCCATATGCAGGACGCAACTCCCCTGACTCTAGGGCAGGAATTCGGCGGCTATGCGGCGCAGATCGAACACGGAACAGCCAGGATTAAGCAGGCGCTCTACGGGCTTTACGAGCTGGCGCAAGGCGGCACGGCGGTCGGCACGGGGCTCAACACGCATCCCGCCTTCGCCGAGCTTTTCGCGAGCAAAATCGCGGAGATGACCAAGCTTCCCTTCGTCACCGCGCGCAACAAGTTCGAGGCTCTGGCCTCGCACGACGCCTATGTCTTTGCGCATGGCGCGCTGACGGCGCTGGCCGTCGCCCTGTTCAAGATCGCGAACGATATCAGGCTGCTGGGATCGGGGCCGCGCTCGGGCTTCGGCGAGATCCTATTGCCCGAGAACGAGCCCGGCTCCTCGATCATGCCGGGCAAGGTCAATCCCACCCAATGCGAGGCGGTGACCATGGTCGCGGCGCAGGTGGTCGGCAACAATGCGATCGTCACCTTCGCCGGCAGCCAGGGCCATCTCGAGCTCAACGTGTTCAAGCCGGTGCTCGCTCACGCCATGCTCCAGTCGATCCGGCTGCTCGCCGACGTGTCGGTGAGCTTCGCCGATAATTGCGTGGCGGGCATCGAGGCTAATCGCGCCAGGGTCAAGGAGCACATGGAGCGCTCGCTGATGCTGGTCACGGCGCTCGCGCCGCATATCGGCTACGACAAAGCGAGCGAGATCGCCAAGGAAGCCCACAAGCGCGGCACGACCCTGCGCGAGGAGGCGGTGCGGCTCGGCCATGTCAGCGAGCATGAGTTCGACCGGCTGGTCAGGCCGGAGGACATGACCGGTCCCAAAGGGTGAGCAACAAGCGCTCGGTCACGATCGCCCGGCACCGCACCAGCGTCTCGCTGGAGGAAGAGTTCTGGACGGCGCTCGCCGAGTTCGCGGCCAAGGACGGCAAGTCCGTCGCGGCGCTGATCGGCGAGATCGACCAAGGACGCGAAGCCGCGACCCCTGAGGCCGAAGCGTGCGACCGCACTAGCCTCTCGGCAGCGATCCGCCTCTACGTGCTCAAACGTCTCAAGGATAAGAGCTAGTTCCCGCCGAGGAAGGGTATGCCCTTCTTCCAGTCGTCCGACCTCTCGCGCTTGCGAGGGCGGCGCGGCTTGGGCGCGGGCTTCGGTTCCTCGACCTGTTCAGTCTGATCGGCCTGCTCAGCCTGCTCGATCCCATCAATCGCCGGCTGGGTCTGCTCGAACGGGTCTACGAGAGAGGGCCGCGGATCGGTCTGTTCGGATGGGGCAATCCCGGCAGGTTGGGGTTCGGGCTGTGCGATCGGCTCCGGCTTGCGCTCCGGGGGCTTCGGATAGGCGGCGGTGTCGGGTTTCGGATAGGCAGTGTCGGGTTTCGGATAGGCTGCGGTAGGCTTCGGATACTTCGCCTCTGTCTCCGTGGCGGTCGGCTGTGACTGAGCCGGCGCAAATGGGTCCGCGGCAGCAGGCTGCGACTCAAACGGTGCCATCGGTTCGGGCTCCGCCGCGGCCGGTTGCGACTCAGCCGGCTCGGTCCACTCAGGCTCGATGGCGGCAGGTTGCGTTTCGGCCGGGTCGAACCACTCAGGCTCGATGGCCGCTGGTTGCGGCTCCACCTCCTCAGGGACAGCCGGCTGCGGCTCGGCCTCCTCGGTCTCCTCGGTGGGGACCGCTTCAGGCTGAACCTCCCGCAGCGCGGGCGGCGCCGGGCTTTGCGTATCAGAAAGCTCGGGTCGCGATTGCGGCTTGGCTACAGGCTGCTCGGCAGGCGTACGCGCCGCCGTCTCCGTGCCGGTTTCCCGCAAGGACTGAGGCTCGGCGTTCGGCACAGGCATCTGCGCGGCTTCGGCCGCTGGCGCGCTCACGGCGGCGGACGGCGCCGACGGGAGGGCAGCCGGCGGCTGGCTGGCGGCGCTTTGCAGCGGAGGCCCGACCGGCGCGGCCTCCTCTTGCGGCGGTCCGGCCTCTGACGGCGATTCGCTCAAAGCGGGCAGCGCAGTTGGCCTGCCGCCTGCGGAAGGTTCTGCAGGCTCCTCTTGTGGCCGCGTGCGCCCGCTGACGTCGAGCGTTTCAAGCTTCTCGACGTCCTCCTGCAGGCGGCTAATGGTGAGGTAGCTCTCGATCGCCGCGGTATCGACCGTCGCCGAAATGTCCTCCGGCCGGTCCAGCGCCCCGGTAAAGACGAGGCTCACCGGGGGGAACGGCGGGTTCGCGGCGCTGGTCACGCCCATCACCCACTCGCTATCGAGCTTGAGGCTCGCGAGCTCGACATAAGCGTTGATCTTGGTCTCGACGCCCGAGCTTGGCAGCGCCGCCGGCTGAAGCCGCAACGTGCCGTTCTTGATCTCGAAGGGAAGCTTGGCAGCCGGATATTTGTAGACGCCGCCCCTGACCTGCTCGCCGAGCGTCAGCACATCGACGGCGATCCGCTCCTTGCTCACTTTGCTCGTCTTGCGCGCGGTCGTCGCGGCGAACCGGCTGAGCGGCTCGCCGCTGAGCGGCTGAACCACGCCGGGACCGAGCGTCAGCGTGCCCTGCCCCGACAGTCCGGCGACGAGACCAGGCGGGCTCAAGCCCTCGCCCTGGACCATGACAGTGAGGTCGAACGGACCTTTGGCGAACGGTTTGCTGAGGAGGTCGCTCGATGCCGCTTCGAGCTTCCCGCCATTGAGCTCGACGACTGCCTCGAAGGCGGCACCGGCGCCGCGCGGCGAAAGGCTGCCCGAGGCGCCGAACTTGCCGCCGAACAGGCCGCCATTGAGGTCCGTCACGGCGAGCCCGTCCTTGGTGACTTGGGCGGTGAGCGTCGCGTCGGCGAGCGGGAAGGCCCGCCCGAGCGACAGCGTCTTGGCCTTGAGCTTGATGTCGCCCTCGGCGTTCTCGATCGGACCGAGCGCGAAGCCCCGCGAGGGCCACACCTCCGAGGCGCCGGCGCCGATCGCGCCGAGCGCGTCCTCGGCCGATTGCGCGCGTTGCCACGCAACCAGCACGCCCAGCAGCGAGGACAGAGACACGTCGCCGGCATTGGCCTCCAGCTGGAAGCGCGTCTTGTCGCCACGCGTATCGAATTGCGCGGCGCCGGTCACCGTCTCGCCGGCGACCTCGCCGGTGACGCGATCGATCGCAACGGTGGCGCCGTCCTTGACGACATGAGCGGCGAGGCTGAGCGATGCATTCGCCGCGCTGGGTGGCGCTTCGAGGCCCGCCATCATCAGCGCGAGGCTCGCGTCCTGCGTCGAGATCGAGCCGTCGCCGGAAAGAGCGAGCCCGCTCTCCTGCAGCGAGCCCTGCCCGTCGAAAGCAAGCTTCATGGCTTCGGTCTCAAGCGCGACATTGCCCGTCATGTTCACCTTCGGCACGCCCGCGAGCTTGACCGAGAGCTTGCCCTGGCTGCCGCCCGCGGCGGCGAACCGGTCGGCGGGCAGGTTGGGAAAGAGCAACACCAGTAGCGCCTGGGGCCGCTCGCCGGCGACGGTGCCTTCGATCTCGACATTCGCTTCGCCGAGACGCGCCGGCTCGCCGAGCGCGCGCGCGGTGAGCGCGATGTCGGAGTCTGCCGCCTTGCCACCGAGCTCAAGCACCGCCTTGGTGGCGTCGCCTTCGCGCGTCGCGGCGAGGCCGACCTCGATGTCGAGCGGCGCGATGGTCGAGAGATATTTCGACTTGCTCACGTCCTGCGGCAGGCCGGCAAGCTCCGACGCGATGCGCAGGCTGTCGGTGGTGGCGGCACGGAAGGCGAAGCCGACACGGCCGGCCGGCTTTTCGCTCAGATGCTCGATCCGGCCGCTGCCGGTGAGCTTGAGCTCGTCGGCGGCCGCGAAGTCGAGCTTCTGCACGTTGAGCACATCGTCAACCAGGGTGAA
Source organism: uncultured Methyloceanibacter sp. (assembly GCA_964634195.1). Lineage (GTDB taxonomy): Bacteria > Pseudomonadota > Alphaproteobacteria > Rhizobiales > Methyloligellaceae > Methyloceanibacter. Next base: position 199,565 of record CAZWIO010000001.1, on the reverse strand, counting down.
GCGCGCATCGAGCCTGCCCGGCGGCACGTTGGGCAGGAGCAGCTCGTTCACCTCAACGGTCACGCGCACATCGTCGTTGCGGAATTGGGTCAGCACATTCGGCGCGGTACCCTCCTGCGCCGGCCGCGCGCCGGTGCCCGGAAGCCAGGCGCGCCAGATCGGCCCCTCTCCCATCATCTCCCTGAGATCGAGCCGGTCGCTGTCGAGCTTCAGCTCGATCAGGTTCCGCTCGCCGCCCTGATAGAGCAGCGAGCCGCCGAAGCGCGTGCCGCTCAGCTCCCCCTGCACGTCGGCGAGCTTGATCGCGCCGTCGCCGACCGTGGCGTCGGCGGCGAGCGCGAACGCGCCGGTCGAGGTCTGTCCGGTCAGCTCGCGGTCGCCCGCGGCCCATCGGGTCAGCGTCTTGAGCCCCTCGCCTTTGAGCTTGATCGGACCGGTAAAGACCGGGCCGAACTCGCCATGGCTGAGCTTGCCCGAGACCGCCAAGCGGTTGTCGCCGGGTAGCGTCGCTTCGAGACGCTCGATCTTGACCCCGCCATTGCTGGTGGCGAGCGAAAGCTCGAAGCCGCCGAGGAGATCGCCGCCGAGCCCCGCCTGCTCGAGCGAAGCGGTGAGGGCGATATCGCCGTATTTCGCCGCCTCGTTCAGCACCGTGTCGGCAAACATGTAGAGCACGACGGACGGCGGCAGCCGCTCCTCGGCGCTCGCCACGCCGAACAGCGCGTCGAGATCGACGAACCGGCCGGAAAGCTCGGCCGATGCCTTGGGGCTTTCGGTCAGATCGAGCGCGAGCTTCCCCTTGAGGAGCTGCGGCCGGCCTTGCGCGTGGACCGTGAGCTCGAACTCCGGCAACTCCACGCGGTCGGGCGTCGCCTCGATCGGGCCCTTGAGCTCGACGAACGAGCCGGGATCGGCGGGGCCTGGCGCAGGCTGCTGCGGTTGCTCCCCGCCCGCCGGCTCCGTGGCGGTAATGTCCTCCGCGTCGTCTGCCGAAGGTTCCGCCACCGGTGCGGGCTTGGTGACACGCAAGATCGTCTCGCCTTCGAATTTCGGCTTGGCACCGAGGCCCGTCACCGTGCCGTCGAACTGATAGGAGGCGTTGACCTCGGGATCGCGCAGGGCGGCCTTGACGCGGAACAGCCCGTCAGCGTCGGCCTGGTTGGTGGTGAAGCGCAGCTCCTGCCGCCGGCCGTCATAATCGTAAGCGAGCGACACCTTGTAGGGACCGGAGAGAGACTGGGCGCTCGCATCGCCTTCGATGCCCTCGAGCACCAGCTGCTTCTCGCCCTCTTTCGAGATTTCCAGCCGGCCACCGCTGATCGAGACGGAGTCCAGCATCACCTCCTTCGGCGCGAAGGGCAGCGCCACGCCGGCGCGGCCCACGTCGCGCCAATTGCCGCTGCCGTCTTCCTTGAGGTCGAGCCGCAGCACCGGATCGACGATGGTCATCTTGCGCGCTTCGACCGTGCCCGACAGCAGCGAGCCGATATTGAGCCAGGCTTCGAGCGAGCCCGCTTCGAGCAGCGGCTTGTCGAAGCTGCCTGTCTCGTCGGCGACCTTCACGTCATCGAAGCGGAGCTCGGGCGACGGCAGCAAGACGAGATGCACCTTGCCGTCGACCTTCACCTCGCGGCCGAGCAGCTTGCTCGCCTGCGCCTCGAAGACCGGCCGGTATTCGTTCCAGTCGATGAAGAGCGGCGCGGCGAACAGCGCGGACAGCACCAAGATCGCCAAAGCGGCCAGGCCGAGAAGGAGCGAGTTCACCGCAGGTCTAAGGCCCTAGTCCGGTTGCAGGCGCCCGTTTGCGCAGCACAAGGAGCCCGGAGCGCCGGGCTCCAGGCAAGATGTTGTTATGGTAGCGCAAAAATCTTGCCAGGATTGAGGATATTCAGCGGGTCTAGCGCCTTTTTTATGGCGATCATCGCCTGGAGCGCCGAGCCGTGCTCCGCGGCGAGATAGCCGATCTTGCCTTGGCCGACGCCGTGCTCGCCGGTGCAGGTGCCGCCGGCCGTAAGCGCCCGCTCGATGAGCCGGTCGAGGAACCCTTCCACGCGTTCTCGCTCGCCGGCATCGGCGGGGTCGATCAGCGGCAGGACATGGAAATTGCCGTCGCCGACATGGCCGACGATCGGCGCAAGCAGGCCGAGCCGCTCGATGTCGGCGCGGGTCGCCTCGACACAGGCGGCGAGCGCGGAGATCGGCACGCAGACATCGGTTGAGAGAATCTCAGCCCCGGGCCTCAGGGAGCGTGCGGCCCAATAGGCGTCATGGCGGGCTTGCCAGAGCCGGTTGCGGTCCTCCTGGCGCTCGGCCCATTCGAGCGCCCCTCCCCCCTCCGCACGCGCGAGCGCGGCGAAGGTCTCGACCTGCTCGCGTGCCGCGGCATGCGTGCCGTGGAACTCGACGAAGAGATGCGGGCATTCCGGCAGCGTCAGATGCGAATAGGAATTGCAGGCGCGGATCTGCATGGCGTCCGCCAGCTCGATGCGGGCAAGCGGCAGGCCGATCTGCAGCGCGGCGATAGTGGCGTTGCAGGCGCCCTCGACAGACGTGAAGGCACAGACCCCGGAAAGGATCATCTCGGGGATACCGTAGAGCTTCAAGGTCAGCTCGGTGATGATGCCGAGCGTGCCTTCCGAGCCGATCAGGAGATGCGTGAGATCGTAGCCCGCCGCGGACTTCCGCGCACGGCCGCCGGTTGCGATCACACTGCCATCGGCAAGCACGGCGCGGAGGCCCAGCACCGCGTCGCGCATCGTGCCGTAGCGCACGGCGTTGGTGCCCGAGGCGCGGGTCGCGGCCATGCCGCCGAGCGTCGCGTCGGCGCCCGGATCGACCGGGAAGAAGAGGCCGCTGTCGCGCAAATGCTCGTTGATCTCTTTGCGGGTGACGCCGGGCTCGACCACGCAGTCGAGGTCGCCTTCATGCACGGCGACAACCCGCTTCATGCGCGACAGATCGAGCGACAGCCCGCCATAGGGTGCATTCAGATGACCCTCGAGCGAGGTGCCCACACCGAACGGGATGATCGGCACGCGGGCCGAGGCGCAGAGCGCGACAGTTCCCGCGACCTCCGCTTCCGTCTTCACGAATAAGACGGCGTCCGGCGGCTCGGTCTTGAGCCAGGTCAGCGTATTCGCGTGCTGGGCCCGCAGCGCTTCGCTGCGCGAGAAGCGGTCGCCGAACCGCGCCGCAAGGGCCGCGTAGACGGCGTCCTTCCCTGCGTTGGTCGCGCGCTCGGGCGCTTCGGCCAAGACCCTCGTCATGACCGCATTCTATAGAGCTTCGTTTCTGAACAGCAGGTTTTCGCGGGCACCTCAGGCGGCGGCGATCGAGACCACCGCCGCGTAATGCACGCTCGCCGCGGTCAGCACGAAGCCGTGCCAGATGGCGTTCTGATAGGGCAGCCGGTCCCAGAGATGGAAAACCACGCCCACCGTGTAGAGCACGCCACCGACCATCAGGAGGGTCAGCGCATGGCCCGGCAACGCCGTCATCAGCGGCTCGATGGCTGCCAGCACAGCCCAGCCCTGCATCAAATAGATCGCGGTGGAGAGGCCTTCGAGGAAGCGCGGCGCAAACAGCTTGATGCCGATCCCGACCACCGCCAGGCCCCACACGAAAGCGAGCAGGCCGAGCCCCCATTCGTTGTTCATCTTGATCAGGATGAACGGCGTGTAGGTGCCGGCGATCAGCAGGAAGATCGAGGCGTGGTCGAGCCGGCGGAAGATCTCCTTCGGTGTCGGCCGCGTGATGAGATGATAGCCCGCCGAGCAGGAGAACATGGCGACGAGTGCCAGGCCGTAGATCGCCAGCGCCACGACCCAGAGCGTTGCCTCGGCCTTGGCGCCGATGAACAGCAGCGCGGCGAGCGCGACGACGCTTCCCGACACGCCGATGGCATGGATGCAACCGTCGGCGACGCGCTCGCGCTTGGTATATCGGGGGAAACTCATCTGCATGTCACGCCAAGCTTAGCATGTCGTGTGGCAAGCGTAAGACATGCCTATGTCGTCTGCCCCACATCACGACCTCGTCATGCCCGGCCAGCCTGCCCTTGGGCTCGACTCGAGGGTGCCGGGCATCCACGATTTTCACTCGGCGAAATCGAAGACGTGGATGGCCGGGACAAGCCCGGCCATGACAGGTGGAGAGTTTGTGAAGCTCTTGGTCGGCTAGTTCCCGCAGACGGTCGAGCCGGTCGTGCACACATAGGGCACGACCACGCCCGTGAAGCAGGTCGTGTAGAACTGCGACGTCACGATGTCGGGGCTAAGCTTCGCATTCTGCGGAACGCCGCTCGGACGCACCGCCTTCCAGAACGGATCGCCCTCGACCTTCTTGGCTTTGAGGCTGGTGATCCTGCTCCAGCCCCTTTCCCTCTGCACCTGATGGGCGCTCTCGAGTGTGAGCTTCTGCGAAGCCTGTGCGGCTGCCGCGGGCGAGCTCGCGCTAGCGGTCGCCTTCACGAGCGAGCAACCTACCGCTGCCGCAGGTCCCGTGGACCAAACGAAACCGGCAACGGCAAGCCCAGCAACACCCATCCTCAAACCTTGATGCATCGGTCGGTCTCCAGTTCTCTCTGGTTGGCCTTTACTTGAAAACTTTGATTGGGAAATTCTGTACGGACGAATCCCGTACATCGCTCGGGCGAACTTCGCCCGCTACGCGCGACGGGTCAACGATATGCACTCAATCCGTCGGACAGGGCGGCCCTTCCGGACAGGCTCCGGCGCGGTGACGATGCACGTTCATGCCGCCCGGCTTGGTTTCCTGGTCAGTCTTGATCTCGGTGTCGCCTCTATCGTCGGCCGCACCCTGGTTCATCGTATCGGAGGGTTCGTCCTTCTTTTCCTCCGGCGCGGTCGTTTCCGTGGCGCTCCCGGCCTGTTCCCCCTCGTCCGCGGCAAAGCCCACATCAGGCGCACGGAGCGCGAGAAGCGCAATCAGGGCTGCGGCGAGAATCGTCTTCATTGAGGTGCGTTTCCTTCTTGTTGTTGATTGGTCTGATCGGTTTGATTGGTCTGGTCGGTACACGCGGTCTTGGCGAACTCTGTGAGCCTCTTGAAACGCGGATCGGCTTCGATTGCCTTGGCCACCCGTTCAAAGTCTTCAAACGCGTCCGGTTGCCGGTAATTCTTCCGAATACGCTCGATATAGGCTTTGACCTCAGGGTATTCATACGCCTCTACGATAAACGCGCCAAAATAATGGCCGATCAGCTCCGGGCTGATCGCCCCGCGCTGCATGAACAGCCCGAGATCGGAGAAGAACCCAAGATATTCGTTGATCTCGATGTGGTTGAACGTGCCGCCGTCGCTCTTGTAGAGGGTCTTGCAGCCTTCGATCGCATTGGCGATCCGCATATAGGGCTTCTGCTCGGAAAAGAACTCGCGGGACAAGTCGCGCGCGAGCTTGACCTCCTCGACCTGGTGGCTGATCCGCGAGTTCCGGTAGTGCAGCGTCACCACGATGATCTGCGCGAGGACGAAGCTCGTCACGGCGAAGAGAAGCGCCAGCCATTCGCGGCTGAGCAAGCCCTTGTGCCATTGCCGCTCGGCGGCGACGGCCGCACCCTCGGCGGCGGCCACGGCATGATGTTTCAGCCGAAGCTCTTCGTCTTCTTTTCTCAAAGGATGTCTCGCGTCGACCTGTTGAAGACTTGCGGCAAGGCGCCTCTTCTTAAGCCAAGCGCGGGCGGAAGCCTAGAGCCGCCTTGCGCCCTTTCTTTTGCCTGCCGCGAGGGTGATATAGTTCCTTGAGATGAATAAGATTCGCGCAACCGCTGCGCTTCCGCCCCCCGAGCCCGAAGACGCAAGCGCCGAAGAGGCAAGCGCCGCCGACGAGCGCGCCGACCAGGCGCCGATCTCGGCGCGGGCCATGCGCCGGCGCCCAGGCCATTATCTCGACGCGCTCAACCCCGAGCAGCGCGAGGCGGTGGAGACCCTGGACGGGCCGCTGCTGGTGCTAGCCGGAGCGGGCACCGGCAAGACGCGCGTACTGACGCTGCGCATCGCCCATATCCTCAGCCTCGGCCGCGCGCGGCCAAGCGAGATCCTCGCCGTCACCTTCACCAACAAGGCGGCGCGCGAGATGAAGCAGCGCGTCGGCGAGCTGATCGGCGGCGCCGTCGAAGGCATGCCCTGGCTCGGCACGTTCCACGCCATCGGCGTGAAGATCCTGCGCCGCCACGCCGAGCTGGTCGACCTGAAGCCGTCCTTCACCGTGCTCGATACCGACGACCAGATCAGGCTGATCAAGCAGCTTCTCCAAGCCGAGAATATCGACGAGAAGCGCTGGCCGGCGCGCATGCTCGCCGCCATGATCGACGGCTGGAAGAACCGCGGGCTCACGCCGAAGCGCGTGCCGGAGGGCGAGAGCTACGCCTTCGCCAATGGCCGCGCGCGCGATCTCTACGCCGCCTATCAGGCCAGGCTCAAAGAGCTGAACGCCGTCGATTTCGGCGACCTGCTTCTGGAGAATCTCCGGCTGTTCCAGGAGCACCAGGACGTGCTCGAAAAATACCAGCAGCGCTTCCGCTACATGCTGGTCGACGAATATCAGGACACCAACGTCGCGCAATATCTCTGGCTGCGCCTGCTTGCCCAGGGCAACGGCAATATCTGCTGCGTCGGCGACGACGATCAGTCGATCTATGGCTGGCGCGGCGCCGAGGTGGACAACATCCTGCGCTTCGAGACGGACTTCCCCGGCGCCAAGGTTATCCGGCTTGAGCGCAATTACCGCTCGACAGGCCACATCCTCGGCGCGGCGTCAGGCCTGATCGCGCACAACAAGGGCCGGCTCGGCAAGACGCTCCGCACCGACGGCGATCCCGGCGACAAGGTCGTGGTCGAAGGCTGCTGGGACGACGAGGAGGAAGCGCGCGTCCTCGGCGAGGATATCGAGCAGCTGCAGCGGCACGAGCACAGCTTGAGCGAGATCGCCATCCTGGTACGGGCCTCGTTCCAGATGCGCGCCTTCGAAGACCGGTTCATCACGCTCGGCCTGCCCTATCGCGTGATCGGCGGTCCGCGCTTCTATGAGCGCCAGGAGATCAAGGACGCGACCGCCTATTTCGACGTGACGCTGAACGCGGCGAACGACCTGAAATTCGAGCGCATCGTCAACGTGCCGCGCCGGGGCTTGGGCGAGGCCACGGTCAAATCGCTGCATCAGCTGGCGCGCGCGCAAAGCGTGCCGCTGTTCCAGGCGGCGCGGCTGATGGTCGAGACCGAGGAGCTGAAGCCGCGCCCGCGCAAGGCTCTCGCCGACCTGATCGCCGCCTTCGACCGCTGGCGCTCGCTGCTCGACACCATGCGGCACACTGAGCTCGCCGAGCTGATCCTCGACGAGTCCGGCTATACCGGCATGTGGCAGGCCGAGCGCTCGCCGCAGGCGCAGTCCAAGCTCGAAAACCTGAAAGAGCTGATCCGCTTCATGGAGGAGTTCGACACGCTTGCCGGATTCCTGGAGCATGTCTCGCTGGTGATGGATGCGCAGACCGAGGAGGGCGAGGACCGCGTCAACCTCATGACGTTGCATTCCGCCAAGGGCCTCGAGTTCGATACGGTGTTCCTGCCCGGCTGGGATGAAGGGCTATTGCCGCATCAGCGGAGCCTGGATGAGTCCGGGCGCGCCGGGCTCGAAGAAGAGCGGCGGCTGGCGCATGTCGGGCTGACGCGGGCGCGGAAGCGCGCCAAGATCACCTTCGCCCAGCACCGGCGCAATCATGGCACCTGGCAGACCGCGATCCCGTCGCGCTTCGTTGACGAGCTGCCGCCCGAGCACGTGCAGGTGGCGGAGGAGAAGATGGCGCGCGGCTATGGCCCGAGCCGCTTCGACACCGCGGAGAATTTGTTCGCCGACGGCTTCTACGAGACGCCGGGCTGGCAGCGCGCGCAACGCAACCGCCCGCGCGGGGGAGCGCCCTCGGCCCCGCGGCGCGAGCCGCTCACCATCGAAGGCACGCTGGTCGCGGCGAGCGCCGCCGAGGGCATCGGGCTCGCGATCGGCGAGCGCGTGTTCCACCAGAAGTTCGGCTATGGGCGCGTGGCGCAGATCGACGGCAACAAGCTGACCGTCGATTTCGACAAAGCCGGGCAGAAGAAGGTCGTCGACAGCTTCGTCGAGCGCGCCTGACCCGGCGCCGGTCCGGTCAAATCCCGTTCGGCTTGGCAAAAGCGCCGAAGCCCTCAACAAATCTCAGGCTGCTGCGCGGATCGGTTGCGTTTCCCGTGAAACTACCTGTTTCGCTCCTGGACTGAGGATGCGCTTGAAAGAGTCTTGGCAGGTGAGAACAAAACGTGTACATTGTGCCCTTCGGAGATGGGAGGGTGCTCATGCGCAGTCTCTGGGTCTTGTCGTTCCTTTTGATTTCATTTGTGTTTTCAGCGTCGTTAGGTCCCGTGCCGGCGTTCGCGCAGGAGGACTGCCGCTGCAAAGGCTGCGGCTGCAAGGGCGGCCCCGGCTGGCGCGGTCCCGAGGGGACCTGCGTGCCTGAGGCTAAGCTCACGGCGATCTGCGGGAGCCCGGCCGGGGCGCCCTGCACGCTGGAGGCAGCACCCCGCGTCTGTTTCGGCAAGGAGGCGGCGCGCACCGAGGCGAGCGGCCCGGCCCAGCCGAACTAGCCCAGCTTCCGCTGTCCGTGGCGGTTTATCGCTGCGCATGCTGGGTTTTATTGGGCTGTCGCGCTCACGACATTGTGCGTGGGCGCCGCGACCCGTTCGTTGACAGGGGAGACCGGAGGCACTGAAAATTCCATCGTTCACTTCGCCTTTGAGGGCTCCAATGCGCATTTCGATCCCCGCCCTGCTCGGGCTTACTCTCGGCTTTATCCTCGGCCTCGTCCCCGCGCTCGTCCCCACGGGACCCGCGCTCGCCCTCTCGGGCGCGACGCCCGACGGCGAGGACCGCTTCCCCTATGTGGTCGAGATCAAGTTCGAGGAGCGGATGGTCTGCTCGGGCACCGTGCTCTACCCGCGTATCGTGGTCACCTCCGCCCATTGCCTCGCGCACAAGGTCCGGCTGCCTGGTGGCCTCTTCTATCTCGATGAATATGCCGAGCCGGTCCATCTGAGCGTGTCGGTCGCGCGCGCCGGCGGGATCGCAAGCTACGCCGTCGACGAGGTTGCGGTCTCGCCGGGCTGGCGCGCGGCTATCGCGGAGTCGAATGCCGTCTCCTCGTCGAACCGCAGCGACCGCTTCGCCCATGACATCGCCTTGATCATCACCAAGGAGCCGATCGAGGTCGGCCTGCCACCAAGCCTGTCGAAGCTCGCAGACAGCGCCGGCAGCGACCTTGAGGATCCGTCTTGCGCAGGCAAGGCCAGCACCGCGGCGTACAATCCGGCTGCGGCCGATGCCCTCTTGCGCGACACGCTGGCGAAGCAACTCGGCCATCGCGCCGTCGTGGTCGCGTTTGGTGCCGAGAGCTGCACGTCGCGTTTCTGCGCGCAGGCCGGCATACGCCGCTATATCAGCGTGGCGCTGCGCGATAGCGCCCATTGTTTCAATAATGCCGCAACGCCGCAGACATCCGTCGCCGAGGAGGCCGCCTCGTCGCCGGCTTCGGTCTGGTGCCTCGAGTCGAGCGTGCTGCCGGGAGATTCGGGCGGCGCGCTGATGATCGAAGGGCCGCGGGGCGAGCTCTATTATATGGGCGTGGTGTCGGCCCAACAGGGACGGCGCGTGGCGCTCGCCACGACGGTGACCGACAAGCGTAGCCTCGCCACCGCGCTTTATCCGAGCTTCGAGTTCATCCTGGCGGAAGCGCGCAAGCTCGGCTACGTGCGCTAGCACCGAGCGCGAGCCGCGAGCGGCAAGTCCTAACGCATTTGCACGCTGGCGGGGGGCTCGCCTAGAGTCGCCGCCATGCAGGCCCCGCTCGATACGGATCTGCCGCACGCTGCCGCGCCGAGCGAGAGCGACGCCGGTCCGCGCGCGCTTCCCGCCCCGCACGCCGCGCAGCCGCGTTCTCGCGAGCGTTTCATTCCGGTCAACCGCTACGACCTGCGCGCCAAGCTCGCCGACATGCTGCGCCAGGCCGAAGGCTGCGACGAGACCTGGGCGCATGCGCTCGATTGCCTCGCCGCCTGGCGCCACCAGGAATACCGCCAGCGCCTCTGCGCGCTGCTCGAGACCTACCTGCTGTTCAGCCCCGACGCCGACACGGTCAATCTGCGGTCGCTCGACGAGGCCGAGCGCGAAGAGGCGCACCGCGCACTGCTCACCGGCGTCGAGGCGCTGCTGGTGCAGGCGAACTACGTCAAGCTGTCGGAGGACGACGTGCATCGCCTGCTCGCCGAGCAATCGCCCTACGGGCTCAGTCTCGACGTCGATCTCAGCGATTTCGAGGACCTGCTGCTCTACTACCGCGGCACGTCGGTCGAGACGCGTCACGAGCGGAACCCTTGGCGCTTCTACCGCAGGGAACGGCACGACGTGCCGATCTTCCAGCGGCTGTTCCTGCTGCTCAAGCTGAAATCGATCGAGCGCCGCGCCGGCGAGATCGCGCGCGACACGGGCGTCGCGCCCGAAGAGGCGCTGCGCATGGCGCGCAAGCGGCGCAGCCACCTGCCGATCGGCGTCTCGAGCGAGGTCATCTACATCAAGGTGTTCAAGCGCATTCCGCAGATCGATCTCGAAATGCTGTTCCCCAACACCCGGATCGCTTTCAAGCCGTTCGACAAGTACCGATTGATGGTCACGGCCGGCGGCGGAACCATCGCGGGCGTCGCCGGCTCGGCGACCAAGCTGCTCGCCATCACCAATCCGTTCGCCGTGGCGATGGGGCTTGCGACCTTGAGCGCGGTGATCTTCCGCCAGGTCAACAAGGTGTTCCACACGCGCAACAACTACATGATGGTGCTGGCGCAGAACCTCTATTTCCACACGCAAGCCAACAACCATGCAGCGCTCACGCTGATCGCCGACCGCGCCGAGGAGGAGGACGCCAAGGAGGACATGCTGCTCTACGCCTTCCTCGCCAAGCATCCGCTGAAACACGACGCGCTCGCCGAGATCAAGGCCGAAGTCGAAGCGTTTCTCGCCGAGGCTTGCGGCGTCGCCGTGAATTTCGATGCGGAGGACGCCTGCCGCAGGCTGCTCGCCGACGGCCTTGTGCGCAACGACGCGAGCGGCAATCTCACCGCGCTCGCCCCGGCCGAGGCGCGTGCGCATCTCGACAGGATGTGGGACGGGCTGCTCGACGCCGACACGCTCGCGCAGCGCCGCAGTGCGCGCAAAGCATGAACGACGCCTCCGCCCCCGCCACCTACCAAGCGCGCATCGAGGTGCCGGCCGCGCTCGGGCCCCGCATCGCGGAAGCGCTCGAAGAGGCTCACGCCCCCGCCCCGCTTGCCGTCAGCCTGTTCGAGCTTGGGCCTGAGCGCTGCGAGATCACCGCCCATTACGCGCTGCCGCCGGCGCGCGAGACCTTGCGCGCGCTGATCGAGGCGGCGGCGGGCGGCGACGCGGCGCAGCTCGATATTGCGGAGCTGCCGCGCGCCGATTGGGTCACGCTGTCGCAAGGCATGCGCCCTCCAGTCATAGCCGGGCGCTTCTTCATCCACGGCAGCCACGACCGGGCGCGCGCACCGACCCGGCGCTTCGTCGTCGAGATCGACGCGGGCCAGGCCTTCGGCACGGCGCATCACGCCACCACGCGCGGCTGCCTGCTCGCGCTCGACGATGCGCTCAAGCGCACGGCCCCGAAACGGGTGCTCGATCTCGGCACCGGTACGGGCGTGCTCGCCGTCGCCGCCGCTCAGGCCCTCAAGGCGCGCGTGCTGGCAAGCGACCACGACCCGCTCGCGGCCTCGATCGCCGCGGAGAATGCGGGGGCGAATTGCGCGGCGCGCCTGGTGGACGTCGTCACCGCCGAGGGGCTTGCGCATCCGGCACTCCGCCAGGCGCGGCCGGATCTCGTCCTCGCCAATCTGCTGATGCGGCCGCTGCAAGACCTCGCCCCCGAGCTCGCCCGCCGCATCGCGCCGGGCGGAACGGCGGTCCTGTCGGGCCTCACGGCTGACCAGGCCGACGCGGTCGTCGCGCGCTATCGCGCCCATGGCTTTACCTTGAGAAAGCGAATCGTTCTCGATGGATGGGCGACTTTGGTGATGAGCCGCGCGAGCCCCCGCAGCAAGCCCCGAGGGGCCGGCACGCACCGCGGGTTGCGCGAGCGCGATTGATCGCGATCGCGCTTTGAGCTTACAAAGCCGCATGTATCAAAATTTCGAGGAGGCAAGCGTCGGCCCGGCGAGCGGCGAGCGGGTCAAGGCGCTGCAACGCGAGCTGAAGGCACGGAAGCTCAGGGGCTTCCTCGTGCCGCATAGCGACGAGCATCAGAGCGAGTTCCTGCCGCCGGCGGCCGAGCGGCTCGCCTGGCTGACGGGCTTCACCGGCTCGGCCGGGGTCGCGGTGGTGCTCGAGAAGGCGGCCGCGCTGTTCGTCGACGGGCGCTACACCCTGCAGGCGCGCGCGCAGACGGACCCCGAGACGTTCGAGGTGCTGAAGACCCCGGAGGCCAAGCCGTCGGCCTGGATCGTCGGCAAGCTGCCGAAGGGCGCGGCCGTCGGCTACGACCCCGCGCTGCACACGATCAAGGAAATCCAGCGGCTCACCGAGACGCTCGCCAAGTCGGGCATCAAGCTCGAGCCGGTCGAGAGCAATCCGATCGACGCGATGTGGGGCGAGCGGCCGAAGGCTTCGGCCATGCCCATCGCGCTCCATCCGCTCGAGCTTGCGGGCAAGGCGGCGCCGGAGAAGATCGCCGAGGTGCAGGAGCAACTGAAGGCCGACAAGGCCGACGCCGTTCTGCTCACCCTGCTCGACTCGATCGCCTGGCTGTTCAACATCCGCGGCGGCGACATCAAGCATACGCCGGTCGCGCTCGCCTTCGCGGTGGTGCCGGCGACCGGGCGGCCGACGCTCTATATCGATCCGGCGAAGCTCGCCGCCAATGTGCGCCGTCGGCTCGAGGAATATACCGAGGTCGCCGAGACGGCTGCGCTCGAGGAGCGGCTCAAGGCGCTCGGCCGCGCGCGCGCGCGATTGCGGCTCGATCCGGAGACGACGCCGATCCGCTTCGCCCGCGCCTTCGAGGCAGAGGGCGGTAAGTTCGTCACCGGCGACGACCCGTGCATCGCGGCGAAGGCGATCAAGAACGAGGCGGAGATCGCCGGCACCCGCGCCGCGCATCTCCGCGACGGCGTGGCGATGACGCGCTTCCTCGCCTGGCTCGACGAGGTGGGCGCATCCGGCAAGATCGACGAGGTGGCCGCGGCGCTGAAGCTCGAAGGCTTCCGGCGCGAGTCGGGCCAGCTCAAGGACATCAGCTTCGATACGATCTCCGCCTTCGGGCCGAACGGCGCGGTGGTGCATTACCGTCCGACCTACGCGTCGAAGGAGACGCTCAAATCCGGCTCGCTCTATCTGATCGACTCGGGCGGCCAGTATCTCGACGGCACCACCGACGTGACGCGGACCGTCGCCATCGGCGCGCCGACGCCGGAGATGAAGCGGCATTACGGGCTCGTGCTGAAGGCGCATATCGCGCTCGCGACCGCGCGGTTCCCCAAGGGCACGCGCGGGCAGGACCTCGATCCGTTCGCGCGGCGGCCGCTCTGGGAAGCGGGGCTCGATTTCGATCACGGCACAGGGCATGGGGTCGGCAGCTATCTCGCCGTGCATGAGGGGCCGCAGCGCATCTCGCGGCTCGGCACCTGCGAGCTGGAGCCCGGCATGATCCTGTCGAACGAGCCCGGCGTCTATTTCGAGGGGCGCTACGGCATCAGGCTGGAAAACCTGGTGCTGGTCACGCCGCTCGAGGCTATGCCCGGAGGGGTGCGCGAGATGATGGGCTTCGAGACGCTGACGCTCGTGCCGTTCGACCGCCGCCTGATCGATCCGAAGCAGCTCCTGCCGTGGGAGCTCGCCTGGCTCAACGCCTATCACGCGCGGGTGCGGCGCGAGATCGAGCCGGTGATGCTTTCGGACGACCGCGCCTGGCTGCGCCACGCCACGGCGCCGATCGGATAGCGCATGGAAACGCTCGTGTCGGCCGTCGCCGCGACCTTGACCACCGCGGCCTTCGTGCCGCAGGCGCTGCACATCATCCGCCACAAGGAGACGCGCGCCATCTCGCTGCAGATGTATGTGGTGTTCGCCATCGGGGTGGCGTTCTGGCTCGCGTTCGGGGTGATGATCTGGAACTGGCCGATGATCGTCGCCAACACGATCACGCTTGGGCTCGCGCTCGCGATCCTCGGCATGAAGCTGCGCTACGGGTGATCAGTCCGCGCGGCCGAGCAGCTTCAGCCATTCGTCCTCGGTGAGCACCGCGACGCCGAGGTCCTTGGCGCTCTTGAGCTTCGAGCCGGCGCCGGGACCGGCCACCACGTAGTCCGTGTGCTTCGAGACGGAGCCCGCGACCTTGGCGCCGAGCCGCTCGGCCGAGGCCTTGGCCTCGGAGCGGGTCATGCGCTCGAGCGTGCCGGTGAACACCACGGTCTTGCCGGAGATCGGCGAGGCGTGGTCCACACGCTCGAGCGGCGCCGGCGTCACCTGCTTGAGCAGCGCCTCGACCACGTCGACATTGTGCTTCTCGGCGAAGAAATCGGCGATGGCCGCGGCAACGGTCGGGCCGATGCCCTCGATATTGGTGAGGTCGGTGAAGGCTTCCCCGTCCCGGTCCTTCGCGGCGCGCATCGCGGCGAGAAACGCCTCGGCCGTGCCGTAGCTCCGCGCCAGCAGCCGCGCCGTGGTCTCGCCAATATGCGGGATGCCGAGCGCGTTGATGAAGCGGTCGAGCTTGACGGCGCGGCGCGCCTCGATGGCGTCGAACAGTTTCTTGGCCGAGACCGCGCCCCAGCCTTCGCGCTCGGCGATGGCCGGTCCGTGCTTGCTCGCGGCGAGCGTGAAGATGTCGGGCGGCGACTGGATGATGCCGTCGTCGTAGAGCTCCTTGATGCGCTTCTCGCCGAGGCCTTCGATGTCGAAGGCGTTGCGCGAGACGAAATGCTTGAGCCGCTCGACGCGCTGCGCCGGGCAGATCAGCCCACCGGTGCAGCGGCGCACCGCATCCTCCTTGCCGGTGTTGGGGTTGATCTCGCGCGTCGCATGGCTGCCGCAGGCCGGGCAGATTTCGGGATACTTGAATCGCCTCGCGCCCTTAGGCCGCTTCTCTTTGACCACCCCGAGAATCTGCGGGATGACGTCGCCCGCGCGCTGCACGATAACCGTGTCGCCGATCCGCACGTCCTTGCGCGCGATCTCGTCCTCGTTGTGCAGGGTCGCATTCTGCACCACGACGCCGCCGACCGTGACCGGATCGAGCTTGGCGACCGGCGTCATCGCGCCATAGCGACCGACCTGGATGTCGATGTCGCGCACTTTGGTGGTCGCCTTCTCGGCGGGGAATTTGTGCGCGACGGCATAGCGCGGCGAGCGCGACACGAAGCCGAGCCGCCGCTGCAGATCCAGCCGGTCGAGCTTGTAGACGATGCCGTCGATATCGTAGTCGAGGCCGGACCGCCCGCTCTCGATGTCGCGGAAGGCGTCAAGCATCTCCTCGACGGTATGGGTCAGCCTGATCAGCGGGTTCAACGGGAAGCCCCAGGCGCGCAGGATCTGGTAGGCGTCCCACTGCGTCTCGGCCGGAAGGTCGGCCACCTCCCCCCAGCCATAGGCGAAGAAGCGCAACGGCCGCGACGCGGTGATGCTCGGATCGAGCTGGCGCAGCGAGCCCGCCGCGGCGTTCCGCGGATTGGCGAACAGGCGCTCGCCGCGCGCCGCCTGCTCCTCGTTCATGCGCTGGAACGCCGCGCGGCTCATATAGATCTCGCCGCGCAGCTCGAACGGATCGGGAAAGCCGCGCGACACGATGCGGTCCGGGATGTCGGCGATGGTGCGCACATTCGCCGTCACATTCTCGCCCTCGTAGCCATCACCGCGCGTGGCGCCAAGCGCAAGCCGGCCGCCCTCGTAGCGCAGCGTAATGGAGAGCCCGTCGATCTTCGGCTCGGCGGTGAAGGCGATGCCGTCGAGCGACGACAGGCCGAGAAAGCGGCGGATGCCATCGAGGAATTTGCGCAAGCCCGCCTCGTCGAACACGTTGCCGAGCGAAAGCATCGGCACGCGATGCGCGACCTTGCCGAAGGCCTCGACGGGCGCTGCGCCGACCCGCAGAGACGGGCTGTCGTCGCGCACGAGATGCGGAAAGCGCGCCTCGATCTCGTCGTTCCGCGCGCGCAGCGCGTCATAGGCCGCGTCGCTGACCTCCGGCTCGTCCTTGCGGTAATAGAGCTCGTCGTGATGGGCGATCTCGGCGGCAAGGCGTTCGAGCTCAGCAATCGCCTCGGCCTCGTCGAGCTTCGCGGCGGGCTTGTCCGCGAGCGGCGCTTTCACGGCAGTCTTCTTTGCGTTCCTGGTCTTGCTCATGGCCGGGTCACGCCGAGCGGGTCATCAGCCGCTCGGCGGCGGCGCGCGCTTCGTCGGTCACGGTCTGTCCGGCAAGCATGCGCGCGATCTCCTCGCGGCGCTGGGCGCCTTCGAGTGAAGCGACCCGTGTCGCCATGGCCGCGCCGCTCTTTCCCCGCACCTGCTCCTTGGCGATCAGGAGATGGCCCTGGGCCACCGCCGCGACTTGCGGCGCATGGGTCACGGCAAGCACCTGGGCACGCTCGGCAAGCCGGGCGAGCTGCTCGCCGACCGCCGCGGCCGTCGCGCCGCCGACGCCCTGGTCGGCCTCGTCGAACACCAGCGTCGGCGCCGAGCCGCGCGCGGCAAGCACCACCTTCAACGCGAGAATGAAGCGCGCGAGCTCGCCGCCGGACGCGACCTTCATCAGCGGTCCCGGCTCGGTGCCGGGATTGGTCCTGACGAAGAAGGCGACGCGGTCGATGCCGGAGGGGCCGCCCTCTCCCAGCGGAACGGTCTCGATCTGGGTGATGAAGGCCGCCTTGTCGAGCTTGAGGGGCGGCAGCTCGCGGGTCACCTCCGTGTCGAGACGCTTCGCGGCCTTGCCGCGCGCGGCGCTCAACGCGCGCGCCGCAGTCTCGTAAGCCTTGCGCGCGGCCTCGGCCGCGGCGGCAAGCTCGGCGGCGCGGGCTTCGCTCACATCGATCGCCGCGAGGTCCGATTCGAGCTTGGCGACAAGCTCGGGCAGATCATCGACGCCGATCCGGTGCTTGCGGGCCACGGCGCGGAGCGCAAACAAGCGCTCCTCGGCGCGCTCGAGCTCGTGCGGCTCGAAGGCCGTGGCCGCAAGCGCGTCCTCGATCTTCGCCCGCGCGGCGTCGGTCTCGGCAAGCACGCGGGCGAGCGCCTCGGCGACCGGCTGCAACACCGCGCCGCTCACCCCGGCCTGGCGCTCGATGCGGCGGAGCGCCGCCGCGAGCCGTGCGCCCGACGTGCCCTCGCCTTGCAGCGCTTCGAGCGCCTCGGCAAGCTCGCCCGCGATCTTCTCGGCATGCATCATGAGCTGGCGGCGCTCGGCGAGCCGCTCTTCCTCGCCGCGTTCCGGCTTCAGCACGCGCAGCTCCTCGAGCGCGTGCGCAAGATAATCCGCATCTTCGCGCGTCTTGGCGACGGCTGCCTCGTGGCGCGCGCGCTCGTCCTCGGCGTCCTGCCAGGCCGCGAACAGCGCCGCGACCTCGGCCGCCTCGCGCCCCAGCCCGGCGAAGGCATCGAGCAGATCGCGATGGCCGCTCGGATCGATCAGCGCGCGCTCGTCGTGCTGGCCGTGGATCTCGACCAGCGCCTGGCCGATCTGCCTGAGGAGCTGCACGCTCACGCTCGTGTCGTTGATGAAGGCGCGGGAGCGGCCGTCACTCCCCTGCACGCGCCGCAGAATCAGCGTGTCGTCGGCCGGGATGTCGTTCTCAGCGAGCAGCGCGAACACCGGGTGACCCGCGCCCGGCTCGAAGCTCGCGGTGACCTGGCCCTGCGCCGCGCCTTGGCGGACCAGCGCCGCGTCGCCCCGCGCGCCGAGCGCAAGCGAAAGCGCGTCGAGCAGGATGGATTTGCCGGCGCCCGTCTCGCCGGTGAGCACGGTGAGCCGCGCGCCGAATTCGAGATCGAGCCGGTCGATCAGGACGATGTCGCGGATCGCGAGCGCGGCTAGCATGGCCTGGTGCTGGGCGCGCGCGTCAGGAGGGCCTGCCCTGGCCCCTCCAGGTCTTGGTGATCCAGGAGCCCGCATCCTGCTTCGGCTGGACGCCGCGCTGACCCAGGATCTTGTAGGCGTGGCTGTACCACTTGCCGTCCGGAAAGTTGTGACCGAGCACCGCCGCGGCGGTTTGCGCCTCGTTGACGATGCCCAACGCCATATAGGCCTCGGTGAGCCGCATCAAGGCCTCTTCAACCTGCTCGGTGGTCTGATAGTCGGTGACCACGATGCGGAAGCGATTGATCGCCGCGAGATAGTTGTTCCGGCGCAGATAATAGCGCCCGACCGACATCTCGCTCGCCGCCAGCAGGTCGCGTAGGATGCGCGCGCGGTTGGTCGCCTCGCCCGCGTAGCGCGAACTCGGATAGCGCTGCAGCAGCGTGTCGTAGGCGGAAAGCGCGCGCCGCGCATAGGTCTGGTCGCGCTTCGGGTCGAGCACCTGGGCGTAGTACGACATGCCGATGATGTTCTGCGCGAGGTCCGCCTCGGGCGTGCCGGGGTGGAGCGTCAGGTAGCGATCGGAGGCCGCGATCGCGTCGTCGTATTTCCCGGCCTTGTAGTAGGCGTAGGCCGCCATGACGATGGCGCGGCGCGCTTCCTGCGAGTAGGGATGGCTGATGTCGACCTGCTCGTATTGGCGGGCGGCTTCCTTGAAGTCGCCCTTGTCGACCATCTGCTCAGCCTTGCTGTAGATGACCTCCGCGGGATCGTTGTTCTCGATCTCGGTCTTCTTGCCGCCCCACAGCGAGCTGCCGCAACCGGCGAGCATGGCGGCGAGGCACGAGGCGGCGAGCACGGAAGCCGCCTTGCGCGCCAGTCCGGCCGAAGGCGCGCCAAAGCGCGTCGGAGCTTGCAGCTTCCAATTCCGGCTGGACATCAAACCCCCGAACGTCGCGTGAGCCTCGGCTTTCGCGCGCGCAAACTCGCGAAGCGCGGCGCAAGGTAGCGCAGACTAGGTGCAGCCAACCAGCGGATTATGGTGCTTTTTTGCCCTTTTTCGCGGAGTTGCCGCGATTTCCGGCGGCAACCCCGCGCCGACCGGACCTCAACCTCTAAATCCTCGTCATGCCCGGCTTCATGCCGAGCATCCACGATTTCCGACTGTGCCGTTGGCAAAATCGTGGATGGCCGGGACAAGCCCGGCCATGACGAGACGTTTCAGTTTGAAGCTTCTAACTGGCCTCCAATCAGCTCCGCTCGGCGGCGAAATTCGCGGCGGCGAGGCGATGGCTGAGCTCGGCATGACGAATCTCGCGGTAGCGCGGAGCTTCGACCATGGTCCAGGCCTCTTCGTCGGCGAACAAGGCCTTGAGCACCAGCATGTTGAGCCGATGGCCACCGCGGCGCGAGCGGAAGGCGCCGAGGATCGGCGCGCCGGCAAGCGCCAGGTCGCCAACGGCGTCGAGCGCCTTGTGGCGCACGAACTCGTCGGAATAACGGAGGCCCTCGCGGTTGACGACGCGGTCGTCGCCGATCGCCACGGTGTTGTCGAGGGAGGCGCCGAGCGCGAGCCCAGCGGCCCAGAGGCGCTCAACGTCGCTCATGAAGCCGAAGGTGCGGGCGCGGGACAATTCGCGGCGGAACGAGCCGGGGTTCAGGTCGATCTCGATGCGCTGGGTGCCGATCAGCGGCGTGTCGAACGCGATCTCGACGTCGAGGTGGAAGCCGTTATGCGGGACGAGCTCGCCATAGGCGCCGCCCTCCTCCACGGAAACCGGCTTCAGGACCTTGAGGAAGCGGCGGGGCGCCTCGAGCTCGGCCAAGCCCGCATCGTCGATGGCTTCCACGAAATCATGGGCACTGCCGTCCATGATCGGGACTTCGCAGCTGTCGATCTCGATCGAGGCGTTGTCCACGCCGAGGCCGCGCAGCGCGGCAAGCAGATGCTCGACGGTCGCGACCGAACAGCCATTGCCGTCGCCAAGCACGGTGCAGAGATTGACGCCCGTGACGGAGCGGTGGTCTGCGGGAATTTCGATGTCGCCGTGGCCGTTCGCATGGAGGAAGCGGATGCCGGTATCGCCGTCGGCTGGACACAGGGAGATGGAGACTGGCGCCCCGCTATGAACCCCTGTGCCGATCAGTGAGACCTCGCTCGCAAGCGTGGTCTGCCGCGCCCCAATGAAACCCTTCATGGCCCCCGTTGGCCCCCGCCGTCTTGAGTTCCCTACTTGCTCAGGGAGAACCCCGAGCCCCCCGTCGACCAGCGTTTCGCGGCGTTTTCGTCCGGGTTATTATCGGCCCCGGCTCTTCGCCTGTTGATCCCGCGGATCGACCTATTGGAACCTTAACGCTGGCCCTAGGGGGCGACAAATCACGGTTGTTTTCCGTGTGTTACCGTCCGAGACGCATCATAACACATTGAATTCACAATATTTTTTACCCTCGGACGGCACCAGGAACGCCGGCGCGTTAACCTTGACGGCAAAAATCAGTTCGCCCGGCGGCGCAGGAAGGCCGGGATTTCCAGATCGTCATCGGCAAGTGATTCGCCCGGCATCTCGGCATCTTCCTGGATGGCCGCACGGGGCTGCGACTCGGGACGCCGCGGCACCGCCGCGAAGGACGGCTCGCCGCGCGGACGCTCGATCTCGCCGCGCGGGCGCTCGATCCTGATATTGCGCGGCGCTGGCGTATGCGCCTGAGGCTGGGCCTGCGGGCGCGGCATCGCCGGCACGGGCTGGGGCATGGCGAAATCGGGCTCGCGCGCGCCGACGCCGGGCTCGCGCATCTCGCGTGGTGCGGGCGGCTCGGCGTCCTCGTGCTTATGGCTGAGCCCACGGCCGACATTGGCGAGCCGCTCGAGGAAACCGACCTTGCGCTTGTGCTCGGCGATTCCCGCTTGCGGGGCCTGGCCGGACTTCGCCCTGATCTCGTTCTGGGCGATGATCGGCAATTCCTCGACGCTCGGCATCCGCCGCACCGCCCGCTTGATGGCGGTCGGCGGCGCGGGCTGGAAGCCCCGCTGCTGCTGCGGCGCCTGCTTCTGCTGCTGATTGAGCGGCTGCGCCAGGCTCGTCACCTGCGGCGGGCGCTTCTCGATCGTGACATTGCCGGGCGCGCGCCAGACGGCGGGCTGCTCCTTGACCATCTCGGCGGGGCCGAGCACGAGGCTATCGTCGCCGTCGGCGGCGCCGGGAAGCGCTGCAAGACCCGCAAGCCGCTCGGTGAGCCGGCCGCGCTCCTGCGGCATCATCTGCGCCAGTTGCGCGGGCGCGGACGCCGGCGGCGCCATCTCGGCGGACGGCGCAACGCCGATACCGGTGGCAACCACCGACACGCGGATCTGCCCGTCGAGCTCCTCGTCGAAGGTCGCACCGACGATGATATTGGCATCGCCGTCGGCCTCGGCGCGGATTCGGCTCGCAGCCTCGTCGACCTCGTAGAGGGTCAGGTCGTTGCCGCCGGTGATGGAGACCAGCAGGCCGCTCGCGCCCTTCATCGACACGTCGTCGAGCAACGGATTGGCGATCGCGGCCTCGGCCGCGAGGATGGCGCGGCGGTCGCCGCTCGCTTCACCCGTGCCCATCATCGCCTTGCCCATGCCGGCCATGATGGTGCGCACGTCGGCGAAGTCGAGATTGATCAGGCCTTCCTTCACCATCAGGTCGGTGATGCAGGACACGCCCGCGCGCAAGACGTCGTCGGCCATGGCGAAGGCGTCGGCGAAGGTGGTCTTCTCGTTGGCGACGCGGAACAGGTTCTGGTTCGGGATCACGAGCAGCGTGTCGACATATTTCTGCAGCTCGGCGATGCCGGCCTCGGAGGCGCGCAGGCGGCGCTGACCTTCGAACTGGAACGGCTTGGTGACGACGCCGACGGTAAGGATGCCCTCCTCGCGCGAGGCGCGAGCGATCACCGGTGCCGCGCCCGTGCCGGTGCCGCCGCCCATGCCGGCGGTGATGAACGCCATGTGGCAGCCGACGAGATGCGCCTTGATGTCGGCCATAGCCTCTTCGGCGGCCGCCGCGCCCACCTCGGGCTTGGAGCCCGCACCGAGACCCTCGGTGACGTTGGTGCCCATCTGGATGCGGCGCTCGCAGGCCGCGCTGAGCAGGGCCTGCGCGTCGGTATTGGCGACGACGAACTCGACGCCCCGAAGCCCGCAGGCGATCATGTTGTTGACCGCATTGCCGCCGGCACCGCCTACGCCGAACACGGTGATCCGAGGCTTGAGTTCGGTCAGGTCAGGAACTCTGAGGTTGATGGTCATGGCCGCCTGGTCCTTCATTATCCGCCGCTTCGGCTCCCTTTGCAGGCGCTTCCCCGCGATGCGCCGTCTGGAGCCCCCTCTCGTCGATCAAAAATTGTCCCTTATCCATTCGCCGACCTTGGCGAAGTAGCCCGTGCCGGTCTTGAGAAAGCGCTGCTCGCCGCGCGCCTGAAGCCGGTCCTCGCCGCGCGCAAGGTGCAGCAGCAGGCCGATGCCCGAAGCGAAATCGGGCGCGCCCGCCGCCGCCGGCAACCCGTTCAGCGCACGCGGTTTGCCGAGCCGTGCCGGACGCCCGAACATGTTCGAGGCGAGCTCCGCGAGCCCGGTGAGCTGGCTCGCGCCGCCGGTCAGGACGAGATGCTGGGTGACTTCCGAGGCGAGCCCTGAGCTCGCGAGCCTCCGCCGCATCAGGTCGAGGATTTCCTCGACGCGCGGGCGGATGATGAGCGCGAGCTGCGCCTTGGTGATCTGGTTCAGCGCGGGCGGCGTCGCATTCAGGCACGGATAGGTGATGATCTCGCGCTCGTCCGACAGCGTGGCAAAGGCGCTGCCGTGCAAGGTCTTGAGCCGCTCGGCATGATCGAGCGGCGCGGCAAGCGTGCGGGCGATATCCATGGTGATGCCGTTGCCGCCAAGCGCGACCGCGTCGGTATGGACGAGATGGCCGTCGGCGATCACCGCAAGCGTCGTGGTGCCCGAGCCGAAATCGATGCACGCCACGCCGAGCCGCGCTTCGTCGGGCGTCACCACCGAGAGCGCGCTGGCATAGGGCGCGGCGACGAGGTTGGCGACGCCGAGATGGCAGCGCTCGACGCACAGCATGAGATTGCGCATGGCCACTTCGTCGGCGGTCACGGCATGCAGATCGACCTGCAGCCGCTCGCCGCACATGCCGAGCGGATCGCTGATGCCGGGGTTCTCGTCGAGACGATAGGAGGTCGGCAGCGCGTGCAGCACGCTGCGCTTGTCGCGCCCGGCATATTCACGGCCGCCCGCTAGCAGCCTCAGAATGTCGCCATCGCGCACCGTACCCGAGGGAACGGCGATGCTCGCCGAGAAACTCTCGCTCTTGAGCCGGCCGCAGGTGACCGAAACATGCACCTCCTCGACCGTGACGCCGGCCATGCGCTCGGCCGCGTCGACCGCCGAGCGGATGCAGTGCTCGGCCGTGTCGAGATGGGTGATCATGCCCGCCTTCAGGCCCTCGGCGCGCGTATGGTCGAAGCCGAGCACCTCGAATTGCACGGCCTCGCCCTTGCCTTCGAGCCAATCGGGCGCGGGCGAGGTCTTGGCGATCAGGCAGCAGATTTTGCTCGTGCCGATGTCGAGCGCGGTCACGATGCGCTGCCGCTTGCTTCTTATTGTCGTCGTGTAAGCCATTCCCCCGTCTCTACTCCTGACCCTACGTCCTGCCCCGCGCGGGCGTTGTCTTCGTGCTTGCCGTCGGCGCCTCCGACGGCGCGTCCGCGTCGAACGGGATGCCCGTGTCGCTGTCGCGGAGCCGCACCGTGATGCGGTCGAGCAGCCGCAAATCGACGGCGGCGATGTCTCGCTTGAGCAGGCCGCGGCTCTCGTCGAGCTTGGTGAAAGAGTCGAGCGCCGCTTCGACCGCGGCGTCGGGCAGCATGATCTCTAATCCGGAAACGAGTCTGAGGTTCCATCGCCGGTCGCCGACCCTGATCGCGGCGACGGTTTGCGCTTTCAGCCCGTCATAGCCTTCGAGCGCGGCGTAAAGCTCGCGCGCGTTCTTGCCGGCGCCCTCGCCCACGACGAAGGGGAGATGCTGATAGGCCTCGCGGAGCGCGGGCGCGAGCACCGCCCCTTCCGCATCGACCACGTAAGTCTTCCCCTTGCTCTGCCAGATCGCATAAGGCTCGCGCTCCTCGATGACGACCTGGAGCGTGGCGGGCAGCCAGCGCATCACTTGCGCATGCCTGATCCACGGCACGGCCTCGAGCCGAGCCTTGGCGGCGTCGGTATCGAAGCCGAGCAGAATGGTGTTGGGGTTCGCCTGCAGCGCGGCGGTGATCTCGGCGTCGGTCGTGTGGCGCCTGCCTTCGACCGTGACGCGCTCGATGCCGAGCCCTGCGGCCACCGCGAGCCGAGCGGCGCCGTCGGTGATCGCAGTCCAGGCCCGCGCGGGATGGCCGCCGAGCACGGCGCCATAACCGAGCGCGATCGCCAGGAACACGACGCTGACGATCAGCCATTTGCCGCGCAGGCGGTCGCGGCGGAGCCCGCCAAGCCTGATGCTGCGGGGGGTGCGGACGATGATGCTGCGCCGCTTGGCGACCGCGGGCAGGTCGCGGACATGCGCCGACGCGATGCCGCGCGCGAGCAGGGCCTCCGGCGACCGATGTCTGGCTTGCCCGCGTCTCGGGCTTAGCGGTTGCACGACGCGTCCTCCACGATCCAGCGCACCAGCTCGCCGAATGAACGTCCGGCATAAGCTGCAAGCTCGGGCACCAGAGACGTGGAGGTCATGCCAGGCTGGGTATTCACCTCCAGGCAGATCAATTCGCCTGAACCCTCTGGCCGGTCGTCGTAACGAAAGTCGGCGCGACTGACCCCACGGCAGCCCAGTGCCCGATGGGCCGCTACCGACAGCTTCTGTACCAATTGGTAAACATTTGGTTTAAGCGGCGCGGGCAGCACGTGAATTGAGCCTCCGGGGGCGTATTTCGCGTCGAAATCGTAGAAGGGCAGACCCTCGGCCGGGCGGATCTCGATCACGTCGAGCGCCTCATCGCCCATGACGGCGCAGGTGAGCTCCCGCCCAGGGATGTAGCGCTCGACCATCAGCTCCTCGCCGAGTGCCCACTCGGCCGAATTGAGCTCCTGCGGCGGATGGGCCTGGTCCTCGCGCACGATATAGACGCCGAAGCTCGAGCCCTCCTGCGGGGGCTTGATCACGTAAGGCGGCGTCATGGCGTGCGCGCGCGCCGCCTCGGCGCGGGAGACGAGCAGGCTTTCGGCGACCGGCACGCCGGCGGCGCTCATCACGGCCTTGGCGCGCTCCTTATGCATGGCAAGCGCGGAGGCGAGCACGCCGGAATGGGTGTAGGGGATGCCGAGGGTCTCGAGCAGGCCCTGGATGCAGCCGTCTTCGCCGTAGCGCCCGTGCAGCGCATTGAAACAGACGTCCGGCTTGAGCTCGGCGAGGCGGGCGGCGACGTCGCGGCCGACATCGAGGCGGGTGACGCGGTAGCCCTCGCCTTCAAGCGCCGTGGCGCAGGCCGTGCCCGAGCGGAGCGAGATCTCCCGCTCCGACGACAGTCCCCCCATCAGCACCGCGACGTGAGTTTGCTTGTTTGCCATTTCCCTCTCCGTCCCAAGAAGGTGTCATCGCCCGGCTTGACCGGGCGACCCAGTAATCGTTCCAGCTATGGGATTAGCTGCTTCGCGTCCGCTCGTCATGCCCGGGCTTGACCCGGGCATCCAGGGGCGACCGCTCGGAGCCAGCGGCCCCTGGATCGCCGGGTCAAGCCCGGCGATGACGTGATTCAGGTGGAAGGCCCGGAGCGAGGCAGGCCGAGACGCTTGATCTCCCATTCGAGCTCGACGCCGCTTGTCTCCTTGACGCGCGCGCGCACCGTCTCGCCGAGCTTTTCCAGGTCCGCGCCGGTGGCCCCGCCCTCGTTGATGAGGAAGTTGCAGTGCATCTCCGAGACGTGGGCACCGCCGACCGCGAGCCCACGGCAGCCGGCGGCGTCGATGAGCTGCCACGCTTTCTTTCCTGGCGGATTCTTGAAGGTCGAGCCGCCGGTGCGGCTCTTGATCGGCTGCACCTCCTCGCGATAGGCGGCGATGCCGTCCATCTCGGCGAGGATCTTTTCCGGCTCGCCCGGCTCGCCTTGGAACAGAGCCTCGGTGAAGATGAGGTCCTCCGGCGCGCCGCAATGGCGATAGGCGTAATGCAGCTCGGCGACGGGCAGCACGTGGATGTTCCCCGTCCGGTCGACCGCACGCGCTTCGACCACGACCTCGCAGGTCTCGCGCCCATGCGCGCCGCCGTTCATGCGCAGCGCACCGCCAACGCAACCGGGGATGCCGCGATAGAACGAGAGCCCGGCAATGCCGGCGTCGGCCGCGGCGCGTGCGACCTTGACGTCGGGCACGGCGGCGCCAGCGCGGAGCCGCGAGTTCTCTTCGATCTTGATCTCGCCGAAGCCCTTGCCGCCGAGGCGGATGACCACGCCCTCGATGCCGCCGTCGCGCACCAGCAGGTTCGAGCCGAGCCCAATCACCGTGACGGGGATTTCTCCCGGCACCGCGCGCAGGAAATAAGCGAGGTCGGCCTCGTCGGCCGGCGAGTAGAGCACCTCGGCGGGGCCACCGACCCTGAACCAGGTGAGGTCGGAAAGTGCGGCTTCGGCCTTCAGCTTGCCGCGCAGCTCGGGCAGCGCGGAGGCGAGCTCGCCGAGAAGTCCGTTGCCGTTCATGGCCGCGCCCCCTGCCCGTTCAGCCGCGTCGGCAGCGCGTTGATCCAGTCGGTGATGGTGCCCGCGCCGAGCCCGACCACGAGATCGCCATCGCGCGCCAGCGCGGCGACGGTGGAGGCGAGGTCCTCTTCGCCTTCGATGGTCAGCACATTCGGATGGCCGTGGCGGCGCAAACCTGACACCAGCTCGTCACGGTCGATGCCGGGGATCGGCGCTTCGCCAGCGGAATAGACCGGCGTCACCACCACGATGTCGGCGTCGTCGAGGCAGGCGGAGAACTCGTTGAACAGCGCCTGCAGGCGCGTATAGCGATGCGGCTGCATCACGGCGATGATGCGCCCGTTGCCGCCCGCGCGCGCGGCGCGCAAGACCGCGGCGATCTCGACCGGGTGATGCGCGTAGTCGTCATAGACGCGCACGCCCTGCCATTCGCCGACCGGGGTGAAGCGCCGCTTCACGCCGGAGAAAGCAGCGAACGTTGCGCGGATCACCTCATCGCTCACGCCGGCTTCCGTCGCCGCGGCAAGTGCGGCGAGCGCGTTCAGCGCGTTGTAATGGCCAAGCACCGGCAGCATCAGGTCGTCGAGCTTGCGCACGCCGCCTTTGACGCCCGGCCCAAGCTCGGCATCGAACACGATGCGGTCGCGCTCCGGGCGCAGGTTGGCAAGCCTGACATCGGCATCGCGCGCCACGCCATAGGTCAGCGTGCGGCGTCCGTTCGCCGCGCCGCCGAGCCTGCCGAGCAGCTCGCGCACCACCGGATGATCGATGCAGCAGACGGCCACGCCATAGAACGGGATCGCGTCGATGAATTGGTGGAAGGCCTGGTGCAGCGCCTCGAGCGAGGGCCAATAATCCATGTGCTCGGGATCGATGTTGGTCACGACGCCGATCTGGGTCGGCAGCTTGAGGAAGGTGCCGTCGGACTCGTCAGCCTCGACCACCATCCACTCGCCCTTGCCGATCCGCGCATTGGTGCCCCACGCATTGATGATGCCGCCCGTGATCACGGTCGGGTCAAGCTTCGCATGTTCGAGCAGGTCGGCGATCAGCGAGGTAGTCGTGGTCTTGCCATGCGTTCCGGTGATCGACACGGTGGCACAGGGGCGCATCAGCTCGGCCAGCATCTCGGCGCGGCGGATGATCGGGATGCCGCGCTCCTTCGCCGCCTCGAATTCCGGGTTGCCCGGCTTCACCGCGCTGGAGATGACGAGATATGACGCGCCGTCGACATTGGCGGGGTCGTGGCCGATCAGGCAGGGGATGCCCCGCGCGCGCAACCGCTCGAGATTGGTGCCGTCCTTGAGGTCGCTGCCCTGCACGCGATAGCCGCGCGTATGCATCACCTCGGCAATGGCGCTCATGCCGATGCCGCCGATGCCGACGACATGGAACAGGCCCGTCTGGTCGGGGTCAGGCAGATGCATGGACTGACGCTACCCCTACTCCTTGGACGCCACGGACTCCTTCGACGCCGCCAGCGTCTCGGACGCGAGCGCCTCTGCGAGATCGGCGAGCTTCGTGACCGCTTGCGTCTCGGCCATCGCCTTCGACTTTGCGGCCGCCGAAGCAAGCAGCCCAGGCGAGGCGAACAGCCGCTCGAGCTCGGCCGCGAGACGTTCGGGCGTCAGCTCGTTCTGCCTGATGCACCACCCGCCGCCGCCTTGCTCAAGCCGTGTTGCATTTTCGAGCTGATCGTTGTCAAGGGCATGCGGCAGGGGCACGAGGATTGCCGGGCGGCCGATGGCCATCAATTCGGCCACGGTGGAGGCGCCCGAACGCGCGATGACGAGATGCGCCTGGGCGATCCGCTCCGGCAGATCGCGGAAGAACGGCGCGAGGTGGGCGGTAAGCCCGGCCTCTTTGTAGTAGAGCTGCAAGCCCTCGAGGTCCTCCTCGCGCGCCTGCTGCACCAGCGTGAGCCGCCATTTCGCTGCCGACGGCAGGAGATCGAGCGCCTGCGGTACGACCTCGGAGAAGAAGCGCGCGCCCTGGCTTCCGCCGAACACCAGCAGCAGGAAGCGGCTCGCGGGCTCCGGCGCCACATAAGGCACGTCGCGTACGGCGAGCACCGCATCGCGCACCGGCGTGCCGGTGAGCACCGCCTTCGCCTGCGCCTTGGGGGCAAGATGCTTGGTCGGCGTGAAGGATAGCGCCACGCGATCGACGAAGCGCGAGAGCAGCCGGTTGGCGCGGCCCATCACCGCGTTCTGCTCATGCACGGCGGTCGGAATGCGCAAGCTGCGCGCGGCGAAGATCGGCGGCAGGGTCGGATAGCCGCCGAAGCCGATCACGGCCTTAGGGCCGACGCGGCGAAGCAGCCGGAGCGCACCGAGATAGCCGATGCCGAGCCGCGAGAAGGTCTTGGCCATGCCAATCGGCGAGCGGCTCGCGATGGTGGCGGACGGAATGCGGTGGATGGCGCGGGCGGGAAACTCCACGCCGTATTTCTCGGCGCGCGTGTCGGTGGCAAGCTCGACCGTGTGTCCGCGCCGCTGAAGCTCCTGCGCCAGCGCCGCCGCCGGGAAGAGATGGCCGCCCGTGCCGCCGGCGGCCAGCAGGAAGGGACGGTCCGTCATGCCGGATGGCCTCTCGCGCCGGTAGCTTCGGGCTCGGGCTCGGCCTCCACCTCACGCCCGCGCGGCGCGAGCTGCCCGACCATCGGGCGCTTGCGCGTCAGGCCGAGGGCAAAGCCCATGGTGAGCGCCATGGCGAGCAGCGAGGAGCCGCCATAGGAGATGAACGGCAGGGTCATGCCCTTGGCGGGCAAGAGGCCAACATTCACCGCCATGTTGATCAGCGCCTGCAGCCCGAACAGCATGATCAGCCCCGCGACGGCGTGACGGATGAAGCCGTCGGGCTCCTGCGAGGCCTTCGACATGCCGCGCAGCACGATGAAGGCAAACACCGCAACCAGGATGAGGCAGGCGATCAGCCCGTATTCCTCGGCGGTCACCGCGAAGATGAAATCGGTATGGGAGTCGGGCAGCACGTTCTTGACGGTGCCCTCGCCGGGGCCGCGCCCGAACCAGCCGCCGTTCAGGAAAGAGTCGATCGAACGGTCGGTCTGGTAGGTATCGCCCGAGGCCGGATCGAGAAAGCGGTCGATACGCGAGGCGACGTGCGGCACCAGAAAATAGGCGGTGACGAGACCGCTGAGCCCGACCGCGCCGATCGCCAGGATCCAGACCATGTTGATGCCGGCCATGTAGACCAGCGCGCCCCACACCGCCGTCGCCAGCAAGGTCTGGCCGAAATCCGGTTGCAGGACGAGCAGTGTCGCGAAGATGCCGAACAGCGCGACCGCGAGCTCCATGCCCGGCACGTCGCGCCGCTTCTGGCTCTCGTTGAGCAGCCAGGCGGTGAGCACGACGAAGGCCGGCTTCACGAATTCCGACGGCTGGATCGAGACCATGCCGATTTGCAGCCAGCGCTTGGCGCCCTTGACCTCGGGCCCCAGGAACAGGACCAGCGCCATCAGCGCGCAGCCGGTCACGAAGATCACGAGGCTCGCGCGGCGGATCTGCTTCGGCGTCAGGGTCGAGGCCGCGAACAGGATGGCGACCGCGGGCAGCAGCAGCACGGCGTGCCGGCGCACGAAATAGAACGGCTCGAGATCGTATTTGGCGGCGATGGGCGGGCTCGCCGCGAGCGAGAGCACGAGGCCTGCGAACATCAGGAGCAGCAGGCCGAAAAACATCGGCCGGTCGACGGTGAACCACCAGTCGGTCAGGATGGAGCGGTCGGCGCGCGTGATCCTCATGCCGCCCTCCCCTCGACCGGCTTGGTGCTCTCCACGCCGTCGAGCGCGAGCACGATGTCGCGGAAGGCTTCGCCGCGTTTCTCGAAATTGGCGAACTGGTCGTAGGAGGCGCAGGCCGGCGAGAGCAGCACGACGGGCTCCGCGGCCTCTGAGCGGCCTGCGTCGGAAGCAGCCGCGGCGATCGCCTGGTCGAGCGTGCCGCATTGCACGTGGTCGACCGCAGGCCCGAGCTGGCGCGCGAAGGCGCCGGCGGCCTCGCCGATCAGGTAGGCGCGGGCGATGCGCGGAAAGAAGGGCTCGAGCCCCGCCAGTCCGCCGTCTTTCGGCCGGCCGCCGATGATCCAGTAAATGTCGGTGAAGCTCGCCAAGGCCTTCCCCGCCGCATCCGCATTGGTAGCCTTGGAGTCGTTAACGAACAGCACCTTCCCCTTGCGCGCCACCTGCTCCATGCGGTGGCCGAGGCCGGCGAAGCTCCGCAAGCCTTGCGCGATGGCCGCGGCGCCGAGCCCCTGTGCGCGCGCGAGCGCAAAGGCAAAGGCGGCGTTCTGCCAATTATGCGCGCCCCTGAGCGAGCCGATGCCGGCGAGGTCGATGCGTGCCAGCTCCTCGCCGGCTTCCATCTCGTGCAGCACGCCGTCCTCCGCGAAGACGCCGGTCTCTACCGGGCGGCCGACGGCGATGCGCTTCACCGCGAACGGACCTTCGAGGCTGTCGGCGATGGCGCGGGTTGGCGCATCGTCGATGCCGACCACCGCTGTGCCGTCCGCCGGCAGTTGCGCGAAGATGCGCGCCTTGATGCGCGCATAGTCCTCGAGCGTGCCGTGGCGGTCGAGATGATCCGGCGTAATGTTGAGGAGCGCCGCCGCATCCGGCGCGAGCGACGGCGCGAGGTCGATCTGGAACGATGAAAGCTCCAGTACATAGGTGATGTCGTCGGCGAACGGATCGAGGTCGAGCACAGCCTTGCCGATATTGCCGCCGAGCGCCACGCGCTTGCCTACCGCCTCCAGCAGATGCGCGGTGAGCGCGGTGGTGGTGGACTTGCCGTTGGTGCCGGTGATGGCAACGACCTTGCCGGCCGTGTCCGACGCGGCCCGTGCCCGGAAGAACAGCTCGATATCGCCGATGATCTCGATGCCCGCCTCGCGCGCCTTCTCGACGGCCCAATGCGGCGCGGGATGGGTGAGCGGGATGCCCGGCGCCAGCACGAGCGCGGCAAAACGCGCCCAATCGACCGTGGCGAGATCGGTCAGCACCAGGCCGGTGGCTGCGGCGTCCTCGCGCGCCTTCTCCTTGTCGTCCCAGGCGAACACATTGGCGCCGCCGGCCTCCAGCGCGCGCGCCGTGGCGAGGCCGCTCATGCCAAGGCCTACGACCGCAACGTCGCGGCCGGCAAAGGTGGGCACGGGAATCATAGTCGGAGAACTTAGCGCAATTTCAGCGTGGCGAGGCCGGCAAGCGCGAGCGCCACGGAGATAATCCAGAAGCGGATCACCACGGTCGATTCGGGCCAGCCCTTCTGTTCGAAATGATGGTGCAGCGGCGCCATGCGGAACACGCGCTTGCCGAACATCTTGAACGACGCGACCTGCACGATCACCGAGGCCGCCTCCAGCACGAACAGCCCGCCGACGATGGCGAGCACCAGCTCGTGCTTGGTGGCGACCGCGATGGTGCCGAGCGCGCCGCCGAGCGCGAGCGAGCCGGTATCGCCCATGAAGATCTGCGCGGGCGGCGCGTTGAACCAGAGGAAGCCGAGGCCTGCGCCGACCAGCGCGCCGCAGATCACGGCGAGCTCGCCGGTGCCCTGCACGAAATGAATCTGCAGGTAATCGGCGAACAGCGCGTTGCCGACGAAATAGGCGATGAAGCCGAAGGTCGCCGCGGCGATCATCACCGGCACGATGGCGAGGCCGTCGAGCCCGTCGGTGAGGTTCACGGCATTGCCCGCGCCGACAATGATGAAGGCGCCGAACGGGATGAACCACCAGCCCATGTCGATGAGGATGCCTTTGAAGAACGGGATGGCGAGCGAGGTGGCGAGCGGCGCCTGGCCGACCTGCACGATGACGGCGACTGCGGCGACCGCGGCCGCGGCCTCGATCAGGATCCTGACGCGTCCGCGCGAGCCGTCGACCGTCTGCCGCGTCACCTTGAGATAGTCGTCGTAAAGGCCGACCGCGCCGTAGACGAGGGTGAGCAGCAGCACGACCCAGACATAAGGATTGGCGAGGTTGCCCCAGAGCAGCACGGCGACCGTGACGCCCGACAGGATCATCAGCCCGCCCATGGTCGGCGTGCCCTGCTTCTGCAGGATGTGGCGCTCCGGCCCGTCCTTGCGGATCGGCTGGCCCTTGCCCTGACGCACGCGGAGCGAGCGGATCACGCGCGGGCCGAACAGGAACACGAACAGGAATGCGGTGAGGATCGCGCCTCCCGTGCGGAAGGTGATGTAGCGAAAGACGTTGAAGACGGACAGCTCGCCGGCAAGCTGGCTCAGCCAGTAGAGCATCTTTCCCCCTCACGGCCTTCAGGCCGGAACGTTCCCCGCGAAGCGCTGCTTCAAAGCCTCGACCAGCGGGGCCATGCGGCTGCCGAGCGAGCCCTTCACCATGATCACGTCGCCCGCGCCGACCGCCTCCGTCAAGAGAGGCTTCAGCGCCTCGGCGGACTTCGCGTAGGCGCCACGGCGGCTCGCCGGCAAGGCCTCGAACAGCGAGCCCATCAACTCACCGCAGGCAAAGACAACATCTACCCCCGCCCCGTCAATGAACTCGGCAAGCTCCGCGTGCAGTTTCGGCCCGTCCTCGCCGAGCTCCAGCATGTCGCCGAGCACGGCGACGCGGCGCCTGTATTCGCCGCGCGGGGTGAGCCCGAGCGTGGCAAGCGCCGCCCGCATCGAGGCGGGGTTGGCGTTGTAGGATTCGTCGATGATCGCAATGTGTCCGCCATTGGCAGCGACGACGGTGCGCGCACCGCGCCCGGCTTGCGCCTTCGCGCCGGCAAGCGCTTGCGCCCCGCGGGCGAGATCGGCCCCGGCGAGCTTCGCCGCGGCAAGCACCGCCAGCGAGTTCTGCACGACGTGTCGGCCGGCCGCACCGAGCTGGTAGCGCACGGTCTCGCCGAGAATGTCAGCGGTGACGGTCGAGCTGTCTGCTTCCAGCTCGGCTTCGATCAGGCGGGCGTCGGCATCTTGCGCTTCGCCGAAGCTCACGACCGTCGCGCCATGCGCGTGCGCACGCTCGGCGAGCTGCTCGTAATAGGGAATGTCACGATTGATGATCGCCGTGCCGCCGGGCTCGATCCCGTGGAAGATCTCGGCCTTGGCGTCGGCGATCTCCGCCACGGACTTGAAGAAGCCGAGATGCACCGGCGCGACCGTCGTGACGATGGCGATATGCGGGCGGATCAGCCGCGTGAGCATGTCGAGCTCGCCGGGATGGTTCATGCCGGCCTCGAACACGCCGAAGCGCGTGTCGCGCGCCATGTTGGCGAGCGACAGCGGCACGCCCCAGTGATTGTTGAAGGACTTGATCGAGGCATGCACGGAGCCGCTCGGTGCGAGCGCGAGCCGAAGCGCTTCCTTGCTGCCGGTCTTGCCGGCGCTGCCGGTCACCGCGATGACCACCGCGTCCTTGGCGCGGGCGCGCGCCGCGCGGCCGAGGTCGTTGAGCGCGTCCAGCGTGTCGCCGACGCGCACGAGCCTCTCCTCGGCGGCCTCGCCGGCGAAGTCGCGGTCGACGATCGCGACCGAGGCGCCCGCTTCGAGCGCTGACGCGACGAATTCATGGCCGTCGCGGTTCAGCCCGCGGATGGCGACGAAGCCCTCGCCCGGCACGATTGAGCGGCTATCGATGGAGAAGCCGGTGACTGCGGTGTCGGGCGATGCCGCGCACGTGCCGCCGGTCGCGGCGAGGATCTCGCGCAAGGTCCAGAGAGGCTCAGCCAAGTTTCGCCTCCACCTGCAGCGCCGCCGTGACGGCATCGTGATCCGAAAATGGAATGATCGTCGCGCCAATGGTCTGGCCGGTCTCGTGGCCCTTGCCGGCGATCAGCAGAACGTCGCCTGAGCGCAGCGAGGCAATCGCCTCGGCGATCGCCGCGGCGCGGTCGCCGATCTCGATCGCCTTGGGTGCCGCCGCAAGGATCGCGCGCCGGATCGCGGCGGGGTCTTCGCTGCGCGGATTATCGTCGGTGACGATGACGAGGTCGGCTTTGGCGGCAGCCACCGCGCCCATCTCGGGCCGCTTGCCCTTGTCGCGGTCGCCGCCACAGCCGAACACGACCAGCAATCGGCTATGCACGTAAGGCCTGAGCGCGTCGAGCGCCTTGGCGAACGCGTCGGGCGTGTGGGCGTAGTCGATGAAGATCGGCGCGCCGCCGCGCGCGGTGCCGGCAAGGTCAAGCCGTCCGCGCGCGCCTTGCAGCTCGGCCAGCAGCGGCAGCACGTCGTCAGCGCGCGCGCCGGTCGCCAGGCATAGCCCCGCCGCGACCAGCGCGTTCGAGGCCTGGAAGCTCCCGACCAGCGGGAGGCGCAAGTCGTGGCGCTTGCCGTCGTGCTCCACCACGAGGCGTTGCGCGAAGCCGTCGGGCTCTGCCGAGACCAGCCGCAAAGTCTTACCGGCGCGTCCGACGGAGATAACGTTAAGGCCGCGCACCTTCGCTTCGCCGCCGACCGTCTCGCCTGCGTCGCTGTCGACATCGACCACGGCACCCGCACCTCGCGGCAGAAGCTCGGTGAAGAGACGGAGCTTCTGCGCGAAATAGTCGTCGAAGGTCGCGTGGTAATCCAGGTGATCGCGCGAGATATTGGTGAAGGCGCCGGCCGCCAGCGCAACGCCATCGACGCGACGCTGCTGCAAGCCGTGGCTCGACGCCTCGAGCGCGAGATGCGTCACGCCATCTCCAGCGAGCCGGGCCAGGATCGCGTGCAGCTCGATCGGATCCGGTGTCGTGTGCTTGAGCGTCTCGGTGCCGCGCGGACTCACCACGCCCACCGTGCCAAGGCTCGCCGCATCATACCCGAGCAGCGTCCAGAGCTGCCGCACGAACGACGCGACCGACGTCTTGCCGTTGGTGCCGGTAACCGCGACCGCCGTCTCGGGCTGCACGCCGAAGAAACGCGCGGCGATCAGCGCTAAGCGGCGGCGGGGGTCCGCGTCTTCAATGATCGGTGCTTGCGAACCCGGATGCGCCACGCCTTGCGGCGCAAGCACGGCGGCCGCGCCACGCCGTAGCGCGTCGGCGATGAACTCAGTGCCGTCGGCATTTACGCCGGGCAGCGCCGCGAACAGAAAGCCCGGCTCGACCGCGCGGCTGTCGGCCGCGAGCCCCGTGATGGTCACGCGCGCGGCCGCTGGAGGCAAGGCCGCCTCCGGCCCCAACAGCTCACCTAGGGTCATCCGCAAAGTCTAATAGGAGGCGAGCAGCTTGGCGTCAAACTGGCCCTTGCCGTCCTCGATCCGGGGCGCAACGCCGAGGATTGGGCCGATTCTGCCGATGATCTTGCCGGCCGTCGGCGCGGCGTTGACGCCGGCAGTGGCGGCGCCGTTGGTGGCCGCGACCCGCTGCGGCTCGTCAAGCATGACGAGCACGAGATATTCCGGGGCGTCGGTCGGGAACACGGCCAGGAAATTGGTCAGGAGCGCCGATTTCGAATAGCGCCCGCCGACCACCTTCTCCGCCGTGCCGGTCTTGCCGCCCACGCGATAGCCCGGCGTATCGGCGCGCTTGGCGGTGCCCTTGAGCACGTTCAGCCGCATGAGCTTGAGCATGTTCGCGCTTGTCTGCGGCTTGAGCACGCGCTCGCTGATCTGCGTGGCCTCGTCGCGCGAGCGCGGCAGGAAGGTCGGCTGCACGCCGATCCCGCCGTTGAACAGCGGCAGCGACGCCGTCGCCATCTGCAACGGCGTGACGGAGAGCCCATGCCCGAAGGCGATGGTCATGGTGTTGAGCTTCTGCCAATGCGCCGGCACGATCGGCGTCGCGGTCTCGCCGATCTCGGTCGGGATGCGGCGCGTCAGCCCAAGCTTCTTCAGAAAGGCGCGGTGGCCGTCGACGCCCATATGCAGCGCCATCTTGGCCGAGGCGATGTTGGAGGAATAGATGAAGGCCTCGGTCACGGTGAGCGGCCGGCCCTTGCCGTGGAAGTCGCTGATGGTGAAGCGGCCGTGGCGGATCGGGCCTGACGCATCATAGCGCGAGGTCATCGAGGCGAGCCCGGAGTCGAGCACGCCCGCCACGGTGAACACCTTGAACACCGAGCCCATCTCATAGACGCCGAAGCCGATGCGGTTGGCGCGCTCCTTATCGAGCGCCTGCTCGCGCTTGTTCGGGTCGTAGTCGGGCAGCGACACGAGGCCGACCACCTCGCCGGAATGGATGTCGATCACCACCGAAGCGGCGGCCTTGGCGCGATAGGTGGCGATCGCCGCCTTCAGCTCCTGGCGCAGCACATGCTGCACGCCGAGATCGAGCGAGACGGTCACCGCCCCCTCAGCCTCGCCTTCGGTGCCGCCACCGCCGCCGAGCATGGTGAGCTGCGGATTGTCGTCGATGAATTTCTCGATGCCGCCGAGCCCGCGATTGTCGACATCGACCAGGCCAATCACCTGGCTCGTGGTCGCGCCCATCGGGTAGACGCGGCGATATTCCTCGATGAAGCCGAGGCCCGGCAGACCGAGCTCATGGATCTCGGCCTGCTGCTTCGGCGTCAGCTCACGCTTGATGCGCACGAAGCGGCGCCCGTGCTTCAGCCTGGTGCGGAGGTCGCGCGTGTTGATGCCGGGCAGCACGCTCGCCACCTGCTCGACCAGCTCGTCCTTGTCGATCACGCGCGCGGGATCGGCATAGAGCGTGGCGCCCTTGATGTCGGTCGCGAGGATGCGCCCGTGGCGGTCGAAGATGTCGGGCCGGTGGATGGTAGTCGAGATGTCCCCCAGGCTGCCGCCCGCGGGGCCCGGCCCGGCAAAGCCAAGCGCCACCAGCCGCCCGCCGATCAGCAAGAAGGCGAGCGCAAAGGCGAGGCAGGCCAAGCGGAAGCGGCTGCGGCAGCGCTTATGATAAGCGCGCTCGGCGCGTGCCGCGCCTGCATCCGATTTCTGCATGTCCCCCACCAGCGTCTTGCTCCGCTAGTTCGCGGCGGCCCTGACGGCAGCCTGCTTGATGCCGGCGCGCTGCGCCGCTTGCTGCGCCGAAGCTTCCTGCGCCTCTGCGCCCTGCTTCAGCCGGTCGAAATCGGCGTCGGTCACGGTCTCGACGGTGACGAGCTGGTGCGGGTCCGACGGCGCGAGCTTGAGATGCTTCTTGGCGAGCCGCTCGATGCGCTCGGGCCGGTTCAGCAGGCTCCATTCGGCGCGCAGCACGGCGATGGCGTCGCGCTCGGCCTCGATCTCCTTGGCCGTCTTGGCGATCTCGAAATCGAGCGCGCGGGTCTCGTATTTGACCTGATAGATGACGTAGGCGAGCGCGGCGAGGCCGAGCAGGAGGCAGACATTGACGAAACGCAGCATGGCGGACTCACTTCAACTGAACGCAACTTCACGCGGCAAACCGCGTCAGGGCACCCCCAGCGCGGCAAGGTCGAGGGGGTGCGCAGGCGCCTCCGTCCGCTCAGCCGCCCTGAGGCGGGCCGAGCGGGCACGGGGGTTTTCGGCGATTTCCCTCTGATTCGGTTCTAACGGACGCCGGTTAAGAAGCCGGAAGCTTGGCGCGGGCGCCTCGCCCCCCTCTTCCGGCAAATGCCGGGATCCGCGGGGTTTTGGCGCGCTGCGGCTGGCAAAAAACCGCTTGGCGATGCGGTCTTCCAGCGAATGGAAGGTCACCACGACCAGCCGGCCGCCGGCCTGCAACAGCCGTTCGGCGGCG
Source organism: uncultured Methyloceanibacter sp. (assembly GCA_964634195.1). Lineage (GTDB taxonomy): Bacteria > Pseudomonadota > Alphaproteobacteria > Rhizobiales > Methyloligellaceae > Methyloceanibacter. Next base: position 161,112 of record CAZWIO010000001.1, on the reverse strand, counting down.
GAAAGGCCCTTGGCGAACTCCTCGAGTTCCTCGTTGAGATAGAGCCTGAGCGCCTGGAAGGTGCGGGTCGCGGGGTGCTTGGTCTCGTCCCATTTGCGCCCGATCACGCCCGCCACGAGTTCGGCCAACTCGCCGGTGGTCTCGATCGGCTGCTCGGCCCGGCGCTTGACGATGGCTTTGGCGATGGCGCGCGAGCGGCGCTCCTCGCCAAGCCTGAAGATGATGTCGGCAAGCTCCTGCTCCGAAAGCGCGTTGACGAGGTCGGCGGCGGTCGGGCCGTCTTTCTCCATGCGCATGTCGAGCGGCGCATCCTTCATGAAAGAGAAGCCGCGCTCGGCCCGGTCGAGCTGCATGGAGGAGACGCCGAGATCGAGCGCCACGCCGTCAACGGCCTCGATGCCGAGCGCGCCTGCAACCTTGTCCATCTCGCTATAGCGCGCGTTGACCAGCATCAACCGCCCACGGAAGCGCGCGGCAAGCTCGGCGCCTTCCACGATCGCATCGGGATCGCGGTCGATGGCGATCACTTTGCAGTCGGCAGTTTCGAGAATGGCTTTGGTGTAGCCGCCGGCGCCGAACGTCCCGTCGACGATGATGGCGCCGTCTTGCGGCTCAAGCGCGCGGAGGACCTCCGGGAGCAACACGGGATGATGGCGGGCCGGTCCGCCGGCGGCAGCCCTGCTGCCGCTGCCCGCCATCATTCCCGTGCTCCCTCTGGCCCGCCGCTTCCGCGACGCCCCGCGCCGAGTAGCGTGCGGAGGTCGCGCACTTTCTTGCGGGCCTCCGACAAATGAGCTTCGAAGCGCTTTGGCTCCCACATTTGGAATTTCTCGCCGAGACCGACGAAAGTGATGTGCGTGGTGATGCCTGCGTGCTCGCGTAGCCGCTCAGGAAGCGTCGTGCGTCCGTCCTGGTCGATGGTGAGGACTTCGCTCGTGCCGAACAGAGCGGTCGCAAGATGGTCGCGCTCGTCAGAATAAGGCGCGAGGTCCTCGACGAGGCGGTTGATCTTGTCCACGAGGCGCTGGCCGCCTGCATCGAGCGCAGGCGCATCGAGCGACGGATAGCAATAAATGCCGTCAAGGCCGTCCTTGGCGAGGACGGTGCGAAATGAGGCTGGGACGGAGACCCGTCCTTTAGAGTCGATCTTGTTGGTGAAAGTCGAGACAAACTGGTCCATCTCCCCCTCACGCACCCGAGCCGACGACGGACCTGAAAGCTTGAGGTGCAGACCTCAGCCCCCGATGAGAGTTCGAGTGGGAGAGGCGGCGCGGATCCCCCCGTGGCCTCAAAGGAAGCGCTGCCTGGCCTCCCCCACTCCACTCACCGAACGGGCATTTATGGGATAGCATGGGATAGCATGGGGGTCAATGGTCAGCAGCGGGCTGGAGGGGCGAATCGGCGGGAATCGGTCACCGAAACTGGCGTAAACCTTGAGCTTTGGTTAACGGGCGGGAATTGCCGCGTGCTTGCGAAGCGGGCTAAGCTCGCGCATTCGGGGGTGCGCGGGGCTGTTCCTGATTCGGACCGAGGCTGCGCGGCGGTGGCGCACGCGCCAGCACTAGAGGGTTTCGCGGCGGCGGCATGTTGGGGAGACGACTGAAAGCGGCGGCCGGTCTCGCTCCGATCGCGTGCGTGCTCGGCGCCATCGCGAGCGGTGCGGCGGGCGCATTCGACGAGCCCTATGCGCGGCTCGGACCGCCTGAGGCGCCGGTCAATCTGTTCATCCAGGAAGAAGGCTCGGGCCCGCCGCTGCTTCTGATCCACGGCTTCGGCACCAGCACCTATACCTGGCGGCACGTGGCGCCCGCACTTGCCAATACGCACCGCGTCATTGCTGTCGACCTCAAGGGCTTCGGCCAGTCCGACAAGCCGATGGACGCGCGCTATTCGGTCTACGACCAGGCGGAGCTCTTGGCGCAGCTCATCGAGGACCGGAACTTAAGCAACCTCACGCTGGTCGGACACTCCTTCGGCGGCGGCGTCGCGCTCCTGCTCGCGCTGCAAGCCAATGACCGGCTCAAGGGCCGCATCTCGAAGCTCGTGCTGCTCAACACCATCGCCTATCCGCAGAACATGCCGGTCTTCTTCCGCATGTTGAACATGCCGTTCTTCTCGCATGTCGGGGTGCGCATGGTGCCGGCCGCGGTGCAGACGCGCGTCGCGCTGCAGATCGCCTATCTCGACGACAGCAAGATCGATCAGAGCGAGGTCGACGTCTACGCCGCGCCGCTCAAGACGGCGGCCGGCAAGCACGCCGTCATCCAGAGCGCGCGACAGATCGTGCCGGCCGATCTCGACGCGATCGCCGAGCGCTACCAGTCGATCAAGCTGCCGACCCTGATCCTGTGGTGCGACCACGACCGCATCGTGCCGCTGGACGTTGGGTTGAAGCTTCGCCGCGCCATGCCGAACGCATCGCTCAAGGTGGTGCAAGGCTGCGGACACATGCCGCAAGAGGAGCAGCCCGAGCGCACGCTCGGCTTTATCAGCGAGTTCCTCGGGGGCTAAGGCTTCCGCAAGGCACGACACGTGTCCTCCTCTCCCCTGCGGGGAGAGGGCTCCCGTCGCGATCTTGCGCGAGCGCAGCTCTGCGCAAGTCGCATGGCGGGAAGGGTGAGGGGGAACAGATCGTCTGCGAGCTTTGACCCCCCTCACCCGCGCCGAAGCGCGCTTCGGCGCGACCTCTCCCCGCAGGGGAGCGGAGGAAGCTGCGGCAATATGATAAGCTGTGCTTATCATTCTGATCAGAAGTTATAATTTGCGATTATCGTACCCCGCGCTCAAGCTGCGCCTAACGAACGCTTGCCGAGAAGCAAGCCTGGGCACGAACAGCGAGCGCGAGATCATGTCAGACAAACCGAGACTGACCACCACGGCCGGCGCGCCGGTCGCCGACAACCAGAACGCCATCACCGCAGGCCCGCGCGGCCCGGTGCTGCTGCAGGACTACCAGCTCATCGAGAAGCTCGCGCATCAGAACCGCGAGCGCATCCCCGAGCGCACCGTGCATGCCAAAGGCTGGGGTGCTTACGGCACGCTCGCCATCACCGGCGACATCTCGCGCTACACCAAGGCGAAGTGCCTCCAGCCCGGCGCCAAGACCGACATGATCGCGCGCTTCTCGACCGTCGCGGGCGAGCTCGGCGCGGCGGACGCCGAGCGCGACGTGCGCGGCTTCGCGCTCAAGTTCTACACCGAGGACGGCAACTGGGATCTCGTCGGCAACAACACGCCGGTGTTCTTCGTGCGCGATCCCTACAAGTTCCCCGACTTCATCCATACGCAGAAGCGGCACCCGAAGACCAACATGCGCTCGCCGACGGCGATGTGGGATTTCTGGTCGCTCAGCCCGGAGAGCCTGCATCAGGTGACCATCCTGATGTCGGATCGCGGGCTGCCGACCTCGGTGCGCCACATGAACGGCTATGGCAGCCATACCTTCTCGCTGATCAACGAGAAGGGCGAGCGCTTCTGGGTGAAGTTCCACTTCAAGACGCTGCAGGGCCACAAGCATTGGACCAACAGGGAAGCGACCGAGATCGTCGGCCGCACGCGCGAGTCGACGCAAGAGGATCTGTTCAACGCCATCGAGGCGGGCGACTTCCCGCGCTGGACGCTCCAGGTGCAGGTCATGCCGGAGGCCGATGTCGGCAAGCATTGGTACAATCCGTTCGACCTGACCAAGGTCTGGCCGCATGCCGACTACCCGCCGATCGAGGTCGGCGTGCTCGAGCTGAACCGGAATCCTGAGAATTATTTCGCCGAGATCGAGCAGCTCGCCTTCTCGCCGTCGAACATCGTGCCGGGCATCGGCTTCTCGCCCGACAAGATGCTGCAGGCGCGCGTGTTCTCCTATGCGGACGCACATCGCTACCGGCTCGGCACGCATTACGAGATGCTGCCGGTCAACCGCCCGCGCTGCCCTGTGCACCACTATCACAAGGACGGTCCGATGCGGTTCTTCGAGCAGCTCACCGGCGCGGGCGACGCGTTCTACGAGCCGAACTCGTTCGGCGGCGCACGCCAAGACGAGCGCTTCGCCGAGCCGCCGCTCGCGCTTCACGGCGATGCCGACCGCTACAATCACCGCGACGGCAATGACGACTATCGGCAGGTCACGGCACTGTTCAATCTGTTCGACGCTGGGCAGCGCCAGCGCCTCTTCCTGAATGTCGCCGAGGCGATGTGGGGCATTCCCGACGAAATCACCGAGCGGCAGCTCGCGCATTTCAAGCAAGTGCATCCCGATTACGAGGCGGGCGTGCGCCGCGAGCTCGCCAACATGACCCGCGCCAAAGCAGCGGAGACCGCGCAGCAGCAGAAGATGCCGCAAGGCGCCGTCGCCGCAGAGTAGTGACCACGCGAAAAGCGCCCCCCAGCCCCTCGCGTGGCTTGAGGAGCCCCGGCCGTCATCCCGCTTGACGGTCGGGCGCCCTCGTTCTTTTTTGCGCTACCGGCCTCCGGCCTACTTGAGCGCACGATCTATGCGCTGCCGCTTCGCCTGACCCCCCCCCTCTCCCCTTCGGGGAGAGGGCTTCTCGCCGCGAGCTTGCGCGTGGAGCGAAGCGGAACTTGCGCAAGTCGCATGGCGGGAAGGGTGAGGGGGAACCAATCCTCCCGGCTCGGGCCCCCTCACCCGCGCCGAGCAAAGCCTCGGCGCGTCCTCTCCCCCAAGGGGAGAGGAGGAGGCTGCGGCTATTTGCACGGGCGCAAATAGTTGGAGGCCGGCGGGAGGGTTCGCCTCCGCGCCGGCCGTAATATGTCACCAAGCCTGTAAGCCGGGTTCTGTATCCTCGCCCGAAGAGCGAGGCGATGGCCATTCATCTGGGGCGCGGCTTGCGCAGCGCCTCGTGCAACCAACCCGGGCGACTGGTCTGGAAGAGACTGGCAGGTCTCCCCGCCGCGCCGCCCCTATTCGGTCTTGCTCCCGGTGGGGTTTGCCGTGCCGCCTCTGTTGCCAGAGCCGCGGTGCGCTCTTACCGCACCCTTTCACCCTTACCCGCTCACCCTGAGGCGCGCAGGCGGTTTGCTTTCTGTGGCACTGTCCCTGGGGTCGCCCCCGCCGGAGGTTATCCGGCACCGTACTTCCTTGGAGCCCGGACTTTCCTCCCCGCCGCAGATACGCGAAACAAAAGCGGCGAAGCGGCCATCCGGCCTGCTGACAGGGGTAATAAGGGCATTCCGGGCGGCGCCGTCAAGTCATTGGCGGGACGCATGATTTACCAAGCGAAGGCGCGCCAGTAGCGCAGCTTTGCGGCGGTGCACACGAGAACGGGAACGAGGTTCCACGATCACCGAGATTTGCGCAAAGGTGATGGGAACTCCCACACCGCCGCCACGTTGTGAGCGCACAGAAGCCCTGCGCCCACGAACCCGGTATCGCAATTTCGCTGGACCGCACGCAAGCGGCGCAAACAGGAGGAACTCTCATGAGAGCTTTGATTGCGTCAGCCGCCATCGGCACGATGATGCTTGCTGGCGCGGCCTTCGCCGCGACCCAGGGCGAGTTCGACAATATGTGCGCGATGGGTCTCGCGATGGGCAAGGAGTTCAAGACCGACTGCTCTATCAACACCGAGATCGACGGCAAGACCTATTGCTTCGGCAACGAAGAGGCCAAGACCGAGTTCATGAAGGACCCGGCCGGCAATCTTGCCAAGGCCCAGTCGCATCAGATGAAGGGCGCGAGCGACAAGATGTAAGCCGGACACCCCCGCCGGCTCGCAACGCCCAAGACGAAGGCCCGCTCGTCCCCCCACGAGCGGGCCTCTTCGCGTCTGTATGCATGCCAGCCCGGGCGTTGGCATCGGACCTCACCGGCGATGGCATGGAATTTGTCCATTGACCGGCGCGTGGGATTTTTGTCCATATGCGCGCCGCCTAGGGTTCGCGACAGTCCAAAGACCGACGGTCTCACGCAACACCGACCACGATCTCAACCAAATCGGAGAAACGACCATGATGAGGGCTTTTGTTGTTTCCGCGCTTGCCGGTGCCGCCATGCTCGGCATGAGCCATGCGGCGGTCGCTGCCGTCGCGGGCGAGTTCGGCAATTACTGCGCGATGGGGCTGATCAAAGGCGCCAAGAAGATCACCGACTGCTCGATCAGCGAGAAGATCGACGGCAAGACCTATTGCTTCGGCAACAATGCCGCCAAGGAAGAGTTCATGAAGGACCCGCAGGCGAACATCGTTAAGGCCCAGGAGGCGTTCTCCAAGAAGGACTAGCCGCATCACCCTCTCCCCTTTGGGGAGAGGGCTTTCCGCCGCGATCCTGCGCGCGACGCTCTCGAGCGGAGCCTGCGCAGGTCGCATGGCGGAAAGGGTGAGGGGGAACGAGCCGCAGTCTTAAATCCCCTCACCCGCGCCGAAGGCGCGACCTCTCCCCACAGGGGAGAGGTATTTTTTTTTATGCGACCGGCGTGCCGCGCCGCGCGGCGAGCAGCCGGTCGAGCGTGGCGCGGGTCGAAGCGTCGGCGCGGCCGTCGATGCGGCCCTGCCTGAAATGGAGCTGGAAGGCCTGCACCACCTGCTCGAGCCCGCGCCCGAACGTGCCGGTGGGCTCGACGCCGTAGCCGTAAGCCGCGAGCGCCTCCTGCAGCCGCGCCACCGCCTCGCTCTCGTCGCCCACGCCAAGCCCGGGATCGCCCGACGGCGGCAGCGGCTCAACCCACAGTCCGATGCCGGCTCGCGCTAGCCTCGCCCAGTCGAACTTCTCGCCGGGATCGCGCTTGCGGCCGGGCGCGATGTCGGAATGCGCCAGCACGCGGTCGGGCGGGATCGCGTGGCGCGACAGGATGTCGAGGCAGAGCCCCTCGACCGCCTGCATCTGCGCCTCGCCGAAATCCGGGTAGTCGAAATCGTGGCCGGGATTGTGGATCTCAATGCCGATCGAGCAGGAATTGAGATCGGTCTCGCCGGCCCAGAAGCTCTGGCCCGCGTGCCAGGCGCGCTCCTCCTCGGCCACCATCTGCGTGATGCGGCCCTCCTCGTCGACGAGGTAGTGGCAGGAAACGCGCGACTCCTCGCAGGTCAGCCAGTCGAGCGCCGCCTCGCAGCTCTCCATGCCCGTGTAGTGCAGGATCAGCATGTCCGGCGCCCGGCCGCCTGCCCGCGCCTCGCGGTTGGGTGCGGGGCACCAGAGGCTCGCGAGCTTAGAGTCGGGGGCGAGGGTCATTTCTCTGAGCTTGTCATTGCCCGGCTTGACCGGGCAACCCAGTAGTCACGGGCATATCCGAATGATCTACCACAGCGGAATACTGGGTGCCCGCATGCGCGGGCATAACAAATTTCAAAGGCCGAGGCACAAGCGGCGCTAAATCCCGCGCTCCTTGGCGATCATGTCGTAGGCCTCGTTGATGGTCGCGACCTTCTCCGTGGCGATGGCGATGAACTCGGGCGGCACGCCGCGCGCGATCAGCTTGTCCGGATGGTTGTCGGAGATCAGCCGGCGATACTGGCTCTTCAGCTCCTCGTTGGTGATCGAGGGCTGCACGCCGAGAATGTCGTAGGGATTGCGCTTCGCGGCGATGACGTGGCGCGCCTTGATATAGCTGAACTCGGTGTCGGTGAAGCCGAAGCGCCTCGCGACCTGGGCGAGGAACTTCTCCTCGTTGTCGTGCAGCGCGTCGTCGGATTTGGCGATGTGGAACAGGCCCTCGAGCACGTCCTCGAGCAGCTTGCGGTTGCCCTTGAACATGGTGGAAAGCTGCTCGGCATAGGCCTCGTAGCCGGCGACGTCCTGCTTGGCGAGATTGAACACGCGGGCGACGTTCTTCATCTCGCCTTCCGGCACCTTGAACACTTCCTTGAAGGCGTTGACCTCGTCCATGGTGACGACGCCGTCGGCCTTGGCCATCTTGGCGCCGAGCGCGATCACGCCCACGGTGAAGGCCACCTGGTTCTCGGCCGGGCCGTCCTGCTCCTGGTCGCGGTCGATGACGTAGTGGCCCGCCATGCCGCCGAGCAGCGCACCGATCGGGCCGCCGATTGCAAGCCCGGCCGCCGCTCCCGCAAGTTTCCCCCAAACCGACATGTCCGATAACTCCCCAGAACCTGTTGCTTGCCTACAGCATACGGATTTTTGAGCGCCGCTGCATACGGAGAATCGCCGCTAAAGATCCGGGCGCCCCGTGCTCAGCTGCCGCGCAGATTGGCGATGATCGAGAGCTTCGGCTCGTCGATCTCGAGCCCCTCCCTGAGGCGCCGCTCGACATGCACGGAGCGGGCGAAGGTCCAGGCCGACAGCCACAGGGCGAAAATGGCCGTGGCGATGCAGCCCACCCAGACGAAGGTGTGTCCGAGGCCGAACAAATTGGCCAAGGCGATGACGAAGGCCGCGATCACGATGCCGAAGCCGCCGCCCACCACGATCGCCGCGCTCACAGAGGTGATGAACACCGTCAGCGCGCTGGCGCTGTGGCGCGTGGCAATTTTCGGGGCTTCGGTGCTCATGCTGCTCGGGTTCCGGTTCAGGGCCGACCTCATAGCCTTGTGGCGGTGGGGTGACAAGGGGGATGGCCAACACGGTCAGGTGATGGCTCGCCGCAAAGCCTCGTCCTTCGAGGCTCGGCGCAAATCGCCGAGCACCTCAGGATGACGAGGGCTTGCCTCGAACCACGCATGGGTCTTGCTCAGGCAAACACCAGCTTCAGCAGGAAGGCGGCGGCGATGAGCGCGACCGCGGCGTTGATCTCGCCGAAGCGGCCGGCGATGGCCTTGAGCGCCACATAGGCGATGAAGCCGAGCCCGATGCCGGTGGCGATCGAGAATGAGAGCGGCATCATCAGCGCAACGATCAGCGCCGGGACGTACTCCGTCGGGTCGTGCCAATCGATCGCGCCGAGGCTCGCCGCCATGAGGAAGGCGACGAAGATCAGCGCCGGCGCCGTGGCATAGAGCGGCACGGTGTGGGCAAGCGGCGCGAGGAACAGCGCGAGCAGGAACAGCCCGGCGACCACGACGGCCGTGAGGCCGGTGCGGCCGCCCTCCTCCACGCCCGCCGCGCTCTCGATATAGGCGGTGGTCGTCGAGGTGCCGAGCGCGGCGCCGATCATGGCCGAGCCGGAATCGGCGAGAAGCGCCTGGCGGAGGCGCGGCAACCGTCCCTGTTCGTCGAGGAAGCCCGCCTGGCGCGCGACGCCGATCAAGGTGCCGGTCGCATCGAGCATCATCACCAGCAGCAGCGTGAGCACGGCCGTGAGGAGGCCGAGCTGGAACACGCTTCCCAAGTCCATCTGCAGGAAGGTCGGGGCGAGCGACGGCGGCGCGGCGGCCACGCCGTGCCACGGCTCGAGCCCGAAGGCGACGGCGAGCAGCGTGACGCCGAGCACACCGATGATGATGGCGCCCGGCACTTTGCGCGCGGCGAGCCCCGCGATGGCCAGGAACCCCGCTACCGCGAGCAGCGCTTGCGGCTTGGTGAGATCGCCGAGCGTGACCAGAGTGACGGGATCGTGGGCGACAAGCCCTGCGTTCTGCAGACCGATCAGCGCGAGGAAGAGGCCGATGCCGGCAGCGATGCCGAGCTTCAGGTTCATCGGGATGGCATCGACCAGCCACGCCCTGAACGGCGAGAGTGACAGCAGAAAGAACAACGCGCCCGAGACGAACACGACGCCGAGTGCGAGCCGCCAGTCGCCGCCGAGCTCCGGCACGAGGTTGAAAGCGAAATAGGCGTTGAGCCCCATGCCCGGCGCGAGCGCGATCGGGTAGTTGGCGTAAAGCCCCATGATCAGGGTGCCGGCAGCCGCGGCGAGCGCGGTCGCCACGAACACCGCGCCGTGGTCCATGCCCGCCTTTTCCAGGATCGCCGGATTGACGAACAGGATGTAGGCCATGGTGAGAAAGGTCGCGAGCCCGGCGCGGAGCTCGGTCGGCACGCTCGTACCCTGCGCGGCGAGACCGAAATAGCGGTCGAGCGCATTTTGCGGCGTAGCCTGCTCAGCCATCATTCCCCTCTTGTCATTGCCCGGCTTGACCGGGCAATCCAGTATCCGGCTACGCACCAGTGATTACTGGATTCCCGCCTCCGCGGGAATGACACTGGGCGTGAGGAGGTACTGCATGGCGATCTACGCGCTCGACGGCATCAGCCCGGAGTTTCCGGCGGACGGACTCTATTGGGTCGCGGAGACCGCGGTCCTGACGGGGCGCGTGCGGCTCTGCTCCGAAGCGAGCGTCTGGTACGGCTCGGTGCTGCGCGGCGACAATGAGTGGATCGAGATTGGCGCGCGCTCACAGGTGCAGGACAATTCCACGCTGCATACCGACCCCGGCTTTCCGCTCACCATCGGGCGCGACTGCGTGATCGGGCACAATGTCGTGCTGCATGGCTGCACCATCGGTGACAACAGCCTGATCGGCATGGGCGCCATCGTGCTGAACGGCGCCAAGATCGGCGCGAACTGCCTGGTCGGCGCCGGCGCGCTGATCACCGAAGGCAAGGAATTCCCTGACGGCTCGATGATCCTCGGCGCGCCCGCCAAGGCCGTACGCGAGACCGACGAGAAGACGCGGGCCATGATCACGCGCGGCGCGGACGTCTATGTCCGGCGGTGGAAGCAATACGCCGCCGGGCTTAAGCGCATTGCCTGACCGTCGGTTACGGGGCCGCTACTTGCGCGGCCGGGCGCGCTTCCGCTTGGGGTTGTCGACGCCGTCGATGCACTCGGGCGCGTCGAGCACGCTGTCGCAATCCTCGCGCTTGCGCGAGCGGGACTTGCTCTTGTCGTCTTCTGAGGTCGGCACGCCCTCGATATTCTCGGGCGCGTCGAGCACGCTCGGCTGTCTCTGATCGTCCCGAAGCGTGCGCAATTTGTCGATAGCCATTACGCTTCTCCTTGGGTTCTAAGTCTCAGTTTGGGGAATGCTTCGCCATGACAAGAGTTCCAGGCCGATTTGACCGCCCCTAAGCCTCTGAAACTGAACAGAAACATCCAACCGCGTGGGGGCTCGCGCGCCGCGCGCCAGCACGATTCATGACGACAGATAACGGCAAGTGGCGGTTCTTCATCGATCGCGGCGGGACCTTCACCGACATCGTCGCGCGCGCGCCTAACGGGCGGCTCGTCACGCACAAGCTGCTGTCGGAGAACCCCGGCGCTTACGCGGACGCGGCGATTGCCGGCATCGCCGACCTGCTTGGCGTCGCGCGCGAGGCGCCGCTGCCCGCCGAGCTGATCGAGAGCGTGCGCATGGGCACGACGGTCGCGACCAATGCGTTGCTCGAGCGCAAGGGCGACCGCGTGCTGCTGCTCGTCTCGCAAGGCTTCCGCGATGCGCTCGAGATCGGCTACCAGGCCCGGCCCAACATCTTCGCGTTGCGCATCGAGAAGTCGTCGATGCTCTATGCGCGCGTGGCCGAAGTACCCGAACGCGTGCGCGCCGACGGCACGGTCGAGACGCAACTCGACCGCGACGCGGTGCGGGCCGCTTTGGAGAATGCGCGCGCCGACGGTATCGCCGCCGTGGGCGTCGTGTTCATGCATGCTTACGCTTATCCAGCACACGAGCAGGAGGCGGCCGCGCTCGCGCGCGATCTCGGCTTCACGCAAGTTTCGGCGAGCCATGAGGTGAGCCCGCTGGTGAAGTTCGTCGGGCGCGGCGACACCACCGTGGTCGATGCCTATCTCTCTCCCCTGCTCCGCCGCTACGTGGAGCGCGTGGCGGCCGCACTTTTACCTCTCCCCAGCGGGGAGAGGTCGGCCGCGCACACGCGCTCAAGTAGCGAAACGGTAGTGCAAAAAAATGCGCGGCCGGGTGAGGGGGAAAAAGATGAGAGCGGGAACCCCCTCACCCCAACCCTCTCCCCACAGGGGAGAGGGAGTCCGCCTCGCCTCTTCTTCATGCAGTCCTCGGGCGGGCTGACCTCGGCATCTTTGTTCCGCGGCAAGGACGCGATCCTGTCGGGGCCCGCCGGCGGCGTGGTCGGCGCGGTCGAGACCGCGCGGCTTGCCGGCTTCGAGCACGTCATCGGCTTCGACATGGGCGGCACCTCGACCGATGTCTGCCACTATGCCGGCGCCTATGAGCGGAGCTTCGAGAACGTGGTGGCGGGCGCGCGGGTGCGGGCGCCGATGATGCTGATCCATACTGTGGCGGCGGGCGGCGGCTCGATCCTGCATTTCGACGGCGCGCGCTTCCGTGTCGGGCCCGACTCCGCTGGCGCCGACCCAGGCCCCCGCGCCTATCGGCGCGGCGGTCCGCTCACCGTCACCGACGCCAATGTGATGACAGGCAAGCTGCGGCCCGAGTTCTTCCCGCACATCTTCGGACCGGCTCAGGACCAGCCGCTCGACGCGGACGCGGTGCGCGTGGCGTTCGCGGCGCTCGCGGACGAGCTCGGCGATGGGCGTACGCCGGAAGAGATCGCCGACGGCTTCATCAGGATCGCGGTCGAGAACATGGCGAACGCGATCAAGACCATCTCGGTGCAGCGCGGGCATAACGTGACACAGCATGTGTTGAACGCCTTCGGCGGCGCCGCGGGACAGCATGCCTGCCTCGTCGCCGATGCGCTCGGCGTCTCGCGCGTGCTGATCCATCCGTTCTCGGGCGTGCTGTCGGCGCACGGCATCGGGCTCGCCGCGCTCTCGGCGACGCGCAGCAAGGCCGTGCTCGCCCCGCTCGACGCTGACGGCCTCAATGCTGCGGATGACATCGCTGCGCCATTGCGCGCGGAGGTGATGGACGAGCTCGTGGCGCAGGGTGTGGCGCGCGACGGCGTTGCCGTCACCGTGCAACTGCATCTCCGCTATCTCGGCACCGACAGTTCATTGCAGGTCCCTCTCGCGGGGGGGGTCGACCGGCCTCAAGCCGGTCGGGAGGGGGGTGACTTCGTTGCGCGCGGTCAAGAAGCTACCCCCCTCCCCAACCCTCCCCCTCAAGGGGGGAGGGAGTCCGTCAGTGCGCTGGTGGATGGTCTCATACAGACCTTCGAGGCGATGCATCTGCAACGTTTCGGCTTCGCGAGCCCCGACAAGCCGATCGAGATCGAGGCGGTCGAGGTCACCGCCGAAGGTGGCGGCGCCGAGAGCGACCCCCCACCCGACCGGCTACGCCGTTCGGCCTCCCCACGAGGGGGAGGCTTGGAGCCAACTGCGGATACCGGGGTGCGCATCTTCACCAAGGGTGCATGGCACGACGCGCCCGTGTTCCTGCGCGAAGGCCTCGCAACCGGTCAGCGCGTCACGGGGCCGGCGCTGATCGTCGAGGCGCATCAGACCGTGATGGTCGAGCCCGGCTGGCAGGCTGAGGTCACGCCGAAGAACGACCTGCTGCTCACGCGCGTCGCAGATGAGACCAAGGCGCGTGCAAGTACCGAGGCCGACCCGGTGCTGCTAGAAGTGTTCAACAATCTCTTCACCTCGGTCGCCGAGCAGATGGGCTATGCGCTGCAGAACACGGCGCGCTCGGTGAACATCAAGGAGCGGCTCGATTTCTCCTGCGCGACCTTCGACGCGCAAGCCCGCCTCGTCGCCAACGCGCCGCACATCCCCGTGCATCTCGGCTCGATGGACCGGAGCGTCGAGACCGTGCTGCGCGAGGTCGGCGCGGCGCTCCGGCCCGGCGACGTCTACATGCTGAACGCGCCCTATAATGGCGGCACGCATCTCCCCGACATCACCGTGGTGACGCCGGTGTTCGATGACGGCGGGCGCGAAATCCTGTTCTTCACCGCCTCGCGCGGGCATCACGCCGATATCGGCGGCATCGCGCCCGGCTCGATGAGCCCCGCCGCCACGCGCATCGAGGAGGAAGGCGTCTATATCGATCCGTTCAAGCTGGTCGAGAATGGGCGCTTCCGCGAGGACGCGGTGCGGGCGCTGCTCGCCGCAGGCCCCTACCCGGCGCGCGACCCCGCGCAGAACATCGCCGACCTGAAGGCGCAAGTCTCCGCCAACGCCAAGGGTGTCGCCGAGCTCGGCAAGCTCGTCGCGCATTACGGGCTCGACGTGGTGCAGGCCTATATGGGTCATATCCAGGATAACGCGGCGGAGAGCGTGGCGCGCATCGTCGCGCAGCTCGAACCTGGCAGCTTCACGGTCGAGACTGATACGGGCGCGCGCATCCAGGTCGAAATCCACGTCGATCGAGAGAGAAGGCGTGCCACGGTCGATTTCACCGGCACCAGCGCGCAGCAGCCAGACAATTTCAATGCGCCCGAGCCGATCACCCGTGCCTGCGTGCTCTACGTGTTTCGCACGCTGATCGACGACGACATCCCGCTCAATGCCGGCTGCCTAAGGCCGATCGACATCGTCGTGCCGGAAGGTTCGATGCTCGCACCGCGTTACCCCGCCGCGGTCGCCGCCGGCAATGTCGAGACCAGCCAGACCGTCGTGAACTGCCTCTATGGCGCGCTTGGCCTGCTCGGCTCGGCGCAAGGCACGATGAACAATCTCTCCTTCGGCAATGCGTCCGTGCAGTATTACGAGACGATCTGTTCCGGCGCGCCTGCGGGGCCCGGCTTCGACGGCGCGGCGGCGGTGCAGACGCACATGACCAATTCGCGCCTCACCGACCCGGAAGTACTGGAGCTGCGCTACCCCGTGCTGCTGGAGCGCTTCGAGATCCTGCGTGGCTCGGGCGGCATCGGCAAATGGCACGCGGGCGACGGGACGCTCCGCGTGATCAGGTTCCTCGAAAAGATGGACTGCGCGGTCCTGTCAGGCTTCCGCCGCGCGCGGCCCTTCGGTGCCGACGGGGGCGAGCCAGGCCGCTCGGGCAAGAACCGGGTGCGCCGCAGAGACGGCAGCATCGAGACGCTCGGCGGCTCCGCGCAAACCGTGCTCGAGCCGGGCGACGCCATCATCATCAAGACGCCGACCGGCGGCGGGTTTGGGAGTGCCGATGCGGGCTGAGCGTAGAGTTCTGATCTCGGGCGCAGGCATTGCCGGACTTGCGCTCGCCATCCTGCTCAAAGAGCGAGGCTTTGAGCCACTCGTCGTCGAGCGCGACCGGGCGCTTCCGGACGAAGGCTATATGATGGATTTCTTCGGCTCGGGCTTCGACGCCGCCGAGCGCATGGGCCTCGCCGACGCGCTGCACGCCATCCACTATCCAATCGATCGCTTCGAGTTGGTGGACGATCGAGGCAAGCCCTGGCTCACCGTGCCGATCGCACGCCTCTCCCGCGCGCTCGGCGGCAAGTATGTCTATCTCCGCCGCTCGGACCTCGTCCGCATTCTCTATGACCGCGCCGTCGCCAGCGGTGTCGACATCCGCTTCGGCTGCGAGGTCGCCGCGCTCGACGACCGAGGCGATGCGATCGAGGTTCGCCTCACCGGCGGCGCCGACGAAACTGTCGCGCTGTTGTTCGGCGCGGACGGCGTGCATTCGCGTGTGCGCGCGCTTGCGTTCGGCGAGGAGACGCAATTCGATCGCTATCTCGGCGGCTACGTTGCCGCCTTCCATCTCGCCAGCCAGCCGTTCGATCTCGATCGGGCCCTGAAGGTGCATGAAGCGGTGGACCGCGTCGCGATGTTCTACCCGCTCGATGCCGGCCGCATGGCAGCGACCTTCGTGTTCCGCCATCCGCAAGAGCGCGTTCCGGCCGAGGGCCGGCTGGCCTTGGTCAAGCAAGTCTTCGCTGGATCGGGCTGGATCGGCGAAAAGGTGCTGGACGCCTATCGCGGCGCCGAGCCTCTCTATTTCGACGAGCTGACGCAGATCGTGATGGAGCGCTGGTACAAGGGACGCGTGGCGCTGCTCGGCGATGCCTGCGGATGCCTCACTTTGCTTGCCGGCCAAGGCTCGCAGATGGCGATGGCGGGCGCATACGTCATCGCGACGGAGCTCGCCCGGCACGGCGACGACCATGCGGCCGCGTTCGCCGCCGTGCCGACCGCGCAGTCGCGCATCTGGCTGCGCCGCATCGTGACACGATTCCTGTTCTCTCCGCTTGTGATGCCGGCCGCGTTCCGCTGGTTCGGTGCGAAAAGCGTGCTAGACGGCTACGCATGAAAAAGGGCGCGGGGGTTGGCCCCACGCCCTGTTGCCTCTTTCTCGTGTCGCGGCTAGGCGGCGCTTAGGCCGTCTGCTCGCCCTTCGCCCGCTCGGCCATGAACTGGTCGAACTCGGCCTTGTCCTTGGCGTGACGCAGGCGCTGCAGGAAGGCCTGGAACTCGGTGGCCTCCTCTTCCAGCCGGCGCAGGGTCGCCTCGCGATAGTCGTCGAAGGCGCGATTGCCGGTCGAGCCAAACGTCGAGAGCCCGCCGCCGAAGCGCGCGGCCTCACTCGTGAAATAATTGCGCCATTGCAGGCGATTTCCGCATCCCATGCGTCCACTCCAGATCAGATAAGCAATTACACCAAGCCCGACGGGCCACCACAGCAGGAAGCCGACAACAGCGGCTGTGATCCACGCCGGCTTCCCATACTGGTCAAGGGTCGCAACCACGTTCATTGGGAGAGTCCTTCCTTCGGTGTGAATGTTATTCACATTTACATAGATGCGGTGGCTTGGCAAGGAGTCAAGGCCGCCGCAGCGAAATATGGTGGGGATTGGCGGCGCTTCAATGCGTGGGCGCGAAGCCCGATCGCGCGGACGCTTCCGGGCGAGAAAATCCCCCCACCCCGACTTCGCGCATTTTGGACGCGCTACCGCTTCACTGCTTGAGCGCGAGCGCGAAGTCGGACCTCCCCACAAGGGGGAGGTTTGGTCGTGCAGCCTTATCGCGCCTGGCCCGCCGTTCCCCGGCCATCGCACGCGACGGGCCGTAGCCTCCCCCTCGTGGGGAGGCCGACCGGCGCAGCCGGTCGGGTGGGGGGTTTGTCTCAAGTGAGGTACCAAGAAATTTTAACCCCCGGCAGGCGACACTGCGCCCTTTCGGGGCCGATCCACGGGCGGGGGCATGGGCAACGCACCCACATCACATTTGCGCCGACTGGCATGCGCCGGGCTGGCGGCTGTCCTGCTAGCGGGCCTCGCCGCGCACAGCGCGCAATCGCGCACGCTCAAGGACGTGAAGCCGCACAAGGGCGTACGGGCCGCGCATGCCATGCCGATCCAGGGCATCGACGTCTCCTACTACCAAGCCGATATCGACTGGCAGAAGGTGCGCGCGGCCGGCATTCGCTTCGCCTTCATCAAGGCGACCGAAGGCGGCGATCACCTCGATCCGAAGTTCCGCGAGAATTGGGAAGGCGCCCGGCGCGCCGGTATCGCGCGCGGCGCCTATCACTTCGTCTATTGGTGCCGGCCTGCGCATGAGCAGGCGCTGTGGTTCCTGCTCAACGTGCCGGACGATGCGGACGCGCTACCGCCGGTGCTCGACCTCGAATGGAACAGCCATTCGAAGACCTGTCCGAAGCGCGTGTCCCGCGCCGTCGCGCTCGAGAAGATCAGGATCATGCTCGACGCGATGCAGGCGCATACGGGCAAGCGGCCGATCATCTATACCGACCCCAAGTTCCACAGCGACGTGCTGCAGGGCGAGTTCAACGATTATCATTTCTGGCTGCGTTCGGTCGCCGCCGAGCCGAAGGTCAGATACGGCAAGCGCCGCTGGGCCTTCTGGCAGTTCACCATGACGGGGACCGTGCCGGGCGTGAAGGGCAAGGTCGACCGCAACGTGTTCAACGGCACCGAGAAGGACTGGAACCGCGTGCTGCGCTGGCTCTCCGCGGGGCGGTAAGTGCCGTTCTCGCTGTGCTCGTAGGCGGTGTCATGCCCGCGAAGGCGGGCATCCAGTATTCGCGCCCCCACCCATCTGGTCTAGCTCCCCGCTTACTGGGTTGCCGGGTCAAGCCCGGCAATGACAAGTTTGCGAATTTGGAAGAACCGATCATGGCATTCCAATTCACGCAGCGGATTTGAAATAATCTCGTTTATTCAGCGCGTTAGCTTGCGCGGCTGGGCGTGCTTCGGCTATCGAAAGAGAGCCGCAGTGGGAGAGGTCCGAGCCATGAAGCGAATTCTTGCCGTCGCTGCCGTCACGTTTGCGCTTGGGCTCGCGCCCGTGCTCGCCGCCGACGAGCCGAGCGACATCCTCAACGTCTCCTACGATGTGGCGCGCGAGCTGTTCGCCGACATCAACAAGGCCTTCATCGCCAAGAAGAAGGCCGAGACCGGCAAGGACATCACCGTCAACCAGTCGCATGCGGGCTCCTCGAAGCAGGCGCGCTCGGTGCTCGAAGGGCTGAAGGCCGACGTCGTGACCTTCAACCAGGTGACCGACGTGCAGATCCTGCACGATCAGGGCGACCTCATCCCCGCCAATTGGCAGGAGCGGCTGCCGAACAAGGCCTCGCCCTATTATTCGCTGCCGGCCTTCCTGGTGCGCGCGGGCAACCCGAAGGATATCAAGGACTGGGACGATCTCGTCAAAGACGGCGTGCAGGCGGTCTTCCCCAACCCGAAGACCTCGGGCAACGGGCGCTACACCTATCTCGCGGCCTATGCCTACGGGCTCGAGAAGTTCGGCGGCGACCACGAGAAGACGCAGGAGTTCGTGCGCAAGATCTTCGCCAACGTGCCGGTGTTCGACACCGGCGGACGCGCGGCGACGACGACTTTCATCGAGCGCGGCATCGGCGATGTGCTGATCACCTTCGAGGCCGAGGTGCAGGGCATTCACCGCCAGTTCGGCGCGGACAAGACGGAGACCGTCGTGCCGAGCCAGAGCCTCAAAGCCGAGTTCCCGGTCTCGGTGGTCGACAAGGTCGTCGACGCGCGCGGCTCGCGCAAGCTCGCGGAGGACTATCTCGAGTTCCTCTATTCGCCCGAGGGCCAGGAGATCGTCGCCTCCTATTACAATCGCCCGACCGATCCGGCGGTGTTCGAGAAGCACGCCAAGGACTTTCCCGACGTGCGCATCGTGACGGTCGAGGACGTGTTCGGCGGTTGGGACAAGGTCACCAAGGACCACCTCGCCGACGGCGCGATCCTCGACAAGATCTACGTGAACCGGTGAGTTAGCTGCGTGGGCGGACTCGCCCGTTGCACGGTGTCATTCCCGCGAAAGCGGGAACCCAGTAGGCGCTGATCGTTCTCGTTCTGCGAAGCCGCCGATTACTGGGTTGCCCGGTCAAGCCGGGCAATGACACCGGTGGTTAGGCTGACGGCGTTGCCTTTTCGTCGGTGAGAATGCCGAGTCCTTTCAGATAGATCAGCATATTGCTTTCGAGGATTTCCTCAGGGCTGAGCGGGACCTTGCGCGATTGCAGCGCGCCTTGCGCGAAGAGCGTCGCGACGCCGTGGGCGATGGCCCAGATATGCAGGCTCACCAGCTTGAGCGGCGGACGGGCGTCCTCAGGCAATTGCCGGCAGAGCGCGGACGCCGCCTTCTGCAGCACGTCGAAGGCGCGCTCGGCCGCGGGGAAGGATTGGCCTTCGGCGCTATGCACGAGCCCGCTCTCGAACATCACCGCGTAGCTCGCGGGCTCGTCGCGCGCGAAAGCGAGATAGGCCTTGCCCACCGCATCGAAGGCCGAGAGCGGCGTCGGCACGCCGTTGTTCCAGGCCATGTCGAGCCGCGCCGCGAAGCGCTCGAAGCCCGAGCGCGCGACCTCGGCGAGCAGCGCCTCGCGGTCGCGGAAATGGCGGTAGGGCGCCGCAGGGCTCACGCCCGCAAGCCGCGCCGCCTCGGTCAGGCTGAAGCCCGCAGGACCATATTGCTCGATCAGCTTGCGCGCCGCCTCGAGCAGGACCTCCTTCAGATTGCCGTGATGGTAGGAGCGCGGGCGGCGCCAATGATTGCGGGGACTCATGTTAAGGGCTTTTACATCAAGCCGGCACGCGTTGCCACAATGACGCGCCCGCCTCGAAGCACGGCCGTGCTGCGCCGTGCTAGTGTCCCGCGGCTCGGCGAGGAGGCCATGGCATGAGCAGGCGGGCGGTCAACAAGCGCAAGGACACGGAGGCGCGCGGCTTCGGCGCGTTCCTGCGCGCCGAGGCGCCAGCGGTCGCGGGGTGGGCGACGCTCGTGCTCGTCTCGCTGTTCCACCAGCAGCTCTTCGCCGACCTGCACAATTACCCGCTGACCATCCTCAAGTTCGTCTGGCTGTTCGGCACGATCATGTGGTGCGCGTTCCTCGTGGTGCGCCATGCCGACGCCGTGGCGGTACGGCTCGGCGAACCATACGGCACGCTGGTCCTCACCTTCTCGGTCACCATCATCGAGGTGGCGCTGCTCGCCTCGGTCATCCTGCACGGCGCCAACAACCCGACGCTCGCGCGCGACGCGATGTTCGCAACGCTGATGATCGCGCTGAACTTTGTGGTGGGTCTCGCGCTCGTCATGGGCGCGATCCGCTATTTCGAGCAGGAATACAGCCTGGCCGGCGCGCGCGCCTATCTCTCGGTCATCGCCTCGCTCGCCGTCTTCACGCTGATCCTGCCGAAATTCGTGCAGACCGAGCCCGATCCGAGCATAGCGCCGGACAAGACCCTGCTGTTCGCCGCGATCCCGCTCCTGTTCTACGCGGTCTTCATCGTGATCCAGACCGTGCGGCACCGCGCTTTGTTCGAGGAGCCGGAGGGGAACGGCAAGCGGACGGCTCAGGCCGCCGAGCCTCATGCCGCGGACGGCGGCTCGCTTGCCTATCACGTGCCGATGCTGGTGGTGACCCTGCTCGCGGTCGTGCTGCTCGCGGAGCATCTCGCGGTCATCATCGATTTCGGGCTCGAGGATCTCGACCTGCCGGATGCGCTCGGCGGTGTGCTGATCGCGGTTCTCGTGCTCTCGCCGGAAGGGCTGACCGCGTTCCGCGCCGCGCTCGACAACCGCCTGCAACGCGCCGTCAATGTCTCGCTCGGCTCGGCGCTCGCCACCATCGGGCTCACCGTGCCCGCCGTGCTCATCCTGGGGCTCCTCACGGGACGCGAGGTGCATCTCGGCCTCGACACGGTCGAGACCGTGTTCCTCCTGCTGACGCTCTTCATCAGCGGGCTCACCTTCGGCGGCGCGCGCACCAACCTGCTGCAAGGCATCGTTCACCTCGCGCTGTTCATCGTGTTCGTGGCCCTGATCTTCAGCCCGTAAAGCTTGGTCGGACGGCGTTTCGGGTGCTAAATCGGAACGCAACCTGCGGAAGGCGTCTTGGTAACGCGATGGAAGCACGCCCTACCCCGGACGAACCGCTGACCGTCGGCTGGCGCGAATGGGTCGGCCTGCCGGAGCTGCAGGTCGCCGCCATCAAGGCCAAGATCGACACGGGCGCGCGCACGAGCGCGCTGCACGCGTATCGCATCGAGCCGTTCCGGCGGGCCGGCGCGCTCTGGGTGAGGTTCGAGCTGCAACCGCTGCAGCGTAGCCAGACGGTCAGGGTGGTCTGCGAAGCCCCTGCCGTCGATGAGCGCGTGGTGCGGAACTCGGGCGGAGGCGTGGAGCGCCGCCTCATCGTCAAGACGCTGGTCAGGCTCGGCGAGCTCACCTGGCCGATCGAGCTCGCGCTCGCCAACCGCAACCAGATGGGCTTTCGCATGCTGATCGGCCGCACCGCGCTGAAGGGCCGGGCGCTGGTCGAGCCGGGGCGTTCCTATCTGCTCGGCCGCGGCCCCTCGCCGTTGCCCCGCAAGCCGCGCACGCCTCCGCTTCCGGCGAGAAGGCCCCTGCCCTAACCACAAGAACGTTCCGCCAAGGCCGCTCCCATGAAGATCGCGATGCTCGCGCGCAATCCGAAGCTCTACACCCATCGCCGCATTTGCGAGGCCGCACGCGCCCGCGGGCACGAGATCGAGGTGATCAACACGCTCCGGGTATCGATCAACATCACCTCGAAGCGGCCGGCGCTCTATTACCGCAAGCGGCGGATCGAGGATTTCGACGCGGTGATCCCGCGCATCGGCGCCTCGATCACCTTCTACGGTCTCGCGGTGCTCCGCCAGTTCGAGGTGATCGGCGTCTACCCGCTGAACGAGTCGGTCGCGATCGGCCGTTCGCGCGACAAGCTCCGCTGCCTGCAGCTTCTTGCGCGGCGCGGCATCGGGCTGCCGGTGACGGCCTTCACCAACGATCCGAAACAGGCCGAGGACGTGGTCGATCTGGTCGGCGGCGCGCCGGTCGTCATCAAGCTGCTCGAAGGCACGCAAGGCATCGGCGTGATGCTCGGCGAGACGATGAAGTCGGCGAAGTCGGTAATCGAGGCGTTCCAGGGCGCCGACGTCAACATCCTGGTGCAGGAGTTCATCAAGGAAGCGGGCTCGACCGATATCCGCGCGCTCGTCATCGGCGAGAGGGTGGTTGCCGCGATCAAGCGCACGGGACCGCCCGGCGAGTTTCGCTCCAACCTGCATCGCGGCGGCTTCAGCGAGAAGGTGAAGATCACTCCGCAGGAACGCGCCACGGCGGTGAAGGCCGCGCGCACGCTCGGCCTCAACGTCTGCGGCGTCGACATGCTCCGCTCGCGCAACGGACCGCTGGTGATGGAGGTCAACTCCTCGCCCGGCATCGAGGGGCTGGAGAAGGCGACCGGCGTGGACGTCGCCGGCCTGATGATCGAGTTCCTGGAGCGCGAGGCGCCGCAGGGCAACACGCGCACCAAGGGCAAAGGCTAAGTCCTACGGCCGCCTGCAAGCCGCGATGACGACTTTGTAATGTCGCAACGCCGCGTGGACAGTGTAAGTCTGCCCTTCCCAACCGCGCCAGGTTTCGGGTTAATACGGAAATTCTCGCTCTGGAGTGTTGCAATGGGTTTGGCGTTCTTACCCCGGAAACTTGCCGCGCCCGGCGGCTGCTCCAAGGTCGCCGTCCTTACCGCCTTTGCGGTGCTGGCATTCGCAGGCCCGGCAATCCCGGAGGAGAAGAAGCCCGCGCCCTGCACCGAGGACGCGATGATCGTGTTCGACGCGTCGGGGTCCATGTCGGGCAACCAGACGCTCGGCATCCCGAACTCCAAGCCGCGCATCGACGAGGTGAAATGGGCGCTGTCGCAGGTGCTGCCGAGTGCGACCAAGTTCCGCCGCGTGGGGCTCATCACCTACGGGCCCGGAGAATACAATCAGTGCAACGTCAAGCTCGAGCTTAAGCCCACGCTCGATGCCGGCGAAGAGATCATGAGCGTGGTGGATGGGCTTATCCCGGCCGGCAAGACGCCGCTGACCTCGGCGGTGGAGCAAGCGGCCGAGGTGCTGAACTACCGCAACAAGCCTGGCGTGATCGTCGCCATCACCGACGGCGAGGAGACTTGCGGGCGCTCGCCCTGCGATCTCGGCAAGCAACTCGCGGCGACCGCGCAGCAGCTTACCGTCCATGTCATCGCCTTCCGCTATGAAGGCTTCTCCTGGACCGGCGGCAACAGCATCCTCGACCTGATGTGCCTCGCGGAGTCCAATCACGGCCTCTACATCAAGGCGAATAGCGAGGCGGAGCTGGTCGAGGCGCTCGAGAAGACGCTCGATTGCCCGATGGTCTCGCAAGCGCCGCTTGCGCCCCTCACCGCCCGGCCTTAGCTTTCAACGTTGTGGCGACGAAGCGAAACATAGAGCTTGATGACACTGCGGCAACATCGCTCGAAAAGCGCGCCGCGGAGCGCGGCGTAACTGTATCCGACCTCGTGCGAGAGTTGTTGGCGCGCGAAGCCGAGCCCGTCGTTGCCAACCCCGAGGAGATCGCCGAGCTCGACCGTCGTTGGGCGATGATCGAGGCGGGAGAGCCAACCGTCCCGCATGAGGACGTCGTGCAGTGGCTTCGGAGCTGGGGCTCACCTGCGTTTCGGCCCTGGCATGAGCGATGAGGCTCGAATGGTCGGTCGAGGCCCTGACCGACCTCGACCGATTCGCTGAGTTCTTGAAAGAGCGCCATCCGCAGCTTGCCGACCGCGTGGCGGAGGCAATCATCGCCCGCACCGAGCTTCTCACAAACCACCCGCAGCTCGGCCACCCGCTCGCCGGCAGAACGGAATACAGGCAGGTCGTACTGCGCGTACTGAACGCCGACTACGTCTTCCAGTATCGGTTCGACGGCAACCGGCTCGTGATGCTTCGGGTCTTCCACGGCCGCGAAGCGCGATAAGGCGCCGCAGGGCGACTCGACAGCTACATGACACTGGTTGCGGGGAACGGCAAAACTTATCCCCGCTCTCCGAACCGCGATTACACTCAGCGAGCCTCATCCGTTGAGGGGCGCTTCGCGAGGCGTCGTGGATGCGGGGTGAGGTGCGGCGCCCGCGGCCCTTGTCGCAACAAGGCACTCGGGCGGTGCCGGAGCTCCCCCCGGGACCACTAGGAGTCCCTGCCAGGAGCTGGCTGACTGATGCCCGCGCTCGACTGGCGAGGCCGACCGCGTAACGCCGTTGCGCTCAAGCCGGCCAGAAGCCGGTGGCGTCGGGCTACAAGAAAGCGGGGTCCGGCCCGATAGACGCCGCAAATAAGCATGCGCTTAAGAGGGCGCGAAGCTGCGTCCGCTCAAGGTGCGCGGAGCGCGGCAGCGCATCCAAAGACGCGCATGTGGCGCGCCGCGAGGCGCCAGCGTGCCGCAAGGCACGAACCATTAGGATTGCGCTTCTCGGCGCGCCGTCCCCCTCATGCTCCGGACGCCCCTAGCGTCGCGGAAAGGAGACTCATGTCTGCCGCTCTGTCTGCCAGTCGCGCTCGCGCTCCCCTTTTTGAGCGCACGCGCGCGCTACATGCCCATGGCCTTGTGAGCCTCCATCATGTGCTTCATGCAGGCCTCGGTGTTGCCGTCCTTCATGGCGGCCTTGGATTGATCGAGCGCCGCGTTCGCCTCCTTCTGCTTCGCCTCGTCGGTCATCTTGGCGATCATATTGTCCATCTGCTGCATATGGGCGTCGTTGCAGAGATGCTTGTCGGCAGAGGCAGGCGAGACGGCCAGGAGCGCGAAACAGGCTGCCGTTACCATCGTCCTGAGCATGGCTTCCTCCAATTCGCTCGTTGCAAGGACCGGAATTCTAAGCGCGGAACCGGGCGAATTGGTGGTGCGCGAGGCGGCCCTGCGGCCGATCGGCAGTTGACGCGGCCGCGCCGAAGCAGGCTCAATGCGCGCGGGAGACGGGAAATGATGGCACTGCGAGGGGCTTTCATTCTGCTTGGCTTGGCGCTCGCGGGGCTTGCGCCGGGCGCCGGCCTTGCGGCTGACGACAGCCTGCTCGACCGCTGCTGGACGCAAGACCTGCTCACCGCCTCCGACAAGGAATTGAAGCCCATCCGCTCGAACGCCGGGCTCGATCTCAATGCGCTCCGGCAGGAGCCGCTTCCCACGGCGACGCCGGTGCCGCCGGAGCTGCGCGGCTCGATCAGGAGCGTCGAGCTGCCGCCCGGCGAGAAGCTGATCGCGCTCACCTTCGACCTCTGCGAGACCGGCGGCGCGATCGCCGGCTATGACGGGCGCATCGTTGATCTCCTCCGCGCGAACGGCGCCAAGGCGACGTTCTTCGTCAGCGGCAAATGGCTCGAGACCCACAAGGAGCGCGCCGAGCAGCTCATCGCCGACCCGAGCTTCGAGCTTGCCGGTCACGGCTTCCGCCATCTCGATTTTTCGCGCATTGCCGATCGCGCCCTGAACGACGAGATCGTGCTGACCGATACGGCCTATTTGCGCGCGCGGAAGGCGCTGCTGGCGCGGCAATGCGCCGGCGGCGCGGCGCAATCCGCCAGCACCGTGCCCGAGCGGATGAACCTGATCCGCTTCCCGTTCGGGAGCTGCAACGCGAAGTCGCTCGCCGCCGTGGCCAATGCCGGGCTGCTCGCCATCCAGTGGAACGTGGTGACCGGCGATCCCGACCCGCGCCGCTCGGCCAAGGCCATCGCCGACACGATCTTCGCGCGCGCCCATCCGGGCGCCATCGTGGTGGCGCACGCGAACGGGCGCGGCCGCAATACGGCCGCGGCGCTCGCCGTCGCGCTGCCGAAGCTCAAGGAACAAGGCTATAGCTTCGTGACGGTGAGCGAGCTTCTGAAAGCGGGCAAGCCCGTGATCGCCGCGAATTGCTATCTCGACCGGCCGGGCAACGGCAAAGCGCGCATCGCCAGGGCGGGCAAGCGGCGCAGTCAGGACAGTCATGTCTGGCCCATTTTCGGCCGTTGATCTTCCCGGCGCGCGGCTGATCGCGCTCGACCCGTCGCGGGCCGGCGAGCTTGCCGCGGCGATCGTGGCGATGAAGCCGTGGTCGGAGATGAACTATCCGGCCGACGTGATGGCGGGCTTTCTAGTGTCAGCCGATGGCGGCGTGAGCCGCTATCTCATCGAAGTGGACCAGCACGCGGCCGGCGTGATCTCCGTCCGCTATCCCTGGCTGAAGGGGCCGTATCTGGAGCTGCTGGCGCTCCTGCCCGATTTCCAGAACCGCGGCATTGGCGGGACGGTGCTCGATTGGCTCGAGCAGGAGGCGCGGAACCGCAAGGCGCGCAATCTCTGGGTCTGCGCCTCGTCGTTCAACGCCGATGCCTTGCGCTTCTACGAGCGCCACGGCTTCCGCCGCGCCGCCGCCCTGCCCGACCTGGTGGACGACGGCTTCGAGGAGATCCTGCTCCGTAAGGTCCTGACGTAGGGTGAGCAACCGTATGCGGTTGCCCACGCGGCCCGAAGCGTGGGCACGGCGGCTGTGCGTGGTTCGAGGCAAGCGCCGTCATCCTGAGGTGCTCGGGCAAAGCCCGAGCCTCGAAGGACGGCGCTTGCACCTCACCATGACGAACGCGCTGGGTCTTCTGCCAATCCGCCCCGTTTACCATGTCCGCCATGGCCGTTTGCCGGAGCCCTGGCCGGCTTGGACAATGCGGCTTGGCTTAAGGTGAAACCAAGTCGGGGCTTGGACGTTAGGTGCTCGCCCTGCAGCACGAGGAGTTGGTGCAGTGCAAGACGGACCTTTCTCGGCGATGATCGAGGGGGCAGGCAGGCTCGACGCGAGCGCGGAGCCGCTCCCTCCCTTCGGAAAGGAGCTTCCGATGGAACTCACCCAGGCTTTGACCGCCATCACGGCGATCGTGTCGTTCGGCTTCGTGGCCGCCGTCATTCTCGGGATGGTGTAACTATCAACTCTAGATTGTATTTATGATGCGTGCTACCTTCTCTCCCTCGCAGATGGGGAGGAAACGAGCATGGCACGGCCAATCGCAGCTTTCGCGCTCCTGATTTTATCGGCGGCGCTAGTGTTCGGGACCTCGGGCGCCTTCGCGGAGGACAAGGGTCAGAGCGATACGGACAAAGTCCTCGACAATCTTGGATTGGAGAAGACAACAGGGCCCGACGGCAGCGTGACAGGCGTTCAAACCAAGACGGACCCGCCCATTGTCTTCGAAGGCAAGTCGGAGCCTCCGACCCGAGAAAATCCAAAGGGCGATGTTGGGGGCTCCATCGGCATCAAAAAGTCATTTCCTTAGCGCGGCGATCGCGGGAGCTCACTCCGCCGCGTCGGCGATCCGCTTCGGATCGTAATTGAGGATCGGCGCAAGCCAACGCTCGGCCTGCTCGACCGACCATCCCTTGCGCGCGGCGTAGTCGGCCACCTGGTCGCGGCCGATCTTGCCGACGCCGAAATAGCGCGACTCGGGATGCGAGAAGTAAAGGCCTGACACGGCTGCCGCCGGCCACATCGCATAGCTCTCGGTCAGCTTCACGCCCGTCGCCTTCTCCGCATCGAGCAGCCCGAACAGCGTGCCCTTCTCGGTATGATCCGGCTGCGCCGGATAGCCGGGTGCGGGCCTGATGCCGGCATAGCCTTCCGCGATCAGCTCATGGTTCGAGAGCGCCTCGTCCGGCGCATAGGCCCAAAGCTCGCGCCGCACCTTCTCGTGCAGCGCCTCGGCGAAGGCCTCGGCCAGCCGGTCGGCGAGCGCCTTGACCAGGATCTTCGAGTAATCGTCATTGGCGCGCTCGAAGCGCCGCGCGACGTCCTCCTCGCCGATGCCCGCCGTCACCGCGAAGCCGCCGATATAATCGGGGACGCCCGACTCTTTCGGCGCAATGAAATCGGCGAGCGCGAGATTGGGCCGGCCAGAATCGCGCGCCATCTGCTGGCGTAGCGTATGCAGCGCGGCGATCACCTCGGTACGGCTATCGTCGGCATAGAGCTCGATGTCGTCGCCGACGCTGTTCGCCGGCCAGAAGCCCACCACCGCATTCGCGGTCAGCCATTTTTCCTTGATGAGCTGCGCGAGCATCGACTCCGCGTCCTCGAACAGCGGGCGGGCCGCCTCGCCGTATTTCTCGTCCTCGAGGATGCGTGGGAATGTGCCCTTCAGCTCCCAGGCATGGAAGAACGGCGTCCAGTCGATATAGCGGGCAAGCTCGGCAAGATCGTAGGCACGGAACGCGCGCGTGCCGAGAAAAGTCGGCTTGGGCGGCGTGTATGCGGCCCAATCGAGCCTGAGCTTGTTCTTGCGCGCATCCGCGATCGAGGTGCGCGCCTTCTCCTCCTGGCCGCGCGCGTAGGACTCGGCCATGGTGCGATATTCCTCGCGCACGCGGGCGATCGCTTTCGGACGCTCCTCGGTCGACATGAGACCCGAGACGACGCCGACCGCGCGGCTTGCATCGGTCACGTAGATCGCCTGGCTGCGGTGATAATTCGGGCTGATCTTCACCGCCGTGTGCACGCGGCTCGTGGTGGCACCGCCGATGAGTAGCGGCAGGTCGAAACCCTCGCGCTCCATCTCGGCCGCGACATGGCACATCTCGTCGAGAGACGGCGTGATCAGGCCCGACAGCCCGATGATGTCCACTTTCCGCTCGCGCGCCGTGTCGAGGATCTTCTGCGCCGGCACCATGACGCCGAGATCGATCACCTCGTAGTTGTTGCACTGGAGCACGACGCCGACGATGTTCTTGCCGATGTCGTGCACGTCGCCCTTCACCGTGGCGAGCAGCACGCGCCCGGCGGGATCGCCCTGCGCCAGGCCGAGCTCCTCCTTCTCCTTCTCCATGAAGGGCATGAGATAGGCGACCGACTGCTTCATCACGCGCGCGGACTTCACCACCTGCGGCAGGAACATCTTGCCCGAGCCGAACAGGTCGCCGACCACGTTCATGCCGGCCATCAGCGGACCCTCGATGACATGCAGCGGGCGCTCGGCGGATGCGCGCGCCTCCTCGGTATCCTCTTCGACATAGGTGCCGATGCCGTGCACCAGCGCATGGATCAGCCGCTGCTCGACCGGCTGCGCGCGCCAGGAGAGATCGGCCTCCTTCTTCTGCGCGCCCTCGCCTTTGAAGCGCTCGGCGGCTTCGAGCAGGCGGTCGGTCGCGTCGGGACGCCGGTTGAGGATCACGTCCTCGACCAGCTCGCGTAGCTCCGGCTCGATGTCGTCGTAGAGCGCGAGTTGCCCGGCATTGACGATGCCCATGTCCATGCCGGCCTGGATCGCGTGATACAGGAACACGGAGTGCATCGCCTCGCGCACACGCTCATTGCCGCGGAAGGCGAAGGAGAGATTCGACACGCCGCCCGAGACGTGCACGTAAGGCAGCTCCGCCTTGATGCGCCGCGTCGCCTCGATGAAGGCGCGGCCGTAGTCGTTGTGCTCCTCGATGCCGGTCGCAACCGCGAAGATGTTCGGGTCGAAGATGATGTCCTCGGGCGGGAAGCCGACCGTCTCGGTCAGCAGCTTGTAAGCGCGCTTGCAGATCTCGAACTTGCGCTCGGCAGTCTCGGCCTGCCCGGTCTCGTCGAAGGCCATCACCACGACGGCGGCGCCATAGCGGCGCACCTTGCGGGCGTGCTCAAGGAATGGCTCCTCGCCTTCCTTCAGGCTGATGGAGTTCACGATCGACTTGCCCTGCACGCATTTCAGCCCGGTCTCGATCACCGACCATTTCGAGCTATCGATCATGATCGGCACACGGCTGATGTCCGGCTCGGCGGCGAGCAGGTTGAGGAAGGTGTTCATCGCCTTCTCGGAGTCGAGCATGCCCTCGTCCATGTTGACGTCGAGCATGTTGGCGCCGTTCTCGACCTGCTGGCGCGCGACTTCGAGCGCGGCAGCATAGTCGTTCGCCTCGATCAGCTTGCGGAAGCGCGCGGAGCCCGTGACGTTGGTCCGCTCGCCAACCATGACGAAATTCTGCGCCGCGTTGGTCATTGTATCTGCCTAACCACCCGTACCACGTCGTCGCCGGGCTTGACCCGGCGATCCAGGGGCAAATTGCACTGAGTCACCACAGCGGCTCCTCCGCAATGTCGCGCCACTGCGGGTTGTCGCGTTCGATCAGGTCGAGCTTCCACTTGCGTGGCCATTTCTTCAAAGTCTTCTCGCGCTGGATCGCGTAGCTGACGCTCTCGAACGGTTCGCAATGCACGAGCTTCGTAACGCCGTGCTTCCTGGTGAAGCCAGGCACCAGCCCCTCCTTGTGCTGATAAATTCGTGCCGCGATGTTGCTCGTCACGCCGATATAGAGCGTTCCATTGCGGCCGCTGGCGAGGATGTAGACCCAGAAAGTCTTCGGGCGCCTTGCCATGTTACCCCTGGATGCCCGGGTCAAGCCCGGGCATGACGTGGGAGTGGGTTGAAGGGACATTGTAACTGACGCCGCCTCCTCACCCGTGCACGAAGGGCTCGAGGCCGGAGAGGCGGAGCTTGTGGATGGCCTCCGGCACGTGGCGCGGCGGATATTTCGAGACCGCCTCGGCAATGGCACGGATGTGGTCTGGCGTCGTGCCGCAACAGCCGCCGACGATGTTGATCAGGCCGTCCTTGGCCCATTCGTCGAGCAGGCCCGCCATGAACTCCGGGGTCTCGTCATACTCGCCCATCTCGTTCGGCAGCCCAGCGTTCGGATAGACGCTGACCAGGGTGTCGGCGACGGCGGCGAGGTCGGCAACCGACGGCCTGAGCTGCTCGGCGCCGAAGGAGCAATTGAGCCCGATCGAGAATGGCTTGAGATGCTCCATCGAATACCAGAACGCTTCCGGCGTCTGGCCCGAGAGATTGCGGCCGGAGAGATCGGTGATGGTGCCCGAGATCATGATCGGCAGGTGCACGCCCAGCTCGTCGAACACGGATTCGACCGCAAAGCCTGCAGCCTTGGCATTCAAGGTGTCGAACACGGTCTCGATCAGGATGGTGTCGGCGCCGCCTTCGATCAGCCCGCGCGTCTGCACGGAATAGGCCTCGACCAACTCGTCGAAGCTGACATTGCGGAAGCCGGGATTGTTGACGTCGGGCGAGATCGAGGCGGTGCGGTTGGTCGGGCCGATGGCGCCCGCGACGAAGCGCGGCCTGTCCGGCGTCTTCGCGGTCCAGGCGTCGGCCGACTCGCGTGCGAGCTTGGCTGCCGCGAGGTTCAGCTCATAGGCGAAGTCCTCGAGCCCATAATCCGCTTGGCTGATGGCTTGCGCGTTGAAGGTGTTGGTCTCGACCATGTCGGCGCCGGCCTCGAAATAGGCGTCGTGGATTTCGCTGATGATCTCGGGCCGGCTCAGCACGAGCAGATCGTTGTTGCCCTTCAGGTCATGCCCGTGATCCTTGAAGCGCGCGCCGCGATAGCCCGCCTCATCGAGCTTGTAGCGCTGGATCATGGTGCCCATGGCACCGTCGAGGATCAGGATGCGCTCGCGCGCTGCCTGCTTCAGGGCTTTGATACGGTCTTCGCGGGTCATGACGCGGCCTTCTCCGGCGCCGTAGCGAAGGCCTTGGCGGGCCGCAGGCCGAGCAGATGGCAGACCGCATAGACGAGGTCGGCGCGGTTCAGGGTGTAGAAATGAAAGCTGGTCAGCCCCTGATCCACCAGGCCGAGCACCTGCTCGGCGGCTACGGCGGCGGCGACGAGGTGGCGCGTCTCCTGGTCGTTGTCGAGGCCCTCGAAGCGATGCCCGAGCCAGTCCGGCACGCTCGCGCCCGACTTTGCCGCGAAGCCCGCGACCTGCTTGAAATTGTGGATCGGGATGAGGCCGGGGATTATCGGAATCTTGATGCCCGCCGCGCGCACGCGGTCCTTGAAGCGGAAGAACACCTCGTTGTCGAAGAAGAACTGGGTGATCGCGGCGTCGGCACCGGCATCGACCTTCGCCTTCAGCATGTCGATATCGGCTTCGAAACTCGGCGACTCGGGATGCTTCTCCGGATAGCAGCCGACCGACACGAGGAACGGCGCGATCTTCTTGGCGCCCGCGGTGAGGTCGGCGGCGTTGACGTAACCGCCCGGCGTCGGCTCGTAGCGCTCGCCGATCCCGCCAGGCGGATCGCCGCGCAATGCCACGAGATTACGCACGCCGAGATCCCAATAGCCGCGGATGATCTCGTCGATCTCCTCGCGGGTCGCGGCGACGCAAGTCAGATGCGCGGCAGGCTCCATGGTCGTCTCGCGCAGGATGCGCGCGAGCGTCGCGTGGGTGCGCTCGCGCGTCGAGCCGCCGGCACCATAGGTCACCGAGACATATTTCGGGCGGAGCGGCTGGAGCCGATGGATCGAGCGCCACAGCGTCTCCTCCATCGCTTGGGTCTTCGGCGGGAAGAACTCGAACGACACCTCGATGTCGCCACGCCCGAGAAAGCGGCTCTTCTGATCGGTGGACGCAAGCATCACGCGGCAACCTCCACATTGACGGAACGCTTCTTCTTGGCCGCGACGACGGGCTTCACCCCGAGCCAGAGCGACACGGTGAGCTTGCCGTCGGCGGGCGCCGGAGCGAGCTCGCTGAAGCGCGCAAGCTTCAATCCCACGCGGGCAAGCTGGCGCTCGATCTGGTCGCGTGCAAAGCCGAGCCGGCGATGCGCCGACTGCTCGCGCAAGAACTCGAGCTCATGCGGCGCAAAATCCACCACCAGCAGCTTGCCGCCGGGCTTGAGCAGCCGCGCGGCTTCGGCGACCGCCGCGGCGGGATCGTCGAGGAAATGCAACACCTGGTGCAGCACCACTGCATCGGCCGCGCCGTCGGGCAGCGGCATGTTGTAGAGATCGGCGTGCCGCACTTGCGCATGCGCGAGCCCTGCGCGTTCGAGTTTCATGCGCGCATAGGCCAGCATGGCGTGGTTGATGTCGAAGCCGAGTGCGCGGGCGGCGCGGGGCGCGAATAGCTCGAGGATGCGCCCGGTGCCGGTGCCGAGATCGACCAGCAGGTCGAACGGCCCCTGCCCCAGCGCCTCGTTCATTGCCGCCTCGACCTGGCTCTCGGCCACATGCAGCGCGCGGATCCTGTCCCATTCGCCGGCATGCGTCTTGAAGTAGGCCTGCGCCGCCTCGCCGCGCGCCTTCTGCACGGCCTCGGCGCGCGCACGGTCCCGCGCCAGCGTGAGGTCGGAGGCATCGAGGCTCTCGACCACGGCGCGGGCGAGCGCGCCCTCCGCGCCCTGGTCGGCGATGCGGAAGAACACCCACGACCCTTCGCGGAAGCGGGTGATCAGCCCGGCCTCGACCATGAGCTTGAGATGGCGGCTGATGCGCGGCTGGCTCTGGCCGAGAATCTGCGTCAGGTCCTTGACGTTCAGCTCGGCGCCTGCAAGCAGCGCGAGAATGCGCAAGCGCGTGGCCTCGCCGGCGCCGCGCAGCGCCGCGAGCGCCCCCGCACGGGAAAGGCCCTGAAGCGTCCCAGCTCTCTCTGCACCATCTGACATAAAGATATGTTTATACCTTTTCGG
Source organism: uncultured Methyloceanibacter sp. (assembly GCA_964634195.1). GTDB lineage: Bacteria > Pseudomonadota > Alphaproteobacteria > Rhizobiales > Methyloligellaceae > Methyloceanibacter. Next base: position 127,637 of record CAZWIO010000001.1, on the reverse strand, counting down.
AGTGTCGGACAAGGGCCGCTTGCGCCCTGGACTGTCCGGTTTCAAGCAAACTTGAATGAGCGGCGGGGTTTGCCGGGCGCCGTTTGCTGCTACGCTCTCCCGCAAATCGGCCATTCAACAGCTTCGGGGAAGACATGACCGCACTGCGCAAGAGCCCTGCCCTTTTGCTTCTGATGCTTGGATTTTTCCTGCTCGCGCCGCGCCTCGCGCATGCCGAGGCGGCGCCGGCGCAGGACGAGCGCCTGAAGGAGATCATCGCCGGCGACCACAGGTCCGCGGAGAACAAGGCGCGCGACAAATATCGCAATCCGGCCGAGACGCTCACCTTCTTCGGCATCAGGCCTGACATGACGGTGGTCGAGATCTATCCGGGCCGCGGCTGGTACACGGAAATCCTCGCGCCCTATCTCAAGGGCAGCGGCACGCTCTACGCAGCCGAGCACCCCGGCGATCCGTCCTACGAGGCGGTCCAGCGCTCGCTCGCGGCCTTCGAGGAGAAGGTGAAGGCCGCGCCCGAGCTTTACGGCGAGGTCAAGCGCACCAAGCTGACCAAGGACGGCGACATCGCGCCTCCGGGGTCCGCGGATCTCGTGGTGACGTTCCGCAACGTGCATAGCTGGATCGGCTCCGGCACCGCTGACGACGCCTTTGCGTCCATGTACCGGGCGCTCAAGCCCGGCGGCGTGCTCGGCCTCGTGCAGCATCGCGGCGATCCCAAGGTCGCGCAGGACCCCAAGGCCGGCAAAGGATATGTGACCGAGGACACCGTGATCGCGCTCGCCGAGAAGGCGGGCTTCAAGCTCGCCGAGAAGTCCGAGATCAACGCCAATCCGAAGGACACCAAGGATTATGAGAAAGGCGTGTGGACGCTGCCGCCCTCGCTTCGCCTCGGCGATCAGGATCGCGACAAGTACCTGGCGATCGGCGAGAGCGACCGCATGACTTTGAAGTTCGTGAAGCCGGCGAGCTAGAAAACACTACCCACCTGCATTGACGTCATGCCCGGCCTTGAGCCGGGCATCCAGGGGCAACCGGCACTGAGCCAGCGGCCCTGGATCGCCGGGTCAAGCCCGGCGATGACGAGATTTATTTTGCGACAGAGAGCAATGGCCTCTAAGCCCGCGCGAATTTCTTGTACTTGATGCGCTTCGGCAGCACCGAGTCCTCGCCGAGCCGGCGTTTCTTGTCTTCCTCGTAGTCGGCGAAATTGCCCTCGAACCACTCGACATGGCTGTCGCCCTCGAAGGCGAGGATGTGCGTGGCGATGCGGTCGAGGAAGAAGCGGTCGTGGCTGATGATGACCGCGCAGCCGGGGAAGTCCTCCAGCGCCGCCTCGAGTGAGGACAGCGTCTCGACGTCGAGATCGTTGGTCGGCTCGTCGAGCAGGATCAGGTTGGCGCCGGACTTCAGCATCTTGGCGAGATGCACGCGGTTGCGCTCGCCGCCGGAGAGCTGGCCAACCTTCTTCTGCTGATCGCTACCCTTGAAGTTGAACCAGCCGACATAGGCGCGGCTCGGCACCTCGCGGGCGCCGAGCTTGATCACCTCGTCGCCACCGGAAATCTCCTCGTAGACGGTCTTCTTGGCGTCGAGGGCGTCGCGCGACTGATCGACATAGCCGAGCTTCACGGTGTCGCCCACGCGGATCGCGCCGTCATCCGGGTGCTCCTCGCCGACGATCATGCGGAACAGCGTCGTCTTCCCGGCGCCATTCGGGCCGATCACGCCGACAATGCCGCCCGGCGGCAGCTTGAAGGACAGGCCGTCGACCAGAAGGCGGTCGCCAAAGCCCTTTTCCAGCCCGTCGGCCTCGATGACCAGGTCGCCGAGCCGGGGCCCAGGCGGGATGGTGATCTGCGCCTTGCCGGTCTTGTCGCGCCCGGCCTCGGCGAGCAGGTCGTCATAAGCGCGGATGCGCGCCTTGGATTTCGCCTGCCGCGCCTTGGGGCTCGCCCTGATCCAGTCGAGCTCGCGCGCGAGCGTACGCTGCTTGGCCTCTTCCTGCTTGCCCTCGACCTCGAGCCGCTTCTGCTTCTGCTCAAGCCACGAGGAATAATTGCCCTTGTAGGGAACGCCCGAACCGCGATCGAGCTCGAGTGTCCATTCGGTGATGTTGTCAAGGAAGTAGCGGTCGTGCGTCACCATGATCACGGTGCCGGGATATTCGCTGAGATGATGCTCGAGCCAAGCGACGCTCTCGGCGTCGAGATGGTTGGTCGGCTCGTCCAGCAGCAGAATATCCGGCTTGGACAGCAGCAGCTTGCAGAGCGCCACGCGGCGCCGCTCGCCGCCGGACAGCGACTTTACATCGGCATCGCCCGGCGGGCAGCGCAGAGCGTCCATCGCCTGCTCGACCTGCGCATCGAGATCCCAGAGATTTTGCGCGTCGATCTGGTCCTGGAGCTCGGCCATCTCATCAGCGGTCTCGTCCGAATAGTTGACGGCAAGCTCGTTATAGCGGTCGAGCTTCGCCTTCTTCTCGGCGACGCCCTCCATGACGTTCTCCGTCACGGTCTTGCTCTCGTCGAGCACGGGCTCCTGCGGCAGATAGCCAACGGTCACGCCCTCGGCGGCCCAGGCCTCGCCGACGAACTCCTTCTCATCGCCCGCCATGATGCGCAGCAGAGTGGACTTTCCCGCGCCGTTCACGCCCACCACCCCGATCTTGGCGCCCGGCAGGAAGGAGAGCGTCACGTCCTTCAGGACCTGCTTGCCGCCCGGATAGGTCTTGGACAGGCGGTTCATGACATAGACGTATTGGGGCGTGGCCATGCGGGCTTTCTTCGGGTGAATTTCGTGGGAAGCGTTGCGGCTTTTAGCCGACGGCCGCGCCGAACTCAACGCCTCGAAGCTGCACAGAAACGCCGCATTTCGCCCCGCTACAATCGGCTTGACGGGCCTCGCTGGCGCGCGCTAGCCACTCGGTCGCGCTCAAGAGAGCGGCAAAAGAGGGATCATATTTCCGGATGCAGTCTGTCGGTAGAATGATCGGCCATTTCGGCTTTTGCGTGCTGGACCCTGCTGGGCTAGGCGGCAGCTACAAGCGCCGCGAGCGCTTCAACAATGCCGTGTTCGTGTCGCCGAAGCGCGAGTTCCTCTACACCAAATGCGAGAAATGCGCGAACGTGACGCTCAGGCGCTCGCTGCAGAACCTCGTCGCCGAGAAGACGCTGCCCGAGACCATGAGCGACATTGATCGCTGGTATGCGCCGCTGCTCCAGCCGAGCGACCTCAAGCTCACGCGCATCAAGAGCATCAACGATATTCCGTTCAAGTTCGCGGTGGTCCGCAATCCCTATTCGCGGCTCCTGTCGTTCTATCTTGGCGCAAAGCCCGAGAACTATCGCAAGGTGCTCGGCACGAGCGAGAAGCCAACCTTCGGCGAATTCGTCGACATCGTATGCGGGCAGACGATCGAAGACATGAACCCGCATTGGCGCGTGCAGTACCACAACATCTTTTGCGATGTGATCGAGTACGACCACTTCCTGCGCTTCGAGAACCTCGAAGAGGAGCTCGCCGCGATCATGTCGCGCTACGGCAAGAAGCAGGCCGAGATCCGCAGCGTGCACAAGAACCAGTCCAATGCCGGCTCTAAGCTCGCCGCGCATTACACGCCGGACATCGCCCGGAAGGTGCGCGAAAAATACGCCATCGATTTCGACCATTTCGGCTATTCCACGGAGCTTCCGGTCTAATAGGCGCGACTTCGGAAGACGTGTGTCGGCTCGGAGGATCGGTCTAAACTCGGCGCCGAGGGGGCCAATTGGGCGGCCCGGCCAAGCTCGATCGGAACCGCATTGCAAGACGTCGAGGGACAGTCTGCGCAGGACAAGAGGCATCTCGCCTATCTGCCTCACGTCGACGGCCTGCGCGCCATCGCCGTCCTCTCCGTCATCGCCTTCCACGCGGCACCCGCTCAGGTCCCCGGCGGCTTTGTCGGCGTCGATATCTTCTTCGTCATCTCGGGCTTCTTGATCACCTCGCTGCTGCACAAGGAGATCGCGCGGAACGCCTTCTCGCTCCCGAAATTCCTGGCGCGGCGCGCGCGGCGCATCGTGCCGGCACTGGCGGTCGTCATGCTCGCCACCTTCATCGCCGCGTTCTTTATTTTGTCGCCGGAGCAGATGCGCGAGTTCGGCCGCAGCATCACCTCGGCGTCGCTGTTCGGCGCCAACATCCATTTCTATCGGACCACCGACTATTTCGCCCTGTCGGCCCAGGAACAGCCGCTGCTGCACACCTGGTCGCTTGCCATCGAGGAGCAGTTCTATCTGATCTGGCCGCTGGTGCTGCTCCTCCTGCTGACGCGGGTGCCGCGCCGGACAGCCTTCATCATTCTCGCGGTCGCCATCGTCGCCTCGCTCGGCGCGTTCCTCCTCTATTCCTGGACCGAGCCGACTTACGCGTTCTTCATGCCGCATACGCGCGCCTGGGGCCTGCTGCTCGGCGCGCTGCTTGCGCTCAGTGTCGACGGGCTGAATTTCTCGCCGCGCACCTCCGAGCTGCTCGCCACGCTCGGCCTCGCGGGAATCGTTGCGAGCGTCGTGCTCTTCTCCGAGACCACGCCCTATCCCGGCGTCGCGACGACGCTTGCGACCTTGAGCGCGGCGGCGATCATCGCGGCGTCGAGAGGGAACCAGCCCTGGGTTACACGGCTGCTCGCCTCGACACCGTTCGTGTTTATCGGGCTGATCTCCTATTCGCTCTATCTGTGGCACTGGCCGATCTTCAGCTTTGCGCGGCTGCAGGCGGCATCGCCATCATGGGTAACCATCGCCGCCATGCTCACGGCAAGCTTCGCGCTCGCCTGGCTGTCCTGGCGCTATGTCGAGACGCCGCTCAGGGGCCGCTACGGCCAGTCGGTCTTCTCAACGCGCAAGGCGCTAGTCTCGGCGGCCGGCCTGCTGGTCGCGATCGCGGCAGTCGGCCTCTCGATCAGGGCCGGCGACGGCTGGGCGTGGCGGCTCGACGGCGTGGCGCGCAGCGTCTACGACCAGATCGCCTCGAACAATCCGCGGCGGGGTACATGCGACGGCGTCGACGACATTTTCGACGACGATACGTTCTGCGCCTTCGGACGCGCAAAGGCCGCAGGCCAGTCTTACGACATGGCGATCTTCGGGGACTCGAATGCCGATCATTTCGTGCCGATGCTGGCGCGGCTCGCCGAAACCAAGGGCTTGTCCGGCCGTCAGGTCACGCAAAGCACCTGTGCGCCGCTGCTCGGCGTGTGGCGCGTCAACGAGGAGGACTGGCGCGAGGACACCTGCCTCGCCTATCAGGAGGGCATCATCGCCTTTCTTGCCGCCAATCCGGGGCTGAAGCTTGCCGTGCTCTCCGCGAACTGGTCGGGCTATCGCGCCGGGCTCGGGCATAACGGCCTCGACCTGGGGAGCGGCAAGGGTAGCGGCGAATACGACCGCAGCCCGCAACAGCTCGAGGCCCTGCTGCAAACCACCGTCGACTATCTGACCAAGCACGGCGTGCAGGTCCTGATCCTCGGACAGGTTCCGCATCTCACGAAGTCCGGCGCCTGGCCCGTCGACTGCGCCATCGAGGCGAAGCGCAACGGCTCGCAGGCCCGCGCCTGCGGCATCCCGGCGGGACCCGTGCTGAAGGATCTCGGCCCCTCGAATGATGCCATCCGCGCCGTCGTCGCGCGCACGCCCGGCGCGACTGCCGTCCTCGGCACGGACCTCCTATGCGATGCGGCCGAATGCTACACCGTGATGGACGGCGTGTTCCTTTACCGGAACCCCGGCCATCTCAACCGCATCGGCTCGGAGCTTCTGGCCAACTACATCACGCTGCCCGACCTCCCCGTCTCGGCGGCGAGCCGGCGCCCTTGACGGTCCCTTCCGAAGGATGCGATCAGGCGGCAAAGGAGCTTGGCCATGGCCCACGATTCGCAAGACGGCGCCGATTGGATCCTCAAGGCCATGGTTGCCGTGGCCGGCGCGGACCGGGAGCTCGACGGCCGCGAGCTCGGGCTCATCCAGCAAGTCTATGAGGACCAGGCGGGCCGCGCGATCGAGACCGGCGACGTCGAGCGCGTGGCTGCCGCCAACGCCGCAGGCGATCTCTTGCGCGACCTCGCGGCCGCCAGCCGCACGCTCAGCATGGACACCAAGGAAGAGATGCTTCGCGCTGCCTATCTCGTCCTGCTCGCCGACGAGCGCATCGCCGGCGAGGAGCGCAAGAAGCTCCAGGACCTCGCCGCGGCCTTGCAGATCCCCGAGATCCATTTCGGCGCGATTCTCGAAGACCTCGCCATCTGGCTCGCCGAACAGAAGAGCTGACGACACATTTTCGTCGATTGGCCTCAAAGACGCTGAAAAAAGATTCCGATGCTCGCTGAGCGTCTCGCGCAAGGCCTAGCCGCGGGGCAAGAACGCGCCGGAAGAAACCCGTGTTTCCTCGTGCGCACATTCGTGAAACGCCGCTTCAGAGAAATCGGCGCGCGTGCCTGCCCCGCGAATGGCTGTTGCTTGCGCCCCTCGGGTCGGCGCGGCCTTACTGTCACATCAGCTTCATGGGGCACGGGGCACATGAAGGAGTTCGTTCTCAGGAACAAGCGGGCCGTCGCGCAAGGCAGCATTCGCGACGTCTACGCCACCCGACCAACCCGCGCCTGCTGGTCAAGGTCGTGCGCCTCGCCACGCTCGACGAGAAGTTCGGCAGCGGGCGGCGTTGGTTCAAGTCGCGCAAGCGCCGCTACGGCCATCTGATCGGCTATCTGCGCGAGGTGCGCGAGCAGCTTGCGATGCAGGCGGCGGCGCAAGGCCACCCGCGCTATCTGCAGAAGATCGTGGGCTTCGCCGAGACCGATCTCGGGCCTGGCCTCGTGGTCGAGGCAGTCTTCGCGCCAGACGGGAGCTACGCGCCGACGCTCGGAGCGTTGCTCAAAAAGGGAAAGCTCTCGCCGAAGCACGAGCGCGCTTTCGACAGGTTCTGCGAGGAGGTCGTGCAGTCGCCGCTGATCCTGTCGGAGATGAATATCGACAACGTGGTCTATGGCTCTGCGGGCGACGGCGACGAGCGCTTCGTGCTGATCGACGGGATCGGGCACAAGAAGTTCATCCCGCTCGAAGTCGCGAGCCGCGTGCTGAACCGCTGGAACTCGCGCCGCAAGATTCGGAATTTGCGCCGCCGCGTGGCGTCACGAGGCGATTTTCGCGGCGGTGGCGGCACCCTCACCGAGCAGGCCGCGTTTTGAGAAATGGAGGGCGTCAGCGAGCCGCAAACCCGAGCCCAGGTCCGCTTCGCGACGTGTCAACCAGCGTAGCTGCAGCACAGCGCCTTGCTGCCTGAGGCGCAGTCTTTGCCGAAGGAGCCACTCCATCCCTTCATGCCGGAGGTATAACTCGCGCCTTCCTTGTTACGGGCATCGCCTTTCCACTGCTCGCCATGCAAACACTTGCCCTCGCAGAACGGCGCGGTGCCTCGCCAGGCACATCTTAGCGACCTGCCCTTTACCTTCGTGGGGCAACAATATGCGTCAGAACCGCTTTTTTTTCGCTCGCGCGTCGTGCCAGACGGACATTTGCCTTTAGCGGGGTAGCACTGCACGGCAACTTTCGCGCCCTCTCCGATATAGGCGCATATGCCATTTCCCTTATAAGCGGAAAAGACCGTGCCTTCGGGACAAGCATGGGCGCTCTGCGTCGCGCTGAGCAAAGCGCAAACGATGGTGGCTCCGATCAACGCTGCTATCCGCATCGGTGCCCTCATCGGTGATGTTTTGTCCTTGAACCGGATGGAGCATATAGCGGCACGTTCCGGAGCGTCAAAATCTAAGTCGACGGGCTCGCGCCCGGCGTGCTCGCTGCCGAGCTTCACGGATTATCAGCCCCCCACCACGGTCTCGGCCTGCACCGCGCGCGTCCAGGGTTCGGGGAAAAAGCGGAAATCCTGAACTAGATCAAATTTGTACAATGGGATTGGTGGGCCCGGGAGGGCTCGAACCTCCAACCAGACGGTTATGAGCCGCCGGCTCTAACCAGTTGAGCTACGGGCCCCACCTTCCGCTCGATGCGCCGCTTTGCCGCGGTGCCGCGTTCGCGGGAAGCGCCTCATAGCAGACTTGGCGGCTCTGGCGAAACGCCGCAAGCTCTGCCGTCGCAAGTTCCGCCGATGCACGCCGCAAGTCCGCCGCAAACCTCTCGGCAAGTTGAGTTGCGCCGCCATCCGGCGCGCGCGATGCTTCGCGCCCGTGCCGGGGCTTACACCTCTCGGAGACCTCATGCTACGCTCCCCCAAGTTCCTGACCTTCCTCATCCTCGCAACCTTCGCGCTTCCCGCCATGACGCCGCACGCCGCCGCCCACGACCGCGAACAGAAGCGGACGATCTCGCTCTCGGCGAGCGGCGCGGTGAAGACGACGCCCGACCGGGTCGACATCACCACGGGCGTGACCAGCGAGGCGCCGACCGCGCGCGAGGCGCTCGACAAGAACACCGAGGCCATGACCGCGATCGTCGAGGCGCTGAAGGCAGAGGGCATCGAGGCGAAGGACATCCAGACGGTGAACTTCAGCGTGATGCCGGTCTACGAGCAGTTTCCGCCCGACGGAAAGCCGCGCCCTGCCCCGCGCATCAGCGCCTATCGCGTGATCAACCAGGTGCGCATCCTGGTGCGCGACACGGGCAAGCTCGGCGGCATTCTCGACAAGGTGGTGAGCCTCGGCGCCAACACGATCGACAGCATTTCCTTCGATGTGTCCGAGCCCGAGCAGCTCCGCAACGACGCCCGCAAGCTTGCCGTGCAGACTGCGCTCGCCAACGCCAAGGTCTATGCCGAGGCCGCAGGCGTGACGCTCGGCCAGATCCTCAACATCACCGAGGAAAGCTCCGGGCCGATGCCCTTCGGCAGTCCTACGGTCGCCCGCATGGAGATGGCGAAGGACGTACCGCTCGAAGCCGGCACGGCAACGATCGAGACGCGCGTCCGCGTGACCTGGGAGCTGCAATAGGCGCTCTCGATAGCCAACCGGCTAGGTCATCGCCCTAGCCGGCTGTCATTCCCGCGAAAGCGGGAACCCAGTAGGCACCGACCGCCGTGATTCTGATCGGTAAAGGCGTACTGGGTTGCCCGGTCAAGCCGGGCAATGACAGTGGCGGAGGAGTGCGTAACGAGCCGCTTCACATCCTTGCCGTTTTGTAACGTTAGAGCGCGTCCCGTCATGTTATGAGCGAGAGCCGAGGCAACCGGCGGACTCATGGGAAAACGCTGGCTTCCGATATTGCTAGTAGCGCTGCTCGCAGGCGGCGCGGGCTATTATTATTTCTGGCACCACCGCGCCGCGCCTAAGCTCGACGTGCAAACCGCCGTCGCCACGCGCGGCGATGTGCGCCGGATCGTCTCGACCTCGGGCACCGTGCGCGCTCTCGGCACGGTCGAGATCGGCTCGCAGCTTTCCGGCAATATCGGCGAGGTCAACGCCGACTTCTCCTCCGAGGTGAAGAAGGACCAGGTGCTGGCCCGCATCGAGCCTTCGACCTTCGAGGCGCGCGTGCGCGAGGAAGAAGCCGGGCTCGCCATCGCCAAGGCCAACGTGGCGCTGCAGGAAGCGACCGTGCAGCGCGCCGAAGCCAATCTGCATAAGGCCGAGCTCGACCACTCACGTGCCGCCGAACTCGTCCGCAAGGGCGTCGGCGCGCAGGCCGCGCTCGATACGGCGACCGCCGCCAAGGAGAGCGGCGCGGCCGATCTCGCCATGGCCAAGGCGCAACTCGAGAACGCGCGCGCCACGCTCGAGCAGCGGCAGGCCACGCTCGACAGCGCCCGCATCGATCTGGAGCGCACCTATATCCGCGCGCCGATCGACGGCGTGGTGATCGAGCGCATCGTCGAGCCCGGCCAGACCGTGGCCGCCAGCATGACGGCGCCGAAGCTCTTCACCATCGCCCAGGATCTTGCCCAGGTGCAGATCGACGCCCAGGTCGACGAGGCCGATATCGGCCAGGTCGCGCGCGACAACGACGTGAGCTTCACTGTCGACGCCTACCCGGACGTCAGCTTCAAGGGCAAGGTCGAGCAGGTGAGGCTCGCCCCGATCAACCTGACCAATGTCGTGACCTATACGGTGGTGATCGACGCCGACAACACGCTCGGCCGGTTGCTTCCCGGCATGACGGCGAACGTGCAGATCGTCACCGGCGAGAACAAGCAGGTCGTGCTCGTGCCGACCGAGGCTCTGCGCTACCAGCCGCGCGGGCTGGCTCAGGCCGCGCTCGTGCGCGACACCTGGTCGACCGCTGGCGTCAATCCGCTCACCACAGACCGCCGCGCGCGGCTGCTCGCTCGGCTGAAGGATCAGCTCGAGCTCGGCGACGACGAGATCGCCAGGATCAATGCCGGGCTCGACGTCGAGTTCGCGGCGATCCGGAGCGCCGCCGCTGTAGCCGGCACCGCCGCCGCGCAGGAGGATATGCGCGAGCAGGCCCGGCTCCGTATCGCCAAGGTGCTGCGCTCGGTGCTCACGCCCGAGAAATACAAGCGCTACGAGGAGGCGCAGCGGAAGGCGCCGACGGGTCCGCGCCGTGCGACGCTCTGGACCTACGAGAACGGCGCGCTCTGGCCGCACGAGGTGCGCCTCGGCCTGAACGACGGCACCTTCACCGAGATCGCCGACGGCCTGCCCGAAGGGGCGAACGTCGTGCTGCGCGTGCGCGAGATCGCGCAATGAGCGCGCGGGCTCACGCAGGCCCGCAAATCTCGGCCCGCGACCTGGTCAAGACTTATAGGCTCGGCGGCAGCACCATCGGCGCGCTGCAGGGCGTGAGCGTGGACGTCGAGCACGGGGAATATCTCGCCGTGACGGGACCCTCCGGCTCCGGCAAATCGACCTTCATGAACTTGGTTGGCGCGCTCGACCGGCCGACCAGCGGCTCGCTCAAGGTGGAAGGCCGCGAGCTGCGCAAGCTTCGCGCCGACCGGCTCGCGGAATATCGCAACGAGACGGTCGGCTTCGTCTTCCAGAACTTCAACCTGCTGGCGCGCACGAGCGCGCTGGATAACGTCGCCCTCCCCCTGCTCTATTCGCGCAAAGGTCATGCGCATGCACGCGAGAAGGCGCGCGAATGCCTTGCGCGCGTCGGGCTTGCCGATCGCGAGCGGCACCAGCCGTCGGAGCTTTCCGGCGGCCAGCAACAGCGCGTGGCGATCGCCCGCGCGCTGGTCAACGACCCGCACATCATCCTCGCCGACGAGCCGACCGGCGCGCTCGACAGCCGCACGACCGAGGAGATCATCGGCCTCTTCGAGACGCTGAACGAGAGCGGCATCACCGTGATCGTCGTCACGCACGAGCCCGACATCGCCAGCCGCGCGAAGCGGAGGATCACCTTTCACGACGGGCAGATCGTAGAGGACAGCGCGGCATGAACCCGCTCGACGCCTTCCGCGTCGCCATCGGCGCGCTCAAGACGAACGCGCTGCGCAGCTTCCTCGCCATGCTCGGCGTGATCATCGGGGTCGCCTCGGTGATCGTCATGGTGTCGGTGGCGAGCGGCGCTTCGCAAGCGATCGAGCAGCGCATCAGGGCGCTCGGCACCAACCTGCTGATCATCTCGCCGGGCTCGTTCACTTCGGGCGGCAGGCGCGCCGGCGAAGGCACGGCACAGGCACTCTCCGAAGGCGACCTGCAGCTGATCCGCGCCAAGGTGCCTGGCGTCGCCGCAGCAGCCGGCGTGATCTCAGGCCAAGCACCGATCGTTGCCGGCGCCGCCAACTGGACGACCTCGGTCGACGGGGTGAACGAGGACTATCTCGAAGTGCGCGACTGGCCACTCGCCGAGGGCCGCAATTTCACCGAGACCGAGATGCGCTCGGGCGCCAAGGTCGTGATCCTCGGCGCCACCGTGGCGCGCGAGCTTTATGGTGCGGCACCCGTGCTCGGCGAACAGCTTCGCATCAAGAATGTGCCCTTCACGGTGATCGGGCTCCTCACCATCAAGGGCCAATCCGGCTGGGGCAGCGATCAGGACGACACCGCGCTCGTGCCGATCTCGACCGCGCGGCGGCGGCTGTTCGGCGCGGAGCAGACCGTGCCGGACAATCTGCGCACCATCATGGTCGAGGTCGCGTCAGCCGCCGAGATGGCCGATGCGCAGGCCGAGATCGAGACGCTGCTCCGCGAGCGCCGGCGCGTACGCTCCGGCTCGCCCGACGATTTCCGTGTGCGCGACATGGCGGACTTCATCCGCACCCGCAGCGAGACGCAGAGCATCCTGAGCCTGCTCCTCGGCGCGACCGCGATCATCTCGCTCATCGTCGGCGGCATCGGCATCATGAACATCATGCTGGTCTCGGTGACCGAGCGCACCAAGGAGATCGGCTTGCGCATGGCGGTCGGTGCGCGGCGGCGCGACATCCTCAATCAGTTCCTGATCGAGGCCGTGACCTTGTGCGTGACCGGCGGGCTGATCGGCCTGGCTATCGGCGGCGGCGCCGCGCTCGCCATGTCGATCTGGGGCGCATGGCCGATCGCGCTTTCGCCCGCGCTCGTGCTGATCGCGCTGCTGTCGGCTGGCCTGGTCGGCGTGTTCTTCGGCTACTACCCGGCGCGCCGCGCCTCGCAGATGAACCCGATCGACGCGCTAAGATACGAGTGAGGCTTAAGCCAGGCCGGCGATCGCGTTGCCTTCGCCGAGCAGCACGACGGTCGGATGATAGTTGCGCGCTTCCTCGGCGGGGATCTGGCAATAGGCGACGATGATGACCTTATCGCCGGTCTGCACGAGGCGCGCGGCGGCGCCGTTCACCGCGATCGAGCCAGAGCCGCGCGGTGCCTCGATGGCGTAAGTGGTGAAGCGCCCGCCGGTATTGATGTTGAGCACGTCGACCTGCTCGTGCGGCAGGATGCCGGATGCGTCGAGCAGATCGCGGTCGATGGCGATCGAGCCTTCGTAGTCCATATCGGCGCCCGTCACCGTCGCGCGGTGAAGCTTCGCCTTGAGCATGGTGAGCAGCACTGGCGCCCGTCCTTCAAGTCGCGAGCCTTGTCCTCACGCCGCATATAAGCCAAGCCGCGCCATGTTGCAATGCAGCATCGGCGCGGGCGCTCCAGCGTCTGCCCCCCGGGGCGCGCCCCTACCCTGCAGGCTGCCCGCCCATGCCGAGCGCCCAGAGGCGGCGCGGCGCGGGGATGCCGCGCAGATCGTGGTGGCCGAGGTCGGTGAGCGTCAAACCGGCGGGCGGCTCCGCGCCATTGCCGCCGACGATCCGCGCCGCCACCGCATCGCTCGCTACCACCGGGTGGCGCAGGTGCCTGCACATGCCCTCGGTGCGGGCGACCTCGTTCACGGCGCGGCCGATGACGCCGAACTTGAGCCGCTCCGCCGTGCCGGCATTGCCGAACACGACATCGCCGAAATGCACGCCGACCCCGAAGGCAATCTCGCCGGCGCGGGGCTGGCCCGAGGCTTTCAGCGCAGCAAGCCGGCTTTGCGCATCTCTTGCGGCACGCAAGGCGCTCACGCAGGCGCCGGCCTCCCCCTCCTCGCCGACCGGGAAGAACGCAAGAATGGCATCGCCGACGATGTCGAGCACCTGACCGCCCTCTTCCATCACCGCGCCGGCGGCGCAATCGAAATAGACGTTGAGAAGATCGAGAAAGGTCTCGACCGGCATGGCATCGGCAAGCCCGGTCGAATTGCGCAGATCGCTGTACCACAGCGCGGCCGACAGCCGCTCGCCCGCGCCGCGCTTGATCGTGCCGGCGAGGATGCGCCCGCCGACCAGAGGCCCATGGAACGTGTTCAGCGCATTCCGCGTGATCTGGTCCTTGATCACCACGCGAAGCGCGAGCGCGAGCGGCGCGAGCACTTGGCGCATGGCGGCGACATGGCCCGGGGTGAAGCCCTCGGCCGCGCGCGTCGACCAAGAGATGCCGAGCCCGTTATGCGCCTCCGGCGTCAGCGGCGCGGTGCCGAACGCCACGATCATGGCGAGATAGTCGGTGAGGCCGCGCGCGCGGAACTCGGCGAGCATCGGAAAGCGCTCGGCGATCGGGTCGCGGTCGAGCCGGCAGCGGAGCTCGGGCTGGTTGTTGGTCAGCATGTAATAGAACGGGCTCAGCCGGAACGCAGAGCCGTCGACATCGAGGTGCTCGAAATAGGTGACCTCGACGCCCGCGTCGTCCGTCCACACCACGCTCATGCCGTCGAACAACGGATGCAGGATGCGGAAGCCGACATGCATGCGATGGAGCGGCACGCCACAGGCGACGAGCCGCTGCATGGCGCCCTCGATCAGGCCGGCAACCGGCCGGTCCTCGATGCCCGAGGCGATGATGGCCGCGGCGAGGTCGAGGTCTTGCGCCGTGTCCAGTGCGGGGATGAGCGGCTCCATGCGGGCTTTATCGGGCGGACCCGTGGCGATTTAGGGGCTGGCGTTGCGTCTTGCGGAGACAGCGCCAACGCGCTCAAGCAGGCCAAAGGCCGATAGCGCAACGTCAATTGCCTCGCCGGGCAGTCCCTGCGAGGTTGCAACGGTTCCTCCCTATGCTGTTCCCCTCATCCCGAGGGGGTGGCGCGCCGAAAGGCGCAATCTGTAAGTGTCCGCGACTCTTGCGAGCCGCGGCGGGCGCCTCTCGACGCGCCACATGCAATCTTTCGCGCGCACCCGCGCTTCGCGCTGCTTGAGCGCATGGCGCAGTTTCGCCCTTAGAGCGCATGCTCATTTGCGGCGGCTTATCGGGCCGGACCCCGCTTTCATGTAGCCCGACGCCACCGGCCATTGGCCGACTTGAGCGCAACCGGAGTTGCGCGGTCGACCTCGGCCGCGTGAAGCGCGGGCGTCAGTCAGCCAGCTCCTGGCAGGGACTCGTAGTGGTCCCGGGGGGAGCTCCGGCACCGCCCGAGTGCCTCTTTTGCGAAAGAGGGCCGCGGGCGCCGCACCTCACCCCGCCTGCACGACGCCTCGCGAAGCGCCCCTCAACGGATGAGGTGGATGGAGTTTAAGCGAGCCGCGGAGGGCGGGGATAAGTTGGGAATATTGCCCGCACGATAGGAGCCATGGAGATTAGCAGCACGATTTGATAGGTTGCTGACCTCATCACTAATCGAATCGCCACTCCTTCAACGCGACTTTGACAGCGCAATGTTCACAGACAAACACTACGTGCCTGCAATTCGTTGGCGCCAGGGAGAGTATACGGGCCTCAAGGAGCTTTCCCCCGTTCATCGACAACGGCTCACGCCCTTGGTCGACATTCCTCCTATTCCATGGGATTTCAATAACGATCAACCAGCCAAAGCCATCGATCAACACCTTAAAAACGTACCTGATCAAATGGTCGATGCCTGGGGTGTCGACAGACCAATCTTCGTCGATCTTGGACTTATTGAACCCACTATGCTGATGACTGACGGACAGCACCCGGCGGTCGCTATTTTCGCCGCTCTCGCCCAAAACGGCGTACAGGCCATTCCTGTCACCTCCACCGACCGTGATGCTAGTTACCAAACGGCGGTACAAACTATCTTGAATCATGATCAACGAGGCTTATGCATCCGCGCCTCCGCCGACGATGTCGAAGAGACGTCGGGGACGATTGCCCAACTAATTTTGGATTTCCAAGTCGACATTTCAGAAGTGGACTTAGTTATCGACTTTCGATCAATCGAAGGGAACCAGGTAAACCTCCTGCGTCGTCTCGTTGTAACTGCAATCAACGGTTTTCCAACCATTGGAGGCTACCGAACCGTCACCCTACTTTCTGGCGCGTTTCCGCTGAACCTGTCGGCAATCCCGCCAGGATTGACTAAGATACAACGAGCAGATTGGGTACTCTGGCGTTCTGTGTGCGCCGGAATGCCAGCGCGAATTCCGACTTTCGGGGATTACACTGCGACGCACCCAGACCAAGAGGACGTGGACCCTCGAATAATGCAACCCAGCGCAAGCATTCGCTACGCTGTCGACGGCGAGTGGTTGATCGCTAAGGGAAAGTCAGTGAGGAATCCCAACTATGGCGGGTTCACCCAATACCAGATACTTAGCAAGAGCATTCAGGCCCACGCGGAGTTCACCGGCCACGCGTTTTCTTGGGCAAGCAATTTCATCGAAGCCTGTGCAGGGGGTGGACCTACTGGCAATCTTACCACCTGGAGAAAGGTAGCTAGCAATCGGCACATGGCGTGGACGGCGCACCAGATCGCCAACCTTCCCTAAGTTTAAGAATTCCACGAACTTCTGCCTTCAACACCGCAAGTTCCACCGAGGCTGACAAAAGCATACATAGCTCGCCGCGGGTTTTGTTGGTGATCCGCGTGAATCCATATTTCTTCAATAGAGCGAGGGCCTCATCACGCCAGAGAAAGCTAGCTAGGGCGAATGAGTCCACGCTGAGATTTTGTCTACTCCGACGAACATCAGCAAAATGAACAGCTCGACGAGGACCGGGCACGGCTAATTTGACCCCCCACCATTCTGGCACCATTCCTTGCACAGGGGTGACATAGCGCTCGCCCACAATAATCGTCATTCTATCGAATACAGAACCATAAGCGGCCACTTGAGCGGGCAGCCGGGCTAAGTTGTCGGAATCACTTTTGATTTCGTACCCATGGAGTAGCCCGTTAACAACGGCGACATCCACGCGAGCCGTGCCGAACTTTATCCCCAACTCCTCGATGACTAAGGTCTCCGGGGCTCGTAGGTGCGTCGCGAGCACTTTCTGTTTCAGAGCTTGGCGTACGTCTCGGTCACGCATGGCCATTATCGGACTATCGGATCAAGAAGCGATCCGCTCGCAGTACCACGCAAACGTCCGTGTAAGGCCACTGTCTCATGTTCCGTCAGGCTCGAGATGCAGTCGCAAATGTACCGGGCCTTAGAGGCGTCGCCGACTTGACCTTGGAAGAGATAAGAGAACTTGCGTGGAAGGTAGTTCTTGGCGTCCTGCTCGTAGAGGTCTTCGTACAACTCCGTTAGGACACGATGCTGGCCTCTTTGCTGAGCTGCCAACGCCGGCGAGGAGAGAATGTAGGTTCGCGTAATCTGCTTGAGTATATCCACCTGGCTGCGCACTTCCTCGGGGACGAAAACCGCAGGTTCAATTCCCGTCGGCAACCGCAGCGTAGTCGACTGGATGAAATGTCCAATGAACTGAGATGTCATCAGCCGAATCGCATGCCGCTGTTCCCTCGTACCTTCGTACGGATCGTTTAAGAGTTCGCCAACGGTCCCAAGTACGAATTCGGCAAGGCGTTGATGCGCAACCTCGAGTCTACGCTTCTCCCTCAGACTTGTGCTTACACCTAGTGCTGCTTCCACAAGCTTCTTGCGCCCGACGTCACCAAAAATCTCGCGCCAAGGCAAAAACTGGCATCGATGAAAGTCCTCAAGGTCATGCACGGAATAGGCAATATCATCCGCCCAATCCATCAGTTCAGCCTCTACGGTACGGGTCTCCGCATCCGAATTGAGCCGCGCAAACGCAAAATCTTCTCGCTCCGTTTGGTACGCGCTCCACTTTACGGCCTTTCGTTGCGAGTTTGGGTCTCGCAGCCAGGGATACTTCAAGCACGCGGCCAATGTCGCTCGGGTTAAGTCCAGTCCCGCATGACTCTCAAAGCGAACAGCGAGCTTCGTTAGAATACGGAATGACTGAGCGTTTCCCTCGAAACCGTCCGGGTCGTGCTTTGAAGCAAGCTCATTGAGCGTGTGCTCGCCTAGATGGCCGAAGGGCGGGTGGCCCAGATCGTGGGCTAGACATGCTGCTTCGACCACTTCCGCGCTGACACCGAGAGCGGACGATTCTTCAGCATGGTTTTCGATGACGTATTCAGCTAACCGACGTCCGACTTGGGCCACCTTAATGGTATGAACTAGTCTGGTGTGGAAGACATCGGCCTCTCCCGCCCGCGCGATCTGCGTTACGCCCGCCAATCGGCGAAACGCTGAACTATAGAGTATGCGGTCTCGATCCCTCGCGAAGGGAGGGCGCTGATCTTCCGGCGTAGCGTTGTATCGGCGAACCGGTCGATCAAGGGGTGGTATGATCAACGGCTCGTTCCGCCTGCGATCTCTTCAACTTCAGGTTCGATTTGAGAGATACGTGGCCGCGTTCCATTAGATTCATCAGCTCGCGTCTAACCACGTCCGGACGGATTTCTTCCCTTTCGGCAACGCCGCTCACAATCTCTATTGCGGATCTTCCCTGGGGAGCCCCGGCGATAAACTCTAAGATGGCTTCTTGAATTCGTTCGGAAGACTTTGACATCGGCGGCGTGCGATTCGGTTGATGCCAGAGGATACCATGGCACGATCGGCTGTCGACATGCCTCGACGCAAACGTGACTGGTCAGGAACAGCTACGGTTCCGCAGCTCGGTGCTCTAATTATCCAGGAAACTCCGCAGCTTCCGGCTCCGGCTCGGGTGCTTCAGCTTGCGGAGCGCCTTCGCTTCGATCTGGCGGATGCGCTCGCGCGTCACCGAGAATTGCTGGCCGACCTCTTCCAACGTGTGGTCTGTGTTCATGCCAATGCCGAAGCGCATGCGCAGCACGCGCTCTTCGCGCGGCGTGAGGGAAGCGAGCACTCGGGTGGTGGTCTCACGCAGGTTCGACTGGATCGCCGCGTCGATCGGCAGCACCGCGTTCTTGTCCTCGATGAAATCGCCGAGATAAGAGTCCTCCTCGTCGCCGATCGGCGTCTCGAGGCTGATCGGCTCCTTGGCGATCTTGAGCACCTTGCGCACCTTCTCCAAGGGCATGGCCAGCTTCTCGGCGAGCTCCTCCGGCGTCGGCTCGCGGCCGATCTCGTGCAGCATCTGCCGGCTCGTGCGCACGATCTTGTTGATCGTCTCGATCATGTGCACGGGGATGCGGATGGTGCGCGCCTGGTCGGCGATCGAGCGGGTGATCGCCTGCCGGATCCACCACGTCGCATAGGTCGAGAATTTGTAGCCGCGGCGATATTCGAACTTATCGACGGCCTTCATCAGGCCGATATTGCCTTCCTGGATCAGGTCGAGGAATTGCAGGCCGCGGTTGGTGTATTTCTTGGCGATCGAGATCACGAGGCGGAGGTTCGCCTCGACCATCTCCTTCTTCGCCTGGCGCGCCTCGCGCTCGCCCTTCTGCACGATATGCACGATGCGGCGGAACTCTGAGATTTCGAGGCCGGTCTCGGCGGCGAGCCGGTGGATCTCCGAGCGCAGCTCCTTCACGAGGCCGCGCTCGTCATGGATGAAATCGGCCCAGCCGCGCTTCTTCAGGCGGCCGACGCGGCGCAGCCAGTTGGGGTCGAGCTCGTTGCCCTGATACTCGTTGAGGAAGTCCTCGCGCTTGACGCCATAGCCTTCCGCGAGGCGGAGCAGCCGGCCTTCAAAGCCGAGCAGGCGCTTGTTGATGTCGTAGAGCGTCTCGACCAGGCTCTCGATGCGGTTCGCGTTGAGCGAGAGCGACTTGATCTCGGCGACGATCTCGTCCTTCAGTACCTTGTAGCGCTTCTCCTGGCCGGAGGAGAGACTGTCGTTCTTCAGCGCGCGCTCGACGACCTGGTCCTGCAGCTTGCGGAGCTTCTTGTAGTTGGTGGCGACGAGGTCGAAGGTCTCGAGCACCTTCGGCTTTAGCTCGGCCTCCATGGCGGCGAGCGAAAGCGAGTTCTCCATATCGTCGTCTTCGTCGTCGAATTCTTCGGGCTCGGGCTCGCGCTCTTCCTCTTCGCCCTTGCGCGCGGGCTGCCCCTGGCCACCGGCTTGCGGGGCCGCCTGGCCGTTCGCTTCGCCGCCGCCGTTCAGCCCTTCGGGCAGAGGCTGGGAGGGTACCTGCTTGGCGTCGGGGCCCTGATAGGTGGCTTCGAGATCGATGATGTCGCGGAGCAGAATCTTGCCTTCGTTCAGCTCGTCGCGCCAAATGATGATGGCCTGGAAGGTGAGCGGGCTTTCGCAGAGGCCGGCGATCATGGCCTCGCGGCCGGCCTCGATGCGCTTGGCGATGGCGATCTCGCCCTCGCGGGAGAGCAGCTCCACTGAGCCCATCTCGCGCAGATACATGCGCACGGGGTCGTCGGTGCGCTCGGTCGGCTCCTTGGCGGTCTCGACCTTGGCGACCGGCGTCGGCGCGATCACGGCGCGGCCCTCGGCGCCATCGGCACCTTCAGCGCCCGGCTCCTCGGCCTCGTCGGTGTCCACCACGTTGATCCCCATGTCGGAGAGCATCGACATGGTATCCTCGATCTGCTCGGAAGACACCTCCTCGGAGGGAAGCACCTCGTTCAGCTCGTCATAGGTCACGAAGCCACGCGCCTTGGCGGTCTTGATCAGCTTCTTGACCGCGGCGTCGGACATGTCGAGCACAGGCCCGTCCGGCGTCTCGGTCTGCGTCTCGCCCTGATCCTCGGTCTCAGCGGTCTTGGTGGCCATTCATCTCACTCCGAAACACGTCTTCGCTTTGCGGGAGGGACGCCTGGAACGCGCCTCCCGCCAGGATGCGGGTCATTTACGGCAATCGCGTGGGCCAGCGCCTTCTCTCGCGGGCCGAGCCACAAGCGATTAACCGGCTCTCCCTTAATCGTCAATTAAGCATGACCTCGGTCCGGCCCAGGTCGCAGATGACGCGAGATCCCGCAAATACTGGCACTGGCGCCGGATCGACTGCCGCTATGACCAAAGATACAGCTTTCGCAAGGCGCCAGACGAGAGACTAACCTGCGCCGTTACTTAACCGATGTTTCTTCGCACCCGCGGGCGGAAGAGGTACATGCTACGCGGTGGGGTCCAGTTTCAGCCCATGGACATCGTGCGAACATCGCACGACCCAGCCCGAATCAGGTTCGCCCGGCGGTTGCACGCCATATCCGCATGAGGTGGCGAGGACCGATCCCCCTGTCAAGGCCGATAGCCCTGTCAGGCTAAGGATTTTCTGCCGCTGGCCGCACTGGTCCGGCCGTCTGACCGTGCCGCGCGGAGAGGTGTTCCTGCTGTCGCCACGTCAACCCAGCGACTCAGCCGCCCGCAATGACTCCGTCGGGTTCGGGCCATTCGTCGATCACGATCACGGCGATCTCCTTGTCGCCTTGCAGATAGGCGCGCGCGATCCGATGAGCGCCGTCCAAGACGTCTCCCGATGCGGTCATGACAATCGGATAGCTCAAGTCGGCATTGAAGATATCGCGCGCCCGTTCTGCGACTCTCCGAACCGTAGGCCGCACGTCCTTTGGCCCGCCGAACCACACGACTTCATCCAGGATGTTCAGCGCGTCGAGCGATACCGTCGTCTGCTCCTTTCCTGTCGCGGCTGCCCAGATTGTCGCCATGCGCCAGTAAGGAACCGACCCGTCCTCGCGGGGCCGACCATAGAGGATCCTGTCGGCGGGCTTGGCCATCAGACAGGCGGTGCTAGTGCCGCTTCTCGGGCCGGCGCCCGGGCTTCCAGCTCCGCTTCTCCCGCACCACCTCGGCGATCTTCTTGGCGAAGCGGTCGTGGAAGGCCTGGTCGCCCGCATCCTCGGCGACGTCACGGCTCACGGCGCTCGCCACCTGCCGCTGCAACGCCGCGAAGCGCTCAAACTCTGCGTCCGACAGATCGGAAAGGCGATCGGCACCCTCGGCGAGCTCCTTCGAGAGGCTCGGCAGCGCACGGAAGCGGAAGATGAGGTCAGCGAACTGCTCCTCGACGTCGGAGGCCGGCGCGTCGGCTTGCACGAAATGCACACGCGCAAACGCGCTCTCGGTGGCGAGCCTGGTAAAGAGCATGGCGTGGGGGCTCTCTTCGATGAGCGCGAGCACCTGCTCCCGGCCAATGCCATGCTCCTCGAACAGCCTGCGCGTGACGAAGCCGAGCAGAGCAGCAAGCGGCTTGTCCCTGATCTCGAGGGTGGCGATCTCCTCGGCGAAGCGGTCGAGCAGCCAGGGATGGTTGATCAGCGCGAGGGTGATCACGGTAGCGAAGCCGTAGGCCGAAGGCCGCGGCGGCGCGCCGCCCGCCCCTGCCTCCCGCGCCGCCGGTCGCGCGCTTGGAGCTTTCCCGAAGGTCGTGCGTGCGCGTGGATTTCGCGATGCCGGCCTCTCACGCCAGAGACCGAACAGCCGGTTCTTCACCTCGCGGCGATAATGCTCGCGGACCCGCGCATTGCCGATCTGGCCAAGCAGCACTTCGAGCCGCGCCTCGAACGCGGCGCGACGCTCAGGCGTGTCGAGGCTCAGCGCGCTCAGCTCTCGCTGCCAAAGCACGTCGATCAGCGGACGCGCGGCGGCGAGGCAATCGGCAAGCGCCTTCGGTCCGCCGCTTCGCACAAGATCGTCGGGGTCGGCGCCCTCCGGCAGGAAGGCGAAGCGGAAGGAATGGCCTTCGCGCAGGACCGGCAGCATGCGGTCGATAGCGCGTGCGGCGGCCGCTTCGCCGGCTCGGTCGCCGTCGAAGCAGATGACGGGCTCGGGCGCGAGTTGCCAGAGCAGCTCCATCTGCCGTTCGGTGAAGGCCGTGCCGAGCGTGGCGACCGTGTTGGCGAAGCCCGCCTGGTCGAGCGCGATCACGTCCATATAACCTTCGACCACGATCAGCGCGCTCTGCTCGAAGGCGGCGCGGCGCGCACGCGCAAAGTTGAACACGGTCGAGCCTTTGTCGAACAGCCGCGTCTCGGGCGAGTTCAGATATTTCGGCTCGGCGGCGGGATCGAGTGCGCGGGCGCCGAAGGCAATGACGCGCGACTTCGCATCGAGAATCGGGATGGTGAGGCGGTTGCGGAAGCGGTCGTAAGTCTCGCGGCCGTCATCGGGCTTGATGATCAACCCCGCTTCCAGCAGCTGCGTCTCGGTGAAGCCCTTCTTGAGCAGCGCGTTCTTGAGCGCGTCGCGCGACGCGGGCGCGTAGCCGATGCGGAATGATTTCAAGGTCTCGCGCGTGAGGCCGCGCCGTTCGGCATAGTCAAGCGCATCGCGGCCCTCGCGCGCCGCAAGCTGGTCCTCGAACAGGCGCGCCGTGGCCTCGAGCGCATCGAGCAGGCCGAGCCGCTCCTTGGCGGCGCGCTCGTATTGCGGGTCGGGCTTGGGGAGCGGCAACCCAGCCTCGCCGGCGAGCTTCTCCACCGCCTCGGGGAATGACAGGCCCTCCGTCTCCATCACGAAGGTGAATTGGTCGCCGTGCTTGCCGGAGGAGAAGCAGTGATAGAAGCCCTTCTGGTCGTTGACCGTGAAGGAGGGCGTCTTCTCCTTGTTGAAGGGCGACAGTCCCTTCCACTCGCGGCCCGCGCGCTTCAGCGGCACGCGCCGTCCGACCACCTGCGAGACGGGCAGCCGCGCGCGGATCTCGTCCAGAAAGGAATCAGGGAACTTCATCATTTAAGTGAGCGCAGACACCCGGCGCAGCACCAGCGAAAGCAGGACTTTCATTTGCTGTTATTACCGCTATCCCGTAAAAGAACAAAGAGAGAACTTGCTAAGTGTATCTACATTTGTATATACTAAGGATGCGGCTTCATTGGTACGCCGTCCAGCATACGTCCTGATCGAAGAGGCAAGCTTTGCCGGATTCGAATGGGACGAAGCTAAGCGCGCATCCAATTGGAACACGCATGAGGTCGACTTTGAAGATGCGAAGCTGATCTTCAGCCGGCCTCACATCGTTGCGTCCTCGAATCGTGAGACTGAGGTGCGCTGGATGGCGGTTGGATTGTTGTCGGATGGCGTGGAGATAGCTGTCGTCTTCACGTCCCGTAAGGAGCGATGCCGAATTATCTCGGCGCGGCGAGCAAAACGCTATGAGCGAAAAGCGTATCACCAAGCGATCGGCGAACGATCAAAGAAGGGGCAAAACTGACCTCGAACGACTCCGTTCGATGACGGAACAGGAGATCGAGGAAGGGATCAAGCGCGACCCCGATTCCGATCCCACCAATTTCGACTGGTCGAAGGCCGTACTCGTCGTACCGAAGCCGAAAGAGGCGATCTCGATCAGGGTCGATGAGGACGTGCTCACCTTCTTCAAAGGCCTTGGCGCGGGGTATCAGACCCGCATCAATGCCGTGCTCCGCCATTTCATGGAGCAGACCAAGGCGAAGCAGAAATAGCGCGCCGAGCGAGCGCACACCCCAACAAAGACAAGCCGGGTAGAGCATCCCCTACCCGGCTTCTTGATACAGTCCGCATCCGGCTCACGCCGGCGCGCTTAGCGTTGCTGGTGGGTGCAGTGACCGAATTGCGCGAAGGTCCTGCCGAGCTGCGAGATCGATCCGGACATGTCGCCGCTGCTCTTGTCCACGACCGCGGTCCAGGTCTGGAGACCGTGGCGGCCGCGAAGGATGAGGACCTTCTCGTCTTCATGGATGTCCCCCGCCCCGAACAGCGCATCGCCCCCGAATAGCCCGGAGAACAGCTTCTTCTCCTTGACGTTGAGCGTCACCATCGGCGGGAGATTGGCCTGCCTGGCCGATACGCGCTTGCAGCCGGCAACGGCGGTGCATTCGAACACCTCGGCGACCGCGCAGGCATACATCGCGGACGCCGGTGTGGACATGAAACAAAAACCTGCAAGCGTGGCCGGCGCCACGAGCTTCGAGAGATCCATCACTCACCTCTTGATTCGACTTGGTGAGCGCATCCTGTCGATCTTGGCTACGAACCACAAGAGAAAGCCTTAGGCATAAAAATGCCGGGCAGTGCATCCGCCCTGCCCGGCTGCTGCATCTCCTGGATGCCGCCGCTAGTTCTTGCCGATTGAGCCGGTGAGGATCAGCTCGGGCGGCGCCACGGCCGCGAGCGTGGCCGCGTCGGCGCCGCAAAGGAGACCGAGCGACTGGCGCTGCGAGCCATCGAGCTGCACCGTCTGGCCGGGCTTCAGGCTGATGCGCACACGCGCCGAGCCATAGGGCGCATCGGCGCCCTCGTCCTTCCAGACGACCGCGTTGACCGCGCAGCCGCCGCGCTCGGGCGTATAGAACGCTACGACGCGCTGGGTGCCGAGCGTGATGAGGATCGGCTCGCTTGGGCCCACCGGACCGAGATTGGTGAGCGCCTGGTCGGCATGGACGGTGCCGGCACCGGCGACGAGCGCCGCGAAGGCCGCCCCCGCGACGGCCGAAAGTCGAGAACCCTTTGAGTGGACCATTTTTGGCCTCCTTTCGAATCAAGCACGAATCATTTCGTGCTGCACTGCACCCAAAGCTATTGCGCTGCGGTGACGAATTCATGTTGCACTGCAATGACAAAAGGCCGCGTGGCGCCCCGCCGCAGGGCTTTCGCGAATGGCCGATATGAATTCCAGATCGTGCAAGCGAGTGCAGGCGCTGGAGCTTTGACTTCGGGAGCGCGTTTGCTCACGATTGCGGCAGGCTTGGCAACACACGCTCGTCGCGCGAGCCGCGGCGTCCGGAGAGACAGATGCTGACCATCATCATGCTCGCGCTGCTGGCACTCGTGATCCTCGTCCTCGTGGCGTGGTGGCTGTTCGAGATCGAGCTGCCCGACGTGGTGGTCGCGGGCACCGCGCCGGCCGCCGGCGCCTGTCTCATCTATTGGTCGGGCTCGCTGCTGACTTGGATCATCGGCGTGGTGCTGTTCCTCGCCGGAGGCGCGTACATGGTCTACAAATGGACGCGCAATTCGAAGTCGGGCACCGACAGCGAGCCGAAGTAGCAAAGGTTGTCATGCCCGCGAAGGCGGGCACCCAGTAAGCATCGGCCGACGTAAAATACTGGGTGCCTCGACTACTGGGTTGCCCGGTCAAGCCGGGCAATGACACACCTTAGAGGCCTAGCCGAGCCTCGCTTTCACCAACGCGCTGGCCTTGGCGAAATCCATTTGGCCCGCATAGCGCGCCTTGAGCGCCGCCATCACCTTGCCCATGTCGCGCACACTCGCGGCGCCTTCCGCCTCGATCGCCTCGGCGATGGCCCGGTCCATCTCCGCGTCTGAAAGCTGCTTGGGGAGGAACCCGCGGATGATCTCGATCTCCTCGCCTTCCTGCGCGGCGAGCTCGGCGCGGCCCGCGTCGGCGTAGATCTTCTCCGATTCCTCACGCTGCTTGATCATCTTGGCGAGCAGCTCGAGCAGCTCCGCGTCGGTGGCCTGCGCCGTGCCGGCGGTGCGTGCGGCGATGTCACGGTCCTTGATGGCAGCGGCGATCATGCGCAAGGTCGAGATGCGGCGCTTGTCCTGTGCCTTGGTGGCAGCCTTCAAGGCAGCGGTGATGGTCTCGCGCATCTCGTCTCTCGCGGGGGCTTTCAGGAGGAAGTTTCCAATCTAATCGAGCGCTGGGGTGGAGGCAAGGGATTTTGGCCATCTAATCCATTGTTTTAACAGGAAAATCTTTTCCGCTGTGGATTGACCTGCGGCAGGCTGTGCCATAAGAGTCCGCGAGCTTGGCGGGGCGCCGTCCCCTTGAGCTTGATGTTGCGTCACGCGCACCCGATCTAGCAACCCGGCCGCCGCCGAACGGCCACCCAAAGACGCAAAATGAACGACCGCATCGACGCCCCGGCTGAAGAGGCCGCATCCTCGCGCGCGCAAGCTCTGCCCGATTGGGCGGAGCAGGCGCCGACCGCGCTTCTCGTTCTCGCCGACGGCACGGTGATCGAGGGCCAGGGCGCGGGCGCGACCGGAATCGCGGTCGGCGAGGTCTGCTTCAACACGGCGATGACCGGCTATCAGGAGATCCTGACCGACCCGTCTTATGCCGGGCAGATCATCACCTTCACCTTCCCGCATATCGGCAATGTCGGCACCAACGACGAGGACATGGAATCGCCGAGCCTCGCTGCCGGCGTGCGCGGCTGCGTGCTGCGCGCCTCGATCACCGCGCCGTCGAACTGGCGCGCCGCGCAGCATCTCGATGCGTGGCTCAAGGCGCGCGGCATCATCGCCATCACCGGCGTCGACACGCGCGCGCTGACCGCGCTGATCCGCGAGAACGGCATGCCGCACGCGGTGATCGCGCACGACCCTGACGGCCGGTTCGATGTCGAAGCTTTGAAGCGCGAGGCTGCCGCCTGGCCCGGCATGGTCGGGCTCGACCTCGCCAAGGAAGTGACCGCAGGTCAAAGCTATGCGTGGGACGAGACGGAGTGGCGCTGGGGCGAAGGCTATGGCCGCCAGGAAAGCCCGCGCTTTCATGTCGTCGCCATCGACTATGGACTTAAGCGCAACATCCTGCGCGAACTTGCGACCGCCGGCTGCAAGCTGACCGTGGTGCCTGCTACCGCAACCGCGGAGGAAATCCTGGAGCGGAAGCCCGATGGCGTGTTCCTCTCGAACGGGCCTGGCGATCCCGCGGCGACCGGCGTCTACGCGGTGCCGGAGATCAGGAAACTGGTTGATTCAGGCTTGCCGCTATTCGGCATCTGCCTCGGCCATCAGATGCTGGGGCTCGCGCTCGGCGGCACGACCGCGAAGATGCATCAGGGTCACCACGGCGCGAACCATCCGGTGAAGGACTTCACCACGGACAAGGTCGAGATCACCTCGATGAACCACGGTTTCGCCGTGGACCGCGACAGCCTGCCCGCGACGGTCGAGGAGACGCATGTCTCGCTGTTCGACGGCTCGAATTGCGGGCTCAAGGTGAAGGACCGGCCGGTGTTCTCGGTGCAGTACCATCCGGAGGCTTCTCCCGGCCCGCAAGACAGTCATTACCTCTTCACGCGCTTCGTCGCGTTGATGGAGGCGCGCAAGCGTGGCTGACGCGCCCCCCGCGCCGCACCAGACGGACATGCATCAACCGCAGGAAGGGATGCAAGATGACGACCTCTAGACTCAAACTCGCGGCGGTTTCGGCTTGCGTGCTCGCGGCCGCGTCGCTCGGCACGATCGCGGAGGCGCCAGCCCGGAACGACGCCGGCGCGGTCGCGGCTGGCCTCATCATCGGCGCCGCCGTCGGCGCGGCGGTGTCCAGCGACATCAAGCACAAGAACAAGATCTATGTGTCTGGGCCGCCGCCCTCGAAGAAGGGTTTCTCGCCGAAGGCGGGCGTCTGGTGCTATCCGGCACAGCGTGCCTGCTACAACAAAAACGGCGCCTATGCTCCCAATTGGACCTACAAGGTCTACGCTCGCTAGGAGGCGGACATGCGCATATCGTTTCTCAAGACGCTTGCTTGCCTCACTGCCTGCCTCTTCATCGCGACGGCGCCGGCCATTGCCGCCGACGACGACAACGACCGGCTGGACGACGCCTGGGAGGACGCGCTCGGCGACAACGAGCCGATCCTGACCGACAAGCAGTTCGCGCTCCTGAACAATCTCGCCTTCCAGGCGGCCGCCGCCGAAATCTGCGACGGCTTCAAGCTCGACGGCGACAAGTTCTCCGCCGGCCTTGCCGAGGCGACCACGCCGCCGCCGCCCGATATGACGGAGGAAGAGGCCAAGCACTGGGAGCACGCCGTGCTCATCCGCTTCGGCACGTCTTACGGGCTGCTGCTGGCCGAGGGCAACGACGAGGACGACGAGTTCTGCGACAGCGCCAAAGAACTTAAGGCCGATAGCGAAGTGCCGAATGTGTGGAAATAGCTTGGACGCGCCCTGCACGCATGACGAGAAATCCCCTCCCCCCTTGAGGGGGGAGGGAGACATCTGAGCCAATGCCGAAGCGCACAGACATAAAGTCCATCCTGATCATCGGGGCTGGGCCGATCGTGATCGGCCAGGCCTGCGAGTTCGACTATTCGGGCACGCAGGCCTGCAAGGCGCTGAAGGAAGAAGGCTACCGGATCGTGCTGGTCAACTCGAACCCGGCCACGATCATGACCGACCCTGACGTGGCCGACGCGACTTATATCGAGCCGATCACGCCGGAGTTCGTCGCCAAGATCATCGAGAAGGAGCGGCCCGACGCGCTACTGCCGACGATGGGCGGGCAGACCGCGCTCAACACAGCGCTCAGCCTCGACCGCGCGGGTGTGCTCAAGCAGTTCGGCGTCGAGATGATCGGCGCGCGCGCCGAGGTGATCGACAAGGCCGAGGACCGCGAGCTGTTCCGCGAGGCGATGAACAAGATCGGCCTCGAGACGCCGCGCTCGCGTCTTGCGGACGCCGCGATCCTGAAGCGCGCCGACCGCGCCAAATATAAAGAAGAGGTCGCCCGCATCGAGGCCGAGCATGCCGACCCCGAGGCGCGCGCGGCGGCGCGTGCCGCTTTCGAAGCGCAATGGGCAAAGGGCGAGGCCGAGCGGCGCCGGCGTTATGTCGAGCGCGGGCTGATCGAGGCGCTGGAAGCGCTGCAGGACATCGGGCTTCCTGCGATCATCCGCCCGTCCTTCACGCTCGGGGGCACCGGCGGCGGCGTCGCCTATAACCGCGAGGAGTTCCTGGAGATCGTCGAGCGCGGCATCGACGCTTCGCCGACATCGGAAGTGCTGATCGAGGAGTCGGTGCTCGGCTGGAAAGAGTACGAGATGGAGGTCGTCCGCGACAAGGACGACAACTGCATCATCATCTGCTCCATTGAGAATGTCGATCCGATGGGCGTGCATACCGGCGACTCGATCACGGTCGCGCCGGCGCTGACGCTCACGGACAAGGAATATCAGATCATGCGCAACGCCTCGATCGCGGTGCTGCGCGAGATCGGGGTCGAGACCGGCGGGTCGAACGTGCAGTTCGCCGTGAATCCGAAAGACGGGCAGCTCGTCATCATCGAGATGAACCCGCGCGTGTCGCGTTCGTCCGCGCTCGCCTCGAAGGCGACGGGCTTTCCCATCGCCAAGGTCGCGGCCAAGCTCGCGGTCGGCTACACGCTCGACGAGCTCGCCAACGACATCACCGGCGGGGCGACGCCCGCGAGCTTCGAGCCGACCATCGACTATGTCGTCACCAAGATCCCGCGCTTCGCCTTCGAGAAGTTCCCGGGCTCGACGCCGACGCTCACCACCTCGATGAAGTCGGTCGGCGAGGCCATGGCCATCGGCCGCACCTTCCCGGAGTCGCTGCAGAAGGCGCTCCGCTCGATGGAGACCGGGCTGACCGGGCTCGACGAATTTCGCTTCGAGGGTCTCGGTCAGGGCGACGACAAGAACGTGATCCGCGAGGCGCTCGGCTCGCCCTCCCCCGACCGGCTGCTCAAAGTCGCGCAGGCGCTGCGGCTCGGCGTCGACCACACGCAGATCTACGATTCCTGCAATATCGATCCGTGGTTCATCGAGCAGCTCCAGGACATCGTCGACTGGGAGGAGCGCGTGCGCCGGCACGGCCTGCCCAAGAGCGCCGGCCAGTTCCGTGCGCTCAAGGCCATGGGCTTTTCCGACGAGCGGCTCGCCGCGCTTTCGGGCCTCGACGCGGAGGACGTTGCCGCGCGCCGGCGCGCGCTCGACGTGCACCCGGTCTACAAGCGCATCGACACCTGCGCGGCCGAGTTCGCCTCGCCGACGGCCTATATGTACTCGACCTACGAGACCGGGCTAGCGGGCGCGCCCGAATGCGAGGCGCGGCCGTCGGACAAAGAGAAGATCATCATCCTCGGCGGCGGGCCGAACCGCATCGGCCAGGGCATCGAGTTCGACTATTGCTGCTGCCACGCGGCGTTCTCGCTGTCGGATGCCGGCTACGAGACCATCATGGTCAACTGCAATCCCGAGACGGTCTCGACGGATTACGACACCTCCGACCGGCTCTATTTCGAGCCGCTCACCGAGGAGGACGTGCTCGAGATCGTCCGCACCGAGAGCGCCAATGGCCGCGTCAAGGGCGTGATCGTGCAGTTCGGCGGGCAGACGCCGCTCAAGCTCGCGCAAGCGCTGGAGAATGCCAATGTGCCGATCCTCGGCACCTCGCCCGACGCGATCGATCTCGCGGAGGACCGCGATCGCTTCAAGGCGCTGATCGAGCGGCTGGGCTTGCGCCAACCGCGCAGCGGCATCGCCCGCTCGGCCGAAGAGGCGAAACGGATCGCGGCCGAGATCGGCTTCCCGCTGGTCATTCGCCCGTCTTACGTGCTCGGCGGGCGCGCCATGGAGATCGTGCATGACGAGGCGCAGCTCGCGCGCTACATCGCCGAGGCCGTTGTGGTCTCCGGCAAGAGCCCGGTGCTGATCGACTCTTATCTGCGCGACGCGATCGAGGTGGATGTCGATGCGCTTGCCGATGGCACGGACGTCTTCATCTGCGGGGTGATGGAGCATATCGAGGAGGCTGGCGTCCATTCCGGCGACTCGGCCTGCTCGCTGCCACCGCACTCGCTCAGTCCTGAGACCGTCGCGGAGTTGGAGCGCCAGGCTGCGGAGCTCGCCCGCGCGCTGAACGTGGTCGGACTGATGAATGTGCAGTTCGCCATCCAGCACGACGACATCTATATCCTCGAGGTCAATCCGCGCGCCTCGCGCACCGTGCCCCTCGTCGCCAAGGTCATCGGCCTGCCGGTGGCGGCCATCGCGGCGCAGGTGATGGCCGGCCGCAAGCTCGCGTCGTTCGGGCTGAAGCGGCCGGTGCTCGACCACATCGCGGTGAAGGAGGCGGTGTTCCCCTTCGCGCGCTTCCCCGGTGTCGATCCGGTGCTCGGCCCGGAGATGCGCTCGACCGGCGAGGTGATGGGCATCGACCGCGATTACGCGGTTGCCTTCGCCAAGAGCCAGCTCGGCGGCGGCTCGAAGCTCCCGCTCACGGGCACGGTGTTCGTCTCGGTCAAGGACAGCGACAAGGACAAGGTGCTCGCGCCGGTGCGGGCCCTCGCCGAGATGGGCTTCCGCATCATCGCCACGCGCGGCACCAAGCGTCACCTCGACGCGCACGGTATTCCCTGCGAGCGGGTCAACAAGGTGCTGGAGGGGCGCCCGCATATCGTCGACGCCATCACCAATGGCGAGGTCGATATCGTGTTCAACACCACCGAGGGCGCCAAGGCGCTCGCCGATTCCTTCTCGATCCGGCGCTCCGCCTTGCTCTACCACATCCCTTATTATACAACCCTCGCTGGCGCCTTGGCCGTGACCGAGGCCATCAAGGCGCTCAGGGCCGGCAATCTGACCGTTGCCCCCTTGCAAAGCTATGTCGGCAGGGCCCCCAAAAAGCTCGCCGAGACAGCTTAGAATTCGGCCAAAATCAGCAGATTCTTGACTTAGACTAGGCATTTCCTGAACATTTGGTTCGGGGGCTCAAAGGAGATTTGACCGACATGGAGAAGGTGCCGATGACCGCGGAGGGCTATGCCGCACTCGAGGCTGAGATCAAGCATCTCAAGACCGTCGAGCGGCCGCGGATCATCAAGCAGATCGCCGACGCCCGCACCCATGGCGACCTCTCGGAGAACGCCGAGTATCACGCCGCCAAGGAGCAGCAGGGCATCACCGAGGCGCGCGTGGCGGACCTCGAGGACAAGCTGTCGCGCGCCGACATCATCGACGTCACCAAGCTGAAGGGCGACCAGGTGATGTTCGGGGCGACCGTGACGCTCCAGGACGAGGACACCGACGATAAGGTCAAGTACCGGATCGTGGGCGAGACCGAGGCCGATGTGCGGAGCGGCAAGATCTCCATCACTTCGCCGATTGCCCGCGCGCTGCTCGGCAAGCGCAAGAAGGACGTCGTCGAGGTGTCGACGCCCGGCGGCGGTAAGTCCTACAAGGTGCTCAAGGTCGAGTTCAAGTAACGCGCCCGGCCCGCTCACGCTTCTCCCGATTTAGCACGTGTCTTGCGAAACCTAGCTGCCGCCGGAGAGCGCGTGGCGCAAGCCCGCTGCGGCGCCTTTGAGCGCGGCGAATTCGGCGAGGATCACATAGATCGGGATCGGCGCGAGGAAGGCCCGCATGCGGCCCTTCGCCTCGAACGCCTCGCGGAACGGGCCCGCTTCCAGCACGGACAGGATCTTCGGCGCGATCCCGCCGCCGATATAGACGCCGCCCCGCGCGCCGAGCAGCAGCGCCGCGTCGCCGGCAAAGCGGCCGAGCCACGCTGCGAACAGGTCGAGCGCTTCCGCCGCGAGCGCATCGTCTCCGCTCGTGCCACGCACGATCACATCGTTCGGCACGAGCGGCTCGGCGATCTCGCCGCGCGACGCCGCAAGCGCCTGGTAGAGGTCGGCAAGGCCCGGCCCGCAGAGCGCGCGCTCGACCGAGACATGATCCCGGCCCTGGCGCAGACGCTCGATCAGCTCGAGCTCGCGCGCCGTATCGGCGCCAAGCGTAGTGTGTCCGCCCTCCCCCGGCAGCGCGATCCAGCGCGCGCCCGACCAGGCAAGGCCGGCGACGCCGAGACCGGTGCCAGGCCCGAGCACCAGCTTCGCCGCATGCTCGACCGGTTCCTCACCGCCGATCCGATGCAAGTCGCTGGCGGCGAGATGCGGCAGCGAATGCGCCAGAGCCTCGAAGTCGTTCAGGACGAGCAGGCCGTCCAAGCCGACGGCGCGGGAGAACTCGTCCTTGCCGAACGTCCAGGAGAGATTGGTGAGGCCGATATCCTCTTGCGTCACCGGGCCAGCGACGGCAAGCGCGGCATGGCGGGGCGGCGCCTCGAGGCCCGCGAGATAAGCCTGCATCGCCGCGTGGAGTGTGGCGTGCTGCGCGCAAGGGCCATGGCGGATATCGGTGAGCTCGAGAGTGACGAGGTCGGCGACGGCGAAGCGGGCGTTGGTCGCGCCGATATCGGCGACGACGGCGCGGGTGGGCGGCAGGTTCGCTTCGCTCATGGCTCGGGTCCGGGGGCGATGAGGATCGGCCTCTCCTGCGTAGCGCATTTTGACCCTATTCGCGAGCCTCGCGGCGCTGGGCGCCTTCGTGGTTGATGATGACGCCGTGCGGGGCCACAATCGTGCCATGACAGGGGCAACGGGCCGGCTCGGATGATCGACAAGCTCGAATTCATCCTTGCGCTCGCGCGCGAACGGCATTTCGGCCACGCGGCGGAAGCTTGCGGGGTCAGCCAGCCGACCTTCTCGGCCGCCATCAAGCAGCTCGAAGACACCGTGGGCGTCCTGCTCGTGCAGCGCGGCTCACGCTTCCAGGGCTTCACGCCGGAAGGCGAGCGCGTGCTCGACTGGGCGCGCCGCATCGTCGGCGATACGCGTGCCATGCGCCAGGAGATCGACGCGCTGAAGCGCGGTCTCGCCGGCGATATCCGCATCGCCGCGATACCGACCGCGCTCGCCATGGTGTCGATGCTCACCACGCCCTATCGCGCACAGCATCCCGACGTGCGCTTCACCGTGCTGTCGCGGAACTCGATCGAGGTGCTGGGCCTATTGGAAAATCTCGAAGTCGATGCCGGGTTGACCTATCTCGACAACGAGCCGCTCGGCCGCGTGCAGACGGTGCCGCTCTACAGCGAGGACTATCGCCTGCTTGCGTCGTCGGACAGTCCCCTCGGCATGCGCGACAAGGTGACGTGGGCCGAGGTCGGCAAAGTGCCGCTCTGCCTGCTCACGCCAGACATGCAGAACCGGCGCATCATCGAAGGCCTGCTCAGGCAGGCTGGCGCGGAGGTCGCGCCGACGCTCGAATCGGATTCGATCGTGGTGCTGTTCGCGCATGTGCGGACGGGACGCTGGGCAAGCATCATGCCGGCAAAGCTTGCCGAGGTGCTCGGCCTGACCGAGAAGGTGCGCGCCATTCCGATCGTCGATCCGGTCATCACGCACTCGATCGGCCTCGTGGTCCCCTCCCGTAACCCATTGACACCATTGATCAATGCGCTAGTCAGAGAGGCGAAGCAGCTCGCGGTCGTGTTGAGCCGGGAGACGCCTCCATCGGAGCCCGTGCCGCGGCCCGCACGCGCGCGGAAGACCCGCGCACCGGGCGGCGTGGCCTAAGGCATGATGGCGACGCCCCAAGGCAGCCGCCCGACCGGAACGGATTTCTCAGCCTTCAGAGTCGCCGCGTCGATGATGGTCATGTCGTTGGTGAGGCCGTTGGCGACGTAATATTTCGTGCCATCGGGGCCGAACTCGCCGTGCCACGGCCGCTGGCCGACCAGCACATACTCCTTGACCTCCTTGGTCGCGGTATCGACGACGCCGACGCGGTTCGACGGGCCGAGCGGAATGAACACCAGCTTGCCGTCCTTGGAGAAATCCATGCCGACCGGCTGGAGCTGCTCGGGACGGACGCCAGGCACCTCGAAGCCGATCTTCTTCGCCACTTTCCAGCTCTTCGGATCGTCCCAATTGGCGGTGTCGATCACCGAGATGGTGCCGCCGATCTCGGAGGAGACCCAGAGCTCCTTGCCGTCGGGGCTGAACTTCGCCTCGCGCGGGCGGCTGTCGACCAGGATGTTGCCGACGAGCTTCATGGTCGCGTTGTCGATGATATGCGCCATGCTGGTGCTCTCGGAGGTGGCAACGGTGTAGCGGTCGTCGGCGCTCACCGTCATGCCCTCGGGCTCGACACCGACAGGGACCTCGCCGAGCACCTCGCCGGACTTGATGTCCATGATGGTGACCATCGAGTCGTCTTCGTTGGCGATGTAGATGCGCTCGCCCTTGGAATCGACGGCCATCAGCTCGGGATCGGGGCCTGACTCCAGGTTGCGCACGACCTCAAGCTTTTCCGTATCGATCACGTCGAGAATGTCGCCGTCGCCTGCGGCGACGAAGAGCTCCTTATTGTCGGGGCTCAGAACGATGCCGCGCGGGCGTCGGTTGGTCTTGATGGTCTTCTTGATCTCCAGCGTCTCGCCGTCGATGACAGTGACGGTGTTGTCCTTCTCGTTCGACACAAAGACGGTCAGCGCAAAGGACGGCACCGCCGCGGCGGGCAGCAAGAGAAACGCGGCGGCTCCGGCCGCGGCAAGGACGATGCGGGTCATGGTCTACCTTCGATCGGTGGTCAGCGGAACTTGCACTTGCTTTCGGGTTGGTCGAAGCCAAGCGTATCGGTGAGATTGGTCGGGTGGAGGAACCCCTCCTGCGGCGAGGTCGACACGGGTACACGCGTGCCGCCGCCGAGGATGATCGGCTGGCGCATCTGATGATCCCAGGGGCGGAAGCTGAGCGCCTGACCCTTGAACGCCTCGAGGCGGAAATCGTCGGACAGCAGATAGGCCTTGAGCTCCTGCGGTGTCGTCTTGCCGGATTTCATCACGGCGTCGGAGATCGACCGGACACCGACCCAAGCGGTATAATCGCGCTCCGTGGCCTTGCGCTTGGCTTGGCGCGGGATCTGGTTCTGAAAGCGCATGGCGCCGGATTCGGTATACGCCGGGTCCCAGGCGACCGCCTGCAGGCCTTGCGTGCCGACCACCGGGCGCGGCATGTCGGTGCGGTACATCAGGTAGTCGCCGAAATCGTCTTCGCTGTTGATGACCCAAACGACGTCATGTTCGGGCGCGCCCTGAGTCTCCATCGGGATTTGCGTCTGCACCTGCTGATGGCCGGAATCGAGGTTGCGCGCGCCGGGTGGCAACTTGTAGACGCGGTCCTCGACCACCTTGGCGCCGAAGCGCTTCGCGGCGCGCTGGATCTGCGCGAGATAGTCCTGGTCCTCTTTCGTGTCGCGCCGCATCACGAACCAGCGCGGCCATTTCTTCCAGACGAGATATTGTCCGAGCGCGTCGGCGCGCATGGCAAGGTCCGGGATGATGTGGAAGACATTGTCGCGGCATTCTTCCTCGCGGAGCACCGTGGCGCTCGAGCGGATATTCATGATGATCGAGTTCTTGGCCTCCGGCAGGTCGGCCACGGCGAGCAGGTCTTCCGGCTCGAGATCAGCGATGATGAAACTGTTGCCTGCCGCGAGCACCTCCTTGGCCTTGGCGACGATGTCACCGTCGGCCGGGATGATGGCCTCGACCAGCTCGAAATTATGACCGATGAAACCGCCCGCCTGGTTCGCCTCCTTGATCATCATCCGCGCGCCCTGGATGCCTTTGTCGGTGATGATCTCCTCGGCGTAAGAGAGCGGTAGCGGCTCCTCATATTCCTTGCCGAGATAGACGATGCGGATGACCGAACCGGGCTGCTCTGCATTCGCGGCGTCGGCCGCGGGCGCAGCCGGTTTTGCGGCGTCCTTCGCCTGGTCCGCGGGCGCGGCTGGCGCCGGAGCCTCCGGCTTCGCCTCATCGGCGGCATCGACGGGGGCGGAGAGTGCGAGGACCAACGCGGCGCCGGCGGCGAAGGCAACGCCGCGCCAGGACCTGAACAGGGACAGGCTCACCATGGGCTCAAGCTATGCTCCAAATGCCGCTTATTCCGGCACCCCGCTGCCTCAATATGGCAAACGTCCCGCCGGCGTTCCAGCGCTCGAATCATAAATAAAATTAATGTGTTGCGACACTTGACGAGGTGCCGTCCCGAACGTGTTTGGCCGGCCTTTCGGGTCGCCCCAAGAGGCCGGCCGAGCGTCTAGCATCCGTTCGCAAGCGCGCGCTATTGCACCGGCTTGTCGATCAGCTTCACCGAATCCGGGTTCTTGTGCCTGATCCAGGTGATCATCTTCCAGACATCGTCGGACGATTTGGCGAGCGTACCGAAGGGCGGCATCGGGCCAACCACGTTCTCGGAGCCCTTGCGGACATAGCCCTTCGCCTTGAGCCCATCGGAGCCCTCGACGATCAGGCGGAACAGCGTGTCGTCGTCGCCGCCATAGACCCAGGTCGGATTGGTGAGCGGCGGGCACATACCGCCGCCGCCGCCACCGCCATGGCAACCGTTGCAGCTCAGCTTCATGTAGACCTTGTGACCCGCGTCCTGGATCTCTGCGATCTTGTCGTTATAGGGATTGTGCAGGCCACCCTTCGGAACCGCGGCAGTGAGTTCGAGCGGCGGGGTCATGTCGTCCGGCTTGCAGCAATCACCACCGGCCGCGGCCGCATCGCCGCCCGCGGGCTTTTCCTCGGCGGCCGGAGCCTCGCCCGCAGGCTTGTCGCTGGCGGCGGGCGTCTCGGTGGTCGCCTTGTCGTCGGATGATTTGGCAGGTTCTTCGGCGGCGCAGGCCGCAGTGGCGAGGCCCGCTATGAGAACGAGTGCAGAAAGTCCCGTGATGATGTTGCGCACAGTTGTCGTTTCCTTACCCTAGTTGCCATCCTCGCCGGCATTTTGCCGCCGAGTCGAAGCGGATTTTTGTTCGGCGCCCAGCCGGACTTGGGATAGGAGCCTGAAGAGGAGCCCAGTCTGCTTCTGCGGCTTGGTTTTATCAAGGATAACTGGGCCTTGTGAGAGACTCATACCCCAAAACGGCCGCCGCACGATAGCGCCGGGAGGCAAAATGCGGCATTTTGCCAGGCCAATTTTTTGGCAAAAGTGCTTAACCGCCGGGGGTCAGTTGGTGACGTCGAAATCCTTGCCCTCGAAGGTGTAGCGCGGGACTTGCGTCCAGATGCCGTCCTCCTCCACCGGGACTTTGTGCAGCTTGACGCCCTGCACCTTCAGCTTGCCCGTCGACTCGTCCACCCAGAAATCGACGTCGTAATATTCGTCCTTGCTGCCGGGCTTGCGGAAATCGGTGCAGCCGAAATACTGGCCGTCGGCTTTCAGCTTGCGGATCGGCTGGTGCATCTCGACGAACTCGAGGTCGACGGTCTCGCCGGTCTTCTCGTCCTTGATCGACAGATGACCCTTCTCGTTCTTGTTGGCCGAGATGTAGTTGTGGATCGCGCTCATGACGTGCCAGCCGCGCGTAATCTCCATGTCGCCGGGATGCTCGGAGACCGGCAGCCACCACCAGGCAACCGGCAGCCGCGTCACCATGATCCACTCGTCGCCGTCGCGCTTCGGGCCCTTCTGCACACGGATGTCCATCAGCTTCAGCGCATCGCCCTCGGGCTTGTACCAGAAGTCGATGGCGTAGCGCTTCTTGGGCTCGGCCTTATCGTGGAAGATCACGTTGGCGAACCAGCCATAGCCCGACATGCCGCGCACGACCTTGACGTTTTCGAACACCAGATTCAGGTCGGCGTCGAGTTTCGGATCGCGGAACACGAAGACGCCGTCCTTCGACCGCTCGGCGATGGTCTTGTCCACCGCCTGCTGCACCTCCGCCTCGCCGATGTCGGCGGCGAAGAGCGGCGCGGAAAAACAAAGAGCCACGGCAATCGCCGTGGCTCCAACAAGCCTCAACACGCAACCAAGTACGGTTTCGCTCATTGACTTGTGCTTTCTGTTTCGGCGCCGGCCTCGGGTGCTTTGGCCGCGCGCGCATTGCTCAGGACGAGAATGGCCTGGGACGCTTCGAGATTGCCGTTGAGCTCGGCCACATCGCGGGCGGTCTGTCCGCGCTTGTTCTTGATGTCCGGATCGGCGCCGGCATCCATCAGGAGGCCGATCATGGGCGGGCTGTTATGGGCAGCGGCCACCATGAGGGCGGTCAGGCCATCATTCGATTGCGCGTCGAGCGCGGCCTTGCGCTCGAGCAGGCCCTTCGCGACGTCGGTCGGACGCGTGCTGCCCGGGACGAACATGGCGCCCTCGGCGGGACCGGTCTGCGCTGCAACGATCATCAGCGGCGTGAGGCCCTCGTTGCCGGAGG
Organism: uncultured Methyloceanibacter sp.; assembly: GCA_964634195.1. GTDB lineage: Bacteria > Pseudomonadota > Alphaproteobacteria > Rhizobiales > Methyloligellaceae > Methyloceanibacter. The sequence goes on along the minus strand of CAZWIO010000001.1, from coordinate 88,311 downwards.
CGATACTGACGTCGGCCCCGCCCTCCATGAGCGCCTTCGCCGCCTCGTATCTCGACTCGGCGATGGCGAGCGCGAGCGGCCGGTAGCCTTTCGGCCCGGGCTGCTCGATGTCGGCGCCGTTCTCGAGCAGCGCCTTGATCGACGGCACATGATCGCGCATCACGGCGGCGACGAGCGGCGTCATGCCGGACGCGTCGGGGCGATTGGGATCCGCGCCGAGGCTGATGAGCTCCTTGACGAGACTGTCCTTCTTCTGGCGGGCCGCATTCTGCAGCGGCGTCCAACCTTGCGAGTCCGGGGCGTTCAGGTCGGCGCCTTTCTCGGCCAGGAACTTGATGCGGTCGATGTCAGACGCGATCACCGCATTGGAAAGTTCCTGATTAAGGTCGGCACCCGCGGCAAGCCAGCGCTCGAGTTTCTCCTTGGTGACGACCTGGTCCGGCGAAGCGAGGTCGGGCCGCGCCTTGAAGTCCTGGGCTTGCGGCTGGATGTAGCTGCCATGGGCGGGCAGATCGCCGGCGACGACGCAGCGGCTGCACTGCACCAGCGGCACACCGAAATCGCGGAGGATCTTCTCGATTTCCTCCTCGTGGTCCTCCATGGCGAACTCGAGCAGGTATTTCAGGAAGGCGTCCGTCTGCCGCACGCCGAGCGCAAGCTCGAACTCAAGCGGCGTCCTGTCGTCCATCAGGTTGACCGGAAGGATAGTGATCGGCTCGCCCTTCATGGTCTTGACCCAGCCGGCGAAGGGACCGAACACCGCGGCAACGTCGAACTCGCCGTCGAGCATCCGCTGCACCACGTACCAGGGCTGGTTCTCGGGAACGAGATCGCCATCGTGGGTCTGTAGCTGCAGCTTGACGTTGTCGATGATGCCGCGCTTGGCGAGCGCCGCGCGAATGCCGGAGGTCTGGAACACGCCGATCGTCAGATCCTTGAGCTTCGGATCGTCGAGGTCCTTGATCTCGTAGCCCTTGTCGTTGCGATACACGAGGACATAGGGCGTCTTGTAGACGGGGAAGGTCGTGAGCAGGCGGCCGTAATTCGCCGGCACGTCGAACATCACGTCGCACATATGCTCGTCGAAGGTGGACCGCGTCAGCCCGCGCTCGATGAAAGGCTGCCAGTGATAATTGAGCCGCGCGCCCGTCGCATCGGCCAGGAGTTGCGCGATCTTGTTCTGGAAGCCCTCCCGCTTCATGTTGGAGAGCGGCATATTCCCCGGATCGGCGCAGATATTGAGCACCCTGAGCTTCTTGTCCTTGTAGGCCGCCTTGGCGGCGGCGCGGATCGCGATGTGCTCGCTGGGCGTCAGCTCGTCGTAGGCTTTGCTCTGGTCGCGCAGGACCGGCTTTTTCTGGGGCGCTTCAGCGACGGCGGCCGTCGCGAGGCCAAGGGCGGCGAGGCTGACAGCCAGGGCCGCAACGATGCGGAGAGGTTTAGGGAACACGAGCGATCTCTTAGCTAAGCCGGAACGAAGCGCAAAGGCGCAAACCCTTTGGGTTCGTAGCCCGGCATGACTGCCTAATCTTCCAGCAGTATATAGGAAAAAGGCGCCCGATGCCGCAAGGCACCGGGCGCCGATTCTCTGTAACGGTTCCGTGTCTACTCGAAGAGACGGAAGACGTTCAGCTCACCACCCTGCGGGATGTGCTGCAGGCCGGCGGCCTTGGTCATGGCCGTGGCACCGATGGCGCCGAACTTGTCCTCGAGGTCGAGGCCAGCCGTCACGGGAAGGCCGATCCAGCCGCCGATGCCGGAGTACACGCCGACATACTGCTTGCCGCCGACTTTCCAGGTGGCCGGGTTGCCGATGATGCCGGACCCGAGCTTGCGGCTCCATAGGATCTTACCGGATTCCCGGTCGACCGCGCGGAAGTCACCACCAAGCGAGCCGTAGAACATCAGGCCGCCTTCGGTGACCATGGTGCCGCCCCAGTTCGGGTACGGATCCGGGATCTCCCAGACGGTCTTGCCGGACAAGACGTCATACTTCTTGATCTTGCCGGTGGTGCCGGGCTTCTCCGGATACATGTACACGTTGGCGAACACGTAGACGGTGCCCTGATTGGTGTGGGTACGCTCCTGAGGCTCCAGCTCCATGCACCAGTTGTTGGTGGGCATGTAGAAGACGTGGGGCGTCTTAGGATCGACCGAACCGGGCTGCTGGTCCTTGCCACCCATCGCCGACGGGCAGGTCGAGACGTTGCGGCCAACTTCGAGCGGCGAGTGCTCGCGCACCTTGACCGGGCGGCCCGTCTTGAGGTCGACCTTCTCGGCCCAGTCCGTCGTCACGTATTTCGTGGCGCGGTGCAGGGTGCCGTCGGTACGGTCGAGCACATAGGCAAAGCCATTACGGTCGAAGTGGGTGAGAGCCTTCACCTTCTTACCGTCGATATCCATGTCGGTAAGGAAGTTCTCGTTGATGCCGTCATAGTCCCACTGATCGAAGGGGGTCATCTGGTAGGCCCACACGGCCTCGCCATTGTCCACCTTGCGGGCGAAGATGGTCATCGACCACTTGTTGTCGAACCGGCCCTGCTGTTCGCCAAGCTCGGGATCGACAGCGTTGCACTCTTCGTGGGTCTTGTCGGGGCAACGATATTGCGGGCTCCACAGGCCGGGGTTGCCGGTCGAGTAGTACACCAGCTTGAGCTCCGGATCGTAGGAGAACCAGCCCCAAGCGGCGCCACCGCCGATCTTGTAGTCCTCGCCCGGGAAGGTCTTGATGCCGAGATCATGACCAGCCGTGCCGAAGTGCGGGTTGGCCTTGTTGGTGTCAGCCGTCAGGCAGACGTCCTTGTCAGAACCCGTCGAATGGCAGGTCCAGACCTCGGAACCGTCCTTCAGGCTGAAGGCCGAAACGCGACCGCGGGCAGCGAACTCGTCACCACCGAAGCCCATGATCACCTTGTCGTCGGCGATCACCGGAGCCGGCGTGATGGTCTCGCCCTTCTCGGGATAAGCGTATTTGACGACCCAAGCTTCCTTGCCGGTCTGACCGTCGAGGGCAATCACGAAACCGTCGAGAGTGCCATAGACGAACTTGCCGTCGGCATAGGAACCGCCGCGATTGACCGTGTCGCAACAAGCGCGCGGAACAGCGGACTCGTCACGGTCGGTCTTCTTCACGTAGCTCCAGATCTGCTTCGGGTTATCGGGGTCGGTGAGGTCGAGGGCCTGCACCACGTTGCAGTTCGACATCGAGGGGCAGCCCGAGATCATGAACAGCACGGTCTTGCCGCCTACGTCCTTGATCACGAGCGGCTGACCTTCGTGACCGCGGAGGGCATTGGTGCCCTGCAGCCAGATCATCTGCAGCTTGTTGATGTTCTTCGTGTTGATGTCAGCGAGATCGCTGTGACGCGTCAGGGCAAAATCCCGGCCGGGAGCCGGCCACTGATCAGGATCAGCCATACGAGCGAGCTGCTCCTTATCGGAGTTTGCCATTGCCTGACCGGACATAGCCATCGTCACCGCGACGATGGTGCCGGCCAAGACACCAAACTTCATTTTCATGTCGTTCTCCTCTCCCTAGCTACTCAGTTCACCGAAAGAAGCTGAGCTATTCTGTGTCGCCTGGGTGCGTTCTCTCCGTGCGCAAATGCCAAGAGAGCATCGAGCCCTTGCAAGTTTTCAAGCTGTCACTGTGGATATGGGAGGCTGCCCTATAACGCCGAAGCATCCAATCCGCCTCGTGCCCGCTGTAAGCGGCGGGCCCTCCGATGAACACATCACGCGGTGACACCTCACGAGGAATATGCAGCCTAACCCAGAGTTGACCGAGCGGTAATCGAAATACCGATGGAAATGCTCGGACTGCTCCTTGCCAAGCTGCCCGCTCATAATTGCCAAATGTCTTCCCATTGCAAGTGAAAAGTGCTCCTGGTAACGAATTCTGCCAAACAGGATTGCGTTTCGCTGCGCTGCATCATCCAAGCCCGCGATACGACTCCGCATCTTGGTGGAATCAAAGAAAAGTTTTTGCGTGACGGCGTTTCGCCAAGCGGCGCGCTGCGCTAACCATGCGGGACGATTTGCGTACGCTCCTTAGCGGCACGCGAAGCGGGTGCTGCTCTTCCGACGAGCTCGACTTTCCGTGAGATCGCACCGCTCGGGGCCGCACTCATAAATTCCGGAGCTACCCGCACAAATAAAGACGCCCGGTGCCGTGAGGCACCGGGCGCTTGTTCGTCTAGCCTGTCCGTCGCTTATTCGAAGACACGGAAGACGTTCAGCTCACCACCCTGCGGGATATGCTGCAGGCCGGCGGCCTTGGTCATGGCCGTGGCACCGATGGCGCCGAACTTGTCCTCGAGATCGAGGCCAGCCGTCACGGGAAGGCCGATCCAGCCGCCAATGCCGGAATAGATGCCGACATACTGCTTGCCGCCCACCTTGTAGGTGATCGGGTTGCCGATGATGCCGGACCCGAGCTTGCGGCTCCACAGGATCTTGCCGGATTCCCGGTCGACCGCGCGGAAGTCACCACCGAGCGAGCCGTAGAACATCAGGCCGCCGTCGGTGACCATGGTGCCGCTCCAGTTCGGATACGGATCCGGGATCTCCCAGACGGTCTTGCCGGTCAAGACGTCATACTTCTTGATCTTGCCGGTGACGCCGGGCTTCTCCGGATACATGTACACGTTGGCGAACACGTAGACCGTGCCCTGGTTCGTGTGCGTGCGCTCCTGGGGCTCGAGCTCCATGCACCAGTTGTTGGTCGGCACATAGAAGAGGTTCGGCTCCTTGGGATCGACCGAAGCGGGCTGCTGGTCCTTGCCACCCATCGCAGACGGGCAGGTCGAGACGTTGCGGCCAACTTCGAGCGGCGAGTGCTCGCGCACCTTGATCGGACGGCCCGTCTCCAGATCGATCTTCTCGGCCCAGTCCGTCGTCACGTATTTCGTGGCGCGGAGCAGCGTGCCGTCGGTACGATCGATCACATAGGCAAAGCCGTTACGGTCGAAGTGGCTCAGCACCTTCCGCTTCTTACCGTCAACTTCCATGTCGGTAAGAATGTTCTCGTTGATGCCGTCATAGTCCCACTGATCGAAGGGCGTGAACTGGTAAGCAAACACGGCCTCGCCGTTCTCGACCTTGCGAGCGAACACGGACAGCGTCCACTTGTTGTCGAACTCACCAGTGTTGCACTCCTCGTGGGTCTTGCCGGGGCAACGATATTGCGGGCTCCACAGACCTGGGTTGGCGGTCGAGTAGTAGACGAGCTTCAGCTCGGGGTCGTAGCTGTACCAGCCCCAAGCCGTGCCGCCACCGATCTTCCAATCCTCGCCGGGGAACGTCTTGATGCCGAGATCCTGGCCGGCCGTACCGAAATGCGGGTTGGCCTTGTTGGTATCGGGCGTCAGGCAGACGTCCTTGTCCGAACCCGTGGTGTGGCAAACCCACACTTCCGAGCCGTCCTTCAGGTTGAAGGCAGCGAGGCGGCCGCGCGCCGCGAACTCGGAACCACCGAAGCCCGCGATCACCTTGTTGTCGGCGATGATCGGCGCCGGGGTGATGGTCTCGCCCTTCTCCGGGAAGGCATACTTGACGACCCAGACTTCCTTGCCGGTCTGGCCGTCGAGCGCGATGATGAAGCCGTCGAGCGTGCCGAACACGAACTTGCCGTCCGCATAGGAACCGCCGCGATTGACCGTGTCGCAACAAGCGCGCGGAACGGCGGACTCGTCACGGTCGGTCTTCTTCACGTAGTTCCAAACCTGCTTCGGGTTGTCGGGATCGGTCAGATCGAGGCCCTGCACCACGTTGCAGTTCGCCATCGAGGGGCAGCCCGAGATCATGAACAGCATGGTCTTGCCGCCCACATCCTTGATCACGAGCGGCTGACCTTCGTGACCGCGGAGCGCGTTGGTGCCCTGCAGCCAGATCATGTGCAGCTTGTTGATGTTCTTCGTGTTGATGTCGGAGAGCGTGCTGTGACGCGTCAGAGCAAAATCACGAGCAGGGGCGGGCCACTGGTCGGGATCAGCCATGCGTTTCAGCTGCTCCTCGTCGGTGTTTGCCATTGCCGGGCCGGATACCGCCATCATTGCGACGGCGATGGTGCCGGCCAGGACACCAAACTTCAGTTTCATATCTTTCTCCTCTCCCTAGCTGCTCAGTTCACCGAAGAAGCTGAGCTGTTCTCTCGCCCAAGTACATTTCCCCTTCGCGCGACTGCCAAGAGAGCACCCAAGCCCTTGCAAAGTTTTCATCCGTCAATGTGGAATGGGAAGCCTGCCTCTGCGCCGAACTTGCGTCCGCCTCGCGGCCCGTTGCTATCGGCAGAGACTCCAATGAACACATCAGGCGGTTCCACCTTCGCGAGAAGCGCAGCCTAATGCAGGGAACCGTCCAACCCTCACCAAATTCTAGATGGAAAATGGCAGCGCGAGATTTGCCAAGTTGCCAACCGTCTTTTGCCAAAAGTCCAGGCATATTCCGGGAGACCGCGGCCCGACTGGCCGCGAGAAAAGCTGCCCCCCCCGCAGGTTTTCCCGGCGCTAGCGTGTTCTTGCCGGTTTATGCACGCTCATGCGTGCGCGTCCCGCGTGCCTGCGCGGCTCAGGACCATTCGCGCGGTGTCTTGCCGCTCGCCGAGGGAAGGTGCTGGATAGCGATGCGCATCAGCTCGGGCAGCGTGCGGACTCCGAGCTTGGCCTTGAGCTGCGTGCAGGTATTGGCGACCGTCTTGTAGCTCACATGCAGATGCTCGGCGATCACGCCGTAGGGTTTGCCCTCGGCGACGAGCGCAAGCGTCTGCAACTCGCGCACGGTCATGCGCCGCAGCGGATTGGTCGTCCCCCTCGCCTCCATGAAGGCGACCTCGGAGGCGAGGTCGTGGCTGAGATAGGGCCGGTTCTCGCGCACCCTGTTGAAAGCCTTGATCACCTCTTCGGATGAGGTGTCCTTCAGCACATAGCCGGTCGCGCCGACTTCGAGCGCGCGCGACACTATCACCGGATCGGAGTGCATGGTGAAGACGAGGATCGGCGTGCGCTGATCGTGCAGCCTGAGCCTGCGGATGAAGGACAGCCCGCCGAGCGCGCCGGTGCGCATGGCGAGATCGACGATGATCACGTCTGGCTTCTGCGTGCGGTAAAGCCTGAAGCCGTCGGCGAGGCTCTGCGCCTGAACGATCTGCTCGACGCCTGCATCCTCCATCAGTTGCTGCACGCCCTGCAGCACGATCGGATGATCGTCGATCACAAGCACACGGGTCATGTCAGCTCCCCAACCAACTCTGGCATCTTCGTTTTCTTGGCATCTTCCGGCTGCACCGGAATCTCGACGCGGATCGTCGTCCCCTTCTGCGGCTTGCTCTCCACCTCGCAGGTTCCGCCGAGCGAGCGCACGCGCTCGGTCATGGTGGTGAGGCCGAAGCCCTTCGGCGTCGATGCGGCGATCCCCCTGCCGTCGTCGCTGACCGTGAGCACCAGGCGGCTCGCCGGCTTCTTGCTGCCGTTCTTGCGCGCGCGCGCCTTCTCGGCGAGATCGATGGTGACATGCTCCGCCCGGCCGTGGCGGATCGCATTGGTGATGCCTTCCTGGATGCAGCGATAAATCGTGAGATCGACGGGCTCGCCATAGGACCCGGCGAGCGCGTCGAGCTCGGCCGTGATCTGCGCGTCGGGATGGCGCCGCTGGAAGCCCGCGATCAGTTCGTCGATCAGATCGGAGAGCGTGACCTTGCCGAGCGGGCCGGGCCTGAGCTTCTTGAGCAGCGCGCGGTTCATCACCTTGAGCCGCTCGGCGATGGAAAGGATCTCGCCGACGCGCCGCGAAATCTCGGCGGTGCGCCCGTCGGGAAGCTGATCGGCGATGTTCTGGATCGACGCGGCATTGGCGGTGATGCCGAACAGGCAGGGCCCGGCCTCGTCGTGCAGCTCATTGGCGATGGCGCGCCGCTCCTCCTCCTGCACGTTGATGAGCTGGCGGTAGAGTCGTGAGTTCTCCTCGCGCGCGGTGCCGAGCGCGCCGGCGAGCATGTTGAAGCGCTCGGTGATTACGGCGAGCTCCTTCACCTTGGGCGGCTCGAGCCTGGTCGCGTATTGGCCGTCCTCGAGCTGGAGCATGCCCTTCGAGAGATGCGCGAGCGGGTCGAGCACGCGGCCGAGCACGAGATAGAGCACGCCGAGGATCAGCGCGTTGAGGCCGAGCCACACGACGGCAAGCGCGGAGAAATCGACCCACGCCTCGGCGATCTCGTCGGACGGCTCGCCGGTGATGATGATCGGGTTCGCGCCATCGACGGCGACCACACGCACCGCGCGGCCTTCGACCTGTGGCCGCACCAGCGCGGAGAACCAGGCCGGCACGTTGGCGTAGGCCTCCTCTTCTTCCGCCTCGAAGCCCGGCGGCGGCGAGATCACGGCGAGCTGACCGCTCGTGTCCATATACATGATGCGCACATGGCGCAGATGCTTGAGCTGCAGCGGCAGCACGTGCTCGATCTGGTTGAGCTGGCCTTGCGCGACGAGGTCCTTCATCGTCGCGGCAACGAAGCGCTGCGCGACCTCGAGCGAGGCTTCGATCTCGACCCGGGTCGCGGTACGGGTATTGAGGATCGAGACGGCACCCGCCACCAACGCGGCAAACAGGTTGATCGCTGCCACGGCGAGGAGGAGCTGCGTCCGGACCGGCCGGTCGTACCAAAGCTTTTGCAGCACGCCTCGTCAGTCTCCACGACGAAAAGCGCGTTGAACGCTCACGGACTGGGACCGCAAGGCGAGCGTTGGCGCTGTTTTGAATCCACCCAAATCTTCCCTTTGACCTTCCATAGCTCATTTTGTGGAAGAGTTGGCACGGGGAAGCCCGGAAAAATGCACTCCATGCCGGAACTAGAGAAATGGCAATGGCAAGCTTGGCAATATGATTGCCAGTTGTTCCTAGGCCTCAACGCGCGAAATCGTCCCGACGGACTGCCTGTTGGTCTTTCGAGGGGCGAGACGCGGCGTTGCCGGCACCACGATTACCCATCCGGCGTGGGAAACGCGGTGCCGCGACCAAGCCTGTCATACCGGGGAAAGCCGGTATCCAGAATCGGGCGCACCGTGCCTGCTGCTCTTGGATTCCGGCCTCCGCCAGAATGACGTGTCTTCTTCTGCCCGCGAATAGCAAACGGAGCGGAGCGCCTGACAGCTATGGCATGATCGCGACGCCCCAGGGCAGCCGGCCCACGGGCACGGATTTCTCCGCCTTGAGGGTCTCGATGTCGATCACCGTCATGTCGTTGGTGAGGCCGTTCGCAACATAGAGCTTCTTGCCGTCGGGGCTCACCTCCTGGTGCCAGGGGCGCTGGCCGACGAGGATGTATTGCTTCACCTCGTAGGTCTGCGCGTCGATCACCGCCACGCGGTTCGCGGGCCCGAGCGCGACGAAGGCGAGCTTGCCGTCCTTCGAGAAATCGATGCCCATGGGCTGGATCAGCTCCGCGGGCACGCCCGGGATCTCGAAGCCGATCGTCTTCAGCACCTCATGCGTGGCGGCATCGATCACCGCGACCGTGCCGCCGATCTCGGCCGAGACCCACACCGTCTTGCCGTCGGGCGGGAAGGTCGCCTCGCGCGGCCGCGTATCGACCAGCACGTTGGCGATCACCTCGAGCGTCGCGTTGTCGATGAAATGCGCCATGCTGGTGGTCTCGGAGGTGGCGACGGTGATCTTGCCGTCGGGGCTGACGCGCATGCCCTCGGGCTCGAGCCCGACCGCGACCTCGCCGAGATGCTCGCCGGTCTTGACGTCGACCACGGTGACCATGGCGTCGTCCTCGTTGGCGATGTAGATGCGCTCGCCCTTCGGATCGACGTCGAGCAGCTCGGGGTCGGGACCGGAGTCGAGCATGCGCGTCACTTCGAGCGTCTGGGTATCGATCACGCCAATCTGGTTGTCGTCGCCGAGGCAGACGTAAGCTTCCTTGTAGTCCGGCGCCATGATGATGCCGCGCGGGCGCCGGCCGACCTTGATGGTCTTCTTGATGTCGAGCGTCTCGCTGTCGACCACGGTCACCGTGTTGTCGCGCTCGTTGGAGACGAAGATCGTGTCCGCGCGCGACGGCGTAGGCGCAAGCGCGAGCGCGGAAGCGAGCAGCAAAGCGGGGGCTGCGTGGCGCATGGTCGTGACCCTGGCTCCATTGGGTGGCGTCATGATGGGAACTTGCATTTCGACTCGGGCGCATCGACGCCGAGCGTGTCGGTTGGGAACTTCTCGTGCAGGAAGCCGTCCTGCGGCGAGATCGAGACCAGCGCCCGGGGACCCGCGATCAGGATCGGCTGGCGGAGCTGGTGATCCCAGTGCCGGAACGTCATGTTCTGGCCCTTGAAGCCGGCGACCCGGAACTGGTCCGACAATATATAAGTGCGGAGCGCGGGCACGCTGGTCTCGCGGGTGCGGGTCGCCGCTTCGCCGAACACGCGAAGCCCGAGCCAGGCCGTATAGTCGCGCTCGGTCATGATGCGCTTGGCGAACTCCTCGAAGGCGTTCTGGAGCTGCGTGCCGGCATATTGCTCGTAGGAGCGGTGCCACGGCGCGGCGATCAAGCCTTGCGTGCCCACCACGGGCTTCGGCTCGTAGGTGCGGAACAAGAGGTAGTCGCCGAAGGCCTCGCCCGTATCCGCGACCCAGAGCACGTCGTGGCTCTCCGCGCCTTGCGTGAGCTCGGGCATCTGGGTCTGGATCTGCTGATGGCCAGAGTCGGTACGGCGATGGCCGGCGTCGAAGGTGTAGCTGCGGTCCTCGACCACCTTGCCGCCGAAGCGCTGTGCCGCGCGCTTGACCGCCGCCGCATAGGCTTCGTCGTCGGGCGCCTTGCCCCTGATCAGGAACCAGCGCGGCCAGCGCTTCCAGATCAGATATTGCGCGAGCGCATCGGCCAGCATGTTGAAGCTCGGCACGATGTGGAAGACGTTGGCGCGGCAATTCTCCTCGCGAAGCTCGTCGCGTTGCGAGCGGACGTTGAGGATCACCGATCCCTTCGCCTCCGGCAGGTCGGCGACGGCGATCAGATCGTCGGCCTTGAGGTCGGCAACGATCAGCGCATCGCCGCCAGCCAGAATCTCCTTGGCCTTGGCGACGACATCGCCGTCGGCAGGCACGATCTGTTCGCTCAGCACGAAGTCCTGGTTGAGGAACTTGCCCGTAGTGTTGTTGTCGCGCACACCGAGCCGGGCGCCGGCCACGCCCTCGTCGGTGAGAATCTTCTCGAGTAGCGAGAGCGGCGGCGGCTCCTCGTAATTCTTGCCGAGATAATGGACGACGATCTTCTGCGGCGGGCCGGCAGCGGGTTTGACGGCCTGCGCCATGACGGCGCCGGCGAGCGCCAGCAGCGTAAGGAAAGCCGCCGCGGCCGGCGCCAGCCACCCTACGCGCTGCAACAGAACGCGATCCCTCATTGGCCAACGCCGGGCTCTTCGGAGCCCGTCTTGCCGCGCCGCGCGGCCCGGCTCAACACCTCGATCTGCTGGACGGCGCCTGCGTTCTGATTGGCTTTGGCGATGTCGAGCGCGGTTTTGCCTTGCGGTGTCTTGGCATCGAGATCGGCACCGGACTGGATCAGCACGCCCATCAGCGGCGGATTGTCATGCGTGGCCGCGACCATCAGCGCGGTGACGCCCTTGGCGCTCACCGCGTTCACTTTCGCGCCCTTGGCGATCAAAAGGCGCGCAAGCTCGACCGAGCTTAGCCCCTGGTGGACGCTCGCCGCGCGCTGATCGACCTGCTTCTGCGCCGCGATCAGCATCAGCGGCGTGAGATGATCGTCGCCGGAGGTGGCGTTCACCTGCGCGCCGGCATCGACGAGCGCCTTGACGGCGTAGAACTTGCCTTCGGTGATGGCGATAGCCAGCGGCGTGAAGCCGGGGGGACCCTTCTCGATGTCGGCGCCCCTGGCATGAAGCACCTCGATCGACGGCACATGATTGCGGAACGCGGCATGAGCGACCGCCGTCCAGCCGTCGTTGTCCGTCGCATTCACGTCGGCGCCCTTGTCGATCAGGAAGGCCAGCATGTCGGAATCGCGCTGGCGCGCCGCCATGAGCAGCGGCGTAAAGCCTTGCTGGTTGCGCTTATTGATGTCGGCGCCCTTGGCCAGCAAGATTTCGATGCGTGCCCTGTCGGACGCGAGTATGGCGTTGCCGAGCTCCTGATTGAGGTCGGCGCCGTCCTCAAGCCAATCTTCGAGGCGCTCGGCCGTAACGATCTGATCCTTGGTTGCCGTCTTCGTATTCAGTTGCGTGCGCTCGGCCGGCAACGCTTCGAGATACATGCGGCGCGCTTTCTCCTGTTTGACCGCGAAGAAGCTGCCATGCGAGGGAATGTCGCCGGTGACCACGCACTTGCTGCATTGAACGAGCGGCACGCCGTAATCGGTAAGGATCTGCTTGATCTCGTCCTTGGTTTCCTCGAGCGCGTCATCGAGCTTGTATTTCAAGACGGCGCCGGTCTGCCGCACGCCGAGGGCGAGATCGAATTCGAGCGGCATCTCGTCGTCCATGAGATTGACCGGCCGGATTTCCAGCGGTTCACCCTTCATCGTCTTGAGCCATCCGGCGAACGGCCCCCAGACCGCGGCGATGTCCAGCTTGCCGTCGAGCACCTCCTGAACCTGCTGCCAAGGCTGCTCCTCGGGCACGATGTCGGCGCGATGACTGATGATGTGAACGCTGAGATTGTTGGTGATCCCGTGCTTCGCCAGCGCCAAACGGATGCCGGAATGCTGGAAGACGCCGAGGCGCAGCTCTTTCAGCCGCGGATCATCGAGGCTTTCGATATGCAGGCCACTGTCCGCGCGCGTCGCGAATACATAGGTCGTGCGATAAACCGGATTCGTGGTGAGCAAGCCCTCGTAGTCGGGGGGAAAGTCGAGCAGCACGTCGCACTGGTCCTTGACGAAGGCTTCGCGCGCCAGTCCCTGCTCGAAATAGGGACGCCAGAAATACTCAACATGCGTGTCCATGGCGCGGGCCAGGGCCTCGATGATCTTGTTCTGGTATCCTTCGCGCTTGTCGTTCGACATCGGCATGTTGCCGGGATCGGCGCAGACGCGCAGCGATGACAGTTTCCGTTTGCGCGAGGCATTCTTCGCCGCGGTCTTTTCGGCGTGGGTCAACTGGTCGAACGTCTTGTTGGTGTCGTAGCCCAGAGGCTCGACGGCAGTGGCGGTGTCGGCAACTGCCATGCCGGCAAACACGAGCGCAAGCACTCCGGCAATATAATCTTTCACTTCACTTCACTCCGGGATGCTCGCAACTCGCTTTGTTGTCCTTCTCCGGGAAAGGCTGACGCCAGATGCGGTGGCCTCCCGCACCTGGCGTCCGGTGACCAGCTAGGGCTAGTCGGAGAGTCTGAACGTATAGACGTTGGCGCCCTGCGGGATCAGGTTGAGCCCCGCGGCCTTCGCCATCGCCGTGGCGCCGATCGCCCCGAACTTGTCGTTCAGGTCGAGGCCGGCGGTCACCGGCAGGCCGATCCAGCCGCCGATGCCGGAATGCACCGAGATGTATTGCTTGCCGCCCACCTTGTAGGTGATCGGGTTGCCGATGATGCCGGAGCCCAGCTTGCGGCTCCAAACGATCTTGCCGGTCTCGCGATCGACGGCGCGGAAGTCGCCTCTGAGGTTGCCGTAAAAGGCAAGACCGCCGTCGGTGACGAGCGCCCCACCCCAGTTCGGATAAGGATCCGGGATCTCCCACACGGTATCGCCGGTCAGTGCGTTGAACTTCTTGAACTTGCCGGTGATGCCGGGCTTCTCGGGATACATGTACACGTTGGCGAACACGTAGACCGTGCCCTGCTGCGTGTGCGTGCGCTCCTGCGGCTCGTCCTCCATGCACCAGTTATTGGTGGGGCAATAGAAGATGTGCGGCTCCTTCGGATCGGCAGCGCAAGGCTGCTGGTCCTTGCCACCCATGGCCGAGGGACAAGCCGGCGTGTTCACGCCGATGGCGAAGGGCGAGTGCGCCTTGACCTTGATGGGCCTGCCGGTCTTGAGGTCGACCTTCTCGGCCCAATCCACGGTCACATACTTATTTGCCCTAAGCAGCGTGCCGTCCGCGCGATCGAGCACATAGGCGAAGCCGTTGCGGTCGAAATGCGTGAGCACCTTCCGCTTCTTGCCGTCGATTTCCATGTCAGTGAGGATGTTCTCGTTGACGCCGTCATAGTCCCACTGGTCGAAAGGCGTCATCTGATAGGCGAACACCACCTCGCCGTTCTCGACCTTGCGGCCGAAAATGGTCATGGACCATTTGTTGTCCCAGTTGCCGTCGTTGCACTTCTCGTGGGTATGGTCTGCACCCTCGTAGCCGCAGCGAAGGCCGGGGCTCCAGTGACCGGGGTTGCCGGTCGACATATAGACCATCTTCAGTTCGGGATCGTAGCTGAACCAGGCCCAGGCCGCGCCGCCGCCGATCTTCCATTCGTCCTTCGGGAAGGTCTTGATGCCGAGATCCTGGCCATAGGTTCCGAAATGCGGATTGGCCTTGTTCGAATCCGGCGTCATGCAGACGTCCTTGTCAGAGCCGGTCGAATGGCAGTTCCACACCATCTCGCCGGTATCGATGTTGTAGGCCGTAACGCGCCCGCGGGCCGCGAACTCGTCACCGCCGAAGCCGGCCACCACCAGGTTCTCGGCAATCATGGTCGGACCTGAGATGGTCTCGCCCTTCTCCGGCCAGGCATGCTTGACGGTCCACAGCTCCTGGCCGGTCTTCGCGTCGAGCGCGATGACGAAGCCGTCAAGCGTGTGGAAGATCACGCGGCCCTTGGCATAGTTCAGGCCGCGGTTGATGGTGTCGCAACAAGCGCGCGGAATGGCCGACTCGTCGCGGTCGGTGGTCTTCACGTAGTTCCAGATCTGCTTCGGGTTGTCCGGATCGGTAAGGTCGAGGGCCTGCACCACGTTGCAGAGCGCCATCGAGGGACAGCCGGAGACGAAGAACATCATCGGCGTGCCGTCGGCATCGACCACCACCGGCTGGCCTTCCTGGCCGCGCAGCGAAGACATCGATTGCGACCAGACGAAGTTCAGGTCCTTGACGGTCTTGGTGTTGATGTCGCTCAGCGCGCTATGACGCGTGAGTTTGTTGTCACGGCCGGGCGCCGGCCACTGATTGGGATCTTCCGCTCGCTTGTCGATCTCGGCCGACGCCGTATCAGCGGCGACAGCCGGGCCCGACAAGGCAAACAGCGCGGCCATGAGGCCACCTGTAAGCGCACCCAGGGTTCGATAGTGCATCACGCGCTCCTCCCAGAGCTTGTGGGCCTTGTTTGGTTTGGGCGCCGCGGGCTTTACGGCCCAGCCTCACGTCGCATCGGAACGCTGTGCCGTTGACAGCGATCAGACGCAGCAAGTTCTAACCTGCCACGCCCGGTCAATGCCTCCCAAAAACTCCAGTGGGACCGACATTGCAAAATAACCAATAGGGCTCGGAAACAATTCCCATAAATCGCTGCAATTCCGATCCAGCATGTTCTGCAAGATATTCCCGGACAACATTGCCTAAAGACTGCCGGAGACTCCGGCGAAAACGGACTAACGACTTCAGCTAAACCTTTCGCATTCTTCCCGATCTCGCTCGGTATCCAGTTCCCCGGAAAGGGCGACGCCAGGTGCGGGTGGCCCCCCGCACCTGGCGCCCGGTGACCAGCTAGGGCTAGTCGGAGAGTCTGAACGTATAGACGTTGGCGCCCTGCGGGATCAGGTTGAGCCCCGTAGCCTTCGCCATCGCCGTGGCACCGATCGCCCCGAACTTGTCGTTCAGGTCGAGGCCGGCAGTCACCGGCAGGCCGATCCAGCCGCCGATGCCGGAATGCACCGAGATGTACTGCTTGCCACCGATCTTGTAGGTCATCGGGTTACCGATGATGCCGGAGCCCAGCTTGCGGCTCCAAACGATCTTGCCGGTGTTGCGATCGACGGCGCGGAAGTCGCCGTTGAGGCTGCCGTAGAACACCAGGCCGCCATCGGTGACGAGCGCGCCACCCCAGTTCGGATAAGGATCCGGGATCTCCCAGACGGTCTCACCGGTCAGCACGTTGAACTTCTTGAACTTGCCGGTGATGCCGGGCTTCTCGGGATACATGTACACGTTGGCGAACACGTAGACCGTGCCCTGCTGCGTGTGCGTGCGCTCCTGCGGCTCGTCTTCCATGCACCAGTTGTTGGTGGGGCAATAGAAGAGGTTGGGCTCCTTGGGATCGACAGCGCAAGGCTGTTGGTCCTTGCCGCCCATGGCCGACGGGCAAGACGGGGTGTTGACGCCGATGGCGAAGGGCGAATGCGCCTTCACCTTCACCGGACGCCCGGTCTTCAGGTCGACCTTCTCGGCCCAGTCCACGGTCACGAATTTGTGGGCGCGGAGCAGCGTGCCGTCGGCGCGATCGAGCACATAGGCGAAGCCGTTGCGGTCGAAATGCACCAGCGTCTTGCGGGGCTTCCCGTCGACTTCCATGTCGACCAGGATGTTCTCGTTGACGCCGTCATAGTCCCACTGGTCGAACGGCGTCATCTGATAGGCGAACACGGCCTCGCCGTTCTCGACCTTGCGGCCGAAAATGGTCATGGACCATTTGTTGTCCCAGGTGCCGTCGTTACATTTCTCGTGGGTGTGGTCGTCACCCGTGTAGCCGCAGCGAAGGCCGGGGCTCCAGTGACCGGGGTTGCCGGTCGAGAAATAGACCATCTTCAGCTCGGGATCGTAGCTACCCCAGGCCCAGGCCGCGCCACCGCCGATCTTCCACTCGTCCTTCGGATAGGTGGTGATGCCGAGATCCTTACCGGCCGTACCGAAATGCGGGTTGGCCTTGTTGGTGTCGGGCGTGAGGCAGACGTCCTTGTCAGAGCCGGTCGAATGGCAGTTCCAGACCATCTCGCCGGTATCGATGTTGTAGGCGGTCATGCGTCCGCGCGCGGCGAACTCGTCACCGCCGAAGCCCGCGACCACCAGGTTCTCGGCGATCAGGGTCGGGCCGGTATGGGTCTCGCCCTTCTCCGGCCAGGCATGCTTGACGGTCCACAACTCCTGGCCGGTCTTCGCATCGAGCGCGATGACGAAACCGTCAAGCGTGTGGAAGATCACCCTGCCCTTGGCATAGTTCAGGCCGCGGTTGATGGTGTCGCAACAAGCGCGCGGAATAGCGGACTCATCACGATCGGTGGTCTTCACATAGTTCCAGATCTGCTTCGGGTTGTCCGGGTCGGTGAGATCGAGCGCCTGCACTACGTTGCAAAGCGCCATGCTCGGACAGCCGGAGACGAAGAACATCATCGGCGTGCCGTCGGCATCGACCACCACCGGCTGGCCTTCCTGGCCGCGCAGCGATGACATCGACTGCGACCAGATGAAGTTCAGGTTGTTGATGTTCTTGGTGTTGATGTCGCTCAGCGTGCTGTGACGCGTGAGCTTGTTGTCGCGGCCGGGCGCCGGCCACTGGTTCGGGTCTTGCGCCCGCTTGTCGATCTCCGCCGACGCCGTATCGGCCGCCACGGCGGGACCCGATACCGTCAGCAGGGCCGCAAGCAAGCTGCCCGCGATTATGCCGAGAGTTCCATATTTCATTATGTGCTCCTCCCAGAGCTGGACGGGGCTTTGAGGTTTTCCACGCCGCCGGCGGCCTAGCCCCTGCTTGGACGGCGCATCGGGACACGATCACTGGACGGGCAAACGGGTGCGTGGCGGCGATGCGCCTTGCGCGCGCCGATGCGCATTGCACCGGCGGCATTCACCCGAGCGCCTGCAGAAGGTCTCGACGCGAGCGAAGCTAGCGGAAGAGGCGATGCATGGGTTTCCACACCTTGGCGGCAATCGGCGCGTGGAAATTCGGCACTTGGCAGCGATGACGATGCAAATGAGTCCCGAATGTTCTTGCTTAGCTTGGCACGACTTCCCGACTCACCCTTCCAGCGGTCCGGGCGGAGCAAGCCGCCCATGAGGCAGCTCAACGTTTTTTGCGCCGCCTTGCCAAATGTCCTACGTCTCGGGCAGCCAAGTTACAGCCAGGTCACGCGCAACCTCTACGGTCGTTAACCAATGACAATCCGCAATCTCGAACACGCGCTCGCCCCCCGCTCCGTCGCTCTGATCGGGGCAAGCAAGGATATCCATTCGGTCGGCGGCAAGCTGGTCGAGAATCTGCTCACCGGCGGGTTCAAGGGCCCGATCTGGCTGGTGAACCCCCGCGAAACGGAGATCGCGGGCCAGCCGTGCTTTCCGAATGTCGCGGCGCTGCCAGAGGCGCCGGACCTCGCGGTGATCGCCACACCCCCGCGTACCGTTCCCAGCCTGATCGCCGAGCTCGGCGCGAAGGGCACGCGCGCGGCCGTGGTGGTGACGGCCGGCCTCAGCCGCGACGAGAAACAGGCGATGCTCGATGCGGCGAAGCCTTATGTCTTCCGTATCATCGGTCCGAACTGCCTCGGCATCGCCGTGCCGGGGCTCGGGCTGAACGCGAATTTCGGTCTGAACCGCCCTGCCCCCGGCCGGCTCGCCTTCCTGTCGCAGTCCGGCGCGCTGATCACCGGCATTCTCGATTGGGCCGAGGCGCGCGGCATCGGCTTTTCCTATGTCGTGTCGATGGGCGACATGACCGACGTGGACGTCGGCGACCTGCTCGACTTTCTCGCCGCCGATGTCGGGACCGAATCGATCCTGCTCTATCTCGAGACCATCACCGCCGCGCGGAAGTTCATGTCGGCGGCACGGTCGGCGGCGCGCGCCAAGCCCGTCATCGCCATCAAGTCCGGCCGCACGGATGAATCCGCGAAGGCCGCCGCCACCCATACCGGCGCGCTGGCCGGCGGCGACGAGGCGGTCGGTGCCGCGTTCCGCCGCGCCGGCATCGTGCGGGTCGACGAGCTCGAGGAATTGTTCGTCGCCGCCGAGACGCTGACCTGGCTCAAGCCTGTGCCGGGCAACGAGCTTCTGATCGTGACCAATGGCGGCGGCGCGGGCGTGCTTGCGGTCGACGATCTCGTGCGCTCGGGCGGCCGGCTCGCGCCGCTCAGCGAGAAGACCATCGCGCGGCTCGACAAGGAGCTGCCCGCCAACTGGTCGCGCGCCAACCCGATCGACATCATCGGCGACGCGAAGCCCGAGCGTTATGCCGAAACGCTCGATGCGGTGCTCGAAGACCCGAGCGCAAACGCCATCCTGGTGATGAACTGCCCGACCGCGCTTGCCTCGTCCACCGACGCGGCGCAGGCGGTGATCGACGCGATCGCCCGCGCGGCCCACCCCGCGCGCGTCCCGCCGGTCCTGACCAACTGGCTCGGCGAGGAGGCTGTCGCGGAAGCGCGCCGCCGGTTCCGCGCCGCCGGCATTCCCACCTTTGAATCGCCGACGGACGCGGTGCGCGGCTTCTTTTATCTCTGGCAGCACACCAAGGCGCACGAAACCCTGTTGCAGACGCCGCCGCGCGAGACCGACACCACGCCGGTCGCGAGCGAGGAGGCGCGCAAGATCATGCAGGAGGCCGCTTCCGCCGGGCGCGACCTGCTTACCGAGACGGAGGCCAAGGCGGTGCTCACCGCGTTCGGCATCCCGACCGTGCCGACGCGCGTGGTCGCCACGCCGCAAGAGGCGGAGGCTTACGCGGCAGAGCTGCTGCGCGACACGCAGTCCGTCGTCATCAAGATTCATTCGGAGGACATCTCGCATAAGTCCGATGTCGGCGGCGTGCGGCTCGGCTTGCGGTCCCCGGATGAGGTGCGCCGGGCCGCGGAGGACATGAACGCCCGCGTGACGAAGCTCCGGCCCGAGGCGCGGCTGCAGGGCTTCACCGTGCAGGCGATGATCGTGCGGCCGAAGGCGTATGAGCTCCTGCTCGGCGTCTACGAGGACCGGCTGTTCGGGCCGATGATCCTGTTCGGCGCCGGCGGCACGGCGACCGAGGTGATCGACGATACCGCCGTGGCGCTCCCCCCGCTCAATCTCGGCCTTGCGCGCGACCTGATGAGCCAGACGCGCATCTTCAAGCTGCTCGAAGGCTATCGCGACCGGAAGCCCGCCGATCTCGCGGCAATCGCCGAGACCTTGGTGCGGCTGTCGGAGCTGGTGGTCGACTGCCCCGCGGTGCGCGAGCTCGACATCAATCCGCTGCTCGCCGACGAGAATGGCGTGATCGCGCTCGACGCGCGCATCGGCATCGACCCGAAAGACGTGGACCAGAAGGGCCCAAACCGGCGGCTCGCCATCCGTCCCTATCCGAACCAATGGGAGAAATGGATCGAGACGCCGCAAGGCGAGCGCGCCCTGATCCGCCCGATCAAGCCGTCGGACGAGCATCTCTACGGCGACTTCATCGCCAAGCTCGATCCTGAGGACATCCGCTTCCGCTTCCTCGCGCCGCGCAAGGAGTTCTCGCACCGCCTGGTCGCGCGCTTCACCCAGATCGACTATGCGCGCGCCATGGCCTTCATCGGGCTCGACGCGGAGCAGACCGAGATGCTGGGCGTGGCGCGCCTCGCGGCCGACCCCGACTACATCGCCGGCGAATATGCCGTGATGGTCCGGAGCGACCTCAAAGGCAAAGGCATCGGCTGGGCGCTGATGGAGCACCTGATCCACTACGCCTCGGTGGAAGGGCTGCATGAGCTTTACGGCGAGGTGCTCGCCGGCAACACGCGCATGCTGGAGATGTGCCGCCGGCTCGGCTTCGACGTCCACCCCGATACCGACGATCCTGGGCTCTTGAAGGTGACGCTCCCGCTGCCCGGCAAGCTCTACGCGGATTGACCGGCGCCCCCGGCAGATACTCCCCGCTCAACACCTTCACGTCATTGCCGGGCTTGACCCGGCAATCCAGGGCAACAGGCACAGTGCCGCTCGCCCCTGGATGCCCGGCTCAAGGCCGGGCATGACGAGGTGATTGTAGAGGGAATGAGCTCAGTCCTTCACCTCGAGCAGCTCGACGTCGAAGATCAGCGTCGCGTTGGGCGGGATCGCGTCTCCCGCGCCGCGTTCGCCATAGCCGAGCTCGGGTGGGATGATCAGCGTGCGCCGGCCGCCGACCTTCATGGTGGCGACGCCCTCGTCCCAGCCGGCGATCACCCGGCCCTTGCCGACGGGAAACGCGAAGGGCTCGCCGCGATCGACCGAACTATCGAATTTCCCGGTCTTCGTGCCGCGCTCGTAGAGCCAGCCCGTATAATGCACGACAGCGGTCTGTCCGGGCTTCGGCTCGGCGCCGGTGCCCACCTCGATATCGGCGATGCCGAGGCCCGACGGCGTGTAATAGGCCTGCGGCGCCCCGCCCGCCAACGCGGCGGCGAGCGGCGCCAGTATCAGAGCGGCCAGCGCGATCAACAGGACGGAGTCTCGGCGAAAGACAGATCGCATCGTGCAGTTTCCTCCCTAGGGTTGGTTGGGTCAGGCGGGGGCGAGGTGACGGGTCAGATCGTGATCGGGGACGTTGGTCAGGTCCTTCTGCAGGTCGTCGACCACCAGCTCGGAGACCGGCCTGTCGAGGCTCTTTCTGAGCTCGGTCAGCGCGCCGGCCGGCGCGACGAGCACCAGCCGGTCGAACTGCTTCCGCTTATGGCCGGCATCGAGCTCGTGCGCGACGAGCCTGACGAACTCTTCCTCTGCCGCCTCCTTCAGGTCGCGGCGGGGTTCGATGGCATGCCGCGTGGAGGTCGCGCTCTCATGGCCGCGCGCCGGACGGTCGCGGCCGAGATCGCTGGTGCGGTCGTGCAGCTCGGTCGAGACGAAGCTCGCGACGGTGCGGAAAGCGCCCCGCGCGTCGCGCTCGACGAAGCGGGCCTTGCCGCCGTCGGCGATGACGTACCAGAGCTTCGGTTTCTTGGGCATAGGGCCACATCCCGGCTTGCCGGTCTCGCGCCGAATGATAACGCGCCAGACACGCAAGCGGTGCCCTATTCGGCCTTACCCAGGCTCAGAATATAGGCAGAGAGATCGGCAAGCTCGCTCTTGGTGAGCGGGATTTGTGGCATCGGGTGCTTGGGCAGGACGATGAAGGCCATGATCGCGCCTTCGGTCTGGCCGGGGCGCGAGCCGATTTCCTTGAAGCTCGGAATGTCGGCGATCGCCTGTTGCTGATCGGCGTTGACGATATGGCAATTGGTGCAGAGCCGCGCGGCGAGCGCCTCGCCGTTCGCGGGGTCAGGCTTGCTGGTCACGCCGCCGGCGGAGGCCGCGCCTGGAACCGCAAGCAGCATGAGACAAAGAAGGATAGCGCGCGCAGACATGCCCAGCACTCTCGTTGCGTCGGGCAGCCTAGGCCGCCATGGCCTTGAGCTTACCCGTATCGATGAGATGCACCCGGCGCGCCGATTCCAGCTTAACCGCGCCGAGTTCCTTCAGGTCGGCGAAGGTGCGCGAGACCGTCTCGAGCGTCAGTCCGAGATAGTCGGCGATGTCGTGGCGGGGCATGGCGAGCTCGAGCACCCTTGAGCCGTCGGCGCGCGCCGCCATCTCCAGGAGGAAGGCGGCGAGCCGTTCGAGCGCATTTTTGCGGCCGAGCAGCAAGAGATGGTCCTGACTCCGCTTGAGCCCGATCATGGTCAGGCCGAGCAGCTCGCGCATGAAGCCTTCGGAGGCGCGGCCGTCGGTTAGGCTCTGCGCCTTCAGCGCGACGAGCTTGGTCGGCACGACGGCTTCGGCGGAGGCGCTATGGACGTCGTCGGCCTCGAAGCCGAACGTGTCGCCCGGCAGATGGAAGGCGCTGATCTGGCGCCGCCCGTCGGACAGCAGCTTCGACACCCGGACCACGCCCGAAACGACCCTATAGAAATGACGCGCGGGCTCGCCCTCGGCGTAGATCTCGGCGTTCCGGCCGAAGCTCATGGTCATGCCGGCCGGCACGGGCCGCTTCGCGGCGGGTGCGGGGTAACGGCGCAAGGTTTGGTGGCGGTCCAGCTCGCTCGACTCGTAGGCGGCGCTCTCGGTCAGCATGATGGAATCTCCCAGCGGCACTGACAGAAGAGGTACGCCCTGCAAGCCGCTTCGGAAATTCGTGACGGTCCCTTACGGGAAACTACGTAGGCCGGGAACGCCCCACTCCACGGCGCTTTTTAGCAGCAGCCTTGGGCGCGGTTCCGCGCGGCGACGTCGGCCAGCGCGTGCTGGATCGCCTCTGACAGCACGCCGGCGAGCAGCGGCTTCTCGACAACCTGCGTCACGCCGGCGGCGCGGGCACGATCCAGGAGGCGCGGGGTCGCGTGGCCGACCATCAGCACGATGGGAATGCCGAGGCGGGCGAGGTCATTGCCGTCGATCATGCGCGCGAACACGTCCTGGTCGAGCACCAGACAGCCGGGCTGGGTCCGGACCTTGGCCGGCAGCAGAGAGCGCTCGTCGCAGAGCTGCGCCTCGAAGCCTTCGAGCTCGAGCGAGAAGCGCAAGGAGTCGGCCAGAACTCCGTCGGCCACGGCGATGAGTATGGTCCGCGTCTTCACCAAGCAAGCCCCCACAAGGAGGCCTGCAGATTGCGCCGGCCTGGGCGGTGCGGCCTTGAGCTAGGTCAACGAAGGCGGGCGTTTCCGCTATTTTTGCCCGCGGCGTCCCGGAACCTGCGCCAGGATCGCCATGCGGATCAGCTCCGACAGGCTCTTGGCCTGCATCTTGGTCATGACATTGGCGCGATAGACCTCGACGGTGCGCGGGCTGATGCCGAGATCGTTGGCGATGGTCTTGTTGGGGTGGCCGGCGATCAGGCCGTCGAGCACCTGCCTCTCGCGCTCGGAGAGCTGCGCCACCCGCGCCGCGATCGCCTGCGCGTCGCCCTCCTCGCCCACGCCCCGCTCCAGCGCCGACCGCACCGCCTTGAGGATGGTCGCCTCGTCGAACGGCTTCTCGATGAAGTCGAGCGCGCCCGCCTTCATCGCCTCGACCGCGAGCGGCACGTCGCCATGGCCGGTGATGACGATGGCCGGGATGAGGCAGCCTTTGTCGCGCAACCGGCCCAGCAGTTCGAGCCCGGTCATCTCCGGCATGCGCACGTCGGTGACGAGGCAGCCGGTTTGCGCGTTCGCGAGCCCATCGAGAAACGCGGTCGGCGTCTCGTAGACGCGCACGGCATGGCCCGCCGCGCTCAGCATGAAAGCGAGCGACTGACGCACGGCCGCGTCGTCATCGACGATATGCACGACGCCGCTATCGGTCATGCAGCGCGCCCTCTCCCGCCGATTCCAGGGTGAAGCGGAACACCGTGCCGCCGTCGGGGTTCGGCTCGGCCCACATCTCCCCGCCATGCGCCTCGACGATGCGCTTCGAGATCGAGAGCCCGACGCCCATGCCGGAGGGCTTGGTGGTCACGAAAGGCTGGAACAGGCGTCCCTCGATGTCGCCGGAGAGGCCGGAGCCGGTATCGGCGACGCTCACCTCGACCTTGTCCTTGCCGATTTTCGAGGTGGTGACGAGCAGCTCCTTGCGCGGGCAGCCATGCATCGCCTCGATGGCGTTCCGCATCAGATTGAGCAGCACCTGCTGGACCTGCACCTTCTCGACCAGCACCGGCGCCACCTGCCGATCGAAGCGGAAGTGCGTCTTGACCCCCTCCTCCTTGGCGCCGACCAGCGCCAGCGCGCTCGCCTCCTCGACGAGCTTGTTGAGGTTCTCGGGCCGCCTCTCGGTCTCGCCGCGCGCCACGAACTCGCGGAGCTGGCGGATGATGTGGCCCGCGCGGAGCGTCTGGTTGACCGTCTCGGTGAGCGCGTCGCGCACTTTCGGCGCGTTCGGATGATCGACGGTCTCGAGCAGGCGCTGGCAGCCCTGCAGGTAGTTGGAGATCGCCGAAAGCGGCTGGTTGATCTCGTGCGCCAAGGTCGAGGCCATCTCGCCCATGGCGGTGAGGCGCGACAGGCGCGCGAGCTCGGTCTGCAATTCCTGGAGCTTGTGCTCGGTCTCCTGCCGTTCGGTTAGGTCGCGGACGAAGCCGGTGAAGAAGCGGCGGTCGCCCGAGCGCATCTCGCCGACTTCGAGCTTCATGGGAAAGGTCGAGCCGTCCTTGCGCTGGCCGGTGACCACGCGGTCGATGCCGATGATGCGCTTCTCGCCGGTCGCGAGGTAGCGCGCGATATAGCCGTCATGTTCCTCGCGGAAGGGCGACGGCATCAGCATGCTGACATTGCGTCCGAGCACCTCGGCCTCGGAGAAGCCGAACAGGCGTACGGCCGCGGCGCTGAAGGACTGCATGATGCCGCGCTCGTCGATCACCACGGTGGCGTCGGGCACGGTGTCGAGGATCGAGCGGAGGCGCGCCTCACGCGCTTCGAGGTCGGCGGCATGGTGGCGGCTCCTGATACGCGCGCGGCGGAGCTGCTCGCCAAACCACGACGCGAACAGGCCGACGACCGCGAACAGGCCCGCTTCGATCAGCGCTGGGCTGCTGACCTTGCCGTCACCCGCGAGCAGTGTGCCGAGCGCGACCCCGAGCACGGTGGCGAGCAGGCCCGGGCCCAGTCCGCCGAGCCCCGCGGCGAGCAGCACCGCCGGCACGAACAGCATGAAGATACCGCGGTCCCCGAGCCAGGGATGCAGGGTGAAAGCGAGCAGCAGCGAGACGCCGACGAAGCCCGCCGCGGCCCAGTAATGGGCGGGCGCGGTTGCGGGATCGAGCAGATTGCGCCAGGCGCGCTCGAAGGGGCCTGTTTCGCCGCGCTTCGCGATCGGACCATGCATGGCGAAATTCTAGCGGCTCGGCGGGCGTGGCGAAACAGCAGGCGTGAGGCGCGGCCCGCCTGCCGGATCAACCGTCCTCGTCGGGGACGAGATAGGGCTTCGCCTCGGCCCAATTGCGCGGGCGGACGATGATGTGATTGTGCACCGCGACAACGCCCGGCACGTTCTCGACCGCGACGCCGGCGGCGGTCTTCTCCTCGTCGGTGTTGACCACGCCCCAGAGATTGGCGGCGCCGCCGTGCACCGTAATGTTCACGAGCCACGGACGCCACGGCTCGTTGGCCAGAGCGGCGAGCGCGTCCTTGCGGATCTCGGAATCCTTGCGCGGCGTCTTCGCCTTCTCTTTCGCCGTCTTGCCGGCAAGCGCCTGGATCAGATTGGCGCGCGCGACAATGCCGACCAGCTTGCCCTTCTCGACGATCGGCACGCGCTTGATGGCGTTCTCCTCGAGCAGCAGCGCAATCTCGGAGATCGGCGTGTCGGGCTTGGCCGTGATCATGTCGCGCGTCATCAGCTCCGACACTTTCTGGCCGTGCGCCTTGACGTAATCAGTAGCGAGCGTGCGGTTCGGGGTGAACAGCTCGAGCCACCAGGAACGCTCTCGCGCCGTGCCGAGCTCGGCCCGCCGCACGAGATCGCCCTCGCTCACGATGCCGACCAGCTTGCCCGAGGCGTCGACCACCGGCAGCGCGCTGATGCGGTTCGCAAGCATCTGCTCGGCCGCATCCTGGGCGGTGGCGTCGGATGCGATCGTGACGACCTGGCGGGTCATGATATCGGCGGCATTCATATCGGTCTCTCCTCCTTCGGCCTTACGGCATCGCTTGGCTGCCGGCTCCTCGCCTTGATCCCGCTCAAGGCGCGCGCGCCGCGAGGCCTGTCTCTTGTATAGCAGCGCGCAACGGCCTTAATTCTCGGCTATGTTTAGCGACGTTCAATGAGCCCGACCAGGAGATAACCATGGCCCCGAAAGATGCCGAAATGCCGAGCTATCAGACCTTGAACGAGGACATTCAGAAGATTGCCAAGCATCTTTCGAGCCTGCGCGGGGACATCGACAAAATCACGGCCTCCGTCAAGAGCGCGGGCGCCCATCAGGCCGAGCATGCGCGCGACGCCGCGGCCGAGGTGCTGAACTCGGTGGAGAAGGCGGTGCATCGCGATCCGGTGACGGCGGTCGGCATCGCCCTCGGGCTCGGGCTCTTGCTTGGCATCGTGCTCCGCCGCTGACGCACAGAACCACTGACCGCCGCCGCAACCTCCGCGGCGGCGCGGCCTCACGGAGGCGCGGCCTCACGGAGGCGCGATCTTCACTCTGACACAAGGAGGACGGCATGCAGATTCCGCTGCAAATCAGTTTCCGCAACATGGACCCCTCGCCCGCCGTCGAGGCGCGCATCCGCGAGAAGGCGGCGAAGCTCGAGCGCTTCCACGACCGCATCATCGGCTGCACGGTCGTCGTCGAGGCGCCGCATCGCAGCCAGCACAAGGGCAAGCTCTATAGCGTGCACGTGGACGTCAGCGTGCCGGGCAAGGACGTGGTGGTCGATCGCGCGAAGCCCGTCGACCATGCGCATGAGGATGTCTACGTCGCGGTGCGCGACGCCTTCAACGCGGCGACGCGCCGCCTCGAGGACATGGTGCGCAAGCGGCGGGAGGGTTCGAAGCTGCGCGGCATGGGCCGTCAGGCTGCTGCCGGATAGAGGGGCTTACGCCTTCCAGAACGGCTTCACCTCGGCAAAGCGCGCATAAGCGTCCTGCGCGGCGGCGAGCAGAGCTTTCGCGGCAGGGTCCTTGCGCCAGGGATGGGTCTTGCCGCCCTCGCCGCTCTCGCCGAACAAGGTCTTGTGCGTGACGAGATCGTTGATGCCGCCGAGCGCATCCTGCAGGTCCTTGAGCGCGGCAAGCGAGGCTATACGCCGCTTCTGGGCCTTTTCGCTGGGGAAGGTGCCGGCAAAGAACTCGGTCGCGTAGCGAAGCCGCTTCGCGCGGATGCGAAGCTTGTGCAGCGCGCCGACGCTTAGGCTTTCCAGCTCCACGCCGCGCTTCCTGATCTGCTTACGGAGCCGCTTCAGCTCACTCTTTATATATTCGGCGACGGGACGGTCGACGGTCGCCGCGCCGTCCTCGCCTGGCGCAAAGGCGCCGACCTCGACCCATTCGGCAAGATCGAGCAGAGCGCCGCGGAACCGGTCCGAGCGCACCGAGCCGCGCGCCCGCGCATAGGCGGCTTGGTGGCGCTCCGCGAACTCGCGGCGCCGCGCGGCACCTTCGTCCGGATCGGGATGCTCGGCGTCGAGCAGCGGCAGCACGTCGGCCGCGAAGACGTCGAGCTCGCGCGCGGGCCCAAGCTCGCGCGTGACCCATCTAAGCTCCTCGACGATGCGGTCCCGGTCTTCGGCCTCGACGAGATCGCCGAACAGGGCGATGGCGGCGCGCATGCGGCGGAGGCCGATGCGCATCTGATGCAGCGACTCCGCCTCGCCCGCGCAGGTGCCAGGCTCGTTGACAATGATCTGCCTGACGCAGTTCCGGCCGATCGCACGGAAGGCATCCGCGCAAGAGGCATCCGGCGCGACATCGAGCGCGAGCGCCTTTTCGGCAACGCGCGCGCCGCCTTCGACCAGCTCGAAGCCGCGCTTGGCCTTGGTCTTGACCGCGACGCGCAACGGCACGGTCTCGCTCAGCTTCCGCGCAAGCTGGAACAGCGCCCGCGGCTCACCCCGTTTCAGCTCGAGCTCGACCTCGGATATGGGCGCAAACCGCGTGCCCGAGACGATCTCGCCCTCGTCGATGGCGACCTCGACGGAGGCGTCCTCGCGCTCGGCCAGACGGACGCTCCGCCTGATGCGCGTCTCGAAGGCAGGGCCAAGCGCCGCGCGGACCTCCGGCGTGAGCAGCGGTGCGAGCGGGGTGCCTTCCGCCGCGGCAAGATCGGGTATCGGCGTCGGCAGATCCCGTTCCCATTCGAGCCGCTCGATCAGCTCCGCCTCGCTGCTCGCGGACTTGATGGTCTGGATGAAGCGGCCGCCATGATCGCGCACGCGCAGATAGACGCCGGCCTTTCGCAACGCGAAATCGGGCGTGTCGTAATAGGTCGAGAGCAGGAGCTGGTCTTCCGGCGCCGGCCCTTGCGCGTTGAGCACGGGATGCGCCTTCACCTTCGCGGCATCGGCCGGATCGAGCTCGAGCTTGAGCTCGATCTCGCGCGGTCCCTCCGCAGCCATGCCGGCACTCACAGCGGCAACTCCATGACCGACCCCGGCCCGCGACGCCGGCGCGGTGCGCCGCCGCTTCGCGGCACGAACACGCGCGAGAGAGCCAATATACTCTGTCACAATCAAGCGTGAATTCGACGAAGGTCTAGGTCGCCGAGCCTAGCCGGCGGGGACCACGGCGAGGCCGCGGATGCCGTCGCTCGCCTCGAGCCGCTTGAGCTCGGCACCGGTCTCGGCGTTGAGCACCGAGATGTCGCCCGACATCCAGTTGACCACATAGGCGCGGCTCCCGTCGGGCAGGATCGCGATGGTCTCTGGGGAGCGCCCGACCTTGATCCGGTGCGTCACCACGAGCGAGGCGGCGTCGATCATGAACACGGTGTTCGATTGCTGATTGGTGACGAGGATGCGGTCGCCTGCCGGCCCGATCGCGATGCCGTAGGGCATGGAGCCGACCCGCACCGCGCCGAGCTGCTCGAGGCTATCGGTCGAGAGCACCCAGAGGTCCGCGCCTTGCGCATTGGCGACATAGAGCCGCTCGCCGCCTGGCGACACGGCGAGCGCGAACGGGGCGCGGCCGACGCCGACCGTCGCGACCACGATCAGCCGCTCGGTATCGACCACGCTCACGCTGTCGCCCTCGCGATTGGCGACGAACACTCGCTTGCTGGTCGGGGAGATGGCGACTTGCGCGGGCGCCTTGCCAACCTCGATCTCGGCGAGCTTCGCGCCGCTCTCGCCGTCCAGAACGACGAGCAGGTTGCGGTTCCAGTCGCTCACGAAGATGCGCCCGTCAGCCGAGGCGGCGATGCCGAACGGCGCGCCGGTCAGGTCGACGACGCGCGGGACCTTGAGCGCCTGGCCATCGAGGATGGTGAGCTTCCCTTCCTCCGGATGCGTCACGTAAACGCGCCGGCCGGACGGCGAGGCGGCAATCATGGCCGGCCCCGGCGCCACGGCGAGCGTCGCGATGGACGCATCGCTCCGCGTGTCGATCACGTCGATGGTCGCGGTCTTCTGGTTGGTGACGTAGAGCAGCGCGGACGCCGCGCGCGCACCGTCCGCCGCGGCGAGCACCGCAGCAAGCGCGAGCAGCGGCGCCAGACGCAGCAGGCGCCGGACCGGATTTTTAGCAGGATGCCTCACTGCGATGCTTCGAGCGTCTTCTTAAGGTTCTCGAGGCCCGCCTTGATGAAATTGCTCATGGCCTCGATGGCCGCCTGGTCGTTCTGGGTCTCGGACGGAAAGTTGCCGGTGTCAGCACGGTAGAGGCGCGAGTCCCATTCGACCTCGCTGCCGCCATCGCCTCCGGGCTTCACCGCGAGCGTCGCCGAATAGAAGCTGACCGGGAAGGCTTCGACGTCGGGCGTCGCGAGCCGGTAGGAATAGGACATGCTGTCGGCGGCATATTCGTCGAGGCTGTCGACCAGCTTGCCGCCCGACTTGAGCACCACGTCGCGCTCGCCGCCGGCCTCGTTGCCGCCGCGGCCCTCGCTCGACTCGACCAGCGGATTCCAGGCCGCGAGCGAGGCGAAATCCTTGACCGCGTCCCAGACCTTTTCCGGCGGCGCGGCGATGGTGATGGTCTCGATCACTTTCTGCGGCGTCGGACCGTGCGCCGCGGCAGGCAGCGCAAGCCAGGCGAAGCAGGCGACGGCGGTGGCGATTAAAGTTCCGCAGCGTTTCATGGACGGGCCTCTTCCAGTTTGACCTTGGGTGATTGAACCTGGTGCGACGTGCGCCCTGCTCGCGCGCGCAGGCGATCGAGCAGCGGCAGCAGGCCGTAGACGATGAGCAGAAGCAGGAGCGCGAAGACCGCCGGATAGGGCCTGATGTCGGTGGCGACGACCACCTCGCGCGGCGAGGCTGACGCCGCGAGCGCCTTGAGCAGCGCGCTGCCGCCATCGAGCGTCACGTAATCGAGGCCGGTCTTCTCCGCGATGGTCCGCAGATGCTCCTCTTTCAGCGAGGTGAGGTGCTCGGTGCCCTCCACCGGCTCGCCGTAAGGCGCCCATTTCGGATGGTAGCCGGGACGGCTCTCGGCATCGGGCGGCGGTGGGCCATAGCGGTTCTCCTGCGGCACCTCGTCCGCGGCGAAGACCCCGATCTCGCGCCCGTCATTGTCGTATTTCGTAAGCGGCGACAGCGTGTTAGCGCCGACGCCGACGATCAGGCCCTTGACCTCGCCGGGCTCGCCCTCGAACGCCGGCAGGCCCGTCCAGTGCAGCGGCGGCGCCTCGTGGCCGTCGGTGAAGAACAGGAGATCGGCGCCGAGCTCGCCCGCCACCTTGACGCCGTCATAGATGCCGGTCGCGACGTGGCTGTCGCCCTCCCAGGCCATGCGCCAGTCGAGCCCGGTGATCGCCGCATCGATGTCGGCGAAATTGGCGCAAGTCTCGGCGGGCATGAACAGCACGAAGACGCGCCGCTCGGTGAAGATGCCGAGCCCGAACCGCGACTCGCAGGGCAACTCGGCGACGAGCTTGCGCAGGCGGTCCTTGATCACATCGAGGCGGCTCGCCGGCTTGCCGTTCAGGGTCAGGTCGCGCGTGTTCATGCTCGAAGTGATGTCGATGACCGCGAGCGTGTCGTAGGCGGCGCGGGTCAGCTTGACGCGCGGCAGGAACAGGCTCGCGAGGACCAGCGCGAGCGCGGCGAGCAGAAGCCAGAAGCGGAGATCGCGGAAGGCTGGTCGGGTCATGGCTGGCCTTTCGGAATGCCCGGAAGCTCGGTCCAGATCTGCTGGGGCGGCTCCTCGTCGCTCGGCGGGTCTTCGCTCTCGGGGCCTTCGGGCAGGTCGCGCACGAGCCGCGCCGCCACGTCGAGATTGTATTTGACGTCCCAGGCTTGCGGGTCGAGGCGGAGCGCCTCGTTGTAATCGTCCTTGGCCAGGTTCACGAGCGCGGTCGCCTTGTCGAACTGGCCCTGCTCGATTGCCAGGAACGCGAAGCGGATGCGCGTGTTGGCCGCGTCGTAGAGCATCTTCACGCGCGTTGCCGGGTCGCCCCGGAAATTCACCTGGTCGAGCAGGACCTGCGCCTCGTCGATGCGGTCGCGCTTCAACAAGTAATGCGCGCGCGCGAACAGCACGTTGGGCGAGGCGGTGTCGGGATCGATCTCGATATTCTCGCCTGCAACAAACGCCGCGACGGTGCGATTGTCGCGCACGGTCGCGGACCACTTCCAGGCCGAGACAAGCGCCACCGCGACGCCCGCGACCAGCAGCAGCCAGATGAAGGCGACGCGGCCCGCATAGAGGGCGCGGCCGATCCGGGCGAGAAGCCCCTCTCCCTTTTCCGAGCGCTTGGCTTTCGGCGCGAGCATGGTCAATTCCCCGGCGCTTCGGGCTTGGGCAAGCCCTTGGCCGTGTCGGCGCCCTTGAGATGCGTGAGCAGGGCATTGTCGAGATCGGCGTCGGTGAAGTCGGCGTCGCTCACATCGGCGCCGTCGAGATTGGCCCCGGTGAGCTTTGCCCAGTTGAAGCGCGTGTTGACCAGCTTCGCATCGCGCAGGCTGGCAAAATTCAGCACCGTGTGGATCATGTTCGCATCGGTCAGGTCGGCGCCTTCGAGGCTCACGCCCGACAGGTCGACGCGCACCGGCACCATGCCCTGATTGGCGGGATCGGCGCCCAGGTCGGCGCCAACGAGCTTCGCCTTGTTCATGCGCGCGTCCTTCAGCTCGCCGATGATGCGGGCGCCCGACAGGTCTGCGCCGGTGAGGTCGGACTTGTTCATCACCACGGCGAACATGTCGGCCTTGGTGAAATTCGCGTCGGAGAAGTCCGCCTCGTTGGCCACGGTGCGATTCATATTGGCGCCGGCGAAGTTCGCGCGCTGCAGCATCGAGCCGCTCAGATTCGCGGCGAACAAATCGGCGCCCCTGAAATCGACGCCTGACAGGTCGAGCCCCGTGAGGTCCCTGCGGCTCAGGTCGGGCTTGCCTTCCTCGCCCGACGCGGCGATCAACACCAGCACCTGCTCGCGGGTGAGCTCGGCAGCCTGCGCGCTCCAGGCCGCGCCTGCGAGCAGCGCCGGCAGGAGCAGGACTGCGAGCATCGCCTTCGGGCCGCCGCTTGAGCGCGAGGGCCCCGCGTCGGCAAGGCGCGTCTCGGCGAGCTTGGCGAGGACGAGCAACAGCAGCGCCAACGCCGCCACGCCATAGGCGACACCCGACAGGTCTTTTTGCGGGATGCGCTCCTCATAGCGCATCGGGCTCCGCTCGAGCTTGTCGATGGCCTCGACGGCTTCGCCGACCGCGGCCGGGTTCTCCACCTCGAAGGCCTTGTAGGGAATCTTCAGGTTCTCGAAGAAGAGATTGAGATGGCGCTCGGGCATGGCATAGGGCGTATCGGCCACGCCTTCCGGCGGCGGCTCGTAGAGGCCGCGGCTCCCTTCGGTGCGAAGGAAGATCCAATAGAGGCTGACCGGCCGCTTGGTGAACGCGGCCTCGAGCGTCTGCTGCAGCTTGCGGTCGATCACCGCGGCGCCGTCCGACACCAGCACGATGGCGCGCGAGGCGATGCCCGCATCGGTGCCGCGCGTCGCGAGGATGTCGGCCTCGTGCATGGCGAGCGCCATGGCGAGCCCCTTGCCGACATTGGTGTAGGCGAGGCCCGGCAGCTCGATCGCGTCGATCGCGGCAACCGTCGCGTCCTTATGGTCGGAGAGCGGCAGCACGAACATGGGCGCGGTCGAGAAGGCGGTGACGCCGAAGCGGTCGTGATCGCGGCGCTGCACGAAGTCGTTGAGGAAGCGCCGCGCCGCCGCCGATTTCGATTCTTCGCCGCCGGTCGGCGTCTTGCCGGCGAAGGTATTGTTCATGCTGGCGGAGCGGTCGAACAGCAGCACGATATTGGCGCCTTCGCCGAGCCGCTCGATGCTCTGGCCGAGGCGATGCAGCCCGGCGAGGCCGAGCACGAGTGCGGCGATGGCCAGCGCGCCGAGCAGCCGGAGCACGAGATCGACCACGGCCGAGAGCGTGTCGGTCTCGGCCGCCTCACCGAGCGAGGGATAGCCCTCCGCTTCCTGCGCCGGCCAGAGCAGCGGCAGCGCCGCGAGCGGCAGCAGCAACAGCACATAAGGATGACTGACCGCGAGATTGGCGAAGGTCATGACGCTTTCCGTTCCGCCTCTCCGAGGCGCGAGCCGAGCGCCGCAACGGCCTCGAACGGCATCGCGCGCGCCGCGCCCTCCTGGTCATTGCCGAAAAAGGCCTGGCGCGATGAGGCAAAAAACTTGGCGATATCTTCCCGAAGCGGCTGCAGCTCTCGATGAGCGGTGAGGAAATCCGGCACGTCCTCGGCGAGCAGCCGGTGGCCCGCGGCCTCGTCGAAGGCGCGGTGCAGATCAAGCAGGCCTTCGCGATAGACGGCACGGTCTTCAGCATGCGCGGCTCGGTTCCAGATCGCCCGCGCCGCGCGCGTGAAGGGCCGCTCGGGGCGGTCACGGAACGGCCACCAGGCCTGGTGATGCGCGAGCAGCGTGAGGCCGAGCAGCGCAACGAGCGCGCCCGCACCAAGCCCGATGCGGTTGCGGAGCGTGCTCAGCCTGCCGGGCACCGCGTCGGGCCTGAGATAGCCGACGGGGCCCTCCTCGGGCCGCTCGGGCTGGACCTCGCGCAGCGGCGCCATGACGAAGGCGAAGGGCGGCACCTCGGCCGCTAGCGTCTCGTCGCCAT
This sequence comes from uncultured Methyloceanibacter sp., assembly GCA_964634195.1. GTDB lineage: Bacteria > Pseudomonadota > Alphaproteobacteria > Rhizobiales > Methyloligellaceae > Methyloceanibacter. The sequence continues at coordinate 53,777 of CAZWIO010000001.1, read as the reverse complement.
GCGAGAAGCGAAGCACCGTGCCGGGCACCACGAGGGGCGCCGGCGAGAGCGGCACATAGAAGGTCTGGTATTCGAGCTTGAGGCGATAGCGCCGCCCGGCGGAAGAGGCGGATTCGCTGACATCGACGTTCCGCAGATCGAGCCAGTAATTGAGCCGGCCGGGCGCGGGCTGCGAGGCCTGGTCGAGCCGGAAAGCGTCCGGCACGGTCACGTCGATCTCGCGGGTGAAGGTGTCGCCGACGAAATAGCCGAAGCCGCGCGGCTCGATTGTGGCGACCTTTGCGGTCGCGTTCGCCGCTTGCTCCGCCGCGGCGGCGCCCGCCAGCGCGGCAGCCAAGGCAAACACGGCAATGGCAATCGGTCTCATGCAGCTTCGCCCATCAGATAGGCGCCGAGCCGATCCCAATCAACGGGACCGACGATCTCGAAAGGCGGCCGGCCGTAGCGGGCGGCGACCGCGCGCAGCGCGCGGACGCGCTCGGCCTCTTTCCGTATCCAGTCCGCGCGCAGGCTCGGCCGCATGGCGATCAGCTTGCGGCGGCCGGTCTCGAGGTCGCGCAGGGTGACGAGGCCGTAGCGCGGCAGGTCCTGCATCTCGCGCCGGTCCTTGAGCACGATCGGGATAATGTCGTGCTGCGACAGCGCCTCGAACAGCTCCTCGATCTGCTCAGGCGGCCAGTAGAAATCGGAAATGACGAAGACGAGCTTGCGGCGCCCGGCAAGATAAGAGGCCGCCTCGATCAGGCCTTGCGCGCCGCGTCCGTTCGGAACGAAGGCGCGGAGCTTCGTCACCATGTCGGCCTCGCCGCCGCGTGAGCGGGTCGCCGGCAGGAAGAATTCGGCGATGATGTGCTCGTCGCAGCCGATCAGACCGAAGCTGTCGCCGATGCGGCGCGCGGAGGCGGCGATGGCGCCGACGAGGTCCGCGACGATGCGCATCTTGTCGACGTCGCCCTCGAATCCCATCGAGGCTGACAGATCGACCAGCGCGTAGACGGCGATCGAGGTCTTCTGCTCGAAGCGCCGCACATGCAGGTTCTCGAACGGATCGCGCAGCGACATGCGGAGATCGATGCGGCGCGGGTCGGGCGAGCGCATGAGCTGGTCGAAGTCGCGGAAGAGACCGCCCGAGCCTTCCACCTTGCCGCGGTGCGAGCCGATGCGCACGCCGGCACTTCGCCAGGCGAGGCGGTAGGGCACATCGACTTGCGGCGCGCCCCCCTGCCCCGCCTCGCGATTGACGTCGGTCATGGCGCGGGAACCGTCGCGAACACCGCCTTGAACAGGCTCTTGACCAGCGTGTCGCGCCTGAGCTCGTAGATCGGGTCGAGGAACACGCGATGCGCCATCACCTCGCCGAACACCGCACGCAGATCCTCGGGCACCACCATGTCGCGGCCGTCGAGCCAGGCATGCACCCGCGCGGCGCGGACGAGATAGGCCATGCCGCGAGGCGATGCGCCGCCTTGCACCAGGCGCCCCATATCGACGCCGTCTATGTCGATGCCGACGGAGACCGGATCGCGCACCGCGTTCCAGAGATCGAGCGTGTAGCGCTCGAGCGCCTCGCTCGCGCGGACCTCGTTCTGGATGGTGCGGGCCACGCCGTTCAGCGCGCGATAGTCGACGACGTCCTCAGGCACGCTGCGCACCAGCGCGTCAGCGTCGTAGAAGCGCGGATCGAAGGCGAGCAGGCGCCTGACCTCCAGGTCGCGCGGCACCTCCATGGTGATCTCCATGAAGAAGCGGTCGCGCGCGGCGGCCGGCAGCTCGAAGGTCTCCTCGCGCTCGATGCGGTTCCGGTCGGCGAACACCAGGAGATCGGGAAATTCGTATTCGCGGTTGAAGGCCGTGACGCTGCGCTCGGCCATCAGCCTGAGCAGCAGCGAATGCACCTGCGGCCGCGCGCGGTTGATCTCGTTGAAGAAGAAGACGGCAAGGTCGCTGCCATGGCGCAGAACCGGTCCCGGATCGACGCGCGGGCGGCCGTCCTCGCCGAGATAGGTGTAATAGACGAGATCGGCGGGCATCAGGTCGATGGTGCCCTCGATGCGCTCGAACGAGCCGCCGAGCGCGCGCGCCGCGGCGCGGAGCAGCGTGGTCTTGCCCACGCCGACATCGCCTTCGAGCAGTACATGCCCGCGCGCGAACACGGCGATGGTGAGCAGCTTGATGATGTGGTCCTGGCCGATGATCGCGTCGCGCAAGGCGCCTTCGAAGGCATGCGCGCGCTCGCGCCACGACGCGAGGTCAAGACCTGCGGCCGGCTCCGCGCTGGAAACTTTTAAGCGCGCCATGTCGGTCCCTCTCGTCCGGGCAGGGACAGCCCTTGCGGTGGTCGAACGGAGCGTGACATCCAAGCAAAGGGGGTGCGGCGTTGGCCGCACCCCTCCTCCGCAAAACGGTGTTACGGCTCGCGGAGGCTAGCTCTGGGAGAAGCAGACAGAGCTAAAGCTTGGAAACGTCGTAGACCCACTGGCCGGTCTTCTTGAAGTGCTCCGAGCGCTTCGCATTGCGGGCTTCCATCTCCTTGATGGAATTGCCCTGCTTGGCGAGCTCCTTCGGGTCGTGCTTCGGGTCGTATTTCGAACCGGCAACCTTGTCGGGGTAGCCGGGCTTGGGCTCCCAGCAATTGCCGGGGGCCTTGCATTTCGTGCCGTCATAGGCGAGCGCGCCGGCGGCCGTGAACGCGAGCGCGATGGCGCCAGCAAACACTGCTCCAGCGGTGCGGGTCGTCTTCATGGGTCAGTTCCTCCGTGCTCAGTCGCTACTATTTTTGGCGGTGCATCCGCCTTTGGTCTCCGTGCCGATCGAGACGTTCGAGGCAAGTCCTCTAGTCTGTCTGCTCCTCGATCATTGCGCGGGGATCTCGCATTCCCCATCCGTTTTGATCGGCTGGGGATCCTTAATCGTGGTGTCGTAAGGCTTGAAGTTCGCCTTCTGCTCGTCGGTCAGCCAGACCGCTTCCTCGATCGGGCCCTGATAGAGATGCCGGATCCAGGCGATGATCAGCAGAATCTCGTCCATGGTCCGAGCCGAGGCTTGCGGTCCCATCATGCCCTGGGCGCCGCCATAGATCGTCTCGAACAAACCCTTGTCCGTCTTGTTCTTCGGGTAGGTCCAATAGTCGTCGGCGAGACCCGGCCCGAGCTTGCCCTCGGCGTGATGTCCGTGACAGCCCGAGCAGGCGGTGAGGTACATCTCCTCCGCCTTCGGCAGACAATTCACCACCTCGTTGTAGGGATTTGCGCCGGTCTCCATGAACTGCTTGACGGCCGGCGTGTCGCGTCCCTCTTCCGGCGACAGCTTGAGATCGAGCGGCATGCCGGTGATGGTGTGGACCAAGGTGATTTGACCCCAGGCCACCATCGGAATGAACGCCAGCGCAACCAAAACCACGACGCCCTTAAGCCACTGCCTCATCGTTCGTCTCGCTCCTATCCAGTCTTCTTGTTGTGGTCGTCAAAGCGCCCTCAGTTGCTCCTCAGGACCGCGTGCCGGCCGCCGGGAGCTCCTGAAGCGGAATGCCTTCTTCTTCGAGGATCGCCTGAATCTGCGAACGCGCTTTCTCGAGCGCGGCTTGGAGCTCGTCGCGGAGCTTCTCCTCGCCCTTGCGCACGCCGACAGACTGGTTGAAATGGAACGGCACCTTCTCGCCGTCGACGCGCTCATTGGTGTCGGGCACGACCGTCATCTTCAGCTTGTCGCCCTTCTCCTTGACGTAACGGGCGACCTCGGGTGCGAAGGCGATCGCGACGGCGGCCTTGCCGTCGGCGACGTCGCCGACCATGCGAGCCGGATCGATGCGGATGTACTGATTGCGTGGGCTCTTGAAGTTGGTCAGCGACTTCACGTAGTTGAAGTTCTTGCTGTAGAGCCCTTCCTTCACCATCATCACCTCGGGCGGCGTGCCGGGCACGTAGCCGACATTCTCCGCCTCTCTCAGATCGGGGCTGGCGAATGAGGTGATGTCGAGCGGCGAATCCGCGCGCATGACGAACACATAGGGCGCCCGGTAATAGGGCTTCGTGGTCAAGAGGCGCTGGTCGTTGGCATCGACGCCGATCACGACGTCGCAATTGCCCTTCTCGAGCTGGTCGCGCACCAGATAGATGGCCGGCTTCTCTTCGAAGGCGAACTCAACCTTGCGGCCCATGGCCTCGCCGAGCAGCTTGGCGATGCGGTTCTCGAAGCCGTCTTCCTTGGCCGTCGAATAGGGCCCGTCATTGGCGCCGGCGCAAACGCGCAACACATTCTGCTCTGTCTCGGATTGCTTGGTGTCGTCGGCGGCGTAAGCGGCGCCGGCGATCAGCGCCGTTGCGGCGAAGACCGCGCAGCGCATTGTCGTGTGGGGGGCTCGTTTCATTGGACTTACTTGCTTCTCTCAGAAGGGAGCGAGCGTGCCGCCAGTCGGCTCGTGAAAGCCCATCGGACAGCAAGCGCGCCCAGCATGTCGCAGGGGGATTGTCCCGCCAGGCTGACAAGCAGCCTGGCGGGACGCTTCTATCTCTTAGGTGCCGTCCGTGATGATCTCGGTCGAGTACTCGTCGAGATTCACGTCCTCGGTAAGCGGGCTCTTGCCATCCAGCGAGAAGACAAGCAGGCCGCCACCCATCTGGGTCCAGTTCTGCAGGTTGCGGAACGCACCCACGGCGCCGAGACCAGCAGTCGGATCCTGCAGGTCGAACACGAGGCCAACGCCCGGCCAGCCACCGACACCGTAGTAGATGCCGACATACTGGACGCCCTTGTGCTCGTAGGTCATCGGATAGCCGATGCCGCCGGAGGGCATCTTGAACTTCCACAGAAGCTCACCGGTGTCGGAGTTGCGGGCTTTGAAGTAACCGTCAAGCGTCGGGTAGAACACCAGACCGCCCTTGGTTGCCATCGTGCCGCCCCAAGCCGCGAAGCGCTCCATCACGGACCACTTGTACTTGCCGGCAGGCGCGCTGTACGCCTTGACCTGGCCGAGGCCGAGATAGTTGGCGCGGTCGCCCTTCGGGCCCGGATACATCGACAAGGTGGCGCCGACAAAGAACTGACCGGCGCGATAGGGAAGCATGAAGGGCTCCCAATCCATGCAGATGTGGTTGATGGCCAGATAGAACAGGCCACGCTCCGGGTCGTAAGAGTCATGGGCTTGGTCATGATAGCCCATGGCAGACGGGCAAACGTCCTTGGCATTGTGGTCCATGCGCGTGCCGTATTCCGGGTTGCGCACCGGGATGCCGGTCTTCATGTCGACATGCGTCCAGACGTTGACGGTGTTGTCGAGGAAGTCGGCACGAACCAGATCGCCATTGTCGCGGTTCAGCGTGTAGATGATGCCGTTACGATCAGGATGCGTGACAAGGGGAAGATCCTTGCCGTCGATGTTCTGGTCGCTCAGGATCATGTTGTTGACGCCGGCATAGTCCCACTCGTCGTGCGGCGTCTTCTGATAGCCCCACTTGAGATTGCCGGTGTCGGCGTTGCGGGCCATGATCGTCATGGTCCACTTGTTGTCGCCAGGACGCATGGTCTCGTTCCACGGCGAGGGGTTGCCCGAGCCGTAGTACACGAGGTCCAGCTTCGGATCGTAAGCGTACCAACCCCAGTTGGTGCCGCCGCCGATCTTCCAGGCATCGCCTTCCCAAGTGGCAAGGCCGAGGCCCTTCTGGCCGTAATGCGGATTGGCAGAGTTGAAGTCGTCACCGATGCCGACCTCGTTGTCGGGACCGGTCGCGTACTTGCGCCACACCTGCTCAGCCGTCTTTACATTATAGGCCGTGGTGTAGCCACGCACGCCAAGCTCGGCGCCCGACGAACCGATGATCACCAGGTCTTTGACGACATAAGGCGCGATCGTCAGGGTCGAGCCGACCTTGATGTCGGAATTCTCAACCTTCCAGACTTCCTCGCCGGTCTCCGCGTTCAGCGCCACGACATGGCCGTCGAGCTGGTTCGAGAAGATCAGGTTGGGAACCTTCGAGTCGTCGCTCGGCCAATAGGCCAGGCCACGGTTGACGAGGTCGCAACAGGCCACGGCGCGAGCCGCCGGATCCTGCTTGGGCTTGTACTGCCACTTGATCTTGCCCGGGTTGTTTACGTCGATCGCGTACACATTGTTCGGGAAAGAGCTGTTGATGTACATCACGTCGTTGACGACGAGCGGCGTGCCTTCGTGACCGTGCAACAGACCGGTCGAGAACGACCAAGCAACCCGGAGGTTCTTGACGTTCCCGGTGTTGATCTGATCCATCGGGCTGTAGTTCTGTGCCGTGTAGTCTCTGGCAGGCATAACGTAGTTCGTATTCTGCTTCGCCAACTCGATAAGCTTGTCGTTGGCGAGTGCGACGGACACGCCGCCACAGGCAAGCGCGACGGTGACCGCCGACGCCAACCCACTGATACTGAGAGATCTCATATGTCGAACCCTCGCGTTTTCGCTCCCATGGGTACGGAGTTCAGGAGCTCAGCCCTTCGCGCCGAAACGCAAATGGCCGAGTCCGCTCCGCTTCACTGATCGTCAAAGCTGGACAGCAATGAAGCTGACTGGCCCTGGCGCACCGCTGGCCGGAACTTGACATCCGACCGTATGGCGAGAGGCGAACGCCCTGCTGCGCAAGGGGATCGCCTCTTTGCGGTGGCGTACTCTAGGACTCGGCTTGCTTCGTGGTCTTTGGGCCAATGCCTCGAAACCACCCGGGAGCATTGCTCGAAACCCGCCAGGCGATTCTCGTCCGTTTGGCGGTAGAGTTGTCCACGTGGTCTTTTAGATAACTCCCGCGAAGGGCTGGGATTAGTTCCCGATAGAGTCTGGGCGACCTGACGGCGTGCAGGGAACAACCGGCAAATGTATTGAGTATCGTCGGTAGCAGCCTGAGTGGCATCATCTTCCCGACTTTATGCCAATGCTGCAACAGCCTGGGGCCTCCGCCGCCGGGCGTTTGCTTGCAGCAAAGCCACTTAGCAGTGACCTCGATGAAAGCAATTGAATTGCCGGTCTTCGTCGCGACGAGGCGTAAGACTGCGCCGCGACTGGCGAGTGCCGCGCGCGCACTGCTCGTCGCATCATTGCCGCTCGCGCTTGTCGCGTGCGACGAGGCGAGCGAGATCGAGACCAACACTGCGGCGACCGAGCCCGCAGCGAAGAAGCCCGAGCTGCCACGCATCAAATGGCTCGATGCGAAAGCGCCCGCCTCGCCCGAGCGGTGGCTGGCGAGCCGGGAAGCCAAAGCGGACCTCGAAGAGAACCATCCGGCGGTCGCCGCGATCCGTTCCGACCTCGAGACCGCGCGCGCGCATTTCGGCGAGACTCAGCGCATGATCGCCAACCGCGCTGTGCAACTCGAACAGATGCTCGCCGGCGAAGGCATCGAAGAGCACGCGCCCGAGCTGATCACGATCCTTTCGGGTGCTGCGAGCGAGCCGCGCTCGCGCGAGGGTTTCGGCTCGCTGTGCCAATATTATTTCAACCTGCGCAAGCAGGGTCTCGACAGGGAGACGGCGCTCGATCAGCTCAAGAAGACGAGCCTGCTCGACGCCGATAACAGGCGCGCGGGGTGAGCCCGCTCGAACCGCACGCCGCAAGCTCAAGGGTGAAAGCCGTGTTGCAGAAGCTCTGGTACGATCGATCGCTCCGCACGCAATTGCTCGTCGCGGTGGGCCTGGTCAATCTCTGCGCCCTCGTCGTCGCAGGCATCGTCTCGGTCATCAACGCGCGCAACGCGACCCGCGCGGAGATCGAAGGCTCGCTCGAAATGGCGAAGCAATTCGTGCGCCTCAACATCCAGGCGCTGCAGCCTGACGGAGAAGCCGACAATCTCGCCAAGCGCTTCAATCAGCTGTCGAGCCGGTTGCAGCTTGCGCGGCTCAGGCACGTGCGCATCTATGTCGCCGACGCTACTGGCAAGCTGGTGCAGGTCTCGCCGCGCGAGGACGCGACGCCCGACCTCCCGCGCGCGCCGTCCTGGTTCGCGGCTCTGGTCGAGCCGGAGGTGGTGCCGCAGGAGCTGAGCGTGGTGATGGCCAGCCCGCAAGGCGGTGCGCTGGTGATGGTCGAGCAGCATCGGGACACGGTGCCGCGCACCTGGGACCTCGGGACGGTGGTGATCGCGGGCGAGCCCGCCGACGAGATCGCCGAGATCTGGCAGGACGTCTCGTCCGTGGCGCTGATCTGGCTCGCGCTCGTGGCGCTGATCGTGGCGCTGCTTTATTTCGTGCTCGGCCGCATCCTCGATCCGCTCGCCAATCTCGCGCGGGGCATGCTGAAGCTCGAGGACGGCCAATACGCGACCCGTCTCGAATTACCGCGCGCGCCGGAGCTTGCGGCCATCGCGGAGCGCTTCAACCAGCTCGCCGAGGCGCTCGGCCGCTCACGCGCCGAGAACGGCAGGCTCTATGGCCAGCTCATCACGGTGCAAGAGGACGAGCGCCGCGAGATCGCCAACGAGCTGCATGACGAGGCGAGCCCCTGCCTGTTCGGCATCATGGCCAACGCCATGTCGGTCGAGCGTCTGATCGAGCGCCGCAACGACCGCAAGTCGGCCGAGGTCCGACACCATGTCGGCGAGATCCGGAAGGTCACCGAGCGGCTCAAGATGATGAACCGCGTCATGCTCAAGAAGCTCCGGCCGGTGGCGCTCGGGCGTGTCGAGCTGCCGGCGCTGGTCGGCGACCTGCTGGGCGAATTGCAGCAGCGTTATCCGGAGGTCTCCCTCGCGCACGACATCAAGACGAAGACCTCGAGCTACGGCGAGGCGATCGACCTCACCGTCTATCGCTGCATCCAGGAGGGCGTCACCAACGCCATCCGCCACGGCCATGCCGATGCGGTGCGGGTCGAGATGTTCGAGAAGCGCCGCAGCAATGGCAGCAACGGCGCGGCCCAGTCCAACGGCCATGCCAACGGCAAGCACCACGCGAATGGCGCGAACGGCACGCACTATGCGAACGGAACCAACGGTGCGCATGCCGCGAACGGCACGGGCGAAGCGCCCTCACCGACCCTGCAACTGATCATCCACGACGACGGGCGCGGCATCCTGCCCGACACGCCGCTCGGCTTCGGCCTGACCGCCATGCGCGAGCGCGTCAACGCGCTCGGCGGGTCGTGCGTTATCCAGAGCGCGCCGTCGCACGGCGCCACCCTGCGCGTGGTCATCCCGATCACGGCGCCTGCCGCAAGGCGGGCGAAGCACGCTGAAAGAATCGAGGCTCATTGATGCAAGTGCTTCTTATCGACGATCATCCGATCGTGCTCGAAGGCACGCGGCAGCTTCTGAAATATGCCGGCGTGAAGCGGATCGTCGAGACGCAGAGTCTCGCCGAAGGCTTCCGGCTTTACCGCAGCAAGAAGCCCGACGTGATCATCGTCGACCTTGCGATGCGCGCGGGCGCCCTCGGCGGATTGTCCTTCATCCGGCGCCTCCGCCTGCACGACGCGCGCACGCCGATCCTGGTGTTCAGCATGCACAACGATCCGTTCATCGTGGCGCGTGCGCTGAAGATCGGTGCCAACGGCTACATCCTGAAGGACACGCCGGGCGAGGAGATCGTCAGGGCGTTCGAGCGCGTGCGCGACGGCGCGCCCTATCTCAGCCACGAGCTCGCCTCCGAGGTCGCCTTCATGGAGGCGCGCGGGCGCACCTCGAACCCGCTCAGGTCGCTGACCGTGCGCGAGCTGCAGATCCTTTCTCTGCTCGCCGAAGGCAAGCCCTACGCGCAGATCGCCTCCGACCTGCATGTCAGCTACAAGACGATCGCCAACACCTGCAGCCAGCTCAAGACCAAGCTCGGCGTGCGCTCGCTGCCTGAGTTGATGCGGATCGCGATCGAGCATCTGCCATCGGCGCCCGGCAAGAGCTTCAAGGAAGAATAACCCGCGCGCGTCGTGCGCTACGCCGTTCCGCGCCCTTTTTCCCACGCTTAACCGGCTGGCTCGGAACGTCTTTTCCGAGTTCACTTGCCTATGGCCGCCTGCTCGGCCAGGGTGCACAGCCTTTGGCTGAGCCGGCTGCCGGCTCGCCTGTAAGTAATGAGTGGCGGAGATCGTGCAGCCGCCCGCGATCGTGATCCGGAGAGGAAACAGATGAAACCGACTGGTCCAAGCCTCAGCCGCGCAAGCCTCCTGCTCGCCGCCGTCGTGCTCCTGTCGCTCCAAGCGCAGCCGGCTGCTTCTCGCGCGCTGTTCGCCTATCCGATGCAAGGGCAGACGGCGGAGCAGGAGAACGCCGACCGCGCCGCCTGCCATCAATGGGCCGTCGAGCAGAGCGGGTTCGATCCATTCGTCGGGCTTCCCGCGCAGGAGCGAAGCGGCGGCGTGTTGGCCGGCGTCGCCATCAATGCGCGGCCCGGTCACACCGGCTCAGGACGCGGCGTCGGAGGCGGCGGCGGCATAGCCAACACGATGACCCAAGCCGAGATCCGCCGTTACAACGAGCTTTACGACACCTATCTCCGGGCGGGGCAAGTCTGCCTCGAAGGACGCGGCTACATGGTCACGCGATAGATCGTCACACGCATTTGGTCGAGGGTGGAAGTGTTAACTTGCGTCTTCCGATGTCATACGGCAGGGTGCGCCGCCATTAGTCTTTCGCCGGGGATGCAGGAACCGTCTTGATGCTGTGACTTGAACGGGACACAGAACTCCCCGCCTGCCGTAATCCCAAGTTCGTGATGAGGAACGCATGAGACGACTGAGCCGAATTTTCCTTGGCGCTGCGGTTCTGCTTCTTGCCGGATCCGCTTTGTCGCAAGCCTACGCGCAGACCGGTGGGCGCGCGCTGATGGCCTATCCGATGCAGGGGCAATCGCTCGAGCAGCAGAATGCCGATCGCGCGGCGTGCCACCAATGGGCCGTGCAGCAGACCGGCTACGATCCTTCCGCCGTGTTCATGGCGCAGCAGGCCGGCGTGCCGATCCGGACGATCACCGACGTGACGCGGCGCATGTCTACGCCGTCCGCCGGCGGGATCGGTTCCGCGCGTGGGAATGCCGAGGTCCGTCGCCTCAACCAGCTTTACGACGACTACCTCAGAGCCGGACAAGTCTGCCTCGAAGGCAGAGGCTACCGCGTGACCAGATAGGAGCCAGCGATGCGACTCTCGATCTCTAAACTTTGCCTCGGCCTCGCTGTGCTCGGCATGGCTTCGACCCCCGGCCTCGCCGAGGAGAAGTCCTATGTCTGCGCGATCAACGAGGTCTTTGAATGCACGGCGGTGACGGGATGCGCACGCATCTCGCTCGAGGACGCCAACCTCGCCGGGCTTATGCTGCTCGATCTCGAGAAGAAGACGCTCGGCGGCATTCCGCTCACGGGCGAGATCAAGGGCGACGAAATCGAAAGCGTAACGGTGACCGACAAGTCCATCACCTTGCGCGGAAGCCGGGAGGCCGACCGCGCGTGGAGCGCTGTCATCTCCAAGGAGACCGGCGCGGTGACGGCCGGCGTGTCGACGCTCGACTCTTCGCTGTCGCTGCTCGGACGCTGCACCGTCAAGCCGTAACGTGAACGCCGGCCTTCGGGCCGGCGCTTCAGGCGCTTTTCCTGAACGCGGCTCGCTCGATCGGCATGGGGACCTCGCGGTTCGCCGCGCGGACCTTGCGCCGCAGTGCCTCCAGCGCACTCACCTCCACCGGTGCGAGCAGTTCGACGCGGTTCCTTCCTGCGCGCTTCGCCGCATAGAGCGCGGCATCCGCCTGCCTGAACAGGCCGTCGAGATCGCTGTCGAAGGCAGGGTCTGACGCCGCGCCCACGCTGACCGTCGCACCGAGCGCGATGCCGTTGACGAAAGCCGCCGATTGCGCAAACGCGCGCCGCACGTCCTCGCCGGCGGCGAGCGCGTCGCTCGGGCTTGCGCCCGGCAGGATGGCGGCAAACTCCTCGCCACCCAATCGCGCGACGATGCTCGCGCGATCGAGCCGCTCCGACAGCTTGCGGGCGAAGAGCCTCAGAACGAAATCGCCGGCTTCGTGGCCGTAGCCGTCATTGGTCGCCTTGAAGTGATCGAGGTCGAACAGGAGCACCGAGATCGGCTTGCCCTTCAGGTCCTTCTTCTGGCACAGCGCATCGGCCGCCTCGAACAGCGCGCGGCGGTTGGGAAGACCGGTCAGCTCATCGGTCATCGCATCGATGCGCTGTTCCCACTCCCGACGTTCCTTCGCCATCGACAGCACGGTGAAGGCAAGCGCTACGCGGACGAGCAGCGTATAGAGAATGACCCAGGGCAGCCACTCGATGGAGAAGACCGCGCTCGCCTGCTCGACCGGCATGGTCGAGATCAGCGGCACCCATGACAGATAGCCGAGCCCGGTGACGATCAGCAGCACGACGGCAGGCCAGCGCGAGGCGAGCTGCGCGCCGTTCGCGTGCGAAAGCTCGAAGGCCGCCGCGAAATTGTAGAGTGCGAGCAAGCCGCAGAGCAGAATCAGGCGGCCGCCAAACGAGGCAAGATATCCTGAGTGAACCGCGACCAGGAACAGTGCGGGTCCGGCCAGAACCCAGCCAATGACGGCGGCGCGCCGCGCGAAGTCGCGCGTTGCGTGCCATTTGATGGCCTCCGCGAGAATCATGAGCGCGTTGGCGAGGCTGAGCGCCGTGACGGCATCGTCCGCGGAGGCGGCCGCACCGGTGAGCATGGCGGCGCAGGTCAAAAGGAGCGCGAGCCCCCACAGGCCGACGAACGGGCTTTGCCGCTCGCGGACCCAGGTGAACACGAGCACGAGCCCGAGCACCGCGGTGACCGCAACGCTCACGGCAGACATCGTGAGCATGTCGAGCTGCATTGGCGTCCCCCCGAAGCGGCCGCGTTCACCCCGCAATCGCCCGCGACGATGGACGACAGCCCCGGCCAGCCTGCACAGAGCCCGCGCTCGGAGGTGGCCGTTCGCGCGATCTTACTGGCGCTCCGTCACGGCCCGCTTTATCGGCGGGCCGCAAATTCATTCAAATTGGAGGGAATTTTCCGGGCAGCGCGCGCGAGACCGTGGCGGCCGCGCCGTCCCGGCCGGCAAAGGCGCATTATCTTTGCGCGAGCTTTTCGAGCTTCGCCTGGTTCAGCAAAGTGACGCGGCCATATTGCTGATCGACCAGACGCGCGGTCTCCCAATCCTTCAGGATCTGATTCACGCGCTGGCGCGTCGAGCCGATGAGCTGCGCCAGTGTTTCTTGCGGGAGATGCAGCGCGATCTTGACGCCTTGCGGCGTCTCCTTGCCGAAGGAGCCGGCCAGCATAAGCAGGCGATTGGCGAGGCGCTGCTCCAAGGACTGCGCGGAATATTGCTCGAGCGCCACCAAGAGGATGCGCAAGCGCAAGGCCTGGAGCCGGAGCAGCGCGCGGCTGAACGCCGGCTGCGTCTCGATCAGCTCTTCAAGGTCGGCGGCGCAGAGATGCAGAACGGTCGCCGGTCCGTAGGCGTCGACGTCGTGCCCGCGCGGCAGGCCGTCCAGCGGGGCGACCTCGCCGAACCAGACGCCCGGACCGTAAAAGTCGAGCACGATCTCCTGGCCGTCCGGCGTGATGCCGCTCAGGCGCAACGTCCCTTCGGCCACGCCGAACATGCCGTCGGGCTCCTCGCCGCGGGAATAGAGGCGCTGCCCGGCGGTGAGCACGCGCCGCCGCGCCCGCGCCGTCATGTCGGTCTGCACGGCCTTGGGCAGGCCGGCAAACCAATCCTTCGACATCCACACCAGGCGGTAGAGAGGCGGTATCGATTTCACGGCCTGCCCCGTGCTGCGCAATCCGCAAAGTACCTGACAGATTTTTGCGAGCGTAAAGAGCAAATCACTGACAGATTTTTGGGGCGACCCACAGCATCCTGGCCGCGCTTCAAGCGTTCATGCGGCGTGGACGCACCGCGACAGCCCCCAGAGGCTGCGCGGATCGAAAAGGGAGGCTTGGCGTGGCCAGGTTCGGAGTCGGCTCGGCGGCGCTGCTGGCGCTGGCGCCGCTTGGCGCAAGCAGTGGACATGCCTCCGCGCAGACTGCCGCCAGTACGGAACTCGCCAGGGAGCTCGCCAACCCGGTCTCCAGCCTGATCAGTCTGCCATTCCAGAACAATTACGATTGCTGCTTCGGGCCGTCAGACGCGGGCCGGTATCTGCTGAACATTCAGCCGGTCGTGCCGACCAAGCTCAACGCAGACTGGACACTCGTCATCCGTACCATCCTGCCGGTGATCTCCCTGGAAGCGCCGGTACAGGGGTTGGGCGATACATTCGGCCTCGGCGACACGCTGCAGAGCTTCTTTTTCGTCCCGAGGGCCGCGCCGGGCGGCATCATCTGGGGCGCGGGTCCTGCCATTCAATGGCCGACCGGCACCGACGAGATGATCCGAAGCGGGAAATGGGCGGCCGGCCCGACCGCCGTCATCCTGAAGCAGCAGAACGGCTGGACCTACGGCGCCCTATCGAACCACGTCTGGTCCTTTGCCGACGCGGCCGGCGGCATCCATCCGGACGTCAACCAGACCTTCATCCAGCCCTTCCTCGCCTATACCTGGAAGGACTCCACCACGCTCACGCTGAACTCCGAGTCGACCTACAACTGGACCGCCGAAGAGTGGACTGTTCCGATCAACCTGATCGTGAGCCGCATCTACAATTTCGGCCACCAGCCCGTGAGCCTCGGCGTGGGCGGACGCTGGTATGCGGAAACACCGCATGACAGTCCCGATTGGGGTGTCCGCGCCTTCGCGACATTCCTGTTTCCGACCGGAGGCTGATGAGCACGCATGCAAAACGCATGTCGAACGCCGCAACGATCACATGACCAGGAGCTGGACGTGAAAAGAATAGCCGGCGCGGCACTGATCGCAGTGCTGACCATGACCATGGGTTCACAGCTCGTCGAAGCGTGCTCACGCATCCTGTGGCACAACAGTCTCGGCACCTATGTCGGCCGCGGCGAGGATTGGTTCAGGGACGCCCAGACCGATCTTTGGTCCCTGCCCCGCGGTCAGGAGCGCGTCGGCGCCGTGCCCGAGAACCCGTACAAATGGACGAGCAAGTACGGCAGCGTCGTAGTCGTGATGGACAATCACGTCTCGATGTCCGGCATGAACGAGCGCGGCTTCTCAGCGCATGTGCTGTGGCTGACAGGCACGCGGGTGGCGCCTCGGGATCCGAAGCTGCCCGGCATTTCCATCACGCAGTGGATGCAGTGGTCCTTGGATAGCTTCGAGACCGTCGCGGAAGCCGTCGAAGCGTCGCGCAACATGCCGTTCCAGATCCGCATGGCCGTGGACGAGTACGGCACCATGGGCGAGTTTCACATCGCGATCGAGGATCCGAGCGGCGACTCGGCGATCTTCGAGCTGCTCGACGGCGAGCTGAAGATCTATCACGACCGCAACTACATCGTGATGACCAACGAGCCGACCTACGACAAGCAGCTCGCGATCCTGTCGCAATATACGGGCTTCGGCGGCACGAAGCCCCTCCCCGGCACCCACGAGCCTTCCGACCGGCTGATTCGCGGCGCGTATTACGCCAAGAACCTTCCCGACCCGAAAGACGAGGCCTATGCGGTCGCGGCGCTGATGAGCGTGATGCGGAATGTCGGCATCCCGTTCGGCATGCCGACGCCCGAGCGCCAGTCGACCCACGCCGAGGCGAGCGCGGACGTCACCTTCACGATCTTCCGCCTGATCATGAATCTCAGTCAGCGGGTCATCTATTTCGACCGCGTGTTCAGCCCGACGGTGTTCTGGGTCAAGCTCGACGAGCTCGATTTCAACGAAGGCGCGCCGGCGAAAAAGCTCGCCACTTCGGGCAACGACCTCGCCTACGACGTCACCGACAAGTTCAAGCCGGCAGAGATGTTCGCTTTCGCGCCCGCCACGGAAGAGACGCTAGGGAGAAAATAGCCATGAATGGTTCATCACGCCGTGCCTCCGGCCTTGCGCAGATCGCGGCCGCCCTCATTGTCTCGACGGCGCTGTCCCCCGCGTTCGGCGAAGTGGTCACCTCGAGCGACGCGCCGCCGCCGCCGGTCAGCCCGTCGAACCGCTTCGTCGTCGAGACCGAGCAGACAGCCGAATGGATGGAGCCGTTCATCCCGCGCCCCGAGCAGGAGAAGTCCGTCGCCGACAAGCTCAAGGCCTTCGAGGAGCGGACCGGCCGCAAGCCGAACATCCTGCTGCTTCTGGTGGACGACATGGGCTGGGGCGATCCGGGCGTCTATGGCGGCGGCGTGGCCCTCGGCGGCGCGACGCCCAATATCGACGCGCTCGCCAATAGCGGCCTCCGACTCACCTCGACCTATTCGCAGCCGACCTGCACGCCGACGCGTTCGGCGATCCTCACCGGCCGGCTGCCGGTGCGCACCGGCTTGACGCGCCCGGTGCTTGCGAACGAGCCGTTCACCGTCAATCCGTGGAAGGGCGAGCACTCGCTGGCCGAGATTCTCTCAGGTGCCGGCTACCGCACGGCGCTCGCCGGCAAGTGGCATATCGGTGAGGCCGAGGGCATGCTGCCGCACGAGGTCGGCTTCGACGAGTTCTACGGCGTCGGCTCGGTCGTGTCGTTCCACACCACCGGGTTCTTGCGCCGTACGATGATCACGCCCGAGCTTGTCAACAATCCCGAGCGCGTCCAGGACTATTACAGCAGCGGCGCGATCTACGACCTGATCCACGGCAAGAAGGGCGACGGCCGCAACTTCGAGCGCGTCAAGCCGCTCAAGACCGCAGAGGCCGTCGCCGAGGCCGACCAGGACTTCGCCAAGTTCTCCATCGACTTCATCAAGCGGGCGGCAGCCGACAACAAGCCGTTCTTTTTGAATCACGCCTTCCTGAAGGTCCACTACGACAACATTCCCGCCAAGGGTTTCGAGGGCACAAGCGCGGCGAAGACGCATTACCGCGACTCGGTCGTCGAGGTGGATCACATCGTCGGCAGGCTGGTCGCGGCGTTACGCGAGACGGGACAGCTCGACAACACCTTCATCTTCTTCACCTCCGACAACGGGCCGGAGCTCGACGCCTGGCCCGATATCGGCGCGACGCCGTTCCGGGCCGGCAAAGGCACGACCTGGGAAGGCGGCGTGCGCGTTCCTGGCATCGCCGCATGGAACGGCGTGATCAAGCCGGGCCAGGTCAATGACGGGCTGTTCGACCTGACCGATCTGTTCGTGACGTCGCTCGCGCTCGCCGGCGCGCTCGACAAGCTGCCGACCGAAAACTACATCGACGGCATCGACCAGACGGCCTTCCTGCTCGCCGACAACGGGCAGAGCAAGCGGAAGACCGTGTTCTGCTGGAGCGCCTACGACTTCAGCGCGATGCGTCTCGCCGAGTTCAAGATCTACTTCAAGCCGGTGATGCAGGCGCAGCCCATGACCGGCGTCGGCGGTGCCTACGTTCTGCAAACCGGCCAAACGCCGTGGGTCTTCAATCTGAACGTCGACCCGCAGGAGCAGAAGATCGGCACCAACTACCACTACGACATGTTCTTCGAGCCGGGCGTCGAGGAGTCGAAGCGGCATCTCGCCACGTTCAAGAAATGGCCCATGAAAGACCTCGGCCTGACGGCCGGGAAGTAAGCAGCCCCTAACAGAAAGGCTGAAACACCGATGAGTGCCAACGCATGGGTTGCCTGCGCCATGATGGGCGCGATGCTTGCCGTCGCGTCCGATCACCGTGCGAATGCCCAGGTGACGCAGGAGCCGCTGGGCGGTCAACCCGCTCCCGGCAGCATGAGGTCCAATGTCGATTTCGACTATCAGACCAAGTATCAGCGCGCCTTCGAAGCCCTGCTGTGGTCGCTGCCGTCGGCGCAGCTGCAAAGCGCGCGGGCCGCGACGTTCGACGTGCTCGGCGCGAAGTACAACGACATCCTCGCCTGGTCGGAACCGGCGACACCGGAATTGGAGACTTGGACGGCGAACAGCTCGACGCCCTATATCGTGGCCTATGCCGACTTGAAGGACGAGCCGGTCGTGCTGGAGATTCCCGCCGCCGGGCCTGACGGCAGCCTGTACGGTCAGGTGGTCGATGCCTGGCAGTTCACGATTGCGGATGTCGGGACTTCCGGCGTCGACGGTGGCAAAGGCGGCAAGCTTCTGTTCACCGGCCCGGATTTCGAGGGCACGGTGCCGCCGGGCTACATTCAGGTCGAGTCGCCGAACTACCGGATCGCCTTCGCTTTCCGTTCGGTGCGGGCGCCCGGGAAGACGGCTCAGGATGCCTATGCCTATTCGAAGCGTCTGAAGATGTACCCTCTGTCGCAGGCGGCCAATCCGCCGCCGCAGAGGTTTATCGATCCCGCGAACCGGCGATACCCGACGCTGCTGCCCTACGACGAGGACTATTTCAAGCTTCTATACGACACCATCACCTACGAGCCTGTCAGGCCGCAGGACAAGCACATCATGGGCCTGCTGGCCCCGCTCGGCATAGAGCGCGGCAAGCCCTACAATCCGGATGTGGTGGCCAAGCGCGCCATGCGGCAGGCTGGCATCGACGCGTGGTCCTATTTGCAGGAGCGTTTCGACAACCTGCCGCGCGACTATTATTTCTGGCCGGACCGCCAATATGTGCCGCTGCTGCTGCCGGACAAAAATGGCGGCTTCTCCTACGAATATCCCGATCGCATCGATATTGACGGGCGCGCGCTCGCTTTCTTCTGGTGCACGATGGTTCCCGAGCGAATCTCCGACCGGCCGGCGGTCTACTACCTCATGGCGATGGCCGACAGCGAGGGCCGCCCGCTTGAGGCGGGCCGGACCTACAAGGTCGTCATTCCGCCGGATGTGCCGGTGAACCAGTTCTGGTCGCTGACGGTCTACGATCGCGCGACGATGGCATTCATCTACACGCAGTCGAACCGCACCACGCTCGACTCCTACGGCCTCGACAAGATGCAGAAAAACGCGGACGGCAGCCTTACGCTCTATGTCGGGCCGACTGCACCCGACGGCCTTGAGTCGAACTGGATTCCCACCGGCGGCAAACGGCCTTTGCCGGCCTTCCGGTTCTACGGCCCGGAAGAGCCATTCTACGACAGGACGTTCAAGATGCCCGACTTCGAGCGCGTCGATTGATTGGCCTGACGCCGGAAAGTGAGCATTAAGGTGTCGCCGAGCACGCGCCTGACCGTTCTGCTCGCCACGACGATGCTGGCCGGCGCCACGCTGATGTTGCGGCCGGTCTCATGCCGGACCGGCCGCGTTCTCAGATCGTGGGCAGCGCTTAGATGCAGTCGCGGGCGCTAGAAGCGATCCCGTTCCTTGGAGGTGATGTTGAAGGCCTTGTCCAGCCTGATCTCGTAGCGCTTGCCGTCGCTGCAGAGGACGCCGTCGACCTCGAAGCCCGTTCGTTCGACCTCGAGTTCGCTGAGGCCCGTGCAGCCGGCGGCGCGCAACGCCTCGACGACCTTGACGACATCGTCGAGCGAGGCTGGCTCGGAGGCAATCCTATCGCAGCCGCCCAGCACCAAAAGCGCCAACAAAACCGCCGAAACACTACGCATGTCGCCCTCCCCTTATGGTCGTGTGCGCTGTCGATAGCGAAGGCCCCGCGCCGCGGCAAGATTAAATCGCTCAAGACCTTCGCCGGATACGGTGTAATCTTTTTGCAGACGCGTTGCCGAAGCGCGCAAGCCTATCTCATGCTACACTGCGATGGGCTTGAGATAGATCAAGAGGGAGGGGAAGCATGCCATTCACATTCAGTCAGCTTATCGTGTGGCTCATCGTCGGCGTCTTGGCGGGGTCGCTGGTCTCGTTGGTCCTGACCGGCTCCAGGGAGGGGCTTGGCCGCTGGACCAGCCTCGGCATCGGTCTGGTCGGCGCGCTGATCGGCGGCTGGCTCTTCCGGTTCTTGAACATCTTCTCAGGGCTCGAGTCGGTGTCGATCTCGCTGCGCGACGTGGTCGCCGCCTTTATCGGCGCGTTTATCTTCCTCGGCATCCTGTGGCTGGTGAAGAAGAACCAAGCCTAAGCCTGCGCGGCTGATCGGCCTCTGCGGCTGGAGTGCATCGAGCGAGTAAAGCCTCGATGCATCCATCCTGCTTTTCTGTGCTTGGCGGAACTTCGGGCGCGATGCCGCGTTCTGGAGCCGGCGTCTTGCGCCACATAGTGCCCCTCCCCTCACAACAGGCCGAGCCAAGCTTTGCGAACGCTGCTGCTGCACAACCCGTCCGCCGGCGATGCACATCCGAGCAAGGACGAGCTGCTTGCGCGGCTCGAGGCCGAGGGCTTCTCGCCGACCTACCAGTCGACCAAGGACAAGAGCTACAAGGACGCTCTGCGCAAGAAGTGGGACCTTGTGGTCGTCGCCGGCGGCGACGGCACGGTGATCAGGACCGCGCGGCGTTTGCACCACCGCAGCGTTCCGCTGGCGATCCTGCCGCTCGGCACAGCGAACAATATCGCGAGCGTGTTCGGGCTCGACCGCGACATCGACGCGCTGATTGCGGGGCTCGAAGATGCAACGGTAGAGCGTCTCGACGTCGGGCTTGCACGCGGCCCGTGGGGCAAGCGCCGCTTTCTCGAGGCCGTCGGCTTCGGGTCGATCGCGGCGGCCATCGCCCATGCCGAAGGGAAGGATGACGAGCCCAAGTCGCCCAAGAAGACGCTCGGCATCGACATGGGCCGCGAGGAGTTGCGCGACCATCTCAACGAGGCGGAGGCCTTGCGCTTCGAGGTCGATGTCGACGGCGAGGTGTTCGCCGGCGAGTTCCTGCTGGTCGAGGTCCTGAATATCAGCCGGACCGGGCCGGCTTTGCCCATCTCCTTCCTGGCCGAGCCCGACGACGGCCTGCTCGACATCGTGTTCCTGTTCAAGAACGACAGGGCGCCGATGTTGAAATGGCTGGACGATCCGGAGAACCAGATCTGCCCGGCAACCATTCGCAGGGGCCGCGTCGTCCGGCTCACATGGGAGGACGGGCACGCGCGCATCGACGACCGCGTCTACCTCCCGCCGAAATCCCCAAGCCGGATCAAGATCGCACTGGAAGAGAAGAGCCTGCGCATCCTCGTGCCACCGACGGATGAGCACGCGCGGCGCTAGCGCACCCGCCCGTCACCGAACACGCCAACAAACCGGTCGAACGTCTTCTGGTCGGTATAGTCGAGGCAGAGCGGCGTCACCGAGATGTAGTTCGCGCGCACCGCCCAGAGGTCGGTGCCCTTGGGCGGCTCGGCGCGGCGCCGCTCGACGCCGATCCAGTAATAGGCGCGCCCGCGCGTGTCGGTGCGATCCTCGATGCGCAGAAGGTCGGGGTCGCGCTGCCCCTGCACCGTCGCGGCGATCCCCTTCACCGTGCCAGGCTCGCAATTCGGGTAGTTGACGTTGACCACGACGCCGTCCGGCCAACCCGCCTCGAGCAGCTTGTGCAGAAGCTCGGTGCCGTGCTCGATCGGCGTCTCCCAGTTCGGTGGACGGCGGACCTCGCGCGCCGTCTCGACCGCGCCGCAGACGAGGCTCATGGCGATCGAAGGAATGCCGAGCAGCGTGCCCTGGATCGCGCCCGCGACGGTGCCGGAATAGGTCACGTCGTCGGCGAGGTTCTGGCCGCGATTGACGCCAGACAGCACGAGATCGGGCGGCTGGTCCTTGAGCAGGAAGCGGACGCCCATGATCACGCAGTCGGTCGGCGTCCCCCTCACCGCGTAGCGGCGCTCGTCGAGCTCGCGCATGCGCAACGGCTCGGCAAGCGTCAGCGAGTGCGACGCACCACTATTGTCCGTCTCGGGCGCCACAACCCACACATCGTCGGTCAGGTCCGAGGCGATCTGCTCCAGCACGGCGATACCACGTGCGCCGATGCCGTCGTCATTGGTGATGAGGATCCGCATGGCGAGCCCCTAATGACGCGGATGCGCCGGCTCGGCCGCGACACGGCGCGCGCCGTTGGTCAGCACCGACGGCTCGAGCGATTGCAGGAAGCGCTTCGCCCATAGGCTGATGGGATTGCGTGACAGCGTCTCGAAGATCGCGCTATGGCGCTCGCGGCGTTCGGCGAGCGGCATTTCGAGCGCGCGGGCGATGGCGCCGGCAACGCTATCGGGGTCGTAGGGATTGACGAGCAGCGCCCGTTCGCATTCGGCTGCGCTGCCGGCGAAGCGCGACAGGATCAAGACGCCCGGATCGACGGGCTCTTGCGCCGCGACATATTCCTTCGCCACCAGGTTCATGCCGTCGCGGAGCGGTGTGACGAGCCCGACACGCGCCGCGCGGTAAAGGCCGGCGAGGCTCGACCGGCTATAGGTCTTGTTGAGGTAGCGGATCGGCGTCCAGGCCACCTCGCCATACATGCCGTTGATGCGGCCCGCCGCCGCGCCGACCGCCTGCTCGAGCTCGGAATATTCTGGGATCTCTGACCGGCTGCGCGGCGCGATCTGCAGATAGGTCACTTTGTTCTGCCATTCCGGGTGGAGCGCGTAGAACCGCTCGAAGGCCTCCATGCGCTGGATCAGGCCCTTGGAATAATCGAGCCGATCGACGCCGATCACCAGCGCGCGGTTGCCGAGGCTCTCGACCACGTCGCGCACGAAGGCCGACTGCGCCGCGCGCCGCGCGACCCGCTGAAACTCCGCGGGGTCGATCCCGACCGGGAAGCTGCCGATGCGGGTCTCGCGGCCGCCGCTCGAAAAGACCAGTTGATGGCCCGTGGCCTCGAATACCGGGCGATCCGGCGCGCTCTGCTCGGCGACAAGATAGCGCGCGAAGTTCCCCACATCCGCCTCGGTCTGGAAGCCCACGAGGTCATACTCCAGGAACAGCGGCAGCAGCCGCTGGTGATTGGGCAGGACGGTGATGACCTCAGGCGCGGGGAACGGCACATGCAGGAAGAAGCCGATGCGGTTTTCGTGCCCGCGCGCGCGAAGCTCGGCAGCGATGGGGATGAGGTGATAGTCGTGCACCCACACCACGTCGTCGGGCCGCAGAATCTTGGAGAGCTCGGTGGCGAAATGCCGGTTCACCCGGAAATATCCGGTGAGGTCGCGGCGGTTGAACTCGGTGAGATCGATCCGGTAGTGCAGCACCGGCCACAGCACGCGGTTGGCGAAGCCGTTGTAATATTCCTGGTAGTCCTCCTCCGACAGGTCGGTAACCACGAAGCTCCGCTGCGCCGTCTCGATCTTGCGCGTCTCGACCTCGCCGGCCGGGACGACATTGCCGCTCCAGCCGAACCACACCGTCTCGGCATGCTTGCGGACCGGCGCGAGCGCGACCTCGAGCCCGCCCGCGCGCTTGCCGTCAGCGGTGGGCGTCGCGACACGATTGGAGACGAGGATCAGCCGCGCCAATATCGGTCCTCCCAGCTTCGCGACAGCCGCATCGCCGTCAGGATCAGCCCGGCCATCGAATAGGTCTGCGGGAAATTGCCCCACAGCTCACCGGTCTGCGGGTGGATGTCCTCGGCGAGCAGGCCGTAGCGGTTGCGGTGCTGCAGTGCGTCGTCGAACAATTCGCGCGCCTCTTCCCGCCGGCCAAGCCCCCACCAGGCATCGATCAGCCAGAAGCGGCAGGTGAGGAACGCCGCCTCAGGCATGCCGAAATCGTCGCTGTTCGCGTAGCGCATCATGTGCTGGCCGCGCCGGAGCTCCTTCTCGATGGCATCGACGGTCGAGACGAAGCGCGGATCGGTCGGCTCGATCAGGCCGATATCGGGCAGCAGCAGAACGCTCGCATCGAGCTCGTCGACGCCGAAGCCGGCGGTGAAGGCCCCGCGCTTCTCGCTCCAGGCGCGCTCGAACAGTGTGGATTGCAGCCTGTCGGCGATCTCGGCCCAATGCGCGGCGCGCTCGGCCAGGCCGAGATGCGCGGCGATCGCGGCGAGCCGGCTGCAGCCGGCCCAGCACATCGCGGCGGAATAGGTGTGCACCAGCGTGCGCCCGCGATATTCCCAGATGCCGGCGTCTGGCTCGAAGGCGAGCGCCGCTGCCTTGTGGCCCAGAGATTCAAGCAGGTGGAACAGACCTTCATTGCCCGGCCGCGGCAGCCGCTTGTCGAAGAACATCGGCATAGCGGCGAGGATGATGCTGCCGAACGTATCGTGCTGGTTCTGGTTGACGGCGTCGTTGCCGACGCGGACCGGTCCGTCGCCGCGATAGCCGGCGAGGTCCGGCGCGATCCATTCGGTAAGGTCGTCGGTCGGCACCACGCCGTAGACGGGCCTGATCTTTTCCTCCGAGGCGATGCCGAGGATGAAGGAGATGAACCCTTCCATCGTCTTCGAGGCGCCGAGCCGGTTCAACGCCTTCACCACGAAATAGGCGTCGCGCAGCCAGCAGAAGCGATAGTCCCAGGTGCGGCCCGAGCCCGGCGCTTCGGGGATCGACGTGGTGAGCGCGGCGACGATGCCGCCGGTCTCCTCGAAATTGGAGAGCTTGAGCGCGATCGCCGCGCGGATGATCGCCTCCTGCCAGTCATAGGCGATGGAAAGCCGCCGCACCCAGCTCGTCCAATAGTCGCGCGTGCGGTCGGCGAATTCGCGGCAGGTCGTGACGATGTCGCCGGTCATGGACTCGTCCGGACCGAGCATCATGTGGATCGGCTTGGTCAGGACGAAGGACGTCTCCTTCTCGATATAAGAGAGCGGACCGTCGGTCGTGAGGCGCACCGCAAGCCCGCAGCCGCGATAGGTGATGTGATTGCTGCCGACCGAGCGCTCGGCGATCTCTTGTCCGTAGCCGCAGGTTGGACGCAGCCTTATGGCGATGCGCGGCAGGCCGGCGACCGGCTCGATGATGCGGATGAGTTGCGGCGGACGGAAGATGCGGCCGAAATTATAGAAGCGCGGCGCGAAGTCGGTAATCTTGACGGAGCCGCCGCGCGCGTCGGTCAGCACTGTCGAGACCACCGCCGTGTTGCGCTCATAGTCGGACGCATGCTCGACCATGCCGTCGAGCACCACGTCGCAGAAACCCTTCTCCTCCTCGCCCGCCACGAGCCGCGAGAACACGGGGTCGCCGTCGAAGCGCGGATAGCACCACCAGACGAGCCGCGAGAGCGGATCGAGCAGAGCGGCGGTCTGGCCGTTGCCGATCACGGCGAGATCGAGGCCGAAATCCTTGCCGTTCTTCATGCGCGGCTCCCGGCGCGGCGGGCGACCTCCGCCAGCCAATCTCGAACGTCCCGGGGCGCGCCAAAGGTCCATTGCGCGCCCTCGATGCGCCTGCCTACGGAATAGCCAATGCCGCCAAGCGCCGGCAAAACGGGAAAAACCGACTCGTCCGTCGTGTCGTCGCCGATGAAGATCGGCTTCCGGCCGAGAAAGGGCTCGCAGGCCATCAGCTCCTGCACCGCGGCGCCCTTGCTGAACAGCTTCGACTTGATGTCGATCACCGACTTGCCGACGAGAAGTTCGACGTCGCCACCCGACTCGCGCGACACGATCTCGTCGACCTCGCGCTGAAGAGAGTCTGCGCGCTCCGGTGCCAGCCGGTAATGCAACGCAAGCGAGTGCGACTTGTCCTCGAGCACGAGCCGCGGATCGGCCTCCGCGAGAGTGTGCAGCTTCTCGCGCAGCGTGTCGGGAAGCAGGAACGGCCGCTGCAGGATCGCGGCACCGTTGGCGATGCGCATCTCGGCGCCGTGGCCGCCGATCGCCGGCGTGATGAGCGGCGCGAACAGCCGGTCGATGGTCTCGACGGTGCGCCCGCTGACGAGTGCGACCGCGCCGCCCGCACGCTGCATCAGCTCCGCCAGCACGCGGGGCAGCGCGGGCGGAACGGTAACCTCGGTCGGCGTCGGCGCGATGTCGAGCAAGGTGCCGTCGACATCGAGCAGAAAAGCCGTTGTTGTCATATCGACGCGGGCGGGCGGCAGGGAACGGTCTCCGGTGCGGACTGGCTGATGAGGGGGTGGCGGGGCAAGACAAGTCTGCTCCACCTAGGTAACCGTCTGGCGGCGGATTGGTTCGCGCCCCGCGACGGAATGTCTATTCTAGTGTCTTATTCCATTAATGGAAGTCGCGCGACGGGAAGAGCACCTTCGCCTGGTCGCGCGGATGGCGCGATACGCGTGTGGGCGTGCGCGCCGATCTGTCGCGCGAATCTGGCGGCGGCTCGCGGCCGAAGCCGTCGGCGGGACTGCGCGGGTTCACGAAAGCTTCGCGCTCGTGCAGCGTGTCGAGGAGATGCGAGCAATCCTCGATCTGTTCGGCGACGAGATGGGCGACGATGCCCTGCCGCTGCAAGCGCCCGGTCACGCGCATCATGCGCGCGGTCATTACCGTGCGGCGGTAGCGCTCGAGCGTCTTCGGCCAGACCACGATATTGGCGATGCCCGTCTCGTCTTCGAGCGTGATGAACACCACCCCCTTGGCCGAGCCCGGCCGCTGCCGCACCAGCACGATGCCCGCCACCGAGAGCCAGGTGCCGTTGTCGGTGGTGACCAGCGTGTGGCTTTCGCGCGACGGCGGCAGCACGGCACGCAGCAGCGCGAGCGGATGGGTCCGCAGCGTGAGCCGCATCGAGACATAGTCCTGCACCACATGCTCGCCCATGGTCATGGCGGGCAGCGTAACCTCGGGCTCCGGCCCGCAATCCTCCTCGCCGGCCTGCGCGAAGAGCGGCAGCGGGCGCATCGCTTTCAGCGCCGCGATTTCCCACAGCGCCGCGCGCCGCTCGAGCCCCATGGAGCGATAGGCGTCGGCGCGGGCGAGCACTTCGAGCGCCGGCGGGCGGATGCCGGCGCGGCGCCAGAGATCCTTCGGATGTGCGTAGGAATTCTGCCGACAAGCGACGATCCAGCCCCCTTCCTCCTCGCCGAGCCCCTTGATCATGCGAAGCCCGAGCCGGAGCGCCCAACTCTCCCCCGCGGGTTCGAGCGTGCAGTCCCAATGCGAGAGGTTCACGTCGGGCGGACGTATCTCGACGCCATGCTCGCGCGCGTCGCGCACGATCTGCGCCGGCGCGTAGAAGCCCATCGGTTGCGAATTGAGCAGCGCGCAGGCGAACAGCGCCGGGTAATGGCATTTCAGCCAGGCCGAGACATAGACGAGCAGCGCGAAGCTCGCGGCGTGACTCTCGGGGAAGCCGTATTCGCCGAAGCCCTCGATCTGGCGGAAGCAGCGCTCGGCGAAGGCGCGCTGATAGCCTCGCGTGATCATGCCGGTGATGAACTTTTCGCGGAAGGTGTGGATGGTACCCGCATGGCGGAAGGTCGCCATGGCGCGGCGCAAGCCATCGGCCTCGTCTGGCGTGAAGCCCGCGCCGACAATGGCGATGCGCATGGCCTGCTCCTGAAACAGAGGCACGCCGAGCGTGCGCGAAAGCACCTCGCGCAGCTCTGGCGACGGATAGTGCTCCTTCTCCTCGCCGTTCCGGCGGCGGAGATAAGGATGCACCATGTCGCCCTGGATCGGCCCTGGCCGCACGATCGCGACTTCAATAACCAGGTCGTAGAAATTGCGCGGGCGCATGCGCGGCAGGAAGCTCATCTGCGCGCGGCTCTCGACCTGGAACACGCCGAGCGAATCCGCTTCGCACAGCATGTCGTAGACGGCAGGATCGTCCTCGGGCAGCGAGGCGAGCGTGTGGCTCACGCCGTAATGCTGTCGGAGCAGGTCGAAGCCCTTTCGGATGCAGGTCAGCATGCCGAGACCGAGCACGTCGACCTTGAGCATGCCCACCGCATCGAGATCGTCCTTGTCCCATTCGATGACGGTGCGGTCCTCCATGGCGGCGTTCTCGACCGGCACCGCCTCGTCGAGCCGACCTCGGGTAATGACGAAGCCGCCGACATGCTGGGAGAGATGGCGCGGGAAGCCGATCAACTGTCCGACCAGATCGAGGCAGAGCCTGAGCCGCGCGTCGGACGGATCGAGCCCGATCTCGCGGAGCCGCGCCGGATCGAGCCCGGTGTCCGACCAGCCCCAGACCTGCGAGGCGAGCGCCGAGACCGTGTCGGCCGACAGGCCCATGGCCTTCGCCACCTCGCGCACGGCGCTCTTCGCGCGATAGCTGATCACCGTGGCGGCGAGCCCCGCACGCTCGCGCCCGTATTTGCCGTAGATATATTGAATCACCTCCTCGCGGCGCTCGTGCTCGAAATCGACGTCGATGTCGGGCGGCTCGTTGCGCGCGGCCGAGACGAAGCGCTCAAACACCATGTCCATGCGGTCGGGGCTGACGCCGGTGATGCCGAGCACGTAGCAGACCAGCGAGTTCGCGGCGGACCCCCTGCCCTGGCAGAGAATGTCCTTCTCGCGCGCAAAGCGCACGATGTCGTGCACGGTGAGGAAATAGGACGCGTAGTCGAGGCCGGCGATGATGGCGAGCTCGCGGGCGAGATTCGCCTGAATGTCGGGCGGCACGCCTTCGGGGTAAAGCGCGCGCGCATGCAGGCCGACGAGCCGTTCGAGTTCTTCCTGAGGATCGCGGCCATTGGCGACTTCATCGGGATATTCATAGCGGAGTTCATCGAGATTGAAGGTGATGCGCTCGGCGATCTCGACCGTGCGGGCTACTGCGTCCTCGTGGCCGCGAAACAGGCGGCGCATCTCTGCGGCGCTTTTCAGATGCCGCTCGGCATTCTTGAGCACGCGCAGACCCGCCTCGTCGATCGTGCATTTCTCGCGGATGCAGGTGAGGACATCGGCCAGCGCGCGGCGCTCCGGTGCATGCATGATGGCGGCATTGCTCGCGACCAGCGGCACGCGCGCTTCTGCCGCGATCTCGGCAAGGGTCGCGATCCGGCGCGCATCGTCGCCGCGATAAAGATGGTTGGCGGCGAGATAGACATTGCCGGAAAAATGCGCTGCGAGACGTGCAAGCCGCAGGGCAAGCGCGGCGCCGGGCTGCTCCGGCGGTACATATATAAAGAGTGTGCCCTCGCCATGGGCCTCGACGTCCTCCATGTGCAGCATGCAGGAGCCCTTCTCCGCGCGTCGGCGACCTACGGTGATCAGCCGCGTCAAGCGCCCATAGGCGTCACGGTCCGTCGGCAACGCCACGAGGCACTGTCCGTCAGCAAGCTGCAGCTCGGCGCCGACCAGGATGCGGTGCCTAAGCTTCTTCGCTTCCGAGTGCGCCCGCACTACGCCCGCAACGGAGTTGCAGTCGGTGATCGCCACCGCCGGATGGCCGAGCGCGGCGGCGCGATGCACATATTCCCCAGGGTGCGAGGCGCCGGTGAGAAAGGTGAAGTTGGTGCGCACGTTGAGCTCGACATAAGAAGAGGCGTGGCCCATCGCGGTCAGCCTCCGAGCCCGTGCAGGAACCAGCGGCTCCGCGCACCGCAAGCGTCGTCCTCGGCTTCGTCCCATATGCGGAACAGCCAGAGATGCAGGCCGCAGGTGCTCCGCATCCACCAATAGTCGCGCGCGCCCGAGCGCCAGGCAGGATCGTCGTGCCACCATTCCGGCTCGATCCGCTCAGGGCCCGCGAGCGGCGTCACCGCGAGACGCCGCCCGCGCCAGTCAATGCAAGCGGGCGGGACCGCATCGTCGCGCGCGGCCACGGGCTCGGGACGCGATAGCATCCGCGCCGGCCGCGCTATGGGCGGGGCGATCCAGGCGCTGTCCGGCGCTGGCGCGGCCGCGGAGAATGTCGCGTAAGCGCGCTCCGGCAAATGGCTCTCGGCTGAGGCAAAGCAAAGCACGCGCTCATGACCGAAGCGGTTGACCAGCCGGTCCACCAACTCGCTATCGTCCAGGTCCTGCGCACCGAGCGCTTCCGCTTGCGCGGCGGACAGCGGCTCGCAGCGTTCGGCCTCGACCGAGACACGCTCGATGCCGAAGCCCGCATCGAGCCCGTCGAGCCGGTCGCGCACAAGGCGGATCAGCGCGCGCGGGTTGCGGCTCGGCCGCGCGGTGGCGATTGAGAATATGTGCCGCGTGTTGTCGACGCGCTCGAACGCAAGCCGCGCGAGCCGTAACCCCTGCCCGTCCCGCTCGAGCCGCGCGCAGAGGCGCTCGATCACGATGCCGAACGCGCCTTCCACGTCCTCGGTGCGGGCGATGGGCTCGGCGAAGGCAAGCGTCTCGCGCAAGGGCGCCTCGAAGCGCCGATAGGGAAGCGGCTCGTCCTCTTCGCCGAGCGCCTGTGCGAGCCGCGTCACGGCGGCAAGCCCGAAGCGCGCGGCGAGCGTGCGGCGCGGCAGCGGATAAAGCGCGCCGATGGTGGTGAGCCCGAGCCTCTGGCTGAGCTCGGCCGCGGCCTCATCGATCCTGAGCGCCGCGACCGGCAGAGGCGCGAGCGCCACGGCATTCGCGCCGGGCTCGATCACGGTGCAGGCCCCGCCGTAATGGGCGAGCGCCCAAGCGGCGCCAGGCGTGTCGGCCAGCGCCAGGCGCACGGTAAAGCCGAGCCGCTCGAGCCAGCCGGCGAGCTTACCGAGCATCGCAGTCTCGCCGCCGAAGAGATGTGCTGCGCCCGTCACATCGAGAAAGAGCCCGTCGCCGCCGTCGATGACGACCAGCGGGCTCGCCCGCTCCATTAGCCGCGCCAGCGCCTCGATGAGCTTCGCGTCGGCGAGCGGCTCGGCGGGGCGCGTCAGAAGCTGCGGGCAGATGGCGCGCGCATCGGCGAGCACCATGCCGGCCCGCACGCCTTCGCGATGCGCGCGGGCATTGGCGGCGTGCACGAGCAGGCGGTTCGCGCTCTCGGCGATGAGCGCGAACGGCGCCTCACGCAACCTCGCTCTGCGGCGCTCGATCCTGTCGATCGGCAGCAGTGGAAACCAGAGACAAAGAACGCGACGCATGATCCCACTCCACACAATATCGGCCGGGCAGGCCCTCGCGATTGCGCACAAGACGAAGATCGAGGCGAAGCGGCGCCGGCCAGATCCCCCCGCTTGCCATTGCCACGCGCCAGCGCGTGCGCGCGGAGAGCGCGAGCGGCTCTTGCGGCTCGCCATCCGCAGCCGTCACGAGGCCGAGGCCGCCGCCTTCTTCGGCTGCAAGCTGCAGGCGGCGGGCCGGAATCAGCCCGAGCGGCTTGTCGAGCTCGAGCGCGACCTGCCAGCCCGCGCGCAAGCCTTCATGCGCGGCATGCAGCAGCTCTTCGGCGCGGGCGAGCCGCACGAAGAGGATGCGGGCGGGGTCGAGCCCGAGTTGCACGAGCGCCGGCGGATAGAGACGCTGCCCTGACCAGTCTGGCGCGCACCACAGGATGCGCCCGCGCGTGCGCGCCAGCACGAGACATATAAAGAGCGTGGCGGCCGCGCCTTGCGCCTCGTGAAGGGCGCCGAGGCGAAGCGCCGCGCCGAGATGGCTGTCGGCGGCGCCGAAAGAGAGAAAGCCCGCGCGCTTCCCGCCGCCCTCCTCCAGGGCGCGCAGCGAGGCGCGCAACGCCGCGATCGTATGGATGCGCACAATCTCCCTCCTTGCTTATGTTCTCTATTTGTTCTATAACTTGCGGGCGGAGTCAAATGCCAAGGGAGGAAGACATAAGATACTGTAAAGAATAGAAAAATCCGCTTAGACGGCAGCGCGATCGCGCTCGGGTACGCTAGAAAATCTCGATGCGCGGGCGGGCGATCATCAGCCAGAAGATGGCGAGCACCGAGGCGAAGGCCGGGAAGCCGAAGGCGAACCATCTGCGGAAGAGCCGATGATACTCGGCGGGCAATGGCTGGTTATGTTCGGCTGAAGCCGTCGCAAGGTCGCGCATGCGCGTTTGTATACGCACGACGGGGAGCCAGAATGCGCCGGTCACGGCATATAACAGGAGGGACAGCAGCACCCAGCCTTCCAGGAAGGAATAGCCGACCAGCCAGACGAGAGCCGCGCCGGTGATCGGCTGCAGCACCACCGCGCTCGCGGTGAATAGATAGTCGGCGATCACCACGATGCGCGCGACGCCCGCGATGACGCGCGGGTCGCCGGTGCGATGCGCGAGCAGCATGAAGAAGGCGATGCCGGCGCCGGTGCCGAGCAGCACGCTCGCACCGACGATGTGTAGATATTTCAGGATCAGATAGGCCATGGTCGGGCGCGGGGCTCAGGCCGAAGCGAGGTCGGCGACATGCTCGGCGATGGCGAGCGATGAGGTAAGCCCCGGCGACTCTATCCCGTAGAGCCCGATATAAGCTTGGTGGCCGGTCTGCGCCGGGCCTTGGATAGCGAAATCGCCGAACCCGCTCTTCGTCACCTTCGGCCTGATGCCGCAATAAGCCGGCGCGAGCGCGCCGTCCGGCAGGCCCGGCCAATAGCGCCGGATCGCCGCATAGAAAATCTCCGCGCGCGCGGGATCCACGTCGTAATCGATACTGTCGGTCCATTCGATGTCGGGCCCGAAGCGCGTCTGCCCGCCCATGTCGAGGGTGAGATGCAGCCCGAGCGAACCCGGCACCGGCAGCGGATAGATGAGCTGATGACGGAACGGCGCCTTGGCGCCGCTCAGTAGAAAATAGCTGCCCTTGGCCAGGAATTTCGGCGGGATGGTCGCGCGGTCGAGACCGTCGAGACGGCCCGCCAGCTCCCACGCTTCGAGCCCCGCCGCATTCACCAGCAGCGCGGCTTCGAGCTCGAACGGCTCGGCGCCGCCAGTACGGATCGTGACGGCGCGGTCGCCGAGCGTCCCGCCCAACACCGGCGTGCGTAGCGCGATGGTGCAGCCGGCATTCTCGGCGTCGGCCAGCAGCGCGAGCATCAGGGCGTGGCTGTCGATGATGCCGGAAGATGGCGAGTGCAACGCGCTCGAGGCGCGCAAGTCAGGCTCAAGCCGTTTCAGCTCGGCGGTGTCGAGCAGAGTCAAATCCTCGACGCCGTTGGCCTCGGCCCGCGCCTGCAACGCGAGAAGCGCCGCGTCCTCGCCAGGCTCCGTCGCGACGACGAGCTTGCCGCAGCGCCGGTGCGGCACGCCCCGCTCCGCGCAATAGCGGTAGAGCATGCGGTTGCCCTCG
Organism: uncultured Methyloceanibacter sp.; assembly: GCA_964634195.1. Taxonomy (GTDB): domain Bacteria; phylum Pseudomonadota; class Alphaproteobacteria; order Rhizobiales; family Methyloligellaceae; genus Methyloceanibacter. The sequence goes on along the minus strand of CAZWIO010000001.1, from coordinate 20,987 downwards.
ACGCAGAGCCGCGCCTTGAGGCTGCCCGGCTCGTAATAGAGCCCGGCATGGATCACCTCGCTGTTGCGCGAGGAGGTTCCCGTGCCGATGGCGCGTTCCTTTTCGAGCAGCAGAACCTTCAGCCCGCGCCGCGACAGAGCGCGCGCGATGGCGAGCCCGACGACGCCGGCGCCGACCACCACCGCCTCGACCTCAAGCGAAGATCGCATGTCCCGTTGCCGCCACGCGCGAGAGAGTTGCTGCCGACTCTCTTATATATGAAGGCGCGCGCGGCGCGCGGGCGCACAGCGCGGCCTAGCCGCCGAGCGTCTCTTCGAGGAAATCGTTGAAGGCGTCCCAGGACTGGGCGTTGGCGCGCTCCTGATATCGCTCGGAGCCGAAATGCGTGAAGCCATGCGGCGCGCCGGAATAGACCTGGATCTCGTAGTCGACGCCCGCGGCCTCGAGCTCCTTCGCCAGCGCCGCGACGTGGTCCATGGTCACCGAGGTATCGGCGCCGCCATGCGCGATCAGGATAGGCGCCGTACCGGCCGGATAAGACTGGCCTTCCGGCGTCTCCAACCCGCCGTGAAACGACGTATAGCCCATGACGCCTTCGCCCTTGCCCGAGCGGGCAAGCTCGAGCGCCGCGGTGCCGCCGAAGCAATAGCCCATCACCACGGTCTTGGCGTCGCGGTCCTTGCGCGCCTCGGCGAGGCCGCCCTGGATCAGTGCGCGCATACGCTTCCGGTCGGCATAGAGGCGGCCGGTCTCCTTGCGGCGCGCCTCGATCTCGACGGGCCGGTTGCCCTTGCCGAACAGGTCGATGGCGAAGGCGTCGTAGCCAAGCTCGGCCAGCATGTCGGCGCGGCGCTGCTCATAGTCGGTAAGTCCGTCCCAGTCGTGGATGATCACGACAAGCCCCTTTGAATCGTCTTTGGGCGAAGCGCGATAACCTTCGAAGGTCTCGTCGCCGACTCTATAATCGACAGTCTCTCCGGCCTGCGCGGCGGAAGGCGCAAGCATGAGCGCGGCGGCGACAATGGCAAACTTGATCATGTCATGGCTCCTTGACGGCACGGGCGGCGTGCCCGCTATTGCCCCGCCTCCATGTCAGGATTGTGCGAGACGTCGAACACGTTGAGCGGCTCGGTGAGGCCGGGCGGGATGCCGCCGCTCAGAAGATTGTGGTCGAGCCGCAGAACCTGCAGCGACTTCGCGCCCACGAGGCTCGCGGGGATCGGTCCGGTGAGCCGGTTTCGATTGAGCCTGAGATCGACGAGATGCTGCAGCTTACCGATCTCCGCTGGGATCGCGCCGGAAAGCTGGTTGTTGGAGAGCAGCAGCGAACGCAGATTGGCACTGTCCGTCACCGAGTCAGGGATCGGGTCGGACAGCTCGTTGTTGTGCAGGAAGACCTGCTCGAGCGACGGCTGGCGGAACAATTGCTCCGGCAGCGCCCCCGCGATGCGATTGTCCTCGCCGCGGAAGATTTTCAGCTTCGGGGTGTTCCAGACCTCGGGCAGCGAGCCCGACAGCTCGTTGGCGTGCACGTCGAGATATTCCAGCTCCGGCAGCACGGCGATGGAATCCGGAATGCGCCCGGTGAGCTTGTTCCCCTTCAGCCAGAGATTCTGCAGCGCGCGGCACGTGCCGAGCCGCGCCGGCAGGGTGCCGGAAATCTTGTTGAAGGAGAGGTGCAGCGTATGCAGCCGCGCCAGGTCGCAGATCGCCGGCGAGATTTTGCCTTCGAGGTTGTTGTCGTAGATGGTGAGGCGCACGACATAGCCGTCGGAGTCGGTCTCGATACCGTGCCATTCTCCGACCGGCCGGTTGCTGCCCCAGAAATCGCGCTCGATCCAGTCTGGGCCGCCGAGCGCGTCGTAGAACGCGACGAGGGCATTCCGCTCGCGCGCGCGGACCGTTGGATCAAGAGGCTCGGGGATCGACGTGGCCGCCTCGCTTTCACCGTTCTCGGCCGCGGCGGAGATTGCCGGGCCGCAAGGAACGCCAAGCATCAACGCAACTGCGAGCAGGCCGGATGCAAGCAAGCGAGCCAAAATCGTCCTCCGCGGGTTCGACGAGCGGCGACCAGCATATCGCCCGGCGAAGCGCCGCGGCAATGCGCGCGTGTCAGGCCTCGCGTCTGATGCAGCGGAAGCCGAGATGGCAGGTCGAGGTGTCGATCGGCTCGGCGTGGCGGGCCGCCGGGCGATAGCGCTTGCAGTAATTCGGCGCGCAGAGATGCGAGCCGCCTTTGATCACCTTGCGCGGGATCCTGATCTCGGGCTGGCAGGGATCGTAGCTCTCCTCGGCGCGGGGTCCGCGCGGATTGACCGGCATGCAGCAGGATTTCTGCTGCGTATGGCCCGCGACGAACCAATCCGTGGTCCATTCCCAGGTGTTGCCGATCATGTCGTAGAGGCCGTAGCCGTTCGGCGGATAGATGCCGACCGGCGAAGTGCCCTCGTAGCCGTCGGCGAGCAGGTTCTGCCAGGGGAACTCGCCCTGCCAGGTATTGGCCATCGGCTTGCCGCCCGGCATGAGCTCATCGCCCCAGGCATATTCGGCGGCGTCTAGCCCGCCGCGCGCGGCATATTCCCACTCGGCCTCGGTCGGCAATCTCTTGCCGGCCCAGTTCGCATAGGCCTCGGCGTCGCGATAGGAGATGTGCACGACCGGATGATCGTCGAGACCCTTGATCGAGCTGTCAGGCCCATAGGGATGTCGCCAGTCGGCGCCGAAGCCGAAGGTCCACCAGTTCGACCAGTCCCTGAGGTTGACCGGCCCGTCGGATTTGACGAATACCAGCGAGCCGGCGCGCAGCATATGCGGCAGCGCGCCGGGATAGTCCTTCGGGTCGGGCGCAAGCTCGGCGAAGGTGACGTGGCCCGTCTCCTTCACGAAGCGCTTGAACGCGCGATTGGTCACGGGCGTCGCGTCGATCCAGAAGCCATCGACCTTGACGCGATGCGCGGGCGCCTCTTCCGGGTAATGCCGGTCGGAGCCCATGGTGAACTCGCCGCCTTCGACGAACACCATCTCCCCATAAGGCTTGGACTGCGGCCGCGCCGCTAGCGCTACCGCCGCGCCGCCGCTTTGCCGCTTCACCTTACGCGTCAGACTCATGGCGCTAGTTTACTGGGCGGCCTGGGGCGTGGGGAAGACCGTCTTCCAGTCTTTCTTCATGTCGACCACGGTCCAGCCGCGCCCTTCCGCTTCGGTCAATGCCTTGTCGAGCTTGCCGACATGCGACTCGCGGTCATAAGCATATTCCCGCTCGGCATCGGTGTGGTGCACGATCCCGGCGAAGCAATGCTTGCCGCAGGCCCAGACCCATTCCAACATCTCCTTGTCGCCATCGGAATTGCCGAAGGCGAAGATCGGCTGGCGGCCGATGAAGGTGTTGATGCCGGCCGGCTTGCCCGGCCCGTCATCGACGAACAGCACCTTGGGCTGCTTCACCAGCACGGGGCTCGCGTCCCACATCTGATATTCGACCGTGCCCGAGGAGCCGATCACCTGCCAGGGCGGGATGCCGTAACTCTTGTCGGCGAAGGCGCGCATGAATTCGACGCCGCCGCCCGAGACGATGAACGTCGTGAAGCCGTTGGCGCGGAGGTAGTCGAGCAGCTCCAGCATCGGCTGGTAGACGAGATCTGTGTAGAGGACCTTGAAGCGCGGGTGCTTCGCCGTCTCGATCCATTGCTTGACCGTGTCGGCAAAGTCGGCGGTCGTCACGCCGGAATGTGTCGCGGCGACGACCTCGAGCAGACCCTTCTCGCCGGTGGCGACCACGCCGGCCACGTCGTCGGCGAGGATCGACTTGAACGGCTCCTTGTCCTTCCGCTCCGGGTGCTCGTTGGACGTGGCCTTCACCCGATCGATGGCGAAGGCGAATTGCGTGTAGACCGGCTGCTCGACCCAGAGCGTGCCGTCATTGTCGAACACGGCGATGCGGTCGGCCGGCTTGACGAATTCGGGCCCGCCTTCGGTCGTGACCTTGGTCACGAAGTCAAGGATGCTCTGCTTGGTGGGCCCGTCGTTCCAGGAGGGCAGCGGGTCGGTCTCGGCTTGCGCCGCGCCGCTGGCTAGCACCGCAAGGCCGAGCGCCGCCGCGAGCACAACTCCAAAACATGTCCTCATTGCCGGCATGGGGGCCTCCTTTCGAACCGCGCCAGATTGCGCGATAGACTAGCGGACCGGACGAATTTGCGGGAGCATTCCTCGCCGGCCTTTTCTATGATGGGCGTGCGGCAAACACCTCATCAGATGATGCGATTGCTTCCGGGTCCAAGGACGTGATCCCCGCGCCATGAAACGGGACGACTCCGAGCTTGCGTCGGCCTTGCGCATCCTGTCCGAGCAGGGCTGGTTCGCGCAGCGCTCTGAGGCGACGCGCGCGCGCCTCGCGGCGATCGCCAAGCTCCGCCACTTCGCCAAGGACGAGCGCATTTACCTCGCGGGTGACATGGCGAACGGCGTGTTCGGGCTGGTCAGCGGGTCGCTGAACTTCTCCTATCCGCGCGGCGACGGCGAAGACTACACGGCGCACCGCGCCGGCGTCGGCTTCTGGGTCGGCGATCTCGCGCTGTTCTCGGACCAGCCGCGGCTCGTGTCCGCGCACGCCGCGGAGCCGACCGTCACGGTGCACCTCCCTGTCAACGACCTCACCCGGCTGGTGCGCGAGGACCCGCGCCTCTATGCCGATTTCTACGCGCTGACCTACGAGAACTACGCGCTCGCGCTCCGCGTCATCTCCAACCTCGCCATCCCCTCGGCGGAGAAGCGCGTGGCCGACCGGCTGCTGCAGGCGGTGCGCACGCGGGGAGACGCCGAGGGCTGGATCTCCGTGTCGCAGCCGGAATTCGCCAAGCTGGTTGCGGTTTCGCTGCCGACCTTGCAGCGGGTCCTGCGCCGCTTCGTCAATGACGGCGTGCTGCGCACCAGTTACGGCCGCATCCAAGTGCTCGACCAGAACGCGCTCGCCAAGATCTGCACCGATCCCGGCGGCGAATGACCGCTCGCCCGCGTCAGGGCGCAACCTCCTCCACGTCGGGCAGGCGCCAAGTCTTGTCGAAGAGCTCCTGCTTCGGCCCATAGAGCCGGAACATCAGCTCGAACTTCCGGGCCGGATCGGTCGGGATCCAATTCGCCGCTTTGCCCTCCGGCGCCTTGGGGCCGAGATAGATGTCGACCGAGCCGTCTTCGTTCTTCGCAAGCTCGGCGTTGTTCGAGGCGCGGCTCGCGCGGTCCATGTTCCTGATCAGCGCGTGCGTCTCGCGGTCGTAGGCGGTCAGAGACCAATATTGCTCGACCGGCACGCCCGCCGGGACGCGCAGGCGATAGCTCTTCGCGCCGTCATAGCTCTCGCCGTCCTTGTCCTTGATGCTGATCAGGTAGAACTGCCCGGCGCCGAGCCGCTTGATGCCGATATAGGCGTAGCTATAGACGAGGCCGCGTGAATCCACCGGGTAGATGTTCGGATCGGCATAGCCATCTTGCATGGCTTCGATCAGGTCGGGCGGCGCTGGGTATGTCCAACGGCTCCCTTCCCAGAACGGCGGCAGCCCGGCGTCATATCTCGCTGCAAGCCAGTCACGCGCTTGGCCGATGCCGGCTTCGAGCGCCGGCTTGGTGGCGTCGTCGGGCGAGAACGGCTTGCCCTTCTCGATGCCTATCGACCTGAGCTGGTCGATCATCGCACGGTCGCGGTCGAGCCAAGGCTCCTCCTGCACGACGCGATTGAGGTTCTCGAAGAAGCTCGCGTCGTAGCGGATGGTCGAGTCGAACAATCTGCCATCGACATCCGTGAACCTAGTCCCGGGCGCGGTCGCCGCCAGCGCAAGCGGATAGACCTTGATGCGCAGGCCGTAGGCGACCGACTTGATCACATCGGCTGGATCGTGGCTCTTCAGGCTCACGCGCATCAGCGCGTAGCTGCCATAGGTGGCCGGACGCAGCACGGTATAGCCGTCAGGCACCTTGCCCTCGTAGCCGGGCGGCAGGACCAGCAGCTTGGCGCCCGCACCCTTGTCGAAGCCGTGCAGGCCGGCGTCCTCGAGCGGCATCTGCCAGACATCGACGAAATTGGCGTTGAGCGAGCCGGCGTCGCTGGCCGGCGGAATCTCGACCACGATCGGGCCTTCCTTCGTGTTGAGGAAGGTCATGAAATAGAGCGTGTCGGGGTTCGGCGTGAGCGTCTGGTTGTGCCAGTCGAGCGGCTTGCTCCAATAGAGGACCTGGTTCTCCTGGATCCCCGCCTTCTTCGCCTCTTGCCGCATCAGGTCGTAGTTCACGGCAGGCATGCCCCAGACGGCGGTCTCGAAGGCGCGTTGCTCCGCCACGCGCGCATCAAGGTTTGCGGATGTGCGCGCACCGTCTTCCGCGGCCGCTCCGCTCGCGAGCGCCAGAACAAGCACCGCGGCGAGCGGCAATCGCATCGTGCAATTCATAAAGTGGACTCCTGCTTGTGGACTGTGGACAGCGGGGATCGCGCCCCGCCGTCCACTCAGGTGATCAGTGCATGCCGCCACCCGACACGTCGCGCATCACGGTAAGCGCGTCGTCGCTGGTGAAGGCCTTGGGCATCTCGATCGCGCATCAGGCGGTTCGACCATGGCAGAGACGCCGCCAAGGCCTGCAATCAGGCCGGTGAGACGCCGGACTTTAGGCTGGGCCGAAACTGTTGTCACGAAGGCGAGCGCGCTGCGGCTGGAAAGTCACGTCCACAAAGAAATCGCCGAACTGTATCACCTGAACTTGACACCCCGCGTGGCCAGGTAGCCGAATGGGCGAAACCGGGGGGAAGGCCATGCTCGCTACCAGTTCGTCTCGCGTCGCACGCGTGCGTGGCATGCGGCCGGTGGCGCGTGCGTTCGTCGCTGCCGTGTTTTCGCTTGCTGCCCTTGCCGGCGCGGCGGTCCCGTCGCACGCTGCCGAGTTCGGCACCGGCACGTGGCTCAAGGGCTATACCGACGTCTTCGCCGGGGTCATTCCGCCGGTGCCCGGCGTCTATGTCCGCACCGACCTCTATATGTATCAAGGCTCCGCCGAGGCGGTGATCTTCAACGGCCGGATCGGGCTCGAGGTCGAGCAGGACATGAAGGCCACCATCCTCGGTGTCAGCTATGTGACACCCTGGAAGCTGTTCGGCGGGACCTACGCCGTCGCCGTGGCGCCGACCATGGTCGCCTCCAGCGTCGAAGTCGGGATCGAGCTGCCGGCCTTCACCGGGCCGCGCGGCAGGCGTTTCGGCCCGACCGAGATCGATGTTCTCGACACCGAGCTGGCGCTCGGCGACACGGCCTTCTCACCCTTCCTTCTCGGCTGGCACAGCGGCAAGATGCACTGGGTGTTTGGCCTATACGGGCTGGCCCCCACCGGCGAGTACAACGTGAACCATCTCGCCAATACCAGCCTGAACCGCTGGGCCATCATGCCGCAATTCTCCATGACCTATTTCGACCCGGCGGCGGGCTGGCAGGCCTCGGGCAACGCGGTCTACTCGTTCAGCTTCAAGAACGATGAAACCGACTACGACACGGGCGAGATTCTCAATCTCGAAGGCTCGGTCACCAAGACCTTCGGCCGGTGGGCTATCGGCGGGGTCGCTTATGCGATGATCCAGACCACCGGCGACAGCGGCGCCGGCGCCCGGCTCGGCGACTTCAAGTCGCGCGTTTACGGCGCGGGCCCGATCGTGACCTACACGATCGGCGAGCCGACGAACCCGCTCACGGTGTTCTTCAAGTACTATAAGGAGTTCGAGGCCCGGAACACGTTCGAAGGCGAGATCTTCGACGCAGGCTTCAGCTTCAAGTTCTGACGCGCTGGCTGGCCGTCCCGCTCTCTAACGCGGCGGCTCTTGGGGGTCGCCCCGGCCGCAGGCCCGAACTACAGTGCGGGCGTGGACAGCACCGAACGACAAACCGCGCCCGCGCCCTTGCGGCATTCGCCCTGCGTCGGGGTCTGCACGCTCGACGAGGCGACCGGCTGGTGCCTCGGCTGCGGCCGGACGGGCGATGAGATCGCGCGCTGGATCGCCATGAGCGATCCGGAAAGGCTCGAATGTTGGCGCGAGCTCCCGCAACGGCTCGAAAGCCTCTCGGTCGCGGCGCACCTCCTGCCCTGGAGCGCCGTACGGATCGCGAACTGGGTGGCAACGACGCTCACGGCTGGAAGCGGGACTTGGGTCGTTGGCGTGCCGGGCGCGCTCGCGGAATTTCCCTGCGGACCTGGCGAAGGCCTGAATGTCATGCGCGGGCCTGACGCCGTATTCGGCCGCGCCGCGAAAGCCGCGTTCCGGCTGCGTCTTCACGAGAAGCTCAGAGCCTTCGCCTTCGGCAGGACCGGTCCGATCGTCCTCGGCCTGCCCAAAACACGCATCGCCCTGCCCGTCGCCGACACGCTCGCGCTGCTCGGCGCCGACCAGAAGGCCATCGACGCCGAGCATCGCGACGAGCTTCTGTTCGACTTCGGCCTTGGGCGGCAGAGCAGCCGGTTCTGCGTGCGCACCGCGGAGCCCGTGCTGGCGAGTGCGCTCAAGGCGCGCTGCGGCGAGCCCTGGCCGACGGTCATGGCGGCCATCGGACCGATGATCCTGGCGCACGGCCCGCACCGGGTGGTGGAAAGCGCGCTCGTGCGGATCGAGGTGCGCACACCCATCCCCGCGCCGGGGACGGCGACGCCGCCGGGCGCGCACACGCATTTCCTGCCGGAGTTTTTCAAGGACGGCGAGGAAGCGCCGAGCGGATTGGCCCTCCCCGACTACGCGCTGCCGGTCGCGACCTATTACCCGGCCGGCACTGAGACCGCGCGGGACGCGGACTCTGGACAAGCGCCCGGCTGGACGGCATAGCGTGACATCCCCGCAAGCGACGGAGCCGCATGCCAGAATTCCTTCCCGGCGCCGTGTTCACCGGCATCCTGACGATTGCGTTCGTGATCGTGTTGCGCTCGCGCGCCGGCAAGCCGCCCCTATCGGCCTGGAGACTGGGCCTGATCGGCATCGCGGCAGCCTTCCTCATCCCGTGGACGCTCGCCCTCTTGGCCGAGGCATGGCGCGCCACGCCGGCGCTGCCCGCCCTGCCTGTCATCACCTTCGATCAAGTGTTCATCGGATCGCTTGTCGCGCTCTTCGTGCTCGCCGTCAGCCATCGTCCGGGCAGGCTGCCGCTTGTGCCTCTCTGGGCGGGGTTGCTGACCGGCGTGGCATTCGCCGTCCTGCTGCCGCCATTGCTCAACCTGGTGACAGGCAGCTATCAGCGCCCTTCGCTGCGTGCGGACCTCAATCATTGCACGCGCGGCATGATGGGGCAGGTCCAACCCCGCGAGGTCGTCAATATTTGCGACGAGCCGATCGCCGTGGGGCTTTGCCTCCCCGGCGAGACCAACCCCGCGCCCTGCGCGCAGACCGAGATCCTGGATCCCGGCCAGACCGGACAGTTCGGTCCTGGTGAAGCGCAGCTATCGTCGTTGCCGTCAAATCCCGATGGCCTGACCGTCGTCGCCTGCCGCCCGCCCGACCGACCTTCGCGCATGATAACGACGATCGGGCGCGGCTATGAGGGCGTGTGCCTGCCGCCCGGTTGACCGGTCAGGATAACCGCCCGGCCGGGTGAGCTGGCTAGAAGCCGATATCGAGCAGGACGAGATCGTCGGACGGCAAGCTCGGCGCACCCTCGTGCAGGACGAGATCGTCGGCGGGCATGCCCGGCTCGCGCTCGGTCAAGCGTTCGCCGTTGCAGGCATCGGGGTTCGCCGTCGAGAGCGGCAGGATGCCGAGCGAGAGGGCCGCGGTCTGCACGGCGGCAGCGTCCTCGACCGGAATGGCGGGCTTGGCCCTGCCCTCCGGCGAATAGAAGGTGTGGTTGCCGATCGACTGGCCGTCGCCATTAGCCCAGGCCGGCAGGGAGCCGCCGCGCCGTTCGCGTACGATCTCCGGATTGAGGAAATGCGTCGCGCCGGAGGTCGGGTCGGGCTCGTCGCCCTTCAGCACGGCATCGACCACGCGCGCCGCGCTCCGATAGCGGGGATCGGCGGGCGACAGCCTTTCCATCTCCAGGCGCTTGGTCATCCAGGGCTCGAACTGCCAGGGATGAGTGACCACGGCCTTGACCGTATTGCCCCAGCGCCCCGTCCGCTTGCGGTTGAGGATCACGTGGACGACAGCAACCTTGCCGACATCGGATTCGCCTGAGGCCTCGAAGGCCACGGTCCGGATCAGATAATCGCGCTCCTTGGGATCGTCGTTGGCGACCGCCTGGCGGAGCTTAAGGACCAACGGGCTCACGGCGGGAAGCGCGGACATGGTGCGCGCAGCGGTCGGCACGGGACAGCGCGGCGCATCGCCGAGCGCGGCGTAGACGGACGTCGCGCCACCGCCCAAGAGAATCGGCGCTAATGCGAACAATAGTCGAATCCGCACTCTCGTCTCCTTCAGGTTCTTGGGGGATGTCGGGGCTGGAGATGCGGATTCGCCGTAGAAAGTGGCTCATTTCATGACCAGAAACGAGCGAAGTTGGGAACAAATGAGGCAGGGTAGATCTAGGGGGGCCGGATAAGCCTGGAAAACCTTGGTTTTCTGCCGCTCCCGGTTAAGGTAAATCACGAAAGACCTGCGCAAATCTGCCGCAGGTGGAAATGGCCCCTCAACGCCCCCTTATGGCTCGCGGCAGGCCGCGCCCGCGGCAGTTCCGGGAATTGCGATTCGGAGATAGGCCCTAGTCTGGTCCGAGGCGGGGCGGCTTCTTCTTCCAGCGATAGCCCGCCCGCGCCTGCTCGTAGCCGAGCTCGTAGAGCCGCGTCATGTAGACCGGATCGAACGAGCTCGTGCTCGTGTCGACGAAGTCGCCGGGAATATAAGCGAGGTTGTACTGCAGGCCGTTGACCTGGGAGAACTCGTAAAGCTCGTAGAGATCGCCGACCCCTTGCGCCTTGATCAGGCTCGACACAGCGCGGCCGGCGATCGACAGGGTCTTGGCCTTGACCGGCTTGTAGCTCGGCGAGACGCGGCCGTTGCGGATGATATAAGCGCGCCTGACCGGTGCCGTGCCGTAGGCGCCGTCGACCGACTTCGCCATGAACGAGGTCGGCATCAGGAAAACCTGCCGCGTCGCCCCGCCATCGACGTGCATCTCGTCATAGACCGTGCCGTTGGCGGCAACCTTGACGAAGCCCGGCGGGAACACCGCGGGGATCGCCGCGGAGGCCAGCAACACGGTGCGGAACAGTTGCACCGCCTCCGGATGGCCGCTCAAGGCGATCTCGCCCATATCCCAGACGACCGGGCGCTCCGCGTCGAGATTGGTGGTACCGATCCAGAGCCTGCGCCCCTTGCGGTGCTCGGCAGCGACCTCCTGCAGGAACCGCTCGTCGACATAATGGGCGATGACCTTGGCCAGAGGCGCGTTGCTGGCGAGCGAGTCGCCGCCGAGCAGGCCGCGCACCGGCCGGGCGATGGCGACATCCTTGACGGAGGTCTGCGTGTAGACGTGCTTCAGCGCGCCGTCATAGCGGGGCCCGAGAAAGGCGAAGGGCGCGGCGAGCGCGCCGGTTGAGACGCCGGTGACGATGTCGAACTCCGGGCGCCTGCCCGAGGCGGTCCAGCCCACCAGCAGCCCCGCGCCGTAAGCGCCGTCGCTGCCGCCGCCGGAGATGGCGAGATAGTTGAATGTCGGCCGCCGTCCATTCGCGGTCCGGCCATGCGCCTTGACCTGCGCCACGCGCTTATTGACGATGGCGTCGGCATTGCGCGGAACCTCGTCGCCCCAATAGCGGATGACCTCGACATCCATGCCGACGACTTGCGCATCGCTCTCATAGGCGAGAGGCACCGGGTTGCGGGGCATGCCGGCGCATCCGGCGAGCGCGCCGGCGAGCAAGACAGAAACAAATAGGCGACCTGCCCCGTAGCCCAACGCCCGCCCCCAAAGCGTGCCGAAACGACCCCTGAAACCCCCTCGCTTCAGGTGTCTACGGCAAATGATAGAGGCAACGGGCACTCTCCGATAGCGTCAGTTGAGGGATTTCCGGGTGCACTTTTCCCGGGCGCGGCGGCCTAGGCGAGCCGGAGGCGCCGGATGTCCTCGCGCCAGCCAGCGACCAGGCGGTCGGCCTCGGGGTCGGCGCCTTCGTCGCGCACCCGGCGCTTGCGGAAGGCAAGCTCGTGCTGCGCGTTCACCAGCGCTGCCGAGTCCACCGGATGCGCTCCGTCGATGCGCCGCGTGCGCAGCATGCGGTCGGCGACGATGGCGCCGTATTCGCGCTCGGTGACGATGTCGCCGCCTTCGTCCTTGAGCTCCTCGCGGATCACGCGCCGCTCCCACACCCCGCTTCGCCAGATAGCTAGCGCCATCAGCAGGAGGAACGGCACGAACAGCGTGAGCTGCATCGCGCTGCCGACCAGAAATGCCTGGAAGAAGCCGATATCCGGCAGCTTCGAGCTGTCAGGCGGCGGCTTGCCGGCTGAGGCGCGGGTGAGCGCGGCATAAAGCGGCAGGAGGTTGTTGATCATATGCGCCGCCATGGCGAGCAGCAGGCCGACGATGGGCGAGACGATCTTCAGCCAGGTTCGCCGCGTCTGCAGCGCCAAGCCGAGCGAAGCGCCGAAGATCGCCGTGAACATCGCGTGCCCGCCGAGCCCGAACAGCGCGTAGCGCAGGCCGAGCTGCAGGCCGAAGGCCGCCTCGCCGAATTTGTCGTAGAGCTTGGTGACGTAGAGCGCCGTCTCGAACCAGGTGAAGCCGACGCCGACCAGCGCGCCATAGACGAGACCGTCACGCATATTGTCGAACTCGGGGCGCAACAGCCAGAACAGCAGCACCACGCCGAGCGCCTTGGCGATCTCCTCGACGAGCGGTGCGGAGAGCGGCGCCACGATCATCAGCGGCGCTTCGGGACCAAGCATCACCGCGATCGAGGGATAGTGCGCGAGCCAATCCTCGACGAGCTGGAAGATCGCATTGTTGAACGGCAGCGAAACCGCGGTGGCGATGCAGCCGCCCCACAGCAGGGAAGCGGCGAACAGCCAAGGCGTCTCGCGCTCGCGCCGGTCGAGGAACCAGAGGATCGCGACGGGAACGGCGGCAAGCAGCGTCGAGAGTGCGAGCGCGCGCGCGAAGACGGCGAACAGGCCGGGACCCAGATTCGCAAACACGCTGAGATGGATGATCGTTGCGAAGATGAAGAGGGCGAGCAGCGCGAAGACGATCGCACGGCCGGTGCCGCTTCGCCTGAGCGGCGAGCCCATCAGCAGACGGTCGCAGCTTGTGTGCGGGGTCAACGGTACGCTCCCGCCCGTGCCGATGCGGCTAGGCTAGCGGCCGCCGAAAGCGCGGTTCAGGAACCCTTCGAAGCCGCGGTTCCGATCGACGCTCTGGGCGCCGCGCTGTTGCGCGCGCTTCGCGGCCTGCTTCTTCGCGGCCGCGGCAGCGGCATCGGTTTCGGCCGCGATCTGCGGCTTGGGCGGCGCGGGCGGCTTGGGCGCGGAGGCGGGCTTTGGCGCCGCGACGGATGGCTTCGGCGGCGGCTTTGGCGTGGCTGGTGCCGGGCCTGAGTCCGCATCGGGGAGCGCCGCGGTGGACGGCGTGCTCGGCGCCGGTGGCCTGGCGGGCGCCGCCGCCGTAGCTGGCGCGAGCAGGCTTTCATCGACCCAGCCCGTCGCCTTGCTCTGCAGATCCTCGATCCTGACGAAGCCGGCTTCGCGGCCGGCCACGCGCAACCGCCGCCCGGCGGGGAAGGCATAGAGCACGGACGCCGTGGCGGATGGGCTGCCATGGATCGAGGTCAGCCGCGTGGTCACCATGTACTGAGCGGGACCGGTCACCGGGACATAATTGGGCGATGCTTCCGGCTTGGCCAGCGCGGCCGTCGCGCCGCCATCCGCGTCGAGGTCCGCGGGCGGCGCGATCATCAACACGGTCTCGGTCGTGGAGCGGCCTTCGTCGCCGCCAAGCGAACTCCACAGCAGCGTGCCGCCAACCACCACGGCCAAGCCACCGACAACAAGGAACGTCTCAGTTCTTTTCATGACTCTCGCCCCATCGACAGAACGGGATGGGCCTTCGGGCCTGATTTTCGGATTGTATGGCTTCGAATGCAACCGGTCGTTAGAGGGGCGCGCCCTGCCCCGGCAAAATGATGGCTTTTGGCTAAGCGTGACAGGCTCGAAACGGTTCCACCGGGCCGCTATCGACGGGCGAGCAGGGTTTCCTTCGCCTCGTTGATGCGGGCCGCGAGATAGGTCGAGCCGCCCTGATCGGGGTGGAATTTCATCATCAGCTTGCGATGGGCGACACGGATTTCCGCTTCCTTGGCGCCGGCCTTGAGGCCGAGCACGTCATAAGCCTCGTCGGCGCTCATGCTCTCTCCGCGCCGCCCGCGTGGTTGCCGCGCGCCTTCGCCCTCCGCGCGGGCCGAATGCTTCTCGCGCCAACCGGACAGGCGCCGGTCGAGATAGGCCTCCATGAGCAGCGTGCCCTGCGCGTCGGTCGCGCGCAGCTCCTCGAGCAGCTCGAGCAGCTCGCGCTCGTTCAAGGCTGATAAGGCCCGCCCCGCGAACCGGCCCTTGAGGCAGGTGCCCTCCATGCGGCCGGTGTCGTGGTCGAGCACCATCTCGAGCCCCTGGGTGCGAACGCCGGATTTCTGGCCGGGCGTCTTGCGCTTCTGGGTGAACGGTGCCGTCAGGTCGAACGGGCCGAGCGGCAGCCCGAGCCGGTGGCCGAACAGGATCAGCATGAAGGCGGCAAAGGCGATAAAGACAGGCACGGGACTTCGCGCGGGCTCCTCAACCAGGCGAACGCCATTCTAGCACGGGCATGCCCGCTGCCGGGCAATATGGGGCGGGCGGGCGAGAAGACAATGCGGGTTTTGACACATCCCAACCGTTCGTCATGCCCGGCCTTGTGCCGGGCATCCACGATTGGGCAAACGGCACGGCCAAAATCGTGGATGGCCGGGTCAAGCCCGGCCATGTCGAGGTTGAGAATTGAGTGTCAATCCTTGTGAGGCCGCCGCAAAAGATAAGTGTCCATGATCCAGCCTTTGCGCGCGCGGGCTTCGCGCCGCACGCGCTCGATCTCGCCGGCCACATCGCCAAGCCGGCCCGCGACGAGGATCTCGTCTTCGGTGCCGAGATAGGCGCCCCAATAAATTTCCGTCTCCGGGTCGACGGTCTTGAAGGCGCATTGGCCGTCGAGCATCACCACCACGCTGTCGACGCCCTCGGGGAAACCTTCGGCGAGCTTGCGGCCGGTCGTGATCAGCACCGACTCGCCGATGCGGTTGAGCGGCAGTCTGTGTGCGGCGGTGAGCGCCTGCACGCTGGTGATGCCGGGGATGACTTCGTAGTCGAGTCCGACCGTGCCACTGGCGGCGATCGTCTCGAAGATACGCAGCACGCTGTCATAAAGCGCGGGATCGCCCCAGGCGAGGAAGGCACCGGTCTCGTCCTCACCGAGCTCCGTGGCGAGCAGCCGCTCATAGACGGCCTGCACGGCGTCGTGCCAGCCGGTGACGCCCTCCTCGTAGTCGGGGTTTGCCGCGTCACGCTTGGGCACGGCAAACTCGACGAGCCGCGCAGGCGCGTCGTCGTTTAGGAACCGCGCGCAGATCTCGCGGCGGAGCGCGGCGAGGTCGGCCTTTTCATCGCCCTTGGTCGGAATGAACACCACGTCGGCGCGATTGAGCGCTTCAATCGCCTGGAGCGTGACGTGCTCGGGATTGCCGGCGCCGATGCCGACGATCAGGATTTTCCGCTTCATGCGCGACCTTGCGACGACGTCTAAGAGGAGCAGTGTTGCGAACGGCGGTAGCATAGATGCGCGCGAACGAGAATGTGCTAGAGCTTGCCGCATGGTCGTCGAGACGGAATTCACGCCGGTCGCTTCGCTGATCGGCGGCGTGCTGATCGGCCTGGCCGCCGTGATGCTGCTGGCGTTCAACGGGCGCATCGCCGGGATCAGCGGCATTCTCGGCCGGTTGCTGCCGCCTTACGACGGGGCCGACGCGCCAGGTGCGGCAGCCTTCGTGCTCGGATTGCTTGCGGCGCCACTTCTATATATGGCCGCGACCGGCGCGCCTTTCGCGCAGACCGTCTCTTCCGAGCTCGGCTTGATGGCGATCGCGGGCCTGCTCGTCGGATTCGGCGCCGGGCTCGGCGGCGGCTGCACCAGCGGTCACGGCGTGTGTGGGCTCGCGCGGCTCTCACCCCGCTCGCTGGTGGCGACCGCGGCCTTCATGGCGACCGGCTTCGCCACCGTGTTCGTCATGCGGCACGTGATCGGAGGCTGACACGATGCGCGCGCTCGTGAACTTCGTCGCCGGGCTGGTGTTCGGCCTCGGGCTTTTGATCTCTGGCATGGCCGACCCGGCGAAGGTGCAGAACTTCCTCGACCTCGCCGGGGCTTTCGATCCGAGCCTGATCTTCGTCATGGCGGGCGCGGTGGTCGCCACCTTCCTGGGCTACCGGCTCGTGCTCTGCCGCCCTAAGCCCATCCTCGGCGAGCTGTTCCGGCTGCCCACGCGCAACGAGATCGATGTGCCGCTGGTTGCCGGCTCGGCCCTGTTCGGAATTGGCTGGGGACTGTCCGGCTTCTGCCCCGGCCCGGCCCTCACCTCGATACTCCTCTTCGCGCAAGGTACGCTGGCCTTCGTGCCGGCCATGATCGCCGGGATCGTGCTGGCGCGCCTCCTCACCCGGACATATCCCGGCACCGGCGCCGCGGCGCCCGGCTCGAGCAAGGCCTAGCACAACATCGGTCCCAATCGTTCGTCGTGCCCGGCGCCGCCCGTCCAATCCATGTCGAGCGCGTCGGCGATGGTGGTGCGATCGAGCACGTCGCGCGCGGAGTTGGCGACCAGGGCGAACACGCGCCTGATCTCGCAACGCTCTTCCGTCGGGCAGTCGGAACAGCGGCGATAGGCGGTAAGGCTCAGACACGGCAGCGGCGCGATCGGGCCGTCGAGAATGCGCAGCACCTGGCCGAAGGTGATGCGGTCGGCCGGCATGAGCAGGCCGTAGCCGCCATATTTGCCGCGCCGGCTCTGCACGATGCCGTTCCGCTTCAGCTCGAGCAGGATCTGCTCGAGGAACTTGCGCGGGATGCCTTCTTGCGCGGCGATATCGCCGACGATCAGCGAATCCTCCGCGCGCGCGAGCGCAAGCAAAGCGTGGAAAGCATATTTGGCCTTTTGCGAGATCATCTGGC
Source organism: uncultured Methyloceanibacter sp. (assembly GCA_964634195.1). GTDB lineage: Bacteria > Pseudomonadota > Alphaproteobacteria > Rhizobiales > Methyloligellaceae > Methyloceanibacter. The sequence goes on along the minus strand of CAZWIO010000001.1, from coordinate 3,798 downwards.
GCTGCCCAGCGTGTCTTGCGTCAGGCCGCCGCTGAGAACACGCGATAGCGGCGCGGCTTGATGGCGACCTCTCCGGAGAGATGATCGAAGTCCGCCGGCACCTCGATCTCGACACGGTCGCCGTGGCCGTTCACTTCGAGGTCGAGCCGCCGCGAGCCGCCTTGCCGGCGCAGGAACGAGACCGTCCCCGGGATTGCGCCGCGCTTGTCGTTGACGAGGTCGACATCGTGCGGCCGCAGGAACAAGTTCGCCGGCCCGTTGGGCACGTCGCCCGGCGGCAGGTCGAGCGGATGATCGTCGAGCCAGAGTCTGCCCTTGTCGACCCGCACCGGCAGCGTGCTCGACTCGCCGATGAACGAGAACATGAAGGGCGAGACGGGCTCGTCGTAGATTTCGTCGGGCGTGCCGGTCTGCTCGATCTGCCCGTCGCGCATCACCACGATGCGGTCGGCAAGCTCGAGCGCCTCTTCCTGGTCGTGCGTCACGAACACCGTGGTGTGCCCGGTCTCTCTGTGAATCTCGACCAGCCAGCGCCGCAGCTCTTTCCGCACTTGCGCATCGAGCGCGCCGAACGGCTCGTCGAGCAGCAGAAGCCGCGGCTCGATGGCAAGCGCACGGGCGAAAGCGACGCGCTGGCGCTGGCCGCCCGAGAGCTGCGCCGGATAGCGCCCGTCGAGCCCCTTGAGCTGAACGAGATCGAGCAGGTCGAGCGCGCGCTTGCGGATCGCCTCGGTGGCCGCACGCTGCGCACGCGGCCTGACGCGCAGGCCGAAACCGACATTGCCGAGCACGGTCATGTGCCGGAACAGCGCGTAGTTCTGGAACACGAGCCCGACATTGCGCGCCCTGAGCGAGAGCCCGGTCGCGTCCTCGCCGTCGAAGGTCACGCGGCCCGAAGTCGGCCAGTCGAGCCCGGCCAGAATGCGGAGCAGCGTGGTCTTGCCGGAGCCCGAAGGCCCGAGCAGCGCCAGCAACTCGCCGGGCTTGATGTCGAGCGACACGTTGCGCAGCGCCGGCGTATCGCCGAAGCGGCGCGAAACGTTCTCGATCTTGACCGCGATGGGCTTGTCCCAGTTCGCCTTGGGGTGCGGGCGCGCGTCTGCCGGCGCCTTGCCGTTCTTGGAGAGGTTGGGATCGATCTTGGACACGAGTGCCCTCCTTCAGGCTGTCGCTGCCTTCGCCGGCCGAAGCGGCCAGGTCCCTACCCGGCGCAAGCGACCGAACGTCACTACCTAGTTAAGTCTATAGACTTGATATAGATTAGCAAGGGGGTGCGCGCATGAGGCCGCTTGCCCGCCGCCTTTGGCAAGAAAATCGTTTGACATGAATAGCTTGAGTTTGGGCTAAGGATCGAGGTGCCGGCGGAACGCGGACGCTGCATGGATGCGCTGGCCTTCGCAGACTCGGCCTGCGGCGCCGTTTGCCGCCCCCAAGGCCCGGCCCCTCGCCGCGCCGCGCATCCCCGCCAGAGGCCTGGCATCGGCGACAAGACCTGATACAGGTAGAGGGGGGCTTCACAGAAATAATCCCGCTTGGTCCAACCGGCGCCGCAGGTTTGGGCGCCCGCAGAGTGCGACTTAAGGCATGACGCTGACCGTCATTCTCGCCTCGTCAGCCGCGCTGCTCGCGCTTGCCGCGCTGGCCGTCGCGCTGCATCGGGCGCCCGCCGGCCGCATCGTCGTCTACGGCGGATCGCTGGCCGTCTCGGCGGTGGTGCTGGTCGCGGCGCTGGCGCATCTGCTTGCGGGCGGAGCGAGCGAGACGACGAGCTTGCCGGTCGGGCTGCCTTGGCTGCCGGCGCGGTTCCGGCTCGATGCGCTCTCGGCGTTCTTCCTGGCGGTGGTCAATCTCGGCGCCGCGCTCGCAAGCCTCTACGCGCTCGGCTACGGCCAGCACGAGAAGGCGCCGGAGCGCGTGCTTCCCTTCTATCCGCTGTTCCTCGCCGGCATGACCCTGGTCGTGATCGCCGACGATGCGTTCTCGTTCCTGTTCACCTGGGAGTTCATGTCGCTGTCGTCCTGGGCGCTGGTGATGGCGCACGACAAGGACCGGGAGAATCTGCGCGCGGGCTACATCTATCTGGTGATGGCGAGCTTCGGCACGATGTGCCTCCTGCTTGCCTTCGGCCTGATGGCCGGCCCGGAAGGCGAATATGCCTTCAGCGACATTCGCGGCCACGCGCTCTCGTCTGGCACGAGCGCGCTTGCGCTGATCCTCGTGCTGCTCGGCACAGGCTCAAAGGCCGGCCTCGTGCCGCTGCATGTCTGGCTGCCGCTCGCGCACCCCGCCGCGCCAAGCCATGTCTCGGCGCTGATGAGCGGCGTGATGACCAAGGTCGCGGTCTACGCCTTCATCCGCATCGTGTTCGACCTGCTTGGGCCCCCCGAATGGTGGTGGAGCATGGTGGTGCTGGCGCTTGCCGGCATCACCTGCGTGATGGGCGTGCTCTATGCGCTGATGCAGCACGACCTGAAGCGCCTGCTCGCTTATCACACGGTCGAGAATATCGGCATCATCTTCATCGGGCTGGGCTTAGCGCTCGCCTTCCAGACGCATGGCATGGCGGCAGCCGCGGCGCTCGCCTTCACCGCGGCGCTGCTCCACGTGTTCAATCACTCGCTGTTCAAGAGCCTCTTGTTCTTCGGCTCGGGTGCCGTGCTTGCCGCCACGCGCGAGCGCGACATGGAGCATCTCGGCGGGCTCATCCATTCCATGCCGCTGACCGCGTTCGCCTTTCTCGTCGGCTGCGTGGCGATCTCGGCGCTGCCGCCGCTGAACGGCTTCGTCTCCGAGTGGCTGACCTTCCAGGCGATCCTGCTCAGCCCGCAACTGCCGTCCTGGGGGCTGAAGTTCCTCGTGCCCGCCGTCGGCGCCCTGCTCGCTTTGTCCGCCGCACTCGCCGCGGCGTGCTTCGTCAAAGCCTTCGGCGTGACCTTCCTCGGCCGACCGCGCACAGAGGCCGCGCGGCGCGCGCACGAGGTCGACCGCCTCTCATTGTCGGCGATGTTCATCCTCGCCGCGCTCTGCCTGCTCGCCGGCGTCCTGCCAGGCTACTTCATCGACGCGCTTGCGCCCGTCGCGACTGAGATGATCGGCGGCTCGATGCCGGTCCAGAGCGACGTGCCTTATCTCTCCATCGTGCCGATCGCCGAGAGCCGCAGCTCCTATAACGGCCTGCTCGTGTTCCTCTTCATGGTGATCGCCGGCATGGCGGCAGCTTGGGCGATCCACCGCTTCGCCTCCGACCGGCTGCGGCGCGCGCCCGCCTGGGATTGCGGCTATCCCGACCCGAGCCCGCTCACGCAATATTCCGCATCGAGCTTCGCGCAGCCGATCCGCCGCGTGTTCGGCACGCTGGTGTTCCGCGCCCGCGAAGAGGTCGAAATGCCGCCGCCGGGCGACGCGCGGCCTGCGCGGCTCGTCGTCACGCTCAGCGATCTTGTCTGGGACATGTTCTACGCGCCTGTCGCCGCGGCAATCGGCTTCGCCGCCAACAAGATCGAGCGGATGCAGTCGCTCAGCATCCGGCATTACCTCAGCTTCGTCTTCGCGGCCCTGGTCGGCCTCCTGCTGGTGCTCGCGATATGGCCGTGATCCTCAACCTCGCGGTGCAGGCCGCGCAGATGCTGCTCGTGCTGGCGCTCGCGCCGCTGCTCACGGGCTTCGTGCGCAAGGTGAAGGCGCGGCTGCTGCTCAGGCAGGGCCCCCCGCTGATCCAGCCTTATCGCGACCTCGTGCGGCTCCTGCGCAAGGAGGTGGTGCTGGCTGAGAACGCCTCCTGGCTGTTCCGGGTCATCC